>CAZLCX010000140.1:0-1500 GCA_964558325.1 uncultured Halanaerobiaceae bacterium | reverse complement strand
TATTAAGTGGAACTGTCACAGCAGCAAAATACTCAGTTGTAACTAAGGTACTAGAGGGTGAAGGGGAGATAGAATTATCACCAGATAAAAGATTGTATGATGAAGGAGATGAGGTTTTAATAACAGCAAAACCTGAATCTGATTTCAAAGGCTGGAGCTATGATTTAGAAGGTGTTAGTTCTACCCAGAAAATAAAAGTAGATAAAAATATGATGATTGGAGCTAGTTTTGCTGTTGACCCTGTTAAGGAGAGTTTAAATAAAAAAATAAAATACATAAATGACATAAGAATTTTTACCTTGTTTTCTTTTATGAATTATACAGGCTATGATGATGAGAACAGAGTCTTTTCTGAAACCAGGAAAGATGTTCGAAGTGAACTAGAAGATATGAATCTAGATTTAAAAGATAATAATTACTATAATAATAAGGGAGTTCGCGGATATTATTATGTTCATGCAATTAAGCATCTGGGAAATCCTCCAGATTTTGAAGTGATAAGTGATGGACTTCCTTCTTATGGTGGTTTAAGTGATCTACATGATTTACCTGAACATTTAGAAGAGTTTTATCAGAAAGCAAACATTAAAAAATTATATGATGACTATGATTCAATCTATCAGAAAAAGTTGAATGAATATGAAAGTCAGGTTACTGATGCATTATTAGAAGTTAATAATTTTCTCAGAATAAAAGAAGATCAAATATCAGATTTATATATTAATATTAACTTATTAGATAGTCATTCGAGAGGATCTGGTGCGGGTAATATAGATCATTTTCATAATGCTCCAATGATTATAACAGGTCCTTCTAATGGACCAAATATGCATAATATAGTACATGAATATTTGCATGGAGTTATTACTCCTATCAATAATCAATTGAAGTCAGAAATAAATGATTTAAATTATCTGGCAGATAATGTACCCCAAGGTAGTCAGGCAGCAAATTATCCCAGCTGGTTTTCTGTAGTTGACGAATCAATTATTAGAGCAATAACTTCCAGATTCTCTGGTAAGTATCAGGAACACGGCTTTGTTTTAGGTGGTTATTTCCGTGAAAGATTTGATGAATTCAATGATTTTGATGGAAGTTTAAAAGAGTTTATAGAAAAACTACTTCAAGAATATGAGGATTATAATAATCTATAACACAAATTAATGGAATGAACAACTTTGGAGAAAAAGTCAATTCTATTTGGAAGATAGCAAACTTATTAAGATTGTTCATATAAGCCAGAAAAATATGGAGACATAAATACTAGCTATTTTCAATTTTAAGACGTTTTGACTGCATCTTAGAACCAAATAAACCTAAATTTTTAGAGAAAGCTAAGAAAGTAGATGTTCCTGATAAAGTTGCTACCGAGCAGATGACTAATAATCTGAAGAATGATGATGACCTAAAGAAGCGAGCTCAGGCCAATAGCTTAGAAGATTTCAAGATTGCTGTTAAGAAGAAATTTACCGACACAGTTGTTGAATCATATAACGAGAA
>CAZLCX010000139.1:0-1521 GCA_964558325.1 uncultured Halanaerobiaceae bacterium | reverse complement strand
GGTGAAAAAGTAGAAGCTTCAGAACAGGCATTTGGCTTAAATACATTTTTGGTTAATAAAGGGACTGAAACTAACAACAATGGATTTGGTCAAAGAAAAAAGGAAGACAGTCCTGGATTAGATTCTTCAGTCATAGAGGGAAATAAACTGCAGAGCCAGCAGGCTTATCCTCTGGAGCCTGGGATACATGAATTTGATATCATAGTCCAGTATTACTGGGCCAGTGAAGGAAGCTGGAGCCGAATTATCGCTGGAGAATATACAGGAGAGATAATCTATACAGTTGCTGCTGTAGAAGATGGAACTGAGTAATTAAATATTATTTATTACTATTAAAAAATAACGGAGTTATTCCGTTTATTAATAGATCTTCAGAAAACAGTTAAGTAAGTTTTCTGGACTTTGTAGAGGTAAATCTTAATTCATTTTAAGAAGGGAGTGATTCAAGAAAAAGCTCGGTTTAGTTGTGGAATTAAAGACTTAGGGAATTTTAATTAAACTTTTCTAATTTGGAAGCTGTGATCCATTATTTTCAATTGGTCACCTATAGAATAATGGGGAGCCAGGGTGAAACCGGCCAGATAAGAGGCAAAAACAAATTAGGAGGAAAAAAAATGAAAAAATTATTAGTTTTAGCTTTAGCAGTTTTATTGGTGATGGGATTTAGTGCTGTAGGATTAGCTGATGATAATGAAGCAGAAGCAGATGTAGGTGTTAATGTTACTGTTGCTCCTTATTATGAAATTTGGTTTGATACACAAGATGCGGGATACCTTGGATTATTCGGTAATGACAATGTACCTATAGGTCAGCCAGGAATTTATATTAGTGATGGTCAGGCTACTATTGACAGTGTTACAGGAGACAATGGTGGAGCAGGAATATGGGCAAACGCAATATCAGAAGCAACTACTGCCGGTCTAGAACCTGAAGCTTATCAGGTTTATGCAGACTATCAGGATGAAGGAGAGTTACCTAACCCACAGGTTGAATTGTTTAAAGTTGATGCAAATACAAAAGTAGATGTTACTTTAAGTGCTGATTTTGGATATGGTGATGGTTGGATGAACGCTCCAACTTTATTTAGAGTATCTTCAGATGCAAATGATACAAGAATCAATGGTTATGGTGACTGGGAAGATGATTTAGCTGTAATTGGAAATAATGTTGAACCTGTAGCTAACACTGACTATAATCCGATACTTACAGCTCATAATACAGCTGTAGCTGGTTTAAATGATACTTTCACCTTAGACTTTGCTAATGCATTACTCTGCAGTGGACCAATTGATTTCCATTTAAATGGTGCACTCTGGATGCCTAAAGCATCTCAGGTAGCTGCCGGCGACTATGAAGCAGAAGTAATTGTAACTGTTGCAGCATCAAATACTCAAGAAACAGATGATATGTAATTAAGAGTATTTTTTAAAAAGATTAAATAATTAAATAAAGGGAAGTACTTCAGCAGAAGTTCTTCCCTTTTCTTTCTTATTTATAGGTATAAAATATAAAATAAAGAAG
>CAZLCX010000138.1:0-1686 GCA_964558325.1 uncultured Halanaerobiaceae bacterium | reverse complement strand
TAAAAATTCAGTTTATAAACCATAAGATCCTAACAGAAAATTAAATTCCCGTCAGGATCTTTTGATTTAAATAATTTTACTTTTCTAGTGCTTTTTCAAAGATATAAATGGAATATAAAATTAAGACAAATATAACCAGACCAATTGCTAAAAATTCAACTATTAACGCTGGATATTTTAGTAAGGATATGCCATAATAGCCGGTTAGATAGTCTGTTACCATTTTAAGCCCAATTGCTGTTATAACAAAGGGAAAGGTAAATGCAGAAAAACTGGGGCAAAAACCTACTGCCAGCATCTCTGGTAAATAAAATATTACAGCAGTAATCATCACTAAGGTTAAAAATGTTAACCAGCCAACCATTAAAATATTTTTATCTGGAAATGTCGACATATAACCAGCCAGACAGAGGCCTGCCGGCGCTGTAAAAATAGCAATAGTAGGTAAAGCAGGTTTTATAATCTCTTTAACCTTAAATACTCGATAGGCCACAATCGGTAGAAAAATCATATAACCAATAAAACCAATCCAGAAGATTACCTGGCCTAAAATCAGATTATTAAAGGCTGGAGCAGTAACACTGGCCACTACAATGCCAACATAGACAATGAAATAGCTAGGAAATACTTTTTTAATATTAAAATCCAACAAATATTTTTTAGAAAACCATAAAACAAATAACCCATGGAGAATAATACCTGTATACCAGATAATTATTGCTATATCAGGCCTAAATCTAACCAGGTAACTGGCTAAAATAATTATACCCATTGAAAAGCAGGGGGCAACACTGGCCACAACTGGGTTATTTAATTCTTTTAAAAAACCGTCATTATCAATAATAAAGCGCCCGAGCAATAAAATTATAATAATAAAAGCCAGTACTCCACTACCATAACGAAACTGGTCACCATAGGGCTGAATAAGGTTGCCCAGCCCGGACAGACCAAGCATTAGTCCTACCACTGGAACTGGAGTTGATTTAAAGCAGTTCTTCAACTGATCCATCTTTGATCAACCTTTCCATCACCCAGGCTGCCACATCACCGGTTATCTGATAACAATGTTCTGCTCTTTCAGGGCTGCCAAAATCATCGAAATCCTTTGTAAGTACCCTGCAGCAGGTCGAACCATATGTATTAATGATGTAATCATGGAGTTCAGCGCTATTTGAAAAAGAATTTTCTGGCATCTCTGCCCCTGGAGTTGTTCTGCCATACTTTAATCCTAATGCCATAACCCCGCCTGTAACTGCCCCACAAAGACATTTTGATTGCCCAATGCCAACTGGAAAACCAGAAGCAAGTTTAACTGTTTCTGGAGGAAGTATTTGGCCTAAAATCTCATTAATTGTTGTAAAAACCGCCTCTGAACAATAAAATTCACCTCTTCTAAAATAACACTCGGCTTTTATTCTTGCTTTTTCTACTAATTCTTTTTCTTTTTGATTCATTTTAATACCTCCATTATTAATTTTAATAAATTACTTTAATATTTAGTATAAGATATCTTTATCTAATTGTAAAGTAATCCTATCAGTTGTAAAATAAAGTCAATTAGAAATAAAAGGACTTTCAAATTAAAGGATTTTATTAATTTACCTAGAATTATAAGTATGGTAACGAAATAAATTAGACGTCCTATGTCAAGTAAAAACTTTCCATGTAAAATAATGTAAGCATAAA
>CAZLCX010000137.1:0-1693 GCA_964558325.1 uncultured Halanaerobiaceae bacterium | reverse complement strand
CATATTTCACAAAGTCTTTATACATGTATTATACATAAATAATGAATATTATACAGAAAACCACTCTAATAATTCACTGTAAAAACACAAAAAAACCAGAGCCAGCATTAACGCCAGCCCTGGTTAAATCTTTAATTTAAACTGAATTTATTATGACGTCTTATTCTGCAGTCAGGATATAAATCGAACCTGTAATATACTTAAAACTATAACTGAAACCGGCCTTCTCCAGCATGGTGCCAAGCAGCTCAGGCTTATAGAAATTGGCCGGTTCGCCAGCCAGCCCTTCAGCAGCGGCAATAAACTTAGTAAAATAAGTCCCAGGGTCAAATTCCATGATATAGAGCTTGCCATCTGACTTTAAAACCCGGCGGATCTCTTTAAAGGTCTCTTCGATATTATTAAAATGATGAAGAGCATCAGCTATCGTAACATGATCAAAACTTTTATCAGCAAGGGGCAGTTGATTACCGAAAGCCTTAACCAGGTCCGCCTGCAGCTGCCTCTCTCCTCCCTTAAGAGCTTTACTGTCTAAATCAGCAACCCTTTTCCTGGCTTTAGAAAGCATGGCCTGGGAAGGATCAGCAATTACAACCTGAATTCCTTTATCCTGGGGAATCTCCTCTAAAATCTGCCCTGTTCCTCCACCTAGATCCAATAATCTTTGACCGGATTCCAAATCTATATGATCAACCAGCTCTTTTAAAGTCTTATTATGACCGGATATCTTCATTGCAGTATCATACACCGGGGCAACAACTTTAAAAAAATCCATAACTTTAAACCCTCCTTTGGAACTTTTCCATAGTAATCTTATTATAATTATATATCTGGTTAAACTATCATTCAGTTAAATATAAACTACTATTCATCATTAAATAATATCCTTTTATGCAGATTAATGGTATAATATCATTAGGATGTAAAAAACAATGACAATCTTATTACGATAAATTTTAACAGGAGGAGATATTATGAGAAAGAAAATTATTCTTGCCGGTTTTTTAATTGTGGCCCTACTATTTGCCGGTGCTGTTGAGGCTGAAGCAACCAGAGTCGCTGTTCTTGGTTTCGAAGCTGCTAATTCCAATTGGTTTGAAAGTAGTAATCGCGAACAGAAAATACTGGAAGAAATCACAAAGGAATTTAATGATAAATTATCTGAAGTTGAAGATTACACCGTTCTCAGCCATAGAAGAACCCAGGAGTTACTTGATGACCTTAATTCTAGACCTGGCCGCAGGCCAACCCGTTCCATTATCAATCAGCTCAGAGGCAGAACTAACGCCGAGCAGTTTATATATGGCAGGATAGATAGAATTGATATAAATGAAAAAGATGATTTCAATGTTGGCCCGGTAAGATTCAGCGAAATTGAGTTAACTCTTGATTTAAGTGTTGAAATGATTAGTGCCAGAAATGCCCGGACTATTGATGAGTTCAGCGGTACAGGTAGAGTTTCCCAGACCGGGATAAATATTGTGGATTCAGAGGGCGATCAAATCCGTCTTAACACCAATGATAATGATGCCCTGGAAAGAGCAATCTCCAGAGCTATGGATGATCTAATTGCTGATATTACCGGAGAAAAAACAGATCAAGACGACGAAGAAACCTCTGAACGCACTGTGGAAGCTGAGGTTGTCTCAATCGTCGGTGACAGACTGGTAATCAATAAAGGCTCCAATGACGG
>CAZLCX010000136.1:0-1706 GCA_964558325.1 uncultured Halanaerobiaceae bacterium | reverse complement strand
AAAATTATAAAATACCTGCTTCGATTGTTGTGGAGGTAGAAAATAATTTTGATAAATATATTTTGTATGAAGCTGAGCTGGACAGTGTTTTTTACAGGTAAATACAGAACTTTGAAAATGCCTTTTGATCTGATCAGAGGCATTTTTTTCTGTGATATAGCTCACGGAACTTTGCAAATGAAAAGCATATAATAAACTTGACAATACTACTAGGGATTAATATAATATTTACAGGTGGCTTAAATTTATCTGTACATATCCCAATTAATATAACAATTTTAAGAGTATAAGAATACAAGGAGGAGTTTTAAATGTTTAGGAAAGTTAAAGATGATATTTACAGTGTGGGGATTATTGACTGGCACCGCAAATTATTTGATGAGTTGATTCCTCTACCTGATGGAACAAGTTATAACTCATATTTTGTAAAAGGTGAAGAAAAAAATGCAATAATTGATACAGTTGAACCTGATTTTGTTCAGGATTTTTTGGATAACCTTGATGATCTGGGAGTAGAAAGAATTGACTATATTATTTCCAATCATGCTGAGCAGGATCATTCAGGCTCAATTCCCCACTTATTAAAAAGATTTCCGGAAGCTGAGGTTTTGAGTTCTAAAAAAGCAAAGCCGATGCTCTTAGATCTGCTGGAGCTTGAGGCAGATCAGATCAGAGTGGTCGAAGATGGTGAAACTGTTGATTTAGGTGGCCGGACACTCGAGTTTATAGACACTCCCTGGGTTCACTGGCCGGAGACTATGTCAACCTATCTGCAGGAAGAAAATATTTTATTTCCCTGTGACTTTTTTGGTTCACATTTAGCGACCAGTGATTTATTTGTAGAGGATCAGCAGGAAGTATATAAGGCTGCTAAAAGATATTATGCTGAGATTATGATGCCTTTTAGAATGATTATTAAAAAGAATCTGGCTAAACTGGAAGATTACGAAATAGAGATGATTGCTCCCAGCCATGGTCCTGTTTATGATAAACCTGATATGATTTTGGATGCCTATAAAGACTGGGTAAGTGATAAGGTAAAGCCTGAGGTTGTAGTTCCCTATGTTTCAATGCACGGCAGTACAAAAGATTTAATTAATTACTTTATCAGTTCCTTAATTGATGAGGGAATTAAAGTCAAGCCTTTTGATCTGACCGATGTTGATCTGGGTGATTTAGCAATTTCCTTAGTTGATGCTTCAACTGTGATTTTTGGATCACCAACTGTTTTAACCGGGCCTCATCCATCTGCAGTTTATGCAGCCTATCTGGCCAATGTTTTAAAACCCAAGACCCGTTATGCTTCCATTATCGGATCTTACGGTTGGGCAGGAAGAATGACCGATAAACTATTAGATTTGATGCCCAACTTAAAAGTTGATCTCTATGATCCGGTTGTGGCTAAAGGACACGGTGCAGAAGAAGATTATGGAGAAATTGACAGATTGGTAGCAGAAATAAAAGCTGACTTAGATAGTTTGGCATAAACTGCCCGGCAAAAATTAAAGATAGATAAACATTGATAATTAAGGCTCTCTTTTACCAGATCAGGTAAAGGGGAGTCTTTTATTTTTGGTAATTATTTTTAATAAGATAAAGGATTTCATTTATTAATCACGAATATATTTAAAGGAGTCAAGTTAAGAAAGGCAGGTAAATTTATGATTTATTTAAACAATGCTGCTACCAGCTCTCCTAAACCGGAA
>CAZLCX010000135.1:0-1752 GCA_964558325.1 uncultured Halanaerobiaceae bacterium | reverse complement strand
TTCTATTCTCATAGAAGCTTCTTTTCCTGTGAATTTTGATTATAATATAAAATTAATGTTATTAAAGATTTAATGATATATCAAAACAGCAGTTTGGGTATAGAAGAAATACTGAAACCTCATGACTTTATAAGTATAATTAAAGCTATTTAGCTTTTTATGTTAATACTCAAATCTTTCACCGCATGAATAGAATACTCTTTATTTCTGATAATAATTTTCGTCACCTTATTAAAGTAATAATATTAATTTAATAAGGATGATATTAACATAAGAGAAACTCCCAAAAAATATGGGAGCATCAGACAAAAATCGTTTTTTAAATATTAACAGAGTTATTATGTGTGATTTAAGATATCCTCTATAACATTTTTGAGTTGTGGTATTTTATCTTATATAACATTATATTTTAGAACTTTATTTATTAAGTTTAATATATCCCTTAAATATACCTCAGGACTTCGCATATTTAGCACTTCCTAAAATATCTTCCTTTAATTCTTCTTTTATTCCATCCTTAATGACAAGATCAACATCTTTATTTAAGTTATCTTCAAGGTAAAATTTTAAGTCCATATAATTATCAAAGGTCTTTTTCCCTGATTTAAATTCTACAAGCAGGTCGATATCACTATTATTGACAGCCTGTTTTTTAGCATACGAACCAAATATAGCAATGCTTTCAACGCCAAATTTATTTAAAATGTCTTTATTATTCTGAAGAAATTCTATTATCTCTTTACCTGTCATATTATCGACCTCCCACTTTTATTTTAGCACTGCTAATAAAATAAAACAACTATAAAATACCCAGGTCTCAAGAAAATCAAATTGCAATTCATCAGATTTCTATGAGCAGTAACTTCTTCATCAACCCAGTCAGGATCCTTCTAGGTTATATTTTTTCTATTTTCTTTCAATCTCCCTGCAAAATTGGATAACATCATGATCAGTCTGGTCCGGATAATTATAACCAAGTTTTCTGCCAACCTGTATTGCTATTTCTCTAAAAAGATCCGTCAGATTGAAAAATGCCTGCCAGTTAGCTGTTATATCAGCCCCTGTATAGGTTGCCTTTAATTTATTCCAGGTTTCAGGGCTAAGATAATCTTTAAAGTTTTTGCCTAAAGCCCCTGTTTCCACAGACCAGTCATTTTCCATTCCGATATACCAGTCTATAATTTTATGTAAATATGAGTATCTAAGAATATTATCCAGCATATATTTCGCAAAAGTAATCTCTTCTCTCCAGAGATATTTAGGAACATAATAAGCATTCCACCAGAACTCATTTACCAGAGTTTCATATTCTTCTCTGTCAGGCTTACTGATAATATATTCTGAATAGGTCGGTTCTGTTAAATTATTAGTTAATTGATCTTTATCTATTAAAACCTTATAGCCATTATCATAGGCAGCTTGCTCTATCTGCTGCTGATCTGTAATCTGAAAGTCAATTCTCACGCCATCATTAAATAAAACAAGTCTGGTAATCCAGTTACCTGGCTTAAAGTCTGTCTGGCGGGGCTTATAAGGCCAGCGGGCCATTATAGGACCAAAGGGCTTAAGCCAGTTATCGTTTTCTTTAAAAATACTTAAATCAGAAACATATAGCTCAATGTCATAATCAGATAGAAAATCTATCTCTGCCTCTGGCTTTACCCGAGAGCCAGTTAATATTGCAGCTCTAATAAAATCATTTTCCTTAGCCCAATTATTAAATTCTGTTAAAACTTCCTGTTCTGTTCTCAT
>CAZLCX010000134.1:0-1813 GCA_964558325.1 uncultured Halanaerobiaceae bacterium | reverse complement strand
ATTAAATATTTTTTAATTTTTTTCATTCAATGCACTACCCACCCCTTTTTCTGTCTGACCAGATCTAGTATAATTTAGATAAAGGGGCAGCTCTGCCAGCAAGCCTGACTGGAATGGAGGTAATTAGAATGCTTGAGAGGATTTTATGTAAAAACTGCGGCCAGCTCAATGATTTTAGTTTTTATCATGAAGTTGATCTCTGTAATTTGCAGTGTATTATCTGCGGTGCTGATAGCCAGTTAATTGGAGATATCCAGGAACTGTTCCCTGAGACTGAATTGATTGAAGAAACTTTTAGTAAAGTGGCTTAAATTATGAGAGGAGCTGATTTTTATGGCAGAAGTTAAAATGCCGCTGATGTCTGCTGGAGCCAGCGGTAAATTTGGGGATGAGATCGTCTTTTATGAGCGGAATGGCAAACATATTGCCAGGAAACATGTCAGGAAGATTCGAGATAGTCCTGGGAGCAGGCAGAATCGAAATATTTTTAAAAGAGCTATTGAGCTCTCCAGGCAGCTGACACCTCTTGACCGTCAGGCCTGGAATCAGATGACTGCAGGTCTGTCATTTAATGGCCATAATCTTTTTATGAAAAAAGCCATGGATGCTCTCTATGGCGGTGATGATTTTAAGCCAGTCTCTATCAATAATTATTTTCTTGGGGATAATAGTACCCAGGATGGCTCTCTCCTGCTTGATGTTTCTTTTACAGGTGAGCCTGACTCTGAGTTTTTTCTGCTCCTCGGTGAGGGCAGTTTTAATGACTGGGCCGGTGGTGATGTGATTGATGGCAAAGGTGATTATAGAGAGCTGCTGAAATATTTTATTGTCGAGACTGGTGAAACTGGTTCTGGCGGATTTATTATTGATGATCTGAAGGCTGACAGAGAATACTGGTTCCGGCTGGTTGAGGTTGATGGCAGGGGGCTTTCGGCTGTTTTTAGAATTGAACTGGAGAGATAGAGATGTAGTAGGAATGTAGTAGAGGTGGTGAATTAAAGGAGGCTGATTTATTGGAGAAAATTAAAGGGATTAACTCACTGACAATTGATGCTGGCCAGGCCAGTTCTTAGAGGACTGACTGAAGAGCAGGTGGAATAGACAGGGGCTTTAAGGAAGGATTTAAAGAATGAAAGCCAGACTGGCTGCCACTCATGGTTAAGGAATGGCTGAAGCCTGTCTGGCTGGTTGGTTAAAAGTTTTTGATAAATTAACTATTTAATTGTTTCTGCTATCTCTCTGGCTTTAATAGATATTTCATTTAAAGTATCCAGGACTTTTTCCTGGCTGGCAATTTCTTTTAAATAATCCCAATCTATATTTTCATAATTTGATATAATCATACCCAGTATCCATTCTTCCTGCCATTCTTCATTCCAGTGAACATAAGCATTCAAACGATCAATAATTATATCTTCAATGCCAATAAAGTAAGCTTTATGGCTACCTGCTTCAACCTCCTGTAATTTATCTTTTGAGCCTGCTAGAGGTCCTGAAGGTATTTCAACTGCAATATTTATTGTTTCAGAATCAAGAATCCAGTATTTATTATCTCGATAAAAACCAAGTGACTCCAGTACATTTCCTATTTCGGTTATTGAAGTCTCACAGATTAAATCTATATCCATGGTAGCATAACCGCCGCCTGTATAAAATTCAACAGCCTGGCCACCGACAACTACTGGAATTAAATCTAACTTTTCCTTTATTGCTGTGGTTATAATGCCAATTATCATTATTTTTTTAGAAAAATCATCAATATCCTCTGCCAATATCTTTGATATCTCATTTTTATAATTCAAAAAAATCACCT
>CAZLCX010000133.1:0-1815 GCA_964558325.1 uncultured Halanaerobiaceae bacterium | reverse complement strand
AGAGGAACATCAGACTAAGATAGCAGGGACTCATATGGTATTAGCAGCTTTAGAATAGAGCGTTGTTCTAAATGAGGGGGGAATAAGAATGAGCAAAATATTTAATAACAAGTTGTGGGGTTATTTGGGAAGATTTTCTTTGACACATGTTGTAACTTATACTGGAATTGCAGTAGTATTTGTGATTTTTCAAAATACTATGCCTGCTTCTGAAAGAATTGCTCTGGATTTTTTTAAACCATATAGTCAACCTGGATTTATGGTAATTTTTCAACAGGTAATAAGAGGTGGTGTGATGGCCCTCATTCTTTATCCATTTTATGATATTATTCTAAAAAATAATCGTGGTTGGTTAATTTTATTTGCAGCTCTGTTTGGCCTGGGACTCCTGGGGTCTGTAAACCCTATGCCTGGATCAATTGAAGGGCTTATTTATACTAAAACAACCTTAGTAGAACATTTGATGGTTTTAGTAACAGGAGCTATTCAAGTATTTATCTTTTCTTGGGGTTTTCTTAAATGGGAAAATTGGTGTAATCATAAAAATATAACAACTTCTAATAAAGGGATTGAGATAAATGAATAAAAGAATTCGAGGTTATATTGGTAGGTTTACATTAATCCATGTTATTACTTATGTTGTCTGTGGAATTATTTTTATGGAGCTGCTAAATTATGAAGAGTCGTTAGCCACTATGGAATCCTTTAAACTTTATCGTTCTCTGGAGGATCCTATGGTGGGTCTTGGAGTATTTCCAATGCAGATTTTACGGGGAGGACTTTTTGCTCTATTGATTTATCCTTTTTATAAGAGAATATTTGAAAAAAGGCATGGTTGGTTACTACTATTTGGATTGCTTTATGGATTTACCTATCTTTTTATTGCTTTACCGGAGTTTTTAAGTGGTATTGTTAACTATATTAGGACTGGAACATCTATTGCCGAATTATTTGTTGGTGTACCGGAAATTACTGTTCAAATGTTAGTTTTCTCTCTGGTTTTATTTAAATGGGAAAGAAGGGTTAGAAAAAATCAAAGAAAATCATTTGCCAGAAGTAATAATTAGAAATTAAAGATAAAATAGTATAAAAGAAGAGGGATATAAAGAGTATGCAAATTACATGAATAAAGAAAATATAATGGCTATAAGAAACTAGCTAATGGTGGTTTTAGTTGATACAGTAATGACTAAGGGAGAAGGACTCTTTTGGTTGGCCCACCTGAAAAGCAGAATTCCAGATATTCAGGGCAATTAAGAACAGGAAAGAGATAGCCTATATCTTTCGCTGGAGATTAAATGACTGGATACTAAAAATACTGACTTGTTATAGGTATCAATTTAATTATTAATTAATCTATCTGTTAAAAGAATTTAAAGTAGAGAGAGGAAATTGCAAATCTCAGGCCTTTTAAAATCCTGTGATTAAAGATATAATTAAGATAGATATTATTCCAGCCAGCAATTTCTGGTCTACTTAACGGAGGTGGTAACTGTTGGGTAAGGACCAGGTGCCTGGCTGGATTTTGTTTATAATAGATTTTAAATTACCTAAATTGGGCCTTAGCAATATAAGTAGAAAGGAAGATATAAGATGTTACTGGATTTACTTAAAAAGCGGGGTAGTGTCCGTAATTTTTCAGATAAAGCCATTCCTGAGAAAATTATTGATTATATACTTGAGGCAGGGAGACTATCGCCATCAGGAGGAAATGAACAGCCCTGGAAATTTGGTGTTATTAATAGGCAAGAGTTAATTAGAGAAATTTCTAAAATAGCATATAATCAAAACTGGATAGGCAGTGCAAAGTTATTA
>CAZLCX010000132.1:0-1834 GCA_964558325.1 uncultured Halanaerobiaceae bacterium | reverse complement strand
AGTGATAAATAAAAAAATAATATTATTATCATTAGTTCTAGTATTAAGTCTATTATTAGTTGTTACTCCGATGACTGTAGCTCAAGATGAAGAAGATGAAGATTTAGAAGAGCGGCTGGAATTAATTGAGGCTTCACAGGATTTAATGGAAGAAAACGGAGAAGTTAACCCTAAAATTCATAAAATAGGAACAGTATTTACTACTTATGGTGAAGGAGACACTGTTATTAATGCGGGAATCAGAGCTGCACCACAAATTTCTTCTCCAGGAGATATGCCTCTGCGTTTTATGGGTGAATTATTTTATTTGCGTCAGGATGGCGAATTAGTCGGTTTTCTTTCTTTAGTTCTTGAACCTAATAACAGCCTGTATTTTGGAGCTGGAGGAGAGGTCACAGATACAGCTGATTATCAATTATTTGCAGGTTGGAATATAACTGAAAATATTTTTGTTGAAGCTAGAGCTATTAATGAGGGCGGTAGTTTTGATGATAGTGATATACACCCAGTTGCAGGTTTCCAATTTAGTTTCTAATAATTATTTATCGGATATTTAAGTTCAGGGAAGGGGAGAAAGAATGAAAAAATTATTTATTTTTACAGTAATGTTAATAATGATTATAGGATTAACCTTTTCTGCAGCTGCCTATCCCAGTTATAATATGAGCTGGAGTTTTAATAAATTTAATAATCCAGATGCCAGACAGGCAGCTATAAATATTGCTGAAACTCAGGATGATTTAGTAGAAACTGGTCAGAATTCAATTGACCGCTTTACTGAGGGTTTAGAGAGAAGACTGTATAGTTCAGTCCAGCGTCAGATAATAGAAGATATAATGGAATCAGAAGATCCAACTGGTGAATTTACAGCTGGAGATCTGGAGATTTCTGTGACCGAAGGTGACGGAGAAGTATTCGTGGAAATAACAGATAGCATCACTGGAGAGAGTACTACTGTAACCTATTCTAATGACTGGGGAAATCTATCTAACTAATAAGGAAGTTATAAGATGGGAGGATACAAATATGGAATTAATAAAAAAAATAAGTATACTTTTTATCTGCATAATTTTCATTTTTTCCGCTCTAGCTGCAGCTCAGGAGGCAGAAAAAGAATCTAAAGAAGTAATGAATGAAATTCTGGATAATGCTGAGCAAATTAAATCTGCTGAGAAAAATGTAACTGGAGCTACTCAGCTATTAGCTTCACTGCCGGAAGCCGAGGAAAAACCCAGAGTTGCTATTTATAATATACAGGATAAAACAGGAAAAAGGGATGAAACTGGTTCTCAGGTTTTAACTCAGGGAGCTACTGATATGATGATTACTGCTTTAAAAAGATCGCGTCAAGTTAAAATTTTGGATAGATCAAAATTGGGAGACTTTATGAACGAGCAGCAGCTGCAGTCTGATGACAGACTGGCTTCTGGAGAAGGACCAGATCTGGGACAGCTAGCTGGAGCAGATTATGTGATTGATGGAGCCATAACTGAATATCAGGTAGATAAAAAATCCGGAGGAACTGGACTAACTATTGCTGGTGCTGGTGGAACTAAAGAACATGCTGTTGCCAGTACTGCTCTGGATATACGTTTGGTTGATACAACGACTGGTGAAGTTGTCTGGTCTACCAGTTTAAAAGATGAAATTAAAGGTGAAAAGATTGGATTGGAATCATTTTCCTTCATGGGAGATAATATAGTAGAGTTTGAAACAGGTGAAGGAAAACAGGAAGTTATTAATTTAGTTGTAAGAACAATTATTGAAGAAGCTGTTTTTGAAATGTCTCAGGAGTTATAAAGATTTAAATTACAGTATTGAGCCAACTCTATAA
>CAZLCX010000131.1:0-1962 GCA_964558325.1 uncultured Halanaerobiaceae bacterium | reverse complement strand
CTTAATCATAAAAATATAGATAGATTTAAGTCTAATCTAAATATAATTGGAGTTAAAGTTTACCCAAATGTCTTTGAAAACAGCGAGATAATAGATAAAATCCAGCCATTATTGGCTTTTATTAAAGAAAATGACTGGATTGTCCAGGTTCACTCTAATCCTGTTGTTAAATCTGATCTAGGAATCCCTTTAGAAATAGTGGAATTAGCTTATAAAACAGACATTCCAATCGTTATGGTTCATAGTGGAGGCCATCAATTTCAGCAATTAAGCAGCTGGATCAATCACCCTCCAGAAAACCTGTATTTTGACACCTCTGCAGTTCAAAACATCTTTGCAGCCAGTCCATACTTACCCCATTTAAAATGGTTTTTAAATCAAATACCAGAAGGTAGATTATTCTGGGGCAGTGATTTTCCGGATTATTCATTTAAAGAGGCTTTAAGTTCCTTTAAAATGCTTGATTTTGCTGAAGAGAAGGTCAGTAATGTACTTACAAATAATATTTTAAAATTTTTAAAGGAAAAGACAGAAACAGATTTAGAGATTATTATTAATAAATAAGTAATTTTTATTTTATATACACTTAAAACGGAAAAGACCCCTCTATTAGAGGGGTCTAATTATGCCTCCAATATTACATTAATAATAGTGGAGAAATTACCATTGACATTTATATATTACTACAGATTGAAAAAAGTTGCAATATAAATTTTAATTGAATAAAAGTTTTATGTTAAATTTTTTAATAGCAAGACTGTAATCTTAAATATTGAGAAGGAGGCCACTCCATGAATCATGAATATAATGCAAATTTAAAAATAGATGTAAAAAGTAAATTTATTAATGTAGATATGGAGATGACTTATTGTTCTCTAGAAGAAGACAAAGAAGAAGTTATATTTTATTTATATCATGAATTAGAGATAGAAAAACTAAAAGGTAAAAGAATTAAATCATATATCATTGAAGCTGAAAAATTTAACTGTTCTTCTTTTAATTATCCAGGTCAAAAAGTTAAAGTTATGCTTGATAAGCCTTTAGCTAAAGGTGATAAACTTAATATTGAAATGAGTTACAGCGGCCATTTTAACAGTAAAGGCATAAAATTTGAAGGAGGAGAGGATCAGGAGATAATACAGCTTAATAGAATTGAGAATGGATTTGTAGAGCTGGGAATGTATGCTCCCTGGTTTCCTTTTTTTGAGAATTATCTTGAGCCAGCAATCTTTAATCTGAATATAGTTATCGATGATGGCTATAAGGTTGTTAGCAGACCTCAAGTAATAAAGGATAATGGCAATTATATAATAGAACAGGAAGATCCCTTTGGAGATTGTACAATTATAGCTTTCAATAATTTTAAATGCTTTGAATTTAATAATGCAGATATAAAAAGCTCTGTATATTATATAAATGAAGAACATAAAGAAACAGCCATAAACTCAAAAGAACTAACAGAGAAATTAATAAATTATTATAATAGTCAGTTTGGGAAAACTGCTAGAGATAGAGTTAATATTGTTATTACTCCCCGTAAAAATGGTGGTCATTATTGTCGTCCAGGTTTGTTAGTTTATTCAGCTGAGATAGCTGGTAGTAGCGAGTTAAAATTATTTAGAAATTTAGGTCATGAAATTGCTCATTTCTGGTGGAATAAAGCTGAGTTTACATCCTGGGAAGACTGGCTGAATGAATCTTTTGCAAATTATTCAGTTCTTAAAGCAGTCAGAAACTGTTATGGTATTGATAAATATAATGAAATTATTGATAAATACCAGGAGAATGCTAAAAACCTGCCTCCTATTAGAGGGCTTAAAAGAGATACCAGTCAAGAGACATTTTTAACTCTTTATTGCAAAGGAACACTTAAATTGCTTGAATTAGAGAAGATGCTTGGAGAAAGTAAACAATTAAAATTATTACGTAAAGTTCATCAAAATGAAATAAAGACTACTTCAG
>CAZLCX010000130.1:0-1989 GCA_964558325.1 uncultured Halanaerobiaceae bacterium | reverse complement strand
GTTTCGATCTCAAGATTATTGAGAATGAGAACAATAGGACCTCCTCCAATAATAGAGTTGTTTTTGATTATATGCTAGTTCAGAACTAAAAATAAATATTTTAAATGAAATTTTGTTGTCTACTTAAAAATATTGACAGTTAAATAATTAATAAATCAAGCAGGTCGGATTGAGATAGTTCAGTTCGGTCTGCTTTTTTATTTGATTTCTTTTTAAAACCAGGAGCTAATTGCAAATAATTATATATTTAAACAATGAGAGAAGTCCTTCCTCTGGGAAGGGCTTTTTTAATGCCATAAGAAGAGGGAGTATCAGAGGACATTTATAAAATAATCCATAAATGTTCTCGGAAAGACATAGGGCTAATATACCCCAAATAACCCCGGCATTTAGGCGAAATGTAGTTTACAATGTGGTTTACAAAATCCAAACGGTTTTTAGTGCGTTATTTGGGCTTTCTGATTGAAATTGATCAGGGGAGGTTGTTACTTTGCTTATATTATTATATAACAAGCTATCAACTTTTTATTTTTTGCGATTATATATTTTTAAATAGAATTTTATCTTAACTCTTTCCTCCTAATTATTAGAATGTGAGGATTAAAATCGGGAAGTTATTAATAGAACAATGAATCTAATTAAGTTATAATTTTCTGCTAAATCAATATATTTACTATTAAATTATACCGGGATTTATAAAATATATAAAGTTTATAAATTTACTTTGCGTTATCTTAACATCATTAACATATTTTGGTTTTTTATTTATAATAGCATACAAGGATTAAATTTATGAGTTATATCAATAGGAGGAAGTGATTTATGGATTCGGCCTTTGTCTGTGACAGAAAAAAATTTCGTTACATATATGAGCTGGAGAAACGCCGCTCGGATAGAGCCTGGCATTCGACTTATCTTGTCAAGATAGAGTTAGCCGGGGAGAATGAACTGGCTAAGGACCAGAGTAATAATGGCTTTATCAAGATCCTGACGGAGAAGATGAGGTCTGCAGATATTTTGTACCAGTGGGATAAAAATATTTTTTTATTATTACTTTCTGATTTGAAACATGAAGATGCGACAAAAATTGTTGAAAGAATTTCAGATTCTTATTTTAAGAATAGACAAAAGGAAGAGCCAGGCTTAGAAGTTAGGCTCTGGCCATTAAAAAGCTGTTGAAATGATAATTTTTAAGGAAAGGGGGAAAACATTAGCAGAATAAAAGATCATTTCTATTATTAATATTACTTATAATTACAGGAGTTATTATAACAGGCTGCGCCTTAGAAGGAACAGTTCCTGAAGAGGATGTCAGCCTGGAAATAGGTGGTGATAAAAGAGTTAGCTGCTGGTCTGGTTGGGAATTATTTTAAATATATTTTGATAACATAACACAAGGGGGAAATATTAAATGAGAAGTAAGCTTAAGATTGCTGGTTTGATGGCTTTTATCTTGATTTTAGCTCTGACGATGACAGCCTGTGATAGTGCCATGGATAGTGGTACTGAGGTGACTGAGGAAGTTGAGGAGACCGGAGAGTTGATGATAGCAACTGATCTATCAGAATTAAGTCAATTAGAATCTGAGGTAGAAACATCAGATGTGAGTGCCCAGAGCACTGTTGAAGAAAGGTTTAACGATTATCAGATTATAGTTACATTAGAGCATAATGATTCAGGAAGGGTTCATGATCATAAAACTGATAAAGTTAGTGATATAGATGATTTAGAAACAGAATTTGGTTTTGGTGATGTGCTTGCCGGTGAATGGACAATGACAGTTGAATTAAAGGCAGATTATGATCCAGGTGATGATGAAGATGAAATCAGGAATACTATAGCATCTGCCGAAGAAACTGTTAATGTTGAAGCTGGTGAATCTAATACTATGGACGATGTTGAAGTAAAAATGAATGATGGTGAATTAGATATAACCGTAGAGATTCCAGACGAAGCAGAATCAGGGGAAATGATATTAAAAGATTCTGA
>CAZLCX010000129.1:0-2099 GCA_964558325.1 uncultured Halanaerobiaceae bacterium | reverse complement strand
GTTATACTTTTTGTTATTGATTGGTATTCCCTAAAAGTGACATATGGTACACTACCACTACCCCCTTTAATAATCACATTCTGACCCTGAGTATCTGAATGCCAAACCTCTACAATAATAGGTTACCTTATCTACATATTTCCATTCTCCCTTTTCTTTTTTCATAAATATACAAAACCTCCAAGAAGTTGAATGATCAATCATATGAAATGCAAATAATACAGCATGATTCCCTGTTTTATCATAATATACACGACTAAATTGTATTGCTCCAATATCTATTGTATTAGGTTTATTATTTACGTATTGCGTTAATTCCCTATAACTATTAAGTCCTTCTACTCTATCTGGCAATATATTAGAGGAAAAGCTAAAGTGTATTGTTTGTTTTCGGAGATACTTAATCTTTAGTAATGGAAAATAATATACGTCTTTTGTTTCTTTAGGTGGAAAAATTTGTAAGTGTTCTATCAATTCTACTGCAACTGAAAAACTGTTACTTGGATATAATGAATCCACTATAAATATGGCATAATGACATGTATCGCAATCATCATTATCTCTCTCCAGAATTAAATCTAAATTTTTTATCACACTATTTAGAACGTTCTGATCGCCTTCAAATATTTTGCAAGATGAATTAAGAACACTTTTCTTATTACTGTTCCATATTCTATATGTATTAAAATAGTCTGCTAAAACATCAGAGCAGTGCTCATCTGTTAACTTCAATAAATATAGTGCCATATCATATAATAACACTTTTCTTTGTTCCTCAGAAATAAATTTCAAATAACTATTTGAAGTATTCTCTAGCAACGTATATAATAACTTATTAAGTTCTTTTTGTTCATAAAAAATTACTTCTTCAAACCTGAGACAATTCTCCTCTTCCATTAATGGCTGTTGAAGAGTATCGAGCAACCATACTAATTCCTTTGTTTGTGAAGAAATTTCACCTTTTTGAGAATGGCTTAATAACACAGAAGTAAGGCTATCTTTTAATTCATTAGCTGTATCATTTTCAATTCTTTTTAAATCATCGAAAATTACTGTATCTTTAAGAATAATCATTAAGGCTTTATAATAATCATTTTCATGCTTCTCTATGAACTGATTAGGTTTTTGCTCTTTGATATTATTGCCTACTTTGCCTATTAAGCTTATATTATTATCATTACATCCAAATAATAATAAACATCCTATAAAAATTTTAAACAGCTTATTTTTCATATAAAAAATTTAGCTTTATTAAAAATTATTTTTCTCCTGAAAAAATACTGATGGAACTATTCTTCATCTGATGGTACAGTTGGTAAGTTCTCTTTTTGTTCTTCGGTCATGCCTTCAATTTCCTCTTGATAATCCTGATATCTTTTTTCAAATTGTTCAGCCTCTCCCCTATATACTTTTTGAATTATTCCATATATTTCCTTTTTAAATAAATCACCTAAATCATATTCATCACAACCTGGATATAATTTATCTAATCTACGATATTCGCTTAGCCCATCAGGAGGATGCCCCTCCGCCATTGCATGTGCATGCAATGTCTCTTCCATCAGCGTGCTGGTAACATTAAATAGTGCCGCTTGCTTTTCTTCATCCGTTGAATTTGGATCATTCATTACTCCCTCATACACTTTAAATAATCCTGCTTCAACAAATATATTATCTTTATCAATAGCCTCTCCAAATTGTCCAATCATACCTCCTCCTCCTTTAATATGCAAATTCAAATCTTTGTTTCTATTGGAAAAAAAGTTATACATATCTTCTTCTGTCTTAAAGTCTCCTAGCTCCATAAAATAATCTTTTGCTTCTGTACTTAATGACTTTATATCTTCCTCAAACTGTACTTCTAAATACTGATGAGAATGTTTATACTCCTCACTAAAATTTGTTGGGTATTTATATAGCCCATCTATATCAATAGCTGCAATTACACTATTCCCTGCGAAGATATAATCACTTTCATTGGGGTATTTTCTACCCATAGGGTCTAAACTCATAAACCGTCCAATCCTCGGATCATAAAACCTGCCCCCAAAGTCATAGCTATTGCCTGTGCCTTTTATCTCATTATCCATTTCTTTTCC
>CAZLCX010000128.1:0-2109 GCA_964558325.1 uncultured Halanaerobiaceae bacterium | reverse complement strand
AATTAGAAAATGGCGATTATTATGCCTCAACTGGCAAAGTAAATATTGAATCTGATGAATATCTCTTTGAGTTTGATCTTGAAGAATATTCTGAGTAAGCAAAATTACATTAATAAATTTTTTATTAGTGCCTCCAGTTCACTGGAGGCACTTTTTTTATTTAACTATTATATATGTAAAATATACATTAAAAATTATTATTATTAAAGCTATCATTTTTAATTACGAGTAAAGTTAATCCAATATTTACAGTATTTCCGAGGATTTTCGACAAAATAGGCCATAAGAATTATACCCATTTATAAATGTTTATGATAAAATTTTATTAATTAGAATAAATATTTATTCACGATATTACTTTTTTTTAAAACTAAATAGGTACCTTTGAAAAAGGCACCCCTGTCGTAAGGCAGGTCCGCAAAGCCTGAAGCCCAAATAAAATTGGGTGGTTCAGCTACCGAAGGGAGTGGCGATTATTAAATACTACTCTTCGGAGTAGTTTTTTTATTGCTTAATATGGTTTTCAAAGGACCATAAAGGGGGTACTAAAAATGTAGTTTGCAGCTTTAACTACTTATAAAAATTAAGAACAGACAAAAATTAAATTACACTGATTGGGAAAAATAATAATGAATAAAAACTAGAAAATACTGATAAATTAGTTTAATTAAATTTCATACAGGGAGGTATGATTTCTAAAATGTTAAAAAATAAAAAATTAATAATGGTTTTTGTATTATTACTTACGGTCACTTTTGGATTTTCAGCATGTTCTAATCAAAGTTCAGTAACTGATGATATAAGTGATGATAATACTGTCAAAGAATTTAATGTTGTTGTTCAGGAACCAGGCGCAAACTTAGCAGAAGGTTTAAATTATTTTAAACTGGCAGATACTGAAGTAAATCTTGCTGACAAGACAGTTACTACAGATAAAAATGGTATAGCTACTTTTAAAAATATAAAAGAAGGAAGCCAAACACTTAACATAAATAAAGCTGATTATGAAGATTATTCTCAAAATGTTGATATCACAGAAAACACATTACCTACAAAAATAGATATAATTCAAACAGATAGTGCAAACCTGAATCCTGAAGTCAGAGAATTTAACTTAAATAATCCAGAAGATGTAAATACCACAATTGAGTGGAATGACGCTAGCGAAGTTGAAGGCTTATACAGAGTTTTAGATGATGAAGAATTTAAAGTAGAAAATCTTATTAATGATAAGCAAATAATATTCAATGAGTCCAATAGCACCTTGATAATTAATAAAGACTATATACTTAATTATGCTGATGAAGATAAATTAGAAATCTTTATTCGATTTGATCATGGTAGCGATGCCTTACTAGTCATTGATATAGTTGAAGAAGAAATTAAAGAAAATGCTGAAATTAATCCAACTGAATTCGATTTTAATCTTGATGATCCCCAGGATATTGAAACAGTAATAACCTGGAATCAGGCATCTGAAATCACCTCAATTGAATCAAAATTACAGGAAAACTCTTATGACATCCAACAAAATGATTATTATAATTTAAATGAAGAAACCTCAACATTAACAATTTCAACTGATGATATTTTTACTAACAATCCTGAAGTAGGCCAGGTTCTAGAATATATAATCTCTTTTGATACTGGAGATCCAGCCAGCTTATTAGTAAACATAACTGAAAATGAAGAAGATCCTGATGATGGTGATGATGAGGACGAAGAAGAGCCTGAAGATCCAGAAGAACCTGTAGATGGCGATATAACTATCAGCGGTACTTTCGATTTCCAGCATAATTTCCCTGGTTCAATCGTAGAAAGCAGTTCTATAAGTTCTGAAGATGCTGAATTATGGGAGGCTGACAAAGACTCTTTAACTGCCCTCTCAGAAAGCCAAAAAGATGAATTAATCATTAAATTTAAAGCTGGTCTATCAGAATCCGAAGCCCATGAAAAAGCCAGAGAACAGGGTTATGAACCTCTGGATTATATGCCTGAGTTAAATGCTATGCTCGTTGAAATACCAGCTGACAGGGTAGGTTCTCAAGAAATAACGACCTTAAACAGTGACCCTGAAATTCTTTCAGCATCCAAAAATAATCAATTTGA
>CAZLCX010000127.1:0-2130 GCA_964558325.1 uncultured Halanaerobiaceae bacterium | reverse complement strand
ATAAGGGGGATTTCTGTGAGTGAAAAAGAAAAAGTAATCTTAGATGTTGATACAGGTCATGACGATGCAATTGCAATCTTAGTTGCAGCTAAATCTGACAGAATTGATTTAAGGGGAATAACAGTTGTAGCAGGCAATCAGACTTTACCGAAAACCTTAAAAAACACTTTAGATATCTGTGACTTTGCAGATATTGAGGTGCCTGTTTATGCTGGTTTACATAAACCATTAGTAAGAGAGCAGTTGAAAGTTTCAGAAGTTCATGGTGAGAGCGGCTTAGGCGGAGTAACATTCCCTGAGACAACAAAGACAGCTGAAACTAAACATGGTGTTAACTTTATTATAGAGGAAGCTTTAAATAGCAGTGGTGATTTAATCCTGATCCCCACTGGAACTCTGACAAATATAGCAACTGCATTTAATTTGCAGCCAGAGATTAAAGATAAAATTAAGAAGATTGTTTTGATGGGTGGAGCCTGTGGCTCAGGCAATGCTACTGCTTCAGCAGAATTTAATATTTATACTGATCCTGAGGCTGCTAAAGTGGTCTTTGAGAGTAAGGTGCCAATAATAATGACAGGTCTTGATCTAACCTATCAGGCGATAGCAGATGATAAAGTTATGGATCGTATCAGAAATATAGATAACAGGGTAGCTGATTTATCTATAGAACTAATTGAGTTATTAGGCCAGACCTATAAAGAATTTTATAATTTTGATTATCCACCGCTCCATGACCCATGCACTGTGGCAAAAGTGATTGATGACAGAGTTTTTACAACTAAAAAGATGCGGGTTGACATCGAAACAACCAGCGAGTTGACCAGGGGCCGAACAGTCTGTGATTTCTATAATCTTAGTGGAAAAGAGCCTAATGTTGAAGTAGCTATTGATTTAGATAAAGAGAGGTTCTGGGATATAGTTATTGAGAATTTGAGTAAATATTAATAGCTAATCATTAGACTAGAGGGAGCTGTCAGTAATGTCTTTAAATATAATTCATGTTGACATGGATGCTTTTTATGCATCAGTTGAAAAAAGAGATAATCCTGAACTTGCAGGCAAACCTGTTATTGTAGGTGGAGATCCAGAGGGGCGAGGAGTTGTTGCGGCAGCCTGTTATAATGTCAGAGAATATGGAGTACATTCAGCAATGCCTGCTGCTGAGGCCAAGAGACGCTGTCCCCATGCTATTTTTCTCCCTGTTAGAATGGATAGATATCAGGAAGTATCTAATCAATTATTTAAAATCTTAAGTAACTATACCCCTGTCATTGAAAAGTTATCAGTTGATGAGGCTTTTTTAGATATTAGAGGCACAGAGCGGCTTTTTGGCAGCCCCAGAGAGGTCGGTAGAATGATTCAGAGACAGATAAAAGAGGAACTGAGCTTGCAGGTATCTGTTGGGATAGCTCCTAATAAATTTCTGGCCAAGCTGGCTTCAGATATGGATAAGCCAGCAGGTTTTACAGTAATTGAAGAAGATAAGATTCAGGAGGTCTTAGATCCCCTGCCTATCGAAAAGATTTGGGGAGTTGGCGAAAAGACTGAAGAGAAACTCCATAAAATAAATATAAAGACAATAGCTGAGCTAAAAGAATTATCCGAGGAGGACCTGGTCTCAATTTTTGGTAAGTTCGGGCAAAAACTTTATAACCTCTCCCGGGGGATTGATAAAAGAGAGGTTGAAAATACAGGGGAAACAAAATCTATCAGCCATGAACAGACTTTTTCTGAAAATATGGAAGAGGAAGAATATCTCCTTTCTGTTCTGATGGAATTTAGCGGAAAGGTAGCCCGGCGGCTCAGGAAAAAGAAGTTAAAAGCTGAAACTGTTTTTGTTAAGGTAAGCTATGATATCTTCAAAAGTTCCAGCAGGCAGATAACCTATCAGAAACCATTTCATGATACAGAGACTATTTATTTTGCCGGCAAACAATTAATTTGTGAGAATAATTTATTCCGGAGGCCAGTCAGGCTTTTAGGGATTGGAGTTAGCAATTTAATGCCTGCAGACCAGGAACAGCTCTCACTTTTTTCCAGTGATAATGAAGAAGATAATATGGTAGAAGCGATTGATCAGTTAAAGGATAAATTTGGTGAACGCAGTGTTTTAAGAGCCAGGGAGAT
>CAZLCX010000126.1:0-2188 GCA_964558325.1 uncultured Halanaerobiaceae bacterium | reverse complement strand
CATTTCAATCCTGTCATTTAGGTTATAAATTAGATAAGGATGAAATCAATCAGGGTTATATGACCGAAGCTTTGAAAGCTGCTAACAATTATGCCTTCAAAGAGCTAAAATTACATCGTATTGAGGCAAATATTATGCCTAAAAATAAGTCATCTCTCAGAGTTGTAAAAAAGCTTGGATTCATCAATGAGGGTATATCCAGGAAATATTTAAAAATTAATAATTGCTGGGAAGATCATATCCATATGGTTTTGTTAAATGAAGATTTGGAGTAAATATTAAATAAAGGAGTTTTCAAATTGAATAAAAGAAAGAATTTACTAAAGGAACTAAGGGATATCCAGCAGAATGAATACAAATTAGAAGATAAAAAAAGTGTAAAAAATATGGAGATTTAAAGCTTGCGTACATAGGTGATCCGGATCCTGAATTAAGAGATATCTTAATCTACAGAACTTTTTATCACTGGATATTAGAGAAAAAATATTTTAGTGAAAATGAACTTTTAAGAATCTTAAAAATCACTCAGGATAAAGAGCATCTTTTTTATAAAATAGGGAATAAAAATGATGATACTATATTCACCAGAGCTTTTTCTGTGCTTTTAATTTCTTTAATCCTGGCCTATAATAATGATCAACCTTTTATCGAAGAAAAGTTATTTTTAGAAGTTAAAGATAACCTGCTTAAATATTATAAAAAAGAAAATGATTTAAGAGGATATACCTTAGAAAATGGCTGGGCAGATGGAATTTCTCATGCAGCAGATGCCTTTGATGAACTCATCGCCTGTGAGGAAAGTAATCGAGAAATTAATTTAGAAGTATTAGAGGCAGTCAAAAAAATTCTGAGTAATGAAATCTATATCTTTAAAGAAGAGGATGAGAGAATTACAAATATTGTTTTTTAGGATGATTAAAGATAATTCACCTGCAGAAAAAGAGCTGATTAACGTAAATAATCTAGAGGGCTATCCGGGATTAATAATGTTTTATCAAAATTTAGCAGAGCTTGAACTAAATATATTTTCAAAATTAAATTTAAATAAAATTCTTATTAACTCTCTCCACTCTAACTGGGATGAGAATTATCAAAAAATTAATTTTTTTCTTAAAAAAATGCTGGAGGTAAATAAATGAAAAGAAAAAGATTTAGAGAACTTGGTTTTAAAATAGGGAAACTAAAAACTGGAAAGTATAATGCCATTACTGATATTGAAGGAGTTGTTGTCGGACATAAAACAATAAATTCTAAAGATGTTTGTTCTGGTCTAACTGTTATTATGCCAAATAATGGTCATCTGGCTGGCAGCCATTTTCCGGCCGGCTTTTATTCATTCAATGGAACCGGGGAGTTTACTGGCAGCCACTGGCTTGAAGAAACAGGCACCTTAGTAACTCCAATTATCTTTACCGGAAGTCATCTGCTGGGACTTGCTCATCATTATCTTTCACTGGCAACGAGACGGATAGATAAATTAGAACCCTTTTCAATGGGGACTGTAGGTGAGACCTGGGATGGCTGGTTAAGTGATTTAGAAATGACCGGTATAGATTATCATGATTTAGAAGAAGCTATTTTGAAGGCAGAAAGTGGTCAGATTACTGAAGGTAATGTAGGTGGTGGGACTGGTATGATATGTTATGAATTCAAAGGTGGTATAGGTACCTCCTCCAGAGTTGTTGAATTTGAAGATGAAAATTATACTATTGGTGCTCTTGTCCAGAGTAATATGGGCAGACGTGAAGATTTAAAAATTAATAATCATGATATAGGTAAAATAATAAATCAGAGTGAGCTTCCACTTCCCTGGCAGACTTCTGCTAATGAAGGTTCCTTACTGGTTACTATTGCCACTGATGCTCCATTAACAACTCAGCAGTGTAAAAGAATTGCCAAAAGAGGATCAATTGCAATGGCCAGAACCGGGGCAATTGGTGAAGGAGGAAGTGGTGATTTCTTCTTAACTTTTTCCACATCCAATCAGTATCAATATGATGCAGAAAAACCCTATTCTATAAAAATGTTCCCTTCAGAAGAGATAGATCTGCTATTTGAGGGAGCATTAGAAGCAGTAGAAGAAGCAATAATAAATTCCCTGTGTATGGCCCGGACAATTGAAGGTCAGAAGGGAAGAAAAGCTTATCAACTGCCATTAAATAAACTAAAAGAAATTTTAAAATCTCCA
>CAZLCX010000125.1:0-2266 GCA_964558325.1 uncultured Halanaerobiaceae bacterium | reverse complement strand
TAATTTTCATAATATTATAATTGTCTAAATATTGTTAATCTCCTGCAGGTATTTTGAATAAAGAGATCAATTATATTATTTATTAGTATTAGAGAGATAGGGATGAGGTAGAGATGTAGAAGGGGAAGCGTATATAAGATGAATCAATTTTGATGGTGAAAAGATGAATTGATGACCTGGGCAGGTGGCATTGATACTGATTTGAATCTGGAGTAATCCTGGAGTATAAATTTAATAATGGCAAATTGAAAGAAATTAAAGATAAGAGTCAGAAAGCAGAAGAGATAAGAAAGATCATTCGAGAAAAGAAACCTCCAGAGAAAAAAGTTACCAGATATATCAGGTATGCCTTTTCACTTTCCTACAAAGAAAAAGGATTTAGAGATAACCAGAGAGGGCTGGCTTTATGCCGCCCTCTTTGGCTTTTTATGATTTTAGAGCTCACTTATATAGCAATACCACTTTTAATATTAGCAGACTGGCCTTTTATTTTATTGAATTGCTAAACTAAAATAACACTCTTAACTTTGGCAGCTTAACTACTTAACTCCTGGACACAGGATCTACAGACTGTCTTGCCTGAAAACTCATATCTATTGTCTTCATCTTTTTCCTTTTCGCCACAGAAGGTGCAGGCTGGATAATACTTTTTCATGACGATCTTATCTTGATCAATAAAAAATTCTAAGGCTACATTTTTTTCATAATCCATATCTTTTTTAATATCTTTTGGTATTACTATTCTTCCAAGTCCATCTATCTTTCTTACTATTCCTGTTGCTTTCATGATTTACCTCCTTTCATAGATGTCAAAATTAATTTATAATAAATCATATAAAATTATATACCTGAAATTATAAACTAATTATTAACACCTTACTTTTAGATGATTAATAAAAATTCAGGATTAGTCATCTGATAAATGCTCCGTTGTCCAGTGTTTACAATTTACTATTCGGCCTATCGTTCTAATTGAGACCCCATAATTATTTGCGAGCTCTCTTCTCTTTAAATTGCTGTTTTTATATTTATTATAGATCTCTAAGCCAGTTTCCCTATCCAATTTAGAATTATGATGGAATTTTCCTTTTTTATAGTTAATGGTTTTTAAAATTGGAATTAAACCTTTTGTTGTAGGGTGTTTACCCTTTATTATTCGATTTATTGTAGTGGGAGAAACCCCATAGTTATTTGCTAAATCCTTTTTTGTTATATTGTTATTTTTATATTTATTATAAATTTCTAGACCAATTTTCTTGTTTATTAAATCTTTATTATCCGAAATCTTTTTGTTTTTAAAGATTGGTTTTAAGTCTTCTGTTATCCAGTGATTACAATGAACAATAAGATTTATTGTAGCTAAAGAAACCCCATATTCTTTTGCTAGTTCTTTCTGCATTACCTCTCCAGTCTTATATTTATCATAAATCTCAAGACCAGTCTTCTTATCTATTTTAGCTTTGTGATTAGACATTCCTTTTTGACCACAAGATTTCGAGACAGGCGTTAAATCTTTAGTTGCCCAGTGTTTACAGCTAATTATTGCATGGATAGTCTTACTTGAATGCTTATATTTTTCTTTTAAGCCTTGCAAAGATATATCAGTGTTTTTATATAAATGATAAATTTCTAGAGCCCTATCTTCTTCTAATGCGTTACCGTTTAAATGTTCTTTATTAGCTTCACTCATCTTTTTCCTCGTTTCAGCTGAAGCCTTTCTTCCATAATTAGGACTATTTTCACCGGACATATCCAGGACACCGCTTCTATGTAATTCTCTGCATTTACGACTGGCTGTTTCAACACTTGCTTTAGTCATACATTCATTACTTTCTGTAGTTGGTGGCCTAACAGGGATATTATACTTTCTTAAATGCCTGTAAACTTTAGACCTACTACAACCTAATTTATCTGCTATAATAAATGCTCCCATCTCAGTTCCTGGTTCTCCCCAATACAACTCTTCTAATTCTTCTTTATTTATCACAGCACTAATTAGCCCCCTTTTATTACTTATATTTTATATTTATTTCCATCTCTTCTAATTTAACCACAGATTGATATTATTTGCAATAGAAAAACTGACTTTTTGTGAAAAAATTATTATCTTTAACAAACTCATCCTATCTAAAAAAAGTAATATTCCGATATAAAATATAAATTTTAAAGCCCCTACCATTAATCAGGTAGGGGCTTATGGTTTATCTGGCAGTAAAATAAAGTTCGGCTTCTCTGGCACAGTCAAAGGGATTTTCCTGACAGGTTG
>CAZLCX010000124.1:0-2331 GCA_964558325.1 uncultured Halanaerobiaceae bacterium | reverse complement strand
CTTTAATATTCTGAGGACTCCCTTCAGCTACAATCACCAGAGCATCAAGAATCGATCCAGCAACCGAAACATCCTGATTGCCGTAATAACTAAGCTGATAAAAAGTTTTATATAAAAGATCCCAGAAAGAGATATCTTCTAATATAAAGCAGAGTTCATCTTTTTCATTATAGTAATAGGTATTCTCTAAATTTGCAACTGCAATCCTGGATAAAATCCAGCCTAACTGGTTGATACAAAAAATAGCTGTATTGGGATCATTAATTCCTGGCGAAATTGCTCTTAAAGCAACTTCAGTTAATTTTAAAAGCCCAAATTCAATATCATTTTTTTTGCTTCTTTCATTACTGATTACCAGATTGCTGCGAACACTATCTCTAATTTTTTCTAACTCTCCCTCCTCCAGGCTATCACCCTCATTAAGCAGCCAGAGCTTAAAGACAATAGAATTTTCAGTTACATAATCTCCAATCATTTTTTCGGCTCTCAAAATAATGTCATGTTCATCCGCCAGTTTGGTTAACTCTATATCATAAATAAACTGGACATATCCACTTTTGTCTGGATGGACTTCTTTGTAATCGCGGTCGGTCATTTCTTTTAAATTATCCGGTGGATCATTTCGAATCTGATCATTACTGTTATTGCGCTCTTCAATTGAATCAACAATCTCTATAACCTCAACTTTTAAATTTTCAATTAAAAGATTTACCTGAACCGAATTGGCTGCATGATGGATAAAGTAAACAAAATAGCCAAGACAGATAATCGCTACAATAACTCCAAGCATAGAAGAAAATATTATTGACTCTCCACTACCCTGAAAACTATCATCAATGAAAAGTAAAGTTAAAATTGAATAAATAAAACCGGCAATAAATACTCCTAATACCTTTAAAGTTACTTTATTTTTGAGGAAATCCTGCATTGTCCGCGGCGAAAACTGAGAAGAATACATCGTCAAAACAACCATAATAGTAGAAAAAGAAACTGTGATCATAGCAAATAATGAGCCAGCAATTGTTGAAAGTATAGTCTTTGAGAGATCATAAGAAGTAAAAAAATATGATGGCAGAACATCAACAAGTTGGCTGCTGTACCGATATTCAATAAAAATAACTAAAAATGAGAGTAGTGTTGCAGAGATAGCATAAATTGATGGGATAAAGTATATTTTATTTTCTATATTGTGCAGAAATTTAAACTTCAAAACTGCCACTTCCTCTATTTAGATCTTTAATTTTATACTTAATAATTCTGATTTCCCTTCTATCATTTAATTTCAACATAATTACTAAATATCCTTTTTTTCTAAGTGAAAGTTGATAATAGTGCTAGATTTATTTATAATTAATTTAAAGAGTAAATTAAGATATGAAATAGGAGGCTGATAAAATGAAATATGTTAAATTAAATTCTGGTGATCAGATGCCGCTTTTAGGGCTGGGAACCTGGCAGTTAAGAGGACAGGAATGTATAGATTCAGTTAAAGAAGCTTTAGATATTGGTTATAATCACATTGATACTGCTGATGGATATGATAATCATCAGGCTGTTGGGAAAGGAATTAAAGAAAGTGGAGTAGATAGGGAAGAATTGTTTATAACTTCTAAAATCAAACCAGAAAACCTGCATTATGATGATATTAAATCAGATGCCCAGAGATTTCTGGATGAACTAGATATTGAGTACCTTGATCTGATTTTAATTCACTGGCCCAGTAAAAACATACCACTGGAAGAAAGCCTTAAAGCTTTTAAAGAAGTTAAAGAAGAAGGCCTTGCCAAAAATATTGGAGTCAGCAATTTTACTATCAATCACCTTAAAGATGCAATGGAGATTGAACCTGGCTTAGTTGCAGTCAATCAGGTAGAATTCCACCCGACACTATATCAAAAAGAACTGCTTGATTTCTGTCAGGATAATGGAATTGTGCTGACAGCTTACAGTCCTCTGGCAAGAGGAGAAGTTTTTGAAAACAAAGTAATAAAAGAGCTGGCAGAAAAATATGATAAATCAGCTTCTAAGCTTACCCTTAAGTGGATGATTGAAAAAGATGTTGTGGCTATTCCCAAGGCCAGTTCCAGAGAACATTTAGAAGCTAATTTTGATCTTTTTGACTGGGAACTGCCGGCTGAAGCTGAGGAAAAAATGGACCAGCTGAATGAAGATAATCGTCTGATAGATCCCGACTGGGGAGAATTTGATTATTAATAGTGATAATTTAATAATGGTACCGGGTACCTGGAAATTATTCCCAGGTACCCGGTACTATTTTACTCTAATACATCAAGTCCTGCCTGAGCAACCTGCATATCTTCTTCTACGGCG
>CAZLCX010000123.1:0-2367 GCA_964558325.1 uncultured Halanaerobiaceae bacterium | reverse complement strand
ATTATAGCTTCTTTTACTGAATAATCTGCAGCCTTTAAAACTTCATCAGCTTCATCTTCGTTTATATCTGTAATTTCAGTAACAATCCCTCTAGCTCTTTCCCGTAATTTAGAATTAGTCGCCTTTAAATCAACCATCAAATTATTATAAACTTTACCCAGTTTGATCATTACTGTTGTTGATATTGTATTAAGAATCATCTTCTGAGCTGTTCCTGCTTTCAACCGGGTCGAACCGGTAAGTACCTCTGGACCTACCACTGCTCTTATTTTATAATCTGCATTTTCAGCCAGCTCTGAGTTATAATTACAGACTAAAGCCCCAGTTAATGCCCCCAATTTTTTTGCGGTTTTAACTGCACCAATAACATAAGGAGTACTGCCACTTGCCGCAATTCCAACCACTGTATCCAGTTCATTAACATTGTGTTCTTTTATAGCTTCTTCCCCTTTTTTCTGACTATCTTCGATACCTTCTTTGGCTCTAAACATAGCATCTTCGCCACCAGCCAATATACCTATGACTCTTTCTGGCTCCAGACTAAAAGTTGGCACACATTCAACAGCATCAATAATTCCCAGCCGGCCACTGGTGCCTGCTCCAACATAGATAATCCTTCCACCTTTTCGCATTTTAGGAACTATTGCCTCTACTAATTCTGTTATCTCAGGAATAGTTTCTGCTACCGAAGCAGCTACTGTTGCATCTTCTTGATTAATTAATTTTATAATTTCACAAGTAGATTTAGTATCTAATTCTTCACTGGCTGGATTTCTAGTTTCAGTAATTTTCTTATTTAAACTGTCATTCATTTAAAATACCTCCATAAAATATCTCGTCTAATACACATATTCAACACATAAATAAAAAATCCTTTTTTTATTTTAATATTTTAATAAAAATATTTTATTATTAATATTTGTTACTGACATAGCCCCTAAAAATGAAAAAACCTGTTAAGTTAATAAAACTCAACAGGTTCAGTTAATAATCAATATTCAAGCTATTTAGATGTATGAAGTTCTACTATATCCTCATCTTCAAGGATAAAATCCTGAGCTACCGGTTGACCTGGAAATCTTGATGATCCCCAGACACAGGCTTTCTTTAAATTTTCAGCAAAATCTTTATGAACTGCTCTGGCAAACTCAATTAACGTCGTTCCTGCAGGCATTACAAACGGGCTATCCTGATCAGGTTCCTGTCCAGGTGCTTTACTATAAATCCTGATCACCCCAAGCTGGTTAAAAAATAACTCAGGTAATCTTTTCAGGCCTGTATTCTCTGGAACTGAAACTAACTCAAATTCAATCTCTGGATAAAATTCTTTTATTACATCTAAATTATCTTCTGCCTCAGGATGATCTATTCCTGTGGCAATAAAAATTATATCTTCCTGGGTAAAAACCTTCACACCTTCTGGAATATCCTCTGGTTCTCTAACTATTCTTTTTGACTTAAGGAATTCTAAAGTCCCATCAAGCTGCTCCAGGCATTTTGAAGAAGCAAGTGATATCATAACCACAGGTAAATCAGCCCTCTGGATTGCACTGATCATGGGGCCTGGAACATCCTCAGGTACTAATGGTGGGGTATCAATAACCTGTATTTGAATATTCTCATAGGGAACCATACCTGCAACTGGCAGCGATGTTGAAAATGGATAATTAGCAACAGTAACTTTAGCATTACTTAAGGCTCCCAGCAACGAAGACTTGCCAGTATTAGGGTAACCAAGTAATATTAACTGACCTGCCCCCTCTGGATCAATTTTATAGGGATTGTATGTTGACTTACCCTCTGATTTTTTATCCTTTTCCTCTTTTAGCTTTGATATTCTTTTCTTTAAATCTGCCTGTAATTTTTCTGTACCTTTATGTTTAGGCATTATAGCTAACATTTCATTTAAGGCAGCTATCTTTTCCTCTGGTGTTGAAGCTGAACGATATTCTTCCTCCGCCTCATAATACTGAGGAGGTAAATTAGCTGGCATGAAAACACCCCCAATTTAATTACTTTAACAAATTTCATTTATGATAATTATCTGATTTAAGATAATTCTATATTATTATAATTAAACAGATTCACTAAAAAACCTCCTTAAATTATAAAAGATGTGAAAAATTTAAAGAATTAGCTGCCTAAAAAAAGGATTTTCAAAACTTATAATGAATTATAATAATGGCCGGGTATCTATATTAAGATTTCTACATTTTAAGATTAGCTTAAAGTAAAATGAGCTTAGCCTACCTTCGTAAGATCTCTTAGCTTAGAGATAACTAACACGAAGGGGGTTAATTACTAATGAAAAAATTATATATAGCTATTACAACCGCTATGATCGTATTCGGTAGCGCTATTCAGGTA
>CAZLCX010000122.1:0-2417 GCA_964558325.1 uncultured Halanaerobiaceae bacterium | reverse complement strand
ACTGAAAGAAAACTTAAAACTCATCTAATCGAAGAGATCTCTAACATAACTGATGATGCAGATAAAGTAATGGAGGCAATAAAAAGGGCCTCTTTAAATAATAATACTACTGGGACCCCGAGTGCCAAGTATATAATCAGTATCCTGAAAAACTTAGAGGATGAGCAGGATGAAAATTATAAATATGACAATGAAGCTGAAAGGTTAGAAGCCAATGGCTGGACCTGATATAAAATAATTTTGCTTAAAAATTCAAGGGAACTTCTAAGCTCTAGTTAAGGTTTAATTTCTCAAAAATCTTATTAAATTTTAGCTTTAATGCTCTTTATACAATTTAATGGTAGTCTGCTATCAATCAGCCTTAAAATTTGAATTTATAGCAATATAATGGCTTTTAGGAGGTCAAAAATATATCAAGTTAAAATATTAAGAGTATATTTAATATATTGAGGGGTGGATCCGCTCTGAAATATTTCAGAAATATGTAATAGCATAATGGCATAAAAGCATATTTTATAATTTTCTGAAAAATGCTGATACGTATTGGCATATTTATATAACAGAAAGGTTAAATAGAAACCGTTAAATAAACATACTCATTAAACCTATAAATGAATATAATAATGGCAAAATGAATAGGTTTATGATACAATAAACATATTCAATAATGGATAAATGAATATGTTTATCAAGGAGTGAATAGGTTTATGATGTCATTTAGAAATAAAAAGTTAAAGAATGAAAAGATTCCAATGGAGATAGTAAGGCTAATTGGTAAGATCAATGAATACAAGGGTAAACAGAATCTATATTTAGATCAATCTCCTCAGTTGCTTGAAAAATTAAAAGAAGTAGCAATAATCCAGAGTACTAAATCTTCAAATAGCATAGAAGGCATAGTTATTACCGACAAGCGCTTAAAGGAGATAATGAAAGACAATATTGATCCTGATGATCGCTCTGAAGGTGAGATTGCAGGGTATAAAGATGTCTTAAATACTATCCACACTTCCTATAACTCTATTCCTATAAATTCAAATATTATCCTGCAGCTGCATCGAAATCTATATAAATATGTTTCAGCTGAAGGCGGCAGGTGGAAAAACCAGGATAATGTGATTGAAGAAATTATGCCAGATGGTAAAAGGTATGTCAGGTTTGAGCCACTGTCAGCTGCTAAAACTCCAGCAGCCATGGATGAACTTTCTAATTATCTAAATCAGGCGATAAAAGATGAAGATATTGAGCCACTTATATTAATTGGAGCCTTTATTTTAGATTTTTTAAGTATTCACCCATTTAATGACGGCAATGGTAGAATGGCAAGGTTGTTAACCTTGTTGCTATTATATAAGTTTGATTATAAAGTTGGCAGGTATATAAGCTTAGAAAAAATTATTGAAGAGAGCAAGTCAAGTTATTATGAATCATTAAAAAAATCTTCAGTAGGCTGGCACCAGGGAGATCACAATCTCTTTATCTGGCTGGAGTACTTTTTAGGTATTTTACTGGCAGCATATAAGGAATTTGAAGATAGAGTAGGCTTGATTAGAAATAAGAAGGGTAACAAAAGTTATCGGGTAGAACAGGCAATTAAAAACACCTTAGGAACTTTTGAGAAAGAAGATATAAGAAAAGCATGTCCAGATGTTTCAGAATCAACGATTAACAGAGTTTTTAGTAATTTAAAAGAAGAGGGAGTAATTGAAGTATTAAGCAAAGGCCGAAATGCAGAGTGGAGAAGATTAAAATAAAAATTTATATATAAAACGCAAAAAACCCCTGGAATAAAAGGTTGGGCACCTATATTATTCCAGGGGTTTTAAGGAAACATTAAATATTGAAAAAGCGATAAAATTAAGGAAATTATAATTGATCCTAAAAATATATTATCACAAATCCAGAATAAGTCAATAGAAATGTCAAAAATAAATTAAAATTTTCTCAAGTGTCATTAAAAATTAAAAAATGAGGGATTAATATGAAATCAAAATTCATCGAAGATCTTAAAAAAACAGATAGAGAAGGAATAAACCAGTTACTGGAGTTTCTTGAAGAGATGGACTTTTACGAAAAGCCAGCTAATATCAATCATCACTTAAATAAACTGATGGTTTTTTAGAACATACTGTAAATGTCAAAAACGAATATCTAAAACTAAGTGAAGAATCTGGGGCAGATATCCCCTGGGAGAATATAGTGATCCAGGCCTCACTTCACGATTTAGAGAAATGCTTTGCCTATACCTCTGAGATGCAGAATACGATCACAGATAGTCAAAATAAATACTTAAAAACCCTGGCAAAGAGTAATTTAAATCTCTTTAACAAATATGAATTAGAAAAATATATAGAAAACAAAAATTTTATTATTTCAAAAGAATATGCCAGCGACCTGATCGGCTGGTTTAAAGATGG
>CAZLCX010000121.1:0-2608 GCA_964558325.1 uncultured Halanaerobiaceae bacterium | reverse complement strand
AATTGGCCAGGTCCATAATTTCTGCTTTCTTCAACAATCTGCTGATAGATTCTTTCTCTATCCTGGAGTAGTTTATGGGCCTCTTCAATTTCTACCTGCTTAAAAGAAACTTTATCACCAGGCTTTAATTGTGCTATCTTAGCAATATCAACTGCTATCACCGTTGCTATTTTAGGATAGCCCCCGGTAGTCTGCCTGTCTGCCAGCATCACGATTGGCTGCTGGTGTCCAGGTACCTGAATACTTCCCTCTGGGATTCCATCGGAGATAATGTCAGAACCTTTACTATGTTCAATTTCTGGCCCTTCCAGACGATAACCCATTCTATCTGCCTGGTCTGTTACTGTATATATGCTATTCAGAAATGTTTTAATACCATCTTTTGAAAACCATTCTGCCTGGGGGCCCATAACTACCCTGCATTCAACTTGATTCTTATATTCAGGGATGTATTCATCTGCTAAATATCTAAATTTATAATTTGATTTGTCAGAGTTATAGGCAAACTCTAGCTGGTCGTTCTCCTTTAACCTTCTTCCAAGATATCCGCCAAGATTCCCTCTTAAATAAGTAGAGCAACTATTTAATACTTCTTCAACTTTAAGCCCGCCTTTAAAGGATAAATACCCCCTAACACCTTTTTTAAAATTTTTAATAGATAGAACTGCACCGGCTGGAACATAGATAGACTGCCAGGCTGGTATCTGACATTGATTTAAATATGCCTGTGAAACTGCTCCAGTTAAGGCTATAATGCAGTTATCTAAAAACTTAATTTTCGGCCCATTTAAAGTAAATTCTAAAGCAGGAGCATTTTCATTATTATCGACTAAGCTATTTGCTATTTTATATGAGAATTCGTCCATGGCTCCGCTCTCTGGCATACCATATCTCTGGTAACCGGTTCTACCTCTATCCTGAACAGTTGTGCAGAGGCCAGGCTCTAATATTTTAATTTTACCCAATTTATACTTCCTCTCCTAATAACAACATCACTTTTTTATTTTTTGATAATCTGCTTTATCTATTTTTTTAAAATTAACAATATCCCCCTGTTTAAAAAGAAAGGGTTGATCAGAATCAGGCTTAAATAATTCCAGAGGTGTTCTCCCAATAATTCTCCAGCCTCCAGGGCTAGTAATCGGATAGATGCCAGTCTGGCTGCCAGCAATTCCTACGCTGCCAGCAGGTATTTTCCCCCTGGGATTATTATGCCTCGGGGCAGCCAGCTGATCTGAAAGCCCTCCTAAATAGGCAAAGCCTGGAGTAAAACCTAACATATAGACCCTATATCTGCCCGAAGTATGTTTTTTGATTACTTCTTCTGGCGTTAAATTATTATGGTCAGCTACATATTTAAGATCAGGCCCAAACTCTCCTCCATAAACTACTGGTATATCAAGCTGTCTCGGCTCTGGAATCTCGTCTTCTGATTTAGACTCCTCTAAACTTTTAAGCTTAGATATAAGTTCTTTAGAATCTACCAATAAAGGATTGTAATATACCAGAATAGAATGATATGCCGGTACAGTTTCTATTATTGAGTCAACCAAATGCTGATTGATAGCAATATCTAATCTTCTGACCCTTTCATTAATTTCCTCTGATATCTTATAATCAAATTCAATTAAGATCGCTTTATCTCCAGCGCATTTATAGGTAGCCATTTATTATTCCTTTCTAATTCTAAATAATTTCATCCAGTGGTTTAATAATAATTCCAGCCGACTTTACTGCTGAAACTAACTTTTTGACAATAGCAATGGCTTCTGGGTTATCACCATGCAGACAGATTGTATCCGGCTGGATATTAATTATATTCCCTTCAATAGTTTCAACTTCTCTTTTTTTGATCATCCTGATTACCCTTTCCTCTATTATCTCAGGATCTTCCAGGACAGCTCCTGATATTTTCCTGGATACCAGAGTGCCATCCTGATTGTAAGCCCTATCGGCAAAGGCTTCACCAGCAACTCTTAAGTCAAGATCCTTGCCTGCTTTATACATTTCCGACTTGCACATGGCCACAAAGATCAGCTCCTGATCGAACTCTTTAATAGCCTGGGCAATGGTTCTGGCGATTTCATAATTGCTAGCAGCCAGATTATATAATGCCCCATGTGGTTTAAGGTGCTGTAAGTTTAAACCCCTGCTTCTGGCAAAGGCGGCCAGGGCGCCTAGCTGATATGTAACTAAATTCTTGATCTGCTCAACTTCAAGATCCATCTTTCTTCTGCCAAAACCCTGAAGATCTGAAAATGACGGATGTGCCCCTATGCCAACCTGATTGGCAACCGCCATACTTACAGTTTTGGCCATAACATCCGGGTCTCCGGCATGAAAACCACAGGCAATATTGGCAGAAGATATGTAATTAATCAACTCTTCATCCATTCCCAGCTTATAAACACCAAAGCTTTCACCGATATCTGCATTGAGATCGATATTAAGAGAATTAACCGAACTATTATTTATACTCATATTAGTTCCTCCAGTGATTTGATTTAAACTCAATATAGTTTAAGATTTTCTCTCATATCATTATTCTCGATTGATTATTTTAATCCTGCAAAATATTATTATCATCAATTTGGTTATCCATTTATTT
>CAZLCX010000120.1:0-2617 GCA_964558325.1 uncultured Halanaerobiaceae bacterium | reverse complement strand
ACTATATTATGATTTCAAATATTAGTTAGATAATTATTCAACTGGTCTTTTAAAACAATACCTAGTAGATATAATAACAAATATGCTGGAGTAATAACAATTAAAGCCTGGCTTAATTTTTTAACACCTAAACCAATCTTTTTTAAATCAATTTTTAAATAATAAATAAAAATAATTGCTATAACTGGATTCAAAACAGTAACAAAGGTCATCGTTATCTGATTATAACCAACATTAGGATATAAGAAAAACCAGACAAGAAAGTTTTTAATAATGAAAACGCTAAAAACAATTAATCCTATGTAATTATGATTTCTCTCTTTTGTTTTACTAATATCCATCTCTGTTAAACTCCTTCCATAACCAGGCAACCAGGAGATATCACCTCATTTTTGAATCAGATAATAAATCTATCAGGAAGTCAAAAATCACTATTATTACCCTAATTAAGAGACAAAAACTTGGCTATCCACCAGCCTAATTATCAAATTCAAGAAATTTAAAACTTAATAAAGCTAAAAACAAAAACCATAATTTTTTATTTTGTTTAAGTTTGTCTATTATATTTGCTCTCTCCCCTATATTAAACCTCTATAAGCCTCTAAAATCTCTGGAAGAAACTCTTCAAAGGTATTATAATCCTCTCTACTGGCAAGATATTGCTCTATCATCTTTACTGTAATTTCAGTTAAATGAAAATCTCTATCTGTGTGATGATTTAATTCTTCCTGATAATACTGCTCTCCATATAATTCTCCTGAAGCAACAGTTGTAACCCCTCTTAATATCTGTTCTCTAAAAAAAGTCATCGGCGAACCATAGGCCTGGGATTTCATAGAATCCTCCACCTGATAGAAATGGTCTGTTAAATATTCTAGAATAAATTCACTATAGGCATCAACAGCTGGATTTATAAAAGAATGGCCCCATTCATGAAGGGTTAACTGACTAAAACTTATTCCTGTTGGAAATTCAGGCTCTGTCTGACTTTTCCCCCTTTCTCTGATAATCTGATAAAATTGATAACTTCCATCTCCTAACTCAACTGTAGGACCATAACCTCCCCCAGGGAACATGGCTGGAGTAAGAATAGTATAATATTCATTATCTGTATTAATGCCAGTAAAATCAGAAAGCCAGTTAATTTTACGTCCGGCATCAAAGCCATCCATAGCTTCCTTTAAATAAACTTTAAAATCGCCTCTATGCTGATTAAAAAAGCTGGCAAAATCTGATTCCTCAGCCAGATCAATTAAAGCCAGACGAAAATCTTCAAGGATCTCTTCCCCACCTGGACCAAGTAATTTAGTAATAAAATTATTTGGTTCAGCTCTGCCAATAAGATAATCGCTAAATTCTACCCTGGGCTCTAGATCTGGCAGAGGACCTAGAGTCACTATAAAGCCTAGAGGGGCATCATAGGTAAACCCTCTATCAGTCAATTTCTGAGCGATCTTTACAGCCTGATGATCTTGATAATCCTCAAAAAAATCCTGGAGTTCCTGAAAATAATAATTGCCATTACTTTCAGGCCCTGGTCCCCTGCGTTTAATCCAGCTTGTCTGGGATAAAACACCGGCCAAGAGTTCAACCTCAGGAGTTATCTGGCTATAAACACCAGCTGGCAGACCTTCATAATTAACCGGGCTGTATTCACTGGCCTGGACTGATGGTCCAGTGACAGCCAGTAAAAATACAATAATTATAATAAATAATTTAGTCTTTAATCTCACTTAATCTCACCCTTTTTCTTTAAATTTAAAAGTCAGCTACTTGATGATGAATCCAGATATTTGGTTCTATATACTCGCCAATATCATTTTCTAAATCGATCTTAACAGGATTTAATGCACCGGTTATAATATAATCTCCAGATTCTTTGAACTTAAGTCCAGTCCATCCCTCCCACTCTTTAATAGACCCTGGAATATACATGGCTTTATGACAGACCTTAACAACCTCACCACCAGCCCTTAGATGAACTCTTAGCCAGGGGTCAAATGGCTGGCCATCCTTTTCTCTCTTCCAGTTTAAATAATTATCTATTGGAATAAGGGGGTATTTACTTTTCAAACTTGGCCTAATTGGAATTATAACATCATTAAAAGAATTTTCTCTGGCTATTTTCAGCATTTCCTTTAAAACAAGAGTGCTTACTCCCCTCCCCTGATATTTCTTATTAACAGCAATCTGTAAACCTGCCAGGGTATTTGGTTTTAAATTATTTTCTCTATCTTTAAAACCCTTTTGATATACCCAGTCCCAGCCCTCTTCTGGCAAGTCTTTTAATGACTTGTCCCATAAAACCGGTATACTATTTCCAATACCAATAATCTCCCCAGCTGCCTTAAGTGAAAACTGAATTTCAGGAAAATATTCGAATAATTGAAACCAATTACTGGCAACAGGATCATGGAGCATAAATTCTGGCCACAGCTCCAGTGTTACTTGATTCTGTAATTTTAAGTGGTCTGGGAAGTTTCGTATAACTTTGTAATCCATCTTTATCATTCCTCTTTTAATAATTATATTTAATTAATTTTCTCTAAATAATTTCTTAATAGGTCTTCTAAATAAAGATCCTCTTGCATTATTTGTTCCTGCCAGTCCCTAACTT
>CAZLCX010000119.1:0-2684 GCA_964558325.1 uncultured Halanaerobiaceae bacterium | reverse complement strand
TTCTATTTCAGAAGAAAAAAGAAGAAAAGAAATATATAAATCTTTGAATTAAGGAGGTCATTTTATTGCCTGAGGAAAAATATCCTTATGAAAATATTGAAATGACTAATATCTCTCATGAGGGAGGGAACAGGTATAAGCCTGATACTGGATTTGATACAAGCAAAAAATCTAGAAGTAAACATTCTAAAAAAATTAAATCTGAAATTGATTCAATTACGAATACAATAGATTCTAAGTCTCAAAAATTTAACATTGATCCTAAATTAATCTTTAAAATTGAATATGAAAGAAAAATTTCTGAAGATGACTTAAAACGGTTCGGTTGTGATTTTTTAGGTGATATTATTACTGGTAATGAAGCTCAGATAGTTTTTTCTAGTAAAGAAAGGCTTAAAGACTTTTTATCTAGATGGAAAAAGTATGATAGCGGAGAACTAACAGAAGGTGGTAATCCTAAACATTATAGTTTTTTTAATAATATCAAATCTTTAAAAAGGTTGGAACCTGAAGATAGAAAAGGCCCTAAGATTAAAAATATTGATATAGATGAGACTAAAGATTATTGGGTCGATGTTGAATTATGGCATACAGGCAATAAAGATGACTGCAGAAATAATCAAGACGACATAGAGATTATTGTTGGAGATAATGGCAGAATAACTGATGATTATTTAGGAGACTCCCTTCATTTTTTAAGAATGAATTTAAATGGCAAGGCTTTAAACATTTTACTGGATGAAGAGAGAGTCTGTCAGATTGATTTACCTCCAAAATTATTTAGAAGTTTTTATCAAAAAGTTAATATAGATGTTGGTGATGTTGAAATCAATGACCCATTAATGGATTCTCCACTTATATGTGTTATAGATAGCGGGGTAACGCCGGGGCACCCATTAATAGAAAATTGTATAGAAGATTTTGAGGTTTTTAGAGATGACCTAAATGATGGCATAGATGAAAATGGTCATGGAACTTTAGTATCTGGGATTGCTTTATATGGAGATATAGAAAATGCTATTGAAAATAAAAGTTTTGAACCAGTTGCCAGGTTATGTTCAGCGAGAGTTACAGATAAAGAAGGCCAATTAGGTCCAGTTGATAAAATATATATTAAGCAGATAGAAAATGCAATTAAATATTATAATGAGAATTTTGGTTGTAGAATATTTAATATTTCTTTAGGTGATCCAGATAGGATTTATATTGATCAAAATTATCAGAGTAGATGGGCTCATATACTTGATAATTTGGCTAGAGAAAGAAACCTTATTATTGTTGTCTCGACCGGAAATATAGGTAAAGAACAATTTATTAATGATCTAAATATTCAAAATGAAGACATTAGAAACTTTTATCCGGATTTTTTGTTTAATGAAATGGCCGGTTTATTAGAACCCTCATCAGCTATAAACTGTATTACTACTGGTGCCTTAAGTTCTGAATTAAGGACTTCTAGAAATTATTTTGATGATGGACCAAGTAAAGGCAGTAACAGAATACCGATAGCTTCGGTGGACCAACCTGCTCCATTTACAAGGACAGGCCCTGGATTTAATAATATAATTAAACCTGATTTTGTTGCCCCTGGCGGCAACCTTTATTATGATGGTATTGCTAATAAATTAATTAGTGGTAATTTTGAGTCTGGTATTCCCTCATTAAATAATAAATTTATAGAAGAAAGTAAATTATTTAGCTGTGATAGCGGAACAAGTTATTCTGCTCCATATATTACTCATATGGCTGCAAAAATATTGCGATATAACAGTAGTTTTTCTAATAATACAGTGAGAGCTTTATTGGCTAATTCTACTGCCTTACCAGAAGAAACTATCGATTTATTAAATGATTATATGGAGGATCAACAGTTAATTTTAGTTGATAAATTAAAGCAGCTAAAAGATAATATTGATTCAGATGAACTTTTGGAGGTTATAGAAGACTGTATTTCTGAAGGCTATATTAATAAACGAGATAAAGATAAACTTTTAAAGTCAGATGAAATTTATGAGGACTTCAAATTTAATTTAAGACTGGTTCCAGGTTATAAGGCAGAGTTTGATGACTTTTTAGCAAGATTAGCCGGATATGGTATGCCAGATGTTGATAGAGCTTTATTCTCATCTGAAAATAAGGTAACAATTTATGCAGAGAATGAAATAGAGCTTGATAAATTTGATATTTATGAGATTCCAATTCCTGAAGATTTTATTGACATTACAGGCAAAAGAAAAATAACTATTTCACTGGCTTATACACCGCCTGTAAGACATACAAGAAAAGATTATCCTGGTTTTAATTTAGAATTTGAGTTAATTAGAGGTAAGGATTTAGAAGAGGTTATGGAGATAGCATCAAATGAAGATAAAGATAAAAAATATTCAGGCCTGGGAAAATATAGATGTGATAATTTAACACCAAAGAAATCTTTAATAAAAACTAGCACCCTGCAGAAAGCCTCTTTCTGTATGAAGCGAACACCGAAAGATTATGGTGATACCTATTATCTTGTCGTAATTGCAAAAGATAATTGGCTAGAAAATAGCGCTGATTATATGCCTTCAATACAAAAAGAAAATTATTCAGTTGCTGTAACTATTGAGCATGAAAAAGAAGAGGTAGAAATGTATCAGCAGGTTAAACAGAGAGTCGAGCAGAGAATAGAGCAGCAGGCCAGGATA
>CAZLCX010000118.1:0-2808 GCA_964558325.1 uncultured Halanaerobiaceae bacterium | reverse complement strand
TAAAAATGAGTTAAATGAATTCCTTGCAGAAAGGAGTAAATAAGATAATGAAGAAAAATGGAATAATTAATAATCAACTTGCAAGAGTAGTTGCTGAGATGGGGCACAAAGACAGTTTAACTGTTGCTGACTGTGGTCTGCCCATTTCTCAGGAGGTAGAAAGAGTTGATTTATCAGTAACCAAAGGCTATCCAGAATTTTTAAAAATATTAAAGGCAGTGCTTAAAGACCTGGTTGTAGAAAAAGCAGTTCTGGCTCAAGAAATTAAGACTAAAAGTCCGGAATTAGAAAGAAAAATTATAGAGTTACTGCCTGATATCGAAATTGAGTATATTCCTCATGCAGAATTTAAGCAGAAAACAAATAACTCCAGAGCAGTAGTTCGCAGTGGAGAAATTATTCCCTATGCAAATATTATTTTAATATCAGGAGTTGATTTTTAATATGGCAGCTAAAAAAGTTCTGGAAATGAAGAATATCACCAAAACATTTCCTGGTGTTAAAGCCTTAGACAGGGTTAATTTTTCACTTCAAAAGGGAGAAGTCCATGCACTTTTAGGTGAAAATGGAGCCGGTAAATCTACACTGATGAAGGTTTTAAATGGAATTCATCAGCGTGATGAAGGTGAAATTATTTTAAGAGGTGAACCGGTAGAATTTGAAGGTACAAAAGAAGCTCAAAAAGCAGGTCTGGCAATCATTCATCAGGAACTGGAGTTAATTCCCTATCTTAATGTAGCAGAAAATATTTTTCTGGGAAGAGAAGAGAAAAAAGGAGTTTTTATAAATTATAAAAAACTTTATCGAAAAACGGAAGAGGTACTGGAGATGCTGGGAGTAAATATTGATCCCAAAGCCAGAATTAAGGATTTAAATATTGGCAGCCAGCAGATGGTTGAGATTGCTAAGGCAGTCTCTCAGGATGCAGATATTCTGGTAATGGATGAGCCAACTTCTTCTCTAACAAGTCAGGAAATAGAAATATTATTTGAACTGATAGAAAGACTTAAGAAACGTGATATAGCCATTGTTTATATTTCTCACCGCCTGGAAGAAGTTTTTGAAATCTGTGATCGAGTTACAGTTTTAAGAGATGGTCAGTTTGTGGGAGAGGTTAAAACTTCTGAGACTGATGAAGATGAATTGATAAAAATGATGGTCGGAAGGACTATTGAAGATCGTTTTCCTGAAATGAAATTCAACGCCGGAGAGGAAATATTAAGAGTTGAAAATTTATCTGTTCCGAATGAAATAATAAATGCCTCTTTTTCACTGCATAAAGGAGAAATTCTCGGAATAGCTGGTCTGATGGGTTCAGGTAGGACTGAGCTTGCCAAGGCGATTTTTGGAGTTTTTAAAGAAAAGAGCGGCAGTATCTATTATCGGGGCAATAAATTGGTGATTGATTCTCCAGCAGATGCTATAGATAATAATATTTATTATTTGAGTGAAGACCGGAAGGAAGAAGGATTGATTTTAGGTCTTTCAGTTGCTGGCAATATAAGTATTTCGGTGTTAAAAACTTTATTAAATGCCAGCACTTTTATAGATTCACCGGCTGAAAAAAAGCTGGCTAAAAAATACATCAAAGACTTAAATATTAAAACACCATCTGAAAAACAGCTGGTCAAAAACTTAAGTGGTGGTAATCAGCAGAAGGTTGTAATATCCAAACTGCTTTCTACAAAACCAGAGGTAGTTATTTTTGATGAACCGACCAGAGGGATTGATGTAGGAGCAAAAAGGGAAATTTATAATTTAATGCAGGATTTGGTTGATGAAGGAGTTGCAGTGATTTTAATATCATCTGAATTACCTGAGGTATTAAATTTAAGTAACAGAGTTTTAGTAATGCACGAAAAAGAAATTATGGGAGAGCTGGATGCCGCTGAAGCAGATCAGGAAGCTGTAATGAAGCTGGCAACCGGAAGGAGGAGTCAAAAAGGTGAATAATTTAGGCAGTATTAAAGATAAAAGTTTTTTAGAAATTTTGGATAAATTTAAAACAGGGATTGGACTTTTAGCACTTGTAATTGTTCTATCATTTATGAGTCCTTATTTTTTAACAGTACCAAACCTTTTAAATGTAGTTAGACAGGTTTCAATAATAGCAATTGTCTCTTTTGGAATGACTATGGTAATTTTAACAGGTGGTATCGATCTATCTGTTGGTTCAATGCTTGCTTTTGCCGGTGCAATTTCAGCCGGGATGATCGTCAATACAGGGCTTAATGTCTATCTGGCAATTGCAATTGGACTGGCTGCTGGTACTGCACTGGGCCTCTTTAATGGTCTGGCTGTCGCCAAAGCTAAATTACCGGCATTTATTGTTACCCTGGCAATGATGACTATCGCCAGAGGATTTACTCTAATTTACACCAATGGACGTCCGATTTCTGGTTTTGATCAGGGTTTCAGATTTTTTGGTGCTGGTTATGTAGCAGCAATTCCGGTTCCAGTAATTATAATGTTTTTACTTTTAGTTGTCATATATATTCTGCTTAAGAAAACACCACTGGGACGCTATATTTATGCAATCGGTGGCAATGAAAAAGCTACCAGGCTTTCGGGGATCAACACAGACAGAATTAAAATAGCTGTTTATGCATTAAATGGTTTTTTAGCAGCAGTAAGTGGAATTATTTTAACCTCACGTTTAAATTCTGCTCAGCCGATGGCAGGGGAAGGATATGAGTTAGATGCCATTGCGGCAGTTGTTTTAGGTGGGACCAGCCTATCTGGTGGTAGTGGATCAGTAATTGGAACTATTGTTGGTGCCTTGATTATTGCAGTTTTAAATAATGGTTT
>CAZLCX010000117.1:0-2813 GCA_964558325.1 uncultured Halanaerobiaceae bacterium | reverse complement strand
GGTTCTTCAACTTTAAAATTAATAACAAGTTCTTCTTCCTGATATTCCCTATTATCAACATCATAGGGTGTTTCAACTATCAGCCGGTAGTCTTCTGCAAATTCTAAATAACCCTCTTCCTCCTCATCATAAAATCTTTCTCTCCAATCAAGCAGACTGATAATTACCTTATTTTCATCTATTTCAATATTATGTGGTTCAATAACATCTTCAGTATCCTCACTCTCGTCACTATTGACATTTTCAATCCTGATTTCTAATTCATTATCAGAATAAAGTTCATTATTAAAATTAATTACAGCTTCCTCTAAATTATGGGGAACTCCTGTTACTGAATCGGCTTCCTCATAAGCAAAAGGATCGATACCGCTAAAATCTATTTCCAGTGGTTTAAACTCCTCTAGCTCCAAAGCTGCACTAATCTTTTTATCCTCATCTAGCTGAATAATATAATTTCCATTTTCCTTTACTACATCTTCACGGTCTTCTCCCTGCCAGTCGAGAGATTCATAACCCTCTGTCAGAGAAACTTTTATATCTGCAACAGTTCCCTCCTCATAACGATATCTGCCTAAACCAGGTTCAATACTCTCAATACCATATTCATTATCAGCAGATATACTTAAATAACTGTATTCTAGATCAGCATCACCCTGCAGAGAATCACAGCTGCTTAAGACAGGAATTAATATTATTAGAACAATTAATATGCCAAATTTTTTTATCTTTTCTGCCAAGATTATCAGCCTCCATTTTGCCAGAACCAGCAGACATTATTTCATAAACTTGCTAAGCTCAAAGACAGCTTCTTCCAGCAGCCTCCTTAATACAAGATTGACGACTTCCTGTTTGCCCTGACCTGCTTCAAATTCTACAATATTTTCTCCCATAAATTCAAAGCTTTCAACACCAACTCTTTTTCCTTCTATTTCATCAGTTAAACTTCTGGCCCAGACAACTTCTCCAGTGCTTGTATCAACAAGCCGTAAATCAACAGCAGTACTGGCCACAGCATATTCATCAGAGCCACCAACACCAGCTATTGATAAACCTGTACCCCCAGATTTTTTATCGACCTGGTATTCAGTTACAGAACCATCTAAAATATAATCAGTTCCTGCCAGTTCATTCAGTTCAGGTCCCTCATCAGCTGCAGTCAAATTATTATCTTTAAGCTCATGTTCATTCATTAAATTATCATTATTCAATCTATCCAGTACTTCAAACTGTCTAGATCTCTTTAGAGCAGTTATCAACATATCTCCAGCACCCTGGCTCACTAAAGCAGAACCATCCTCAGTTCTCTGACCGGTTTTATCAGCTATTTCAAATACTGCCACCGATGGTTTTTTCTCTGGTTCTGGCAGTGAAGCCAGCAGTTGAGTTGAGGTGTTCACATTTGGCTCAGCTGATAAGATTTCCTCCTTCTCAGCTAAAACTTCTTCTTTTAACTCATTAAACGCAGTTTCATTTTTTAGATCTTCAGCTTCCGCTATACCAAAAAATATCAAAATCAAAGAGAGAGATATTAAGACTGCTAATTTATATTTCTTCATTATCTGCCTCCTAAATTAAAAATTACTGCTTAATTTATAGTATAACTTTCTACTAATTTAATAATCACTTTCCGCCAGTTCAAATACTGCCTCTTCCAGAAGTGTTCTGACAACTAGATTTATAACTTCCTGCTTACCTTCTCCGGTTTCAAATTCCACAATATTATCTCCCATAAAGGAGAAGGCCTGAACTCCAACTCTTTTTCCTTCTATCTCATCTTTTAGACTTCGGGCCCAAACAACTTCAGCTGTTGTTGTATCAACAAGTCTCAGATCTACTGCTGTTTTAGCAACAGCAGTTTCAGTAGAACCACCAGCTCCACCGATGGAAACTCCCATTCCACCAGTTCTTTTATCAACCTGATACTCGGTAATGGCTCCGTTTAAAACATAATCTGCACCCCGCAGTTCACCAATTTCAGGTCCTTCACCGGAGGCCAGCCTGTCTTCAGCCTGCAGCTGCTGTTCATTCATAAAATCACCCAAACTTGTTCTATCCACTACATTAAACTGCCTTGATCTTGCCAGTGCAGTAATCAGCATATCGGTTGCCCCCTGGGTCACTACAGAAGATCCGGTTTCCTGGCGCTGACCGGTCTTATCGGCAATATTATAGACGGCAATCGTTTCTTTTTCATCAGGCTCAGGAAGAGCAGCCAGCAGCTGGGTGGCGGTAGTTACATTCTTCTTAGAAGATTTAATCTGTTCAGATTCATCCAGAATCTTTTCCATCAGCTCATCGATTTCAGCATCCTCATTTTCTTCAGCCATAATAACAGCTGGAAATATCATTAAAACAGTAAGTATTAATACTATAAATCCAGTTAGTTTTCCAGTTTTATATGTCATCTTTATATCCTCCTAAATAACCAGTATATTTACCAGCCACCAAAATCACTGCTAAAATCATCGCTGGAATAGTCTATAATAGTGCTATCTCCACTTACCTGATCAACTATTTCAATTATTACATCACCGGTCTGTGGATCTTCAGCTACAGATATATTTAAATTTCCTGCCTGATATTCACCATAGGGAACTTCATCTTCATCCATTATTTTATCAACTATCTCTCTCTGGGCCGAGCTATATAACCTCCGCTCTAAGCCATCAGCAAATCTTTGAATGGGATCTTCCTCTTCTTCAATTAAATCATTCTGCTTCTCTGCAGTATTTATTGCTACCTGCCTGGCATTTGGCTGATTATATGTCTGAAAACTCCAGCTCATAGTATAATTATGGCCGTTATAGGCTGCA
>CAZLCX010000116.1:0-2833 GCA_964558325.1 uncultured Halanaerobiaceae bacterium | reverse complement strand
TACTGGGGTGGTATTATCTTAAAGGTGGTTAGATAAAAAAGCTGCGATTAATCTGACGGGACAGAGCTAATCCAGTCATTGGAAAAGTCAGTGGAAAGAAATCTTTGATTATTAATTAATCTAAAAAGAAGATTTATGGTATCAAAAATATTTAAGCTATCTAATTAATTTAATTAAAAAATTAATTAAAACTATTAATAATTGACTTGACTTTATCAAAATAGTAATATATAATTTAAGCTGAAATTGTGAAATGGATTATAAACAAATATTAACATCTGAGGTGAGATAATGATAGAGCTTAAAAATGTAAGCAAGGTCTATGATGGCAAAAAAGAAGCAGTTAAGAATTTAAATATGGAAATAGATCAGGGAGAGATCTTTGGTTTTCTCGGACCCAATGGGGCAGGCAAGACTACCACCTTAAGGATGATCACCGGAATTTTAGCTCCAACAGAGGGAGATATTCTTGTTAACGGGATCAATGTCAGGAATGAGCCTTTAAAGGCTAAAAAGAGTTTTACCTATGTGCCAGACCACCCTGATATCTTTAACTCCATTACCGGGATCGATTACCTAAATTTTATAGCTGATATCTATGAAGTTTCAGTGGGAAAGCGTCAGAAAAAGATTGAAAAGCTAACCGGTGAATTTGAAATCTATAATGACCTGGGGAAAATGATCAATTCCTATTCCCATGGTATGAAGCAGAAATTATTGATTTCAGGAGCCCTGCTCCCTGAGCCAGAAATCTTTATTCTTGATGAACCAATCGGGGGATTGGATCCCCGTTCAGCCAGGATTTTAAAGGATTTAATGCGGGAGCACTGCAACCAGGGGGGAACAATTCTCTTTTCTTCACACCTATTGGAGATAGTAGAAAATATCTGCGACCGGGTTGGGATTATAAAAGAGGGCCGCTTAATCGCCTGTGATTCCCTGAAGAAAATTAAAGCTAAGTCAGATAGCAGCCTGGAAGATATATTTATGGAGTTGACAGAGGATGAGTAAATTAATTGCCCTTACTAAAATTCAGGTTAAAGATTTTATAGGTAAATATACCAGCAGTTTAGGTGTAAAAAATAAACTTTTAGGGAGAGCACTTCTCCTGGTTTTAGCAGGGGTTCTGGCAGTCCCGGCCGGTTCAATCTCTCTAGTAATTTATGATTCTCTGGCAGCTATTAATCAGTCTGAATTAATGATTACTAGCATGTATATAAATTCAGTTATTTTTATGTTCATATTTGGGATTCCCTTTATAGTATCTGTCTTTTTCTTTTCCAGAGATGCCAGGTTCTTATCAGCCCTGCCCTTACAGGAGGATGACCTGATTTTATCTAAACTGGCCACTGTTTATATTTATTTACTTGCAATTAGCACATTAATTTTAGGGCCAACCTTTGGAATTTATCTCTATAAAGGAGGGATCAGTCTTTATTTAATTCTGGCAGCCCTAATAGCCCTGGTTTTAGCACCGGTCCTGCCTTTATTGATCTCGTCTCTGGTGATTATTCCCTTTGGAAATATTTTCAGTAGAAGCAGTCAGAGGAAAAATTTGATTCTGATTTTTAATGTCTTATTATTGGCTGTCATCATAATCTCTCAACTGTATTTCGGAAGATATATGGAAGATCCAGCCCTGGTTCAGGAGTTTTTAGTGGAGGGCAATTTCCTGGAATTGGTAGGAATGAGCTTTCCTCCAAGTATCTGGCTAACCAGAATGATGACCGGTTCATTTTTGAATGGCGGCTTATTTATAGGAATTAATCTGGTTCTGTTTTTTCTGCTTAAATATACCTCCCGCTTATTTTTCCGGAAATCTCTACTGGCCTTTTCTGAAGAAGGCGGCGATAGGCAGGCTAAGATATATTTTAAGCAGAGGAGTAAGGGCTGGCAGTTAATTAAAAGAAATATTTTAATCATTTTAAAGGAACCGATGTTTCTGATGAATAATGGTCTTACTTTAATTGCTCCTATCTTTGTCTTTGCTATCATGTATGCTCAGGGTAATTTTAATCTAACAGCCCTGACTGCTGGCCGGTTTGAGCAGTATCTTCCTTATCTTCTCAGCCTGGCTTTAGTTTCTCCGGCGATAATGGGAAATATCTCGGCGACAGCAATTACCAGGGAAGGTCAATCTTTCTGGGAAACCAGAGTTCTGCCTATACCTGCTGCAGAAAATATTAAATATCGAGTACTGACCACTATTTTCTTAAATCTATCAGGCTCTGTTATCATGCTGATAATTACATTATTTATTGTTCCCTTTTCAATCAGAATATTTGGGCTGGCAGCTTTATTCTGTTTGAGTACAACTTTCTTTCTATCAGGGGCAGATATGATTATAAATCTGCATCGGCCATTATTAAACTGGACCAACCCGACAGCAGCAGTAAAAAATAATCTCAATGTAATCTTTTCATTAATTATCAGGGCAATTATTGGTTTCCTATTCTATCTGATATACAGGTTATTTCCTGGAGTTGTCAGCAGTCCTAATTCAGTCATACTGGTTACCAGTATAATTTTTGCTGGTCTGTATTTGCTGGTCCATTCCTATCTTTATTCAAAGGGAGCCAGGATATTCGATCAGATTTCATTATAATCTATTTAAGGAATTGAAAAAATCATTAAAGGTTATCTAAGAAGAATTGCTAAAGTTATAGATAGCCTGACAGGAAGAAATTATGGAGAAAAGGTGATCTAATGAGTAAATTTAAAAAAGTCACTCTAATAGTGTTAGTGCTGGCAATACTGGGACTGACAGGGCTGGTATTTTTAAATGACCAGGAAGCTGACAGGCGAGAGCAAAGTTATAATCAGGCTGAGTTGA
>CAZLCX010000115.1:0-2875 GCA_964558325.1 uncultured Halanaerobiaceae bacterium | reverse complement strand
CCGGGGTCCGCTATAGCCTGGAGAATCCCCATGCTTACATAGATTCAAATCTGGTGGGCTTTTTAAATGTGCTGGAGGGCTGTCGCCATAACCGGGTCGAGCATCTGCTCTTTGCCTCATCCAGCTCTGTCTATGGAGCCAATCGCAAGGTGCCCTTTGAGACCTCTGATAATGTTGACCATCCTGTCAGTCTTTATGCGGCTACCAAGAAATCCAATGAACTGATGGCCCACAGCTATGCCCATTTATATGATCTGCCAGTAACCGGGCTCCGTTTCTTTACTGTTTACGGTCCCTGGGGCAGGCCAGATATGGCCTATTTCATTTTTACCAGGCAGATTGTTAATGACGAGGCCATCGATGTTTATAACCATGGCGATATGTCCAGGGATTTTACCTATATTGATGATGTTGTTGAGGGGATCTATAAGCTGAGCAGCAAGCCTACTGAAGGCGATGAGAGCTGGGACGGGAAGAATCCTGATCCAGCCAGGAGCAGGGCACCCTACCGGATTTATAATATCGGCAATAATAGTCCTGTTGATCTGATGGAATTTATTGAAACAATTGAGGTCGAGTTAGGTCAGGAGGCTGAAAAGAACTTTAAGCCGATGCAGCCAGGTGATGTTAAGACGACCTATGCTGACTGCTCCGATTTAATCGAGGATGTCGGTTACCAGCCTGATACGCCTTTAAAGAAGGGTATTAGGGAGTTTGTTGACTGGTATAAGGAATATTATTAAAGCTGCTTTAATTAAAAATTTTAATGGAGGTCACTTAATATTATGGTTAATATTAAAAAGAATTCTCTTTTTGCATTAACTATTATTTTGGCGGCCTTATTATTCATTAGTTTTAATGTTGGAGCTAATGAATATGACCAATCTGATTTATGGAATACGACTTTTGAAATGATGAATGAATATGGCGGCAGAGAGTATGATGTTGATAAGAGGGTAATGACGTTTTATTACCCCTGGTATAAGACTATGTCTTATTCATCTACCTGGGAACATTGGGATGAAGTTGATGAAGAAGCAGAAAATATCAGTGATTCTTCTCACTACCCTGAAATAGGTGCTTATGATTCTAATAATCCAGAGCTTGTTGACAGGCATATGGAACAGATAAAAGAGGCAGGAGTTGATACTTTAATTATCTCCTGGTGGGGATATGAGCATACTGAAGCTGTTGATTTAACCTTTGATAAAGCTGAAGAGCATGGACTGGATGCTGTATTATATTATGAAGATACTAAGCGTGATGAAACATCTAATCTTTCTAAAATTGAAGCCGGAATTAGAGATTTAAAGTATATTCACAATAGATACGTCGATCATCCTGCTTATTTGAAATTAGACGGCGACCCAGTTTTATTTGTTTATTCTAGAGTCATGAACCAGCTCTCGAAAGTAGAGTGGGCCAAGATATTAGATGAGGTTAAAAATGAAACCGGTGATAGGTTTGCTTTAATGGCCGATAGAATGGGCAGCATGGAAGAAATAAGATGGGATAGTGCCGGTGTCTTTGCAGGCTCTCACCTTTATAATTTTGCCGGCAATATAGAGGAAATGGATTTAAATGATCAGACTGATTATATAAGAAGTATTTATGATAGGATTAACGAAAGTGCCCTTATTAATAATGGAATTTCAACAGCAACTATAATCCCAGGTTATGATGATACTGTAATAAGAGATCCTGGAATTCAGGTTTCTCGAGAAGATGGTGAGCTCTATGAGCAGCAGTGGGATAATGTCTTTGCAGTAAATCCAGATTGGGTCTTGATTACTTCCTGGAATGAATGGCATGAAGGCACTGAAATTGAGCCCAGTATTGAGTATGGTGATAAATATCTAAATCTAACAGAAACTAATGCCAATGCCTTTAAATCGCTGCCTGATAGAACTGATACCATCGAAAGAGATTTTGAAATAACCGATAAAGAGCTAGAAAGTTTACAGGAGAAATATCAGGATACTAATATTGGAGTACTTGCTTCTGATCTTAATAATTCAGTTAATTTGCTGCTGTCATTAGGTTTAGAAATTGATTACCTGGCCTATGAGGATTTACTTGAGGAAGATATCAGAGAAAATTATGATTTTATTTTTTATGCTGAACATGAAGAATATACTCAGACAGTCAATGAAGATGGAGATATCGACCAGGCTTTAGTTGATTTTTTAAATAAAGGCGGAACATTAGCTGCTATTGCTACTGGGCCAACTCCTTTTTACGCAAATAGAGCCGGTAAATCACTTAATAATGCAAACAATCTAGGGTTTTCTATTCATTTTGGAGAGTCTGATGAATTTTCAGAAGCAGCTAATTCTAGCTTTAAATATGATGCAGACTTCTCAGATGTAGAGGGAATTGAAAAGCCTTTAACTGATGTAGAGTATGATTTCCCAGAAGAGACTCTTAGATGGCGTTATTCTCAGGAACCTTCAGAGGGTAGTTATGAATATCATTCTATTCTAGGTTTGTATGATGGCTCAGGTGAATATCATGGCGATGGAGCGGCTTTTATTGATTATCAGGACGGTTTAATAAGTTCCAGTGAATATGGAACTGGAAATACTCTTTCTATCTGGTTTGGTCTGTTGAAAGGGGAAAAGGGCAGAAGAATTCTACATGACAGCTTGCATTATATAAAAAGTTTAGAGGATTGAAATATTGATTTAAATATGTCTAATGTTGGATTAGATTGCATGAATAGTTTAATTTAGTTTTTGTTGAAATTTATATAGTTCTTTGTTAGAATAAGGTTGATGTTTTATTAAAAAAATCACATTTTAATTAATGATGAAAAGAAAATAGGAGGAGACTATTTAATGTACAAGAATAAGATAAGTATTATTGGAACTGGTTA
>CAZLCX010000114.1:0-2950 GCA_964558325.1 uncultured Halanaerobiaceae bacterium | reverse complement strand
ATTTTCCAGGTTGTTAAGCCATTTTCCTATCTCATTTTATCCAGTTTTTTAAAGTAATTTATTATCTTAATATTTTAAGCTAAAATTACCAGATTAAATTAATCCCTTTTCTCATATCATTATAACATTTTATTGCAAATAAAAAAACCTGGATACCGGACAGTTAACTGTCTGTAACCAGGTTATAGCTGTAAATAAAAATTATTTAATTCACTATTCAATTCTTATCTCCACATGTTCATTACCTTCATCTATGTCAATTAATTTTCCATCTTCACTTCCAGTTTCAAGATTTTCCAGTAATTCAGTAATATTAATATTTTTATCTTCCAGCTTTGATTTTGTATTTTCAGGTATAAACCCGGAAAATGCCTGGGCTAAACTTAAGGGAATAGATAAATTGACCTTCTCCCTGCCACCCTCCTGGACCAGTATCTTGAGGGATTTAGATTTTTTTGATGAAGTTTTTGGAGATTTCTCCTGATACATATTATCTGACTTTTCCATAGTCTCCATCAATTTTTCTGCTTCTTCAGCAGATATCTTGCCTTCAGCAACCATCTCTAAAATTCTTAGTCTTTCCTCGCTCATCCTGCCGCCTCCTTAAATATTTTTAAGCATTTCAACTGCTTCCTGAGATTTAATTTCCCCATTTTCTAAAGAATCAAGTATTTCTTTACGTTTTTTGGCTTTATTATCATCCGGGCTATCCTCAGGTTTATAACCAAGGGCTTCTATAACTTCATCCAATTTATTCCTGACTGTTGGATAGGAAATCCCCATCTCTCTTTCAACTTCTTTGATATTACCTCTGGAACGAATAAATACTTCTACAAATTTATGCTGGTCAGGATCAAGACGAGAAAATTTATCAAGAAAAAAGTGTCCCCGAATCGTGGTATCACAGTCGTTACACTTAATTTCTGTTATTTCCATATTCTCCTGGCAGACAGGACATTTACCAATTAATTTATTTACTTTATTTGTCATCTTATCACCTACTTATCAGTCATTATTATTATAGTTAACTAAATTATATCAGTAATAATTTATAAAGTCAAGTTAAATATTAATATATTTAATTTTTTAATTAACTATATTAAATTTAGGCTAGGAAAACGGATTTATGTTTGCTTTTTGACAGATAAGCTGATAATAAACCATCAGACCAACTATTGTTTTGCTGTCCTGAATTTTCCCTCTCAAAACCAGATCAGGGATTCTTTCAGGATAAATCTTGGCCACTTCTATGAATTCACCTTCTTCAGTTTCCTGTTCTCCATAACAGAGATCTTCTGCCAGATATAGGTGGAGATTTTCTGTGCTGTATCCAGGAGTTGTATAGAAGGTAAATAGCTCTTTAATTGAGCCTGCAGTATAACCGGTCTCTTCCTTTAATTCTCTAACAGCACAAGCGTCAAGGTCTTCTCCGTCATCTAATTTGCCTGCCGGCAGCTCTAAAAGCACCTGATCTGCTGCACTCCGATACTGTTTAACCATCACAATTTTTCTTTCTGGAGAAATAGGAATTATTGTTACTCCCCCTGGATGTTCAATAATCTCCCTTCTGGACTTTTTACCGTCTGGTAATTCTACCTGATCTACCCGAAATTTAAGCAGATTTCCGCTAAAAGCCAGCTCACTTGAAAGAATTTTTTCTTCTAGTTGTCTCATTAAAAATATCCCCCTTCGATTATGTATTCTGTCAAAATATCGACCTGATTTACCAGCTCTATTTCCTTTAACTTTTCACTGATGCTATGTGAATCTTCTGCTCCTGTGCCAATATTAACAGCCGGTAACCCTCTGGTATTGATTAGGCCTGCTTCACTTATATCATCTGATTTAATTAATTCAGGACTATAGCCGGCAATTCTTGTAGACTTAATTAAATTCTCCAGCCAGTCAGGCCTTTCTTTAACCCAGTCAACCCCCCGGCTACAGTGAAGCAAAGAGATTTCACCTTTAATGTCTGGAAGAACTTCTTTGATTTTATGGGCTAAAAGATCTGGCCATTTCCTGATTAGCTGGTTGGTATTTTCTCCCCTAACAGCAATAATTATTGAATCAATTTCAAATCCAGATACCGGCAGACCATCTTTAATAAAGAAAGAGCGGACATGACTGCCAAGCTGATTGATTGTAGATCTGGCAATCTGAAGGTCTAATCTCCTGCTGGCACTTGATTCCTGACTGACTATCTGGAATAAAAAGAAACAGGCTGCCGGTTCTTTAATAAAAATACTGCCAGCAGAAGCCTCTCCATCTAAAACAAGGGCATGATTAAATAGATCAAGAAAGCTCTCTGGCAAAAAAGAGGCACCCAGGAGGCCAAGTTCTTCAGCCACAGTAAATAAAACCCCTAAACCTTCAGGAAGGTAGTTCTTATTTATCTGTAAAAAAGATAATATGGCTGAGATACCGGCCAGATTGTCTGCCCCAAGAATTGTTTTGCCCTGACTTTTTAAATAACTGCCTTCTTTAATTAACTTGATATCCTGGCCAGGTTCAACCCTATCTAAATGGGCTACCAGCAGTAATCCATCCTCACAGGGGGGATTTATCCCAATTATATTGCCAGTCTGGCTATTGATATAATTTGAGGTCCGGTCCTGAAGGGTCTCTAAACCAGCGTCTTGAAGATAATCAATAACCCGGGCTGCCAGCAGACCCTCATTGCGGGAAGGGCTGTTAATTTTAATTAATTCCTTAAATATATCTACTGGAAGCTTATGTAGATTATTCATATCCTCAGCCCTCCCCTCAAATTTTTCATTAAACCATCTTATCATTAAACCTTTCCTCATCTTAAGATTTAAAAGTATTATCAATTTTTTCCTGAATCTTTAATTATCAAAAATATTTCTTTATACTAATTACTTAGCTATTTAAACTATTATTCCTGCATTGATGGCAAAAAAATATATAATAACTGCTTTAGATGAGAATT
>CAZLCX010000113.1:0-2992 GCA_964558325.1 uncultured Halanaerobiaceae bacterium | reverse complement strand
TCAGAGGTAGAATCCAGAGAAAATCTGGCTTCGACAGTCTCTGACTCCAGTTAATTTAAGATTAACAATTTTAATTAAGGAGAAGTCTGACCAGAAGATTTATCCGGTCAGGCTTTCTTAATATATAATTATTATAAGGTTTGGAGATAATTTTATTGATATTGAATAAAGTAGGAGATGATCTTATGGCCCGGCAGTATACTAAAAACTTAATTCGGGAAGTTTTTGTTCAGATGCTCAACAAAAAACCTCTTGATAAGATTACTGTTAAGGATATTGCTGAAGAATGTGATATTAATAGAAATACCTTTTATTATCATTATGCAGATATTTATGAGATCTTATCAGAAATTTTTGAAAGAGAGATTCAGAGAATAATTAAAGAATATAATGAGACACTTTCATGGGAGGAAAGTTTTCTGGTAGCAGCTAGATTTGCTTTAGAAAACAAAAAGGCCATTTTTCATGTCTATCATTCTATGAGACGAGAGGAACTTGAAGATTATATCTATGAAGTATCAGGGAATATTATGATGAGTTATATTGAAAGAATTAGCAAGAAAATTTCAGCTTCTTCTGGAGATAAAAAGCTTATAGCCACCTTTTATCAGTCTGCTTTAACTGAAATGGTATTACGCTGGATTGGTGGAGGAATGAAGGGTAATCCAGAAAAGATTATTAGACGAATCGGTCAGCTCTTTAATGGAAATATCGAATTATCTCTAAAAAGAAGTAAGGATTTAGATAATATCTGGGAGAAGGATGTTAGTGAAATCTTTTCTAGTTAATTAGCTGGCTTAATTAGACTGATTAAAATTAGTCAGACTAACTGAGGTGTTTAAATTTTAAACACCTCAGTTTTTTTATCTATTGTAAACAGTTAAGAGAATACATATCATGGGTTTAAGAAAGGAAGTGTTATAATGGAATTAAAAACCCATGATGAAAGATTAAAACTAACAAATGGAAGTTATCATTCGCTTATTAATGCAAGGAAACCTGAAGGAATCGAAAAGAAACAAGCCTATCTAGTTGGTACCGGGATTGCTTCCCTGGCTGCTGGCTGCTTTTTAATCCGCGATGCCCATATGGATGGAAGTAAAATAACTTTTCTGGAGAAGCTGGATGTACCAGGAGGTTCTTTAGATGGCCAATTATGGCAGAATAAAGGTTATGTAGCCCGGGGTGGTCGGGAACATGGTTATAACTTTGAAGTCTTGTGGGATCTGTTTAGTTCAATTCCCTCGATAGATAATCCTGATAGGACTATATTAGATCAATTATTTTATACAAATTATGATGACCCCAATTATAGTAATTGTCGTATTACCTATAACCAGGGTGAACGTTATGATAATGGCCAATTTAATCTAAGTCAGGAACTGGCAAAGGAATTAATTGAATTTGTAAATATACCAGATGAAAAATTGCAAAATAAAGCAATTGAAGATATTTTATCTGAAGAATTATTAAATAGTGATTACTGGACCTACTGGAGAACCATGTTTGCTTTTCAGAACTGGCATAGTGCCTTAGAGATGAAATTATACATGAATCGGTTTATTCATCTTATAGATGGTTTTCCGGATATGTCAGCCCTGCAATTTTCTGAATATGACCAATATGATTCCTATGTAAAACCGATTGTAAAATATTTAGAAGATCATGGTGCTAACTTTAAGTATGGAGTTACCGTTGAAAATGTTGAATTTTCAATATCAAATGATAAAAAGGTTGCCAAAAAAATAGTTGCAGTTGATAAAAATAACAAAGATATTTCTATTGACCTAACAGAAGATGATTTAGTTTTTATTACAAATGGATCTATGACAGAGGGATCTGGATATGGTGATGATAGTACTCCGGCACCATTTAATAAGGAAGTAGAAGGCTGCTGGAAGTTATGGAGGAATATAGCAGAACAATCTGATGAATTTGGAAATCCAGATAAGTTTTGTACTGCTCCAGAAAAATCAAATTGGGAATCCTGTACAGTAACCTGTCATGATCAACGTGTCCCTGAATATATTGGAAAGATTACTAAACGCTCTCCATATAATGGTGGCACTGTAACTGGTGGTATAGTTACAGCCCAGGATTCTTCCTGGCTTATGAGCTGGACTGTTAATCGTCAACCCCAGTATCATGGTCAACCTGAAGATGATGTTGTAGTCTGGCTGTATGCTTTATTCTCAGATGTACCTGGAGATTATATAGAAAAACCAATGAGAGGTTGTACTGGTAAGGAGATTACAAAGGAATGGTTATATCATCTGGGGGTCCCAGAAAATAAAATTGAAGAATTAGCAGAAACATGCACAGCAGTTCCTGTTATGATGCCATTTATTACATCTCAATTTATGCCCAGGGAATTTGGCGACCGCCCCTATGTGGTACCAGATAATGCAGTAAACTTTGCTTTTTTAGGACAGTTTGCTGAGACTCTGGACGATCCAGGGCGTGACACAGTCTTTACCATTGAATATTCTGGACGGACAGCAATGGAAGCTGTTTATGTCCTGACTGGGGTGGAAAGAGGCGTTCCTGAAGTATTTGCTTCCCGTTATGATCTCCGTTATTTATTAAATGCAGTGAATGTCCTCTTGGATGGAGAAAAACCAGAATTCAACTTATCATTACTGGAACAAAAAAAGATTTTAAATAAAATAGCCGGAACAGAGATAGAAAAACTGTTGCAGGAATACAGTATAATTTAGCCTGGTCAAAGCTTGATAAGCCTTTATCGCCCCTGGTTTTAAAAAATCAGGGGTTTTTATATTGATCTAATTTATATTAAATCAGCCATATTCTGCCAATTGACTGCTAAGAAATTAAGCAGGCCTGTCAGACTTGAAAATAAATCTTCATAATTGCAGGATAATCTATATATATCTTGAATTTATCATATAATGGAACCATAAAAATAATAGATGCAGTAGAGGTGATCACATGGCTGAAGAATTTTACAGACAAAAAGCAAAAGAAGTTTTAG
>CAZLCX010000112.1:0-3063 GCA_964558325.1 uncultured Halanaerobiaceae bacterium | reverse complement strand
CTAACAAAAAGATTAATTAAAATTCTTCCTAGACCTTTCCAGAAATGTGTTGGCATATTATATTTGCTCCTTTCTTTGCCTAAAATGAGCTTAGAATAAAGATAATTAAGACCAGAGCTTTTAACCCTGGCCTATTATGATTACTACATAGCTTTTCTCAATTGTCTTAGAACTTCAGAAGACTCACCAAGTGTGCAGCTCAAACCTGAATCATCATTATAATGACTTTCATCAGGCAGAGTTGTTACAATCTCATTCCTATATCCTCTAACTACTATAAAAGAAAATAAAGTTGTCTCAACATAGAAACTGGTTATGTTAGCCTTTTTCTTCTTAACCAGATGATTTTTAACCTGATTAAGAATTATTTTTCTAACCCTACCAACACCCATATTCTTGATCTTCTTCCCACCACAATACTTTTCACCGTATCTTTCTTTGATCCTCTTGACAGCATGCCTTGAGATATGAAAAGAACAGCTTTTTAATTGGTTAATGATGGTTTCCTCCCTTTAATTTTTTGGCAAATAAGGGCACAATATGATGCTATGGTAATCATAACATCATAATTGTACCAACTTTTTGCAAAATTTTCAATATAAATACACCAATAATGTCAAAACAATCTGAAATATAACTGCTATTCATTATCTTTCATTTCTTCAAACACTTTCTTCAGGCTATTTTCCAACTCTTCTGCTCCCAGATCGCCATTAATAGTGATACTTTCTTCTCGGATGGGTACCAGAAAATCATTGAACATCTGCATAGTAAAATATGAGAGTGATAAACTTACTATCATTTTTATATAATGCTCATTCTGGTAGAAATTTAAAGATAAAATACCAGTCATTATACCCAGTGAATAGGTAAACTTAGTCAATTTAGTCTTATCTTCAAAAAGATCATGTAATTTGAATATCAATTTAAATTTAAGATGATTAAACAAGCTATCCCTCCTCTCTTTACTAATGTATTATTTATATAAATTAAAATGGACATTCCTCTTCCAGCTTTCTAAAAAATTCTCTAGCACTAAATATAAAATGTTTAAATTCCATCTCATAATCATCATCAAGTATTTCATCAAATTCTTTTTCGAATTCAAAATACAGGTGAATATTAACTATAGCATTTTTGATCAGTCGAATAAGAATCTTATTCTGTGAGGATGTTAGACCAGTGAGAATGGAAATATTATAATACTTAAAACCACTTTTGCTCTTGTTTTCTCCTGGGAATATGCAATAATAACCTTCATCATAGTGGCTATTAAATATTGGTACTCTAAATTCTACAGAACCAACAATTACAGTAGCTACAGCTTCAGTATTTGGTACGCCATAGTCAATATCCTTAAGCTCAACTATCAACTTTGAAGCCTCATAATATTCGCAGTCATTAGCTGCATGAATTCCCCAGTCGTGTTGATCTAAAAATTTGAAACTAACTTCAGGATTTTTGCAGTCCATCTCATAATGCTTACAATTTGTACACTTCAACTTTTTAGCCCCCTTCATATATTTATTAAGCAGCCTATATTTAGATAATACAGGCTGCTCAATTCAATCCTAATCATTACACTTATCTTCATTACCAGGTCTCTCTGCTTCATTTTGAGAGAGGTCAGAGCCGCATTCTGGGCAGTTCCACTCCCCTTTTTTACAGGCACTATAGGACTTACTCTCACATTCAGGACAGATTTTTAAATACAAAAAATATCACCCCCTTTCAATGTAAAAATCAATCACTTTAACCTGATGAGTTGGAATACATAATATTTTGATTATTCATCTTCTAATTCAGCAAAATATCGCTTCAAACCAGCAAACAGCTCTGAAGCTGAAATAACAATTTCGGAGAGTATAATGTCATACTGATTATCAAATACATCTTCAAATTCTGTTTCTCCACACATGTACTTATAAATGCCAACGAGACCATTTTTAAGCTCCTTATTTAACTGATATTGCACCTTTCGGCCATACTTATTATCAGGTGTGTCAAAATTTATGTTGTAATATTTATTACCGTTCTTACTGGTCTTCTCTCCCTGGAGGACGCAATAATAATCACCATTGTCCTTAAATATAGGCACTTTCATGATCACAAAACCCATTCTTATAGTAATGCTGTCTGGTTTATCCATATTAGAAGTCTCAACTTCCAACACTTCTATAATGTGCTTGGTAGGCGTAAAGTAGTAGCAGAAAAAAGGCAGAGCATCATAATTCCAATCGTAGTCATCCATGAACTCGAAACTTATTTCAGGACACACGCATTCCTCTCCATTAAAAAAATCGCAGTATCGACATTTCAAATATAATTCCCCCTTTATATTGATAAAAATTTCACAATTTCTGGTTTAGTGTCTTAAGGCAGGATTTTTCAACCTCTTTATAAAGAAGTCATTCTCCTTCCTCTTCTTACCCCTCAAATATTCTCTTCTGCTTATCTCCACAATTTCATTGCAGGCTTTCATACCCTTTTTAACTCCTGGCATTCTCTGTGCTACATCCATGACATCAACAAAGTTTGCATTACTACTCATTTGAAGATAACGATTGCTTTCATGACGCTTTCCTGCACCCTGATGTCCGTAATTCAAATTCACCTTAAAATATTTAGCCACAACAACCACTCCTTTAGTTTATTTTTTAAATATAATCAAAAATTTTTAATTTAATTATTTATATACCAAATTTTCTCCCTCTAATACGACAAAAATCGTTTGTGCCCTCACCAAATAAAATGGGGTACAAACGATTTTGAAATTAACTATTAACTTATAAAAACAAAATTTAAAATAACAGACTGACGGTTTCTTAACGATTAGCTTTTTTTCTCCCGACGGGGCGAAAATTTACAGTTAGTTTACTTCTTTATGCTTATTAATCTTTCTTATATTTATAGAGTTAACTTTTTAACTTTTCTCCCCCTTCCCTTTATCAACTTAAATAAATATTACAAAAAAATAATTATTAAATATAAATACTATTATTAGCTCTCCATTGACTGAATATTGCCAGTAGCTTAAAACATAACATTTAGAATTTATCTTCC
>CAZLCX010000111.1:0-3093 GCA_964558325.1 uncultured Halanaerobiaceae bacterium | reverse complement strand
GATAACTTTAAAGGTGTTAATCCCTGTGCGGAAATACTGCTTGATTCCAGAGGTGTCTGCAACTTAACCTCCTTAAATGTAATGGCTTTTGTTGACGAGGAAGGCAATTTAGATAAAAAATCAATGTTTGAAGCCCAGAAACTATCTGCCAGAGCCGGCTACAGAATGGCTTTAATTGAATTTGAATTACCGGAGTGGGATCAGATTAATAAAAGAGATAGATTAATTGGAACCTCACTTACAGGCTGGCAGGATATGAAAAATGCAGCTGATTTAAATGAAGCCCAGGAAGCAAAGTTACTGGAAGAACTGCGTGAGGTTGCCCATCAGGCAGCCAGGGAAATTGCGAAAGAGGTAGGAGATAATGAGCCGAAACTGATTACAACTGTAAAACCTGAGGGTACTCAGACTCAGATGCCTACAGTATCCAGTGGTCTTCATTATTCTCACAGTGCCCATTATGTGCGCCGGGTAAGAATTTCTGCTTCTGATCCGCTGGCTAGAGTCTGTGAAGAACTGGACTATCCAATTCACCCAGAAGTAGGTCAGGATCCGGATGATCCGGAAACTTTAGTTGTGGAATTCCCTGTTAAGGCTCCAGAAGGAGAGGTTAAGGGAGATGTTGATGCAATAACCCAGCTGGAAACATATAAGATGTTTATGGAAAATTATGTTGATCATAATGCCTCAATTACTGTTCATGTTCGTGATGATGAATGGGACGATGTAGAAGAATGGCTGTGGGAGAACTGGAACAGTGTAGTTGGTATTTCCTTTATTTCCTACAATGATAACTTCTATGACCTGATGCCCTATGAGGAAATTACAGAAGAAGAATATAACAAACGAGTGGAGGAGATGGAAAGATTTAATCCTTCCTTAGTTTCTAAGTATGAAACTGAATACTTAGAAAGAGAAATAGATGATGCTTCCTGTGAAACAGGAGCCTGTCCGGTTAGATAACGTACAGGTGCCGTGTACCACCCGAATTTTGTCGAATGATGTCGCAGAATATAGTTAGTTAAATATTAAATTAAGCCCTGCTGTTAAAGGTAGGGCTTTTTGTTTTAATACTTAGTTTTTTATGATAGAATATTTAAATAGTAAGATATTTAGCCAGCAATAGAAGGATAGATTAGTAATAGTGCAAATAAATTAAGTACCATAAAGCAAATATTTGTTTTACTGGAGGGTTATCATGGCACTGAAATCAAAATCAGCCAGAATGGGGAAGGAGCCGATATTAAAATTACTTTTTAAATTATCGGCTCCTGCGATAATAGGTATGATTATTCAGGCAATGTATAATATAGTAGATAGTATTTATGTGGGGCGCCTGAGCACTGATGCTCTTTCAGCTTTATCAATATCTTTTCCGGTGCAGATGTTTTTGATTGCTGTAGGAGTTGGGACTGGAGTAGGTACCAGTTCTCTAATTTCAAGGCTTTTAGGAAAGGGAGATAGATGTAGAGCCAATAATGTTGCCGAACATGTATTTTTTATAGCAATAATTTACGGAATTGTAGGTGGTCTGGTCGGTATATTTTTTTCAGAAAATATAGTCAGGTTATTTACCAATGATCCAGTTTTAATAGATTTAGCCTATCAGTATATTAATATTATTTTAACCGGCTCAATTGCAATCTTTATACCGGCTATTTTTAATTATATTCTGCGGGGAGAAGGTAATACCTTTCTGCCAATGCTGACAATGATTATCGGGGCAGTTTTAAATATGATCATTGATCCATTTTTGATTTTTGGTCTGGGTCCTTTTCCTCAGCTTGGGGTAGCTGGAGCTGCCTATGCAACTGTTTTTTCTCGGATTATAGGGGGTATTTTTATAATCTTTGTCCTCTTTAGTGATAAAAATGAGTTAACTTTAACATTAGAGGATTTTCAATTTGATTTTAAAATTATTAAAGAAATCTACAATATTGGGATTCCCGCAATGGCTAACCGCCTTCTTTTTAGTGCTTCGGTTGTTTTTATCAATCTTATTTTAGGAGCTTTTTCGTCAGCTGCAATAGCTGTGATGGGTTTAATTTTTAGAATGCAGTCTTTCTTTTTAATGATGGTTTTTGGGCTGACACAGGGGTATCTGCCTCTGGTCGGTTATAATTATGGTCATAATAATCCTGAACGGATGAAAAAAACAATCCTGGTTGGTAATGCAGCTGCTCTGGGTTTTGGTTTGTTTGGTTTTATAGTTTTTCAGCTGTTTCCGGGTGCTATTATCAGATTATTTAACAGTGATCCCGAGCTTTTAAATATAGGAGTTGCTGCCATAAGAAGAGTAAGTTTATCCTACTTCTTTATGGTGTTAAATATTGTCGGAGTGGCAACTTTTCAGGCTGTTGGTAAGGGTATGCCGAGTTTTGCCATTACATTTTTAAGACAGGCAATAATTTTAGTTCCCGGAATGTACCTTTTAGGAGAAATTTCTGGTCTTGATGCAACCTGGTATGCTTTTCCGATTGCGGAATCAGTTTCTTTTGTAATGATGGCAGTCTGGCTGACAGCTACTATTAAAAAATCAATGTCCAGGATGAGAGGAGCAGTTTAGATAATAATTATCTAAGCCCCTGATTTTTGGGAGATATAAGGAGGAAAAAATGTCTACAGCAATAAAAATTAGAGATATAAATAAGTCTTATGGTGATTTACAGGCTTTAGATGATATAAATTTGGATATCAAAAAAGGAGAATTTTTTGGACTGCTGGGGCCTAATGGTGCCGGCAAAAGTACTCTGATCGGGATTATGGGAGGACTGGTAAAAAAGGATTCGGGAAAGGTTACAGTCCTGGGAAAGGATATAATTAAAAATTACAGAGAAACTAAAAAATCACTGGGAATTGTACCTCAGGAGATTACCTTTGATCCTTACTTTACTGTGCGAGAAACTCTGGAAATTCATTCCGGCTATTTTGGAATCAAAGATAATGACAAAAAAATAGATGAACTGCTTAATGCTCTCAGCCTGGCTGATAAAGCGGAAATTGGACCGCGTCAGCTTTCAGGGGGAATGAAGCGCAGGCTTTTAATTGCTAAAGCTTTAGTACATGATCCGGAAATAATTGTTTTGGATGAGC
>CAZLCX010000110.1:0-3100 GCA_964558325.1 uncultured Halanaerobiaceae bacterium | reverse complement strand
AATATCTTCTCCTTTAAAGCCAGCTGCTGAATCCAGTCTTCAGGTATGTTGTTTCTGCCATAGAAGGCTCCGGCAAATTGCCCTGTTATTGCTCCAACAGTATCAGCGTCATGGCCTAAGTTAACAGCTTTTAAAACAGCTTCTTTAAAAGAACTGCTATTTAAAAATGACCAGAGACTTGCCTCTAAGGAATTGATCACAAATCCATCAGAAATTATTTGCCCATCTGATTCTTTTTTTAAAGCCCCGGTTACTGCTCCAGTAACTCTGCTATCCAGTGATAATTCTTCAGTTGTTGCCTTAATAGCAGTTAATTTATAAGGCTCAGATTGATTGCTGGAATTGATCAGCCGCTGGATAAGGCCTCCGGCAAACCGGCAGGCATCGACTGCCATGAGATTATTATGGGTTGTCAAGGAACTTTCCCCAGAATACTTAACTGCCTTTTGAAAACTACTGCGATAATACATAGGAACCGGAGCCAGGCGCATTAAGCTGCCATTACCTGCCGCCCTTTCCTTTTCTGGAGGCAGTTCTCCTGTCTTAGCATAATTAGCCAGGGAATTTGCTGTATTAATCCCGATATCAAAGCATTTGCCAGTGGAGCTTAAATATCCTTCCTGATACCATTTAAGGTATTTATCAAGCTGCAGCTCTAAGTTAAAGCCCTGCTCGATTAGACTTTCGGCCAGGCAGAGGGCCATGCTGGTATCATCGGTCCAGTAGCCAGGCTCTAAACTATGGGGGCCTCCTCCCCGCATCTCTGTTACTTTTTTGAAGGTTCCCCTGGGTTTAAATTCTACAGCTGCCCCCAGGGCATCACCGATGACCAGGCCTATCAGGGTTCCGCTGAATTTGTTATAAATTAGCTTTTCATTCTGATTAAGTTTCATAGCTGCTGATACCTCCTCTTTAAATTATCTCTAAGATATAATGATTGATGAGGTGATATACTTGCCAGGTTTTTAAATACATAACACCTGGAATCCCACCAGGTGTTATCAATAAAATATTTAATTATTTTCTCCGATAGATATTACCAGCTGAAAGACCCATGTCTGCTCGACTGCTAAGATTTTTGATGGGCTGCTGATGGGAAAATGGTTAACCAATAGATTATTCTACGACAAAATTGCTACCATAATAACCAACATAATTGTCCTCTTCCCAGCTGGCAGAGTCATACATAATTTTATATTCAGCTCCTTTCTTAAATCTAAATATATTTCTCCAAATACCATCCGGCCCTTCTTTTAGAGGATAACTTTTATCAGCTGGATTCCAGTTATTCACTGAGCCTACCAGATGAACCTGCTCAGGCTGATCAAGATCATATTCAGCCGGGTCAAATTCAATAGTTATTGTTTTTATATCAATCTCCTCTCCTACAGTAATTTGAGGCTTTAAGCTTTCAAGTTTTTTTGCTCCTATACCTTCAATTTCAAGTAGATCTGATAAAGTAGAGAATTCACCATTATTATTGCGCTTTTTTATTATATTATTAGCGGTTTTTGGACCAATTCCTTTTACCGTCTGTAACTCTTTAAGATCTGCACTATTTATATTTATCATTTAATTAATTTACCTCCAGATAGCAGCAAGCAGACAACAAATAAAAGAATATTAATTCTCTTATTGTTTTAATTATACCCAATTAAAGTTTTAAAGTAAAATATGCCTGGTTTTTATACCAGTATTCATGGTTTTATTTTTATTATATTGCTCACAGCTTTTACAAAAGGCTTAAATTAAAAAAACCACCGAAAGCAGCTGCCACCGGTGGTTTTCTGGGATAAATTATTTTTAGAAACTCTAATTATTAGATGCCAGGGAATATACATTGATTTTATAGGCCAGCAGACCTGCAGTCATAAAGGCCAGACCGGCAACCAGAAAGACTATATGATAACCCCAGGTATTTAAGAGTATTCGATTTACAAAGACACCAATGCCTCCGCCAAAAAACATGTTAAATGAGGCCAGAGACATGACCATACCTCTCTGCCCAGGTAGCTGCTGCTGGGCAGAACCAACAATGGATGACTGTAATGTTACAAAGGCCATCCCAAAAACAGGCAGAGCTATAAAGACATAGGTTAAGCCTGGCCAGAAACCCATAGGGCTCCAGGCTATAAAACCTAAGATACCTACTATCATTAAAAGGATTCTGCCAAATTTTTGTTTCAAATTACCGACAACTCTGCCGCCGAAATAGGCTGCCAGGCCAAACAGAGTCAGGATAAAGCCTACAATTAAAATATTATAACCGGTCTGTTCAGCCAGAAAATCTCCTAAATAAGTAAAACTACCAAATACACCAAATCCTCCTAGAAACATGAGCATAACAGTTTTAACAAGGGAAGTTTTCCCTAAAATGCCTGAATAGGCTTTAAAGACCCCTGGTGCACCAGGATTTCCTCCGGCAAAGGCAAAATATTTTATCATGGCGATGGCAATAAAGAGTTCAGCCAGACCATAGATCAAATAGACCAGGCGCCAGCTGCCCAGATATGAAAGGCCTCCGCCGATAGCTGTAGCCGCTGCTGCCCCTAGAAAATAGACTCCCATAACACTGCCAATAGCATTAAGCCTGCTTTTTGTCTCAGTAAATAAAGAACCGATTAAAGAAATGGTTACTGGCAAGATAGCAGCTGCAAAAATGCCATTTAATGCTCTAATAACAGCCAGGGACTCAATATTAAAGGCCACAGCTCCCAGGCTGCTGAAAATTGCAGTCCCAAAGGCGGCAAGACTGATGATTTTTTCTTTGCCGTATTTGTCACCTAAGGGCCCGAAAATAAAAGTAAATAGTCCAAAGGGAATCATATATGCCGGAACAGTTAGGGCTGCTGTCCCAATATCTAAGCCGAAATCTGCAGCTATATTTACTAATAATGGGGCTGCTGCATAATTATCTCCCATAACCCAGAACCCCATGAATCCCAGCAGAAAAAGGATAGCTTTCCTGTTTGTCTGGGCTTTTTCTGCTGCTAGAGAATTTTTGCTAGCATCAATACTCTTTTCTTTCATAATAAATATCCTCCTTTAAATCTTAGTTATCTAGTTAATTGATTTCTAAATTAGTATAACATTAGATTTT
>CAZLCX010000109.1:1237-3129 GCA_964558325.1 uncultured Halanaerobiaceae bacterium | reverse complement strand
AAAAAGGGTATTTGATAGGTGTAGATTTAACGCCAGAGATGATTGAGAAAGCCAGAGAGAATGCAGCTAAAAATAATCTTACCAATATTGAGTTTCATCTGGCTGATATAGAAGATCTACCTCTGGAGGATAATTCAGTGGATGTTATTATGTCTAATTGTGTTATAAATTTAACCCCTGATAAGAGGGCTGTTTATCAAGAAGCTTTCAGGGTTTTAAAACCTGGAGGTAGGTTGGCGATTGCAGATGTTCTTAAAAATAGTGAGATGCCAGAAGAGATAAAAGCTGATATAAATAACTATATTGAATGTATCGCCGGAGCTATTTCAAAGCAGAAGCTTGAGAATATACTTGCAGGCCAAAATTATACTGAGATTGAGATTAAGCCAAAGGCAAATACCGATGAAATAGTCGATAGCTGGTCAGATGAGTTGAAGCTCTCAGATTATATTTTCTCGGCTTACATTACTGCTGAGAAGCCTGAAATTAAATTTTCTTTAGAGGAATATGCCGTTTTAGCTGGCGCATTAGGAAATGCCTATAGAGTTGAAATCCTTAAGATACTGGCTGGTCAACCAGAAGATGATCGCTGTATGGTGGGAAGTTTAGTCGATCAGCTTCCTATTTCTCAGTCAACTGTTTCTCAGCATCTTAAGGTTCTTAAAGAAGCAGGCTGGATTATCGGTCAGACTGATGGACCCAGGACATGTTATTGTCTTAACGAGGAAACAGCTGCCAGGTTTAAAAGGTTAACGGAAAAATTAATATAAGCAATTAAGTTTACTAGTTTTGTTTTTAACTCACTTTAATTTACTTGGTTTTAATTTCTTATAAGCAAAGTTAATTGATTTATATATTTGAGAGTCAGAAAGATCTAGCCTGAGTTAAAATATAATATATTGCTATTCATGATATTAAAGGGTATAATAATTATTAATGAAAGGTAAAAGTTTGAAGATGATGGAGGACTAAAAAATGAAACCTAACAAAAAAATGATATATAGAATGGCAATTACCATTTTAATATTTATTTTTATGGTAAGTATAGCTCCTGTTGGTACTGTTAATGCAGATAGTCGAACTGAGTTAGAAAACCGGCTTAGTCAGGCTATTTCTACTTTTGCCGGAAATTCGGAGATTTTAAAAAGTATTTTATCTGATAGAGTTAGTTCAGATGAGGCTGAAAGTTCTATAGATGAATATCTTCAAAGCAGTGAAACAGTTGATCTCAGAGTTTCAAGTGATGGTGATTATGATGTTATCAATGATAATGAGATAGAGGTTTATACTTATCTGGTTGTTGAGTTAGATACAGGCTCAGGTGATAGAGATTTTGAGATAGATATTACTGTACAGTTAATGAAAATAGGTAATGACTGGTCAATTGATGACTGGGAATTAGGCCACAGGGGTGGAGATAATAAGTCCTCAAGTAATCAATCCAGACATGATGTTGATAGATTACTTGGAGATATCTTTGCCTCAATAATTTCTGGTAATACCAGTAGCCTTTATAATTATTTAGGCTCTGATTTTGAGTATGAAGGTCCTGCCCTGGATGGAAGTAGGGGGGAAATAGAGCTGGAACAAAGAGAATTCATCAGTAAGTTAGACGAAATTTTTGCTGAAGGTAGAGGTTTTTCTACCTTAAGACTTGAAGATAGGAGTTATGATATAGATGATGATGAAGTTGAATTAGCGGGAGTTATAACAATGATTGGAAGTAATCCAGATGGCTCCAGATTTATTAACCTTAAGTATAATGCTGAACTTGAATTTAAGAAAGAAAATGGTGTCTGGCATCTGGAAGAATGGGAAGAAGATTAGTGTAATAATTATAAATAAATCTTTAATTAATAACGCCACTCAGATTATTACTGGTTGGCGTTATT
>CAZLCX010000109.1:0-1137 GCA_964558325.1 uncultured Halanaerobiaceae bacterium | reverse complement strand
TTGTTATTATTTTGGTATTTAAAAATAAATAATAAGAGTATATAATAGGATAAAGAGTTTAATCAGGGAGGCTGGCAGAGATGGAACAGGACTATTATAAGATGGATTTAGATAATTTAGTCGAAAAATTTTCTGTTGACAGGGATAAAGGTCTAAAACAAGCAGATGTTCAAGAGAGATTAAATAAATATGGTCAAAATAAGATAAAAGAAGCAAAGGGTATATCGGTCTGGAAGGTTCTGTTAAATCAACTCAGGGATATATTAATCATAATTTTAATTGTGGCTTCTGGTCTGGCTTTTTTGATTGGTGATGAATTAGAAGCTATTGCAATTTTAGTTGTTATTATATTTAATACTGTTATTGGTTTTGCTACTGAATATCAAGCTCAGAAAGCCATGGCTTCTCTTAAAGATGTCCTTACGAAAAAGGCTGTAGTTTTAAGGGATGGAGAAAAAAGTGAGATTGAAGCAAAAAAATTAGTGCCAGGGGACCTGATTTTTCTGGAAGAAGGTGATTCAATTCCTGCTGATGCCAGGCTTTTAACTTCAAAAAATTTAAGTATTAATGAGGCTGCTTTAACCGGTGAATCTGAGAGTGTTGCCAAAAATGCCGATGAAGAACTCGGAGAAGATAAAGCCCTGGCTGATAGAAGTAATATGGTTTATATGGGAACAACTGTTGTCCGGGGTGCCGCCAAAGTCATAGTAACAGCAACTGGTGATAAGACAGAAATTGGGAAAATTGGAGCTATGCTGGATGATACAAAAGAGGCAAAGACCCCACTTGAAGAACGTCTTGATAAGCTAGGTAAATCACTTGTGGTTATAACTTTATTTGTTATTGCTATTCTAACTGGGATAGGAATCTTAATGGGCCGCTCTCTTTATACTACTGTCTCTACCGGAATAGCCCTGGCCATTGCTGCTGTTCCTGAAGGTCTGCCGATAATTGCCACGATCACCCTGGCAATTGGGATGAAGAAGATGGTCAAAAATAATGCATTGACCAGAGAACTTCTGGCTGTAGAAACTCTAGGTTCTGTAACAACAATCTGTACAGATAAGACAGGCACGATTACAGCCAACCAGATGACTTTACAGAAACTTTATCTCAATGGGGAAGATATTAAAATAA
>CAZLCX010000108.1:0-3159 GCA_964558325.1 uncultured Halanaerobiaceae bacterium | reverse complement strand
TCGGGATTAAGACGATTCATTATCGGAGTCCTGAGCAGTTACAGCGCGAGATTAAGCATTTAAACCTGCTTATTTAGTCAGTTGAATTTTGCTTATAGAAAGTGTAAGCGCCAGCTGGGAGTATTGAGTAGAGGAGGAGATTAATTTGGCTGTTAAAGAAGTTTTAATGCTTGGGGACCAGGCTCTAAGGGATAAGTCGAAACCAGTTAAGGAGTTTACCCAGGAGACAATGGAGATAATTACTGATTTAAAGGATACTTTAACGTATCTCCAGAGGGAGAAGGGGCTTGGCCGGGCTTTGGCTGCACCCCAAATTGGTTATAAGCAAAAGATTATTTATGCTAATCTGCCTGATGAAGAGATTGTCATGGTTAACCCTGAAATTGTGGATAAGAGTTCTGAAATGATTGAGCTCTGGGATAGTTGTTTTAGCTTTAATGTTGATTTTTTTGTAAAAGTGGAGCGACACAGGACTATATCTGTTAAATATCTGGATGAAGATAGTGAGGAATATTCAAGAGAATTTACCGATGATCTTTCAGAGCTTTTCCAGCATGAGATAGACCATCTTTATGGCATTATGGCAACTGATAAAATGGTTGATCAGCAGGCTATTATGATGCGATCTGAATGGGAAAAACTGGCTAATGATGGTTTAGGGATGTAACTGGAGGTTATAATCATGAAAGTATTTATGAATGATACCGAAGTTACGATATTTAACGGAGCAAAGGTTAAAGATGTCCTCCGGAAATATTCTATGGAGGAGTTAAAAGAGGTTAAAAAGGGGAAGATGCATGTCCAGGATAAATATGGAAATAAAGTTATGTTAGGAGGTGAGTTAAGAGAAGGGGCAGAACTTTTTACTAAGTTTGAATAAAAAAGGGCTCTACTAAATCAGCTTAAGTTTAATTATATTCATAATTTTATAAGGGGGAATTTCTTAATGTACAAGTCAACTATTAAAAAGTTAGGCGTTCTATTTGTCATGGTCGGTATGATTATGGTGATTTCTGCATTTGGTCTATTACCAGGTGATGCTGGAGAGATGGTCGTTGAGGCAGATAGTCATTCCAATAATAAGACTGTGGTTATTCTTCATACTAACGATGAACATGGGGTGCTTGAGAATTTCGGTAAGATTGCCTGGATGAAGGAACAGCTAAAAGAGGAACATGATGATGTTTTCCTTGTAAGTGCTGGAGATGCATTTAGTGGTAATCCGATAGTTGATGAGTACGTGATTGATGATGAAAATCTTCGAGGTAAGCCAATGATAGATACCATGGGGGCTGCCGGGTATCAGGCAATGACCATTGGTAATCACGAATTTGATTATGGCCAGGAACGTTTACAGGAGAGTATTGATTCAGCTGAATTCCCTATAATGCTGGCTAATGTTGAAATAGACCCTGATGAAGCTGATATGGAACAACCTGAACCCTATACAATTTTAGAAACTAACTTTGGGGCTGAGATTGCTTTCTTGAGTGTCTTGCAGGTTAGTGGTGAATATCCATCTACTTTACCGTTGAACTTATATGGATTGGACTTTTTAGATCCAGTAGAAACTGCTCTTGAATATACTCACTTAAGAGAAGAAGCTGATGTATTTGTTGGTTTATCTCATCTTGGACATGATTGGGATCATGACTTTGCTGAAGCCATGGGAGAACTTGATGTTATAATTGGCGGTCATTCCCATACTGCAGTTGCTGATCCTGTTTTTGTTAATGATGTTTTAATAACTCAGACCGGCGGAGATGCTGAGCAGCTAGGTAAAATTACTCTTACCTTGAATGAGGATAATGAGATTGTTGAAAAGGATTCCGAACTTATAGAAGTTGAAGATATTGAAGGTACAGATGAAGAGGTTGAGGAAGTTATAGCTGGCTTTGAAGCCGAGATAGAAGATATCTTTGCCAGGGAGATTAACCATCTTGATGAGCCAATATCAGGTAAAGAAGATCTTGGTTCTTTCATGACTGATGCAGTTGTTGAATCTGATGAGCTTGCTGACCTTGATTATGATGTTGATATTGCTTTCCAGAATAGTGGAGGAATCAGGGTTGATCAGCTTGAGGCTGGACCATTAACTGTTGGTGATATTTTTGAGCTGGAACCATTTGGTAACGACCTGATAATTTATCAGATGACTCCTGACGATATCAGGTCATTGATTGCCAATGATTTTGAATCCAGAGGTGAAATTGACTTAAGGGTTAGTGGAATTAAATATGAAGTCGAAGTTGGTTCTGGTAACTCTGTTGAAACTGTTAACCTTTATGATATGGATGGTAATGAACTTCCTGAAGATGAGGTTTATACTGTTGCTCTAAATAGCTATATTGCCAGCACTGCTGATTTTACAGCCCAGGATGACGGTGAGAATTCTTATCTCCGTCACAATGATACAATAATTAATTTTGTTGAAAATATAATCTCTGAAGAAGAATTAAATGAGAGATATCAAGATCTAGATAGAACTTCTTCAGAAATTGTTGGTGAAGGGGAGAAATTAGGCGAGACTGAGGTTGAAATTTCTGCTGCAGATAATATGGTTGGTTCTAATAGTGCCGGTAATTTAATGACTGATGCTATTAGATCTGTTACTGGTGCTGATATTGCTACCTTCCCAAGTTATTCTGGTTTAAGTGAAGGAGCAGATCCTATTGAAGCTGGCGAGGAAATTAACGATCTTAATCTCCCATCTCTTTATGGCAATTATATTGATGAGAATCAAGCTGTAGTTGGTGAAATATCCGGGGCAGACCTTGAGGAGTTTTTACTTGAGAGAGGTTCTGCTTATGATAATGTTGACCTTCAGATATCTGGTATGAATTATACTTTAATTACAGACGATGATGATAAAGTTGTTGATATTGAAACTAATCTTGATCCAGACAAAACCTATACTGTAACATTTAATTCCTATGAGTATGGAGATTCATATCAGCCAATTGAAGGTTTTGAGAGGGATTATACTACTGATAAATCTGAACAAGAGATGTTGATTGAGTATATTGAAGAGCAGGGCGCTATTGGTGATGAAGTTGCTGAAGAGCGAATTAAAATTGAATAGTTTTAGATAAATAAGTTAAAATAAATAAGTGCATTAAGACTCCCCTGGGTTAGAATTTTGACCCAGGGGTTTACTTA
>CAZLCX010000107.1:0-3163 GCA_964558325.1 uncultured Halanaerobiaceae bacterium | reverse complement strand
TTCAGGCTTGGCCTCAGGGGCTGGTGCGATGTCCGCCTGGTTGTAGCTGATATCTCCCAGGAACAGGTTTATACAAATAAGGCAGGGCAAGAGATCTATGAGAGTTATATGATCCATTAGGTAGAGCAGGTTTTTTCATGTTTTCCCCAAGTTTATAGATAGTTTTGGCCAGAGCGTAATGCTCTGGTTTTTTCTATGGTTTCTGGAGTAAATTTTTAAAAGATAGTAGAGATATTTCTGGGATGATAAAACTGATTTATTTTGTTTTATATGATATAGTTATAAATAGAAGAGATAGGAATTGATTAGCAGAGATGAGGGGATAATATTATGGATAAGGAAAAACAATTTAAACCAGAGATTCCTGGGGAGATCTTAGAAAGCTGGCAGAGTATAGCTGATATTATGGCAGCAATGGCAAGTGTACCAGCGGCTTTAATTATGAAGGTTGAACCTCCATATATAGAGGTCTTTGTTTCCAGTGAGGGGCAGGATAATCCCTATAATGTTGGGGACAGGGAGGAAATGGATAACCTTTATTGTGAGCATGTTATCAGAACTGGGGCGAGTCTTAATATTCCTAATGCATTAAAGGATGATGATTGGAAGGATAATCCGGACATTGAGCTAGGAATGATCTCATATTATGGTCTACCTATTTACTGGCCAGATGGTGAAGTCTTTGGTACTATCTGTATATTAGATATTAAAGAACATGATTACAGTGACGATGTAATAAGTTTAATGGATAAATTTAAAAATACAATCGAATCCCACTTAGAAATGGTGGTTCAAAAGAATCAGATTACGAAAATAAAGGGTGAATTAAATAAGAGAGTTAAGGAACTAGTCTTAACCAAAAATCAGCTTTTTACAACTCTCCAATCTATCGGTGATGGGGTAATAGTTACAGATTTAGATGGAAAGATTACTTTTATGAATTCCACAGCTGAAATACTGACTGGCTGGGAATTCGAGGAAGCCGAGAGCTTAGCGATTGATCAGGTCTTTAATATTGTAAATGCCAGAACTGGTGAGGCTGCTGCTAATCCAGTTGACCAGGTTTTAGAAAAGGGAGTCATTGTAGGGCTGGCCAATGACACTACCCTGATTGCAAAAGATGGAAGTATTTGTCATATAGCTGATACTGCTGCTCCGATTAAGGACTATAGAGACAATATAACTGGAACTATCCTGGTTTTTTCGGATATTACTGCTGAATATAATTATAAGAGAGAGCTGGAAAGCTCCCGTAAATTACTCCAGTCAGTTATTGATTCTCTCTCAACCAATATAGCTGTTATTGATGAAAATGGATTTATTACCCATGTGAATCAGTCCTGGAAGGATTTTGCCAGAAATAATGGACTGGAGCCTGAAGAAGCTGGTGTTGGTGTAAATTACTTTGCTTCAGTAGAAACTGGTAAAAATCCAGGTGAGGATGCAATAAATTTTATTTCTGAAATACAGACTGTCATTGCTGGTAAGAAGAGTGAAGCTTATCTGGAATATCCCTGCCATTCTCCAGATGTTGATCGCTGGTTTATTGTCAGAGTTACTCCCTTAAAGATTGGTAGTGAAGACAAGATTACCGGTGCAGTAATAGCTCATGAGAATATTACTGCCAGGAAGAAATCTGAAATTAAATTGATTAATGAACAGCACTGGCTTTCTACAATCTTTGATAACAGCAATGATGCTATGGCGAAATTGGATAGTAACCATAAAATTTTAGATATTAATAGTGAATTTACTAAACTATTCGGGTTTACACTGGATGAGGTTAAAGGAAATAATATAGACGATGTTTTAGACAGACCAAAATCTGATGTGGCCAATAGAGCGGCAACAGAGAGATTTTTAAGTGGCAGACAGGTTCAATTAGAAGAACCCCGTTATACTAAAACTGGCGAAAAAAAGATATGCCTTATCCGAGGGATTCCTGTTAAAATTAAAGGTGAGATGGCCGGCGGTTATGCCCAGTATGTGGATATTACTGAAAGAAAAATGCGAGAAGAAAAGATTGAATATATCAGTATCCATGACTCCTTAACCGGCCTGTATAATAGATATTATCTGGAGCAGGTTCTTATTAACAAGGATAAATCAGAAGAATTTCCGGTAAGTGTTATTATCTTTGACCTGGATGGACTGAAATTAATTAATGACACCTATGGCCATCAGGCCGGTGATCAAATGATTATTCAGATGAGCAAAATTTTAAAAGATGGGTTTGAAGATATTGGAACTGTTGGACGCTGGGGTGGCGATGAGTTTCTGGCAATAATACCTGGTTTAAATAAGCAGGAAGCAGAAGAGCTTGCAGCCAGGGTTTCAGATGAAGATTTGATGGTAGAACTTGCAAATGATGATGAACTATTTGTTTCTATTGCTTATGGAGCTTCAGCAAAAATCAGACCCAATCAGGATATTTTTGATATCCTGCATCAGGCAGAAGATTATATGTATAGGGACAAGTTATTAAAGGAGCAGAGTACAAAGAGCAGGCTGGTTAAGTTGTTGCTTTCTGCCCTCCATGAGAAGAGTCAGGAGACAGAGTCCCATGCCAGAAGAATGACAGAACTGGCTAAAGAATTAGGCAATCAAATCGGTCTATCTGATTCTGAGCTGGACAAGCTGGAATTAATTGCAACCTTTCATGATATTGGCAAGATGATGATTCCTAATGAGATTTTAAATAAGCCAGGGGCACTAAATGATGAAGAGTGGAGGTTAATCAGAAGACATCCCCTGGTTGGCTATAGAATCTGTTCTTCAATAGAAGATTTCTCCCATATAGCCGAGGAAGTTCTATCTCATCATGAACGCTGGGATGGTGGCGGTTACCCAAGAGGAATTAAAGGTGAAGAGATTCCTCTGCTGGCCAGAATAATTTCGATAGTTGATGCCTTTGATGTCATGACCAGTGGCCGTCCTTACAAGGATCCTTTAACTGAGGAAGAGGCCATAATGGAAATTAAGCGCTGTGCCGGCAGCCAGTTTGACCCGGTGCTGGTTGAGAAGTTTATTGAAGTTTTTGATTGGAAGATAAAAGTTTGATTGGGATGTTAATCCTGGTGTGACTGCAGTTTAAAATAAAATATTGCAATAAGATATTGCTATGAATAATTCCCCCTGCTATTAATTTTAGCAGGGGGTTTTT
>CAZLCX010000106.1:0-3230 GCA_964558325.1 uncultured Halanaerobiaceae bacterium | reverse complement strand
CGGTAATTAATTACTGGCTGCTTTAATTAATTTATTTATTAAATTTTCTGCCCAGTAAATATATCCAGGAGCTATAAACTATCAATCCTGCTAGCAGGTAAATAAAATAATTACCCTGGTCCTGGTTGTTATAAATACTGATAAAACTCTCACTTATCCAGTACGGCGGCAGGAGACCGGCAAGATATCTAAAGTTAGATTCAATGAGATAGCCAATTAAAGGGGCAAGAAAGAGAACCCCGGCCCCCTTGGTGACTGCAAAGCCTTCAACTTTATTTTCTGCAAAGACTAAAATAATTAAGACCAGTAAAATAGCATTTAAAGCTGAAAGTATCAGAACTGGCAGAGACCAGAGCAGCCTGACTTCAACCAAGTCTAAATAATAAAGAATAAAAATATTAAAGCCAGTACTCATGACCATGGCAAAGCCTGTTCGATATAAGATGTACTCAATTTTAGAAAGAGGGGTAACAAAGAGGTAACTCAAAATATTTTCGTCTCGCTCCTCTAAAATTATAAAACCGATCATCATTCCATACATCATCGGCACCAGCATAATTATAAAAGCCATGATAAAAATATTATGATCTGAGAGCTGAAATCCCAGTTCAGCAGTCAGGAGGTTATCGGCAAAGGGGATTATAAAATTAAAGGCTACAGCTATTACAGCCGGTGATATCAGGATAAAGAGCAGCATAAAATCCCTGCTGATATTTTTAAAGTCGCCCTTTAGCATAACATAAATCCGCTTCATTAATGATCACCTATCTTTAAGATAATATACTTATAGAACCAGCTATTAGCCCAGCTAAGGCCTATAAATAGCCAGATGCCAAAGGCTGCAAAACTATATAGCAGATGAAAACTGCTGATGCCACCATTTAAAGCCCCGCCGATCATCAATAAGGACGGCTGGCTCGGCCAGAGATAAAAGAGCCAGCTATTTGCCAATTCAAAATAACCAATTACCGGCAGGACAGCTATCATACTAAATAGAATAGAAACGATCAGGAACTGATTGACAGTCTTAATCCAGGCAGTAATCGCCAGGCCAAAGAGGGTAAAGGTGGCAGCAGTTAGAATAACCCCGACTATTAATAATAGATAGTTGACCCTGGTTTCAATAGTTATAAGTACAATTACCAGGCTAGTTAGCAGGGAGAGAGCTCCCAGTGAGGCCAGTTTGGCAGTTATATATTCCTCAAGTTTCAGAGGAGTCACAAAGAGGCTCTCCAGAATCCTGTCCCCTTTTTCCAGTAAAATAATAGCGCTGATAAAGAAAAATCCTAACATGGCAGGGTCAGAAAAGATGATAATCCCGGCAATAAAGGGCCTTAAATCTCCAGGCAGGCTCAATAACAGAGCAATATAAATAATACTGACAATCAGATAGGCATGATAAAACTTATGCCGGAACTGGAATTTAAGATCCTGCTTAAAGGCAATCAGAATTCTCATCTTAATTCCCTCCCGGTTACTGCAATAAAAACATCCTCCAGGCAGGCTTCCTGACTGTGAATTGTTTCGATCTGATCAGATTTTAACAATTCTATAAATTCCTGATTACCCCATAACCCCTTTAAATCATAATGGCTCTCAACTAATTCGCCATTATTCTGATAGCCGACTTCAACCTGCTTTCTGCCATGGCGCAACTTTAATTCCCGGGGTGAATCAATAATCTCTATCCGGCCATCGACTATAAAGGCTATCCGGTCACATAATTCATCTGCTGCCAGCATATCATGGGTCGTGATAAAGACTGTCTGGCCCTGGTCTTTCTTTTCCATGATCAACCGTCTGACATTCTTTCGGTTCATCGGGTCCAGCCCGGAGGTTGGCTCATCTAAAAAGAGGATATTCGGTCTATTTAAAAAGGCCCGGCAGAGATTTAAGCGCATCTTCATCCCCTTGGAGAAGTTTTTTACTGGCTCATCTGCCACCTCGGCCAGCCCGACCAGCTCAAGAAGTTCCAGGGCAGGCTCACAGTCCTTTTCAAATAGTCCGGCAAAAAACTCCAGGTTCTCTCTGGCAGTAAAACGGTTGTAAAGGTTAGGGAGTTCAAAGGAAACCCCGATATTTTCAAAGAAATCATTCTTAATACCTGAAATCTCCTGGCCATTAACCTGCACTGAGCCCTGGTATTTTTTTAAAATACCGGTAATAATCTTCTGAGTGGTACTCTTTCCGGCACCTGAAGGTCCCAGAAATCCAAAGATCTCACTCCTGTCAATTCTAAAATTCAAGTTTTCAATTGCCGGTCTGTCAGCCCCAGGATAACTAAAGCTTAAATCCCTAACTTCTATCATCAGATCAACTCCTATTCCTTGATAAGTCCCTGGCTAATTAATTCTATAATCAGTTCAATTGTTTCAGGATAGATATCTTCTCCGATCTCTTCTTTATGAAGAGTTAGCAGAAAAAGAGACCGGAGCAGGCCTGAGATAACTTCAGGATCTCTTTCAATAATTTTTTCTTTTTCCTGAAGAGATGAAATTAGCGGCATTAATTTCTCAGTATCTTTATTAATATGGCCTTCAATCCTGTCATTAGGAAGTTTTCTAACTATTTGTTGATATTCTCCCTGGTCTTGATACAATCTCTTTAGCATCTTATTATTATCTACCAGCTGAAATCCTTTGCTTAAAAATTCTTTAAAACTTTCGGCAGTAATTTCTCCTGCAAATATTTCTGACTCCAATATTTCTTCCTGAATTTTTTCTTCTTCAGCCTCTAAAACAGTAAAATATAATTCCTCTTTTGAGCTGTAAAATGAATAGAATGAACCCTGAGAAATTCCCACAGCATTAGTTATATCCTTAATTCCAGTCTTTTTAAGGCCAAATCTGCTAAATAAATCTCTCCCGGCTTCAATTAGCTTATCATTAATAATATCTTTTTCCTTGTCACTAAAGGCTTTAGGAATGAAAAACACCTCCATCTATATAATATATGAATAAATAATATTTTCATTCATTGATATATTTAAATTATCATATTGCAATGATTAAGTCAAGACTAACAATCATACAAGTGGGTGCTTCCATTTTCTACTTTGAAATTATACAATGTTATCGTAATTAATAATATAAGGTCTGTCTTTATAGTTAGATAATATAATTGCGAATCAGGTCTGGGGAGATACTGGGTGAATACTGGGTTGGTACTGGGGAGATACTGGGGTGGTATTATCTTAAAGGTGGTTAGATAAAAAAGCTGCGATTAATCTG
>CAZLCX010000105.1:0-3282 GCA_964558325.1 uncultured Halanaerobiaceae bacterium | reverse complement strand
TTAATTAATGAGAGAATTTAGGAGCATTTCAGAGTATTTAGGATAAAAATATTTATGATTTTAGAATAAATTTAAAGATGTATTTGCCATTCATTAGTTGTAAGGAACAATAATCAGCCTAAATCGTAAATAATTATACTTAAGATAATGCAAGAAATTATTGAAAACTATTTAAGCTGTGTATCTAATTTAATGGGAGAATCTCATAATATAAAAAGAAGTTTCCCTATGATTTGTTTTCTTAAAAATAGGGAAACTTCTTTAAGCTTAAATTAATTTAACATAACTATTGGTTTTACAAGATCTCTGGGCTTATCTTTCATTAATTTAAATGCAGTTTCAATTTCATCAAACCCATAAAATCTATGAGTTATTAACTTACCTGGATCTAATCTGTTATATAAAACTAAGTCCCTTAGCTTTTTCATTCTAACTCTGCCACCATTTCTCTATAATCTTAACGGCTCCCTTAGAATCTTTGGCCCAGGCATCAGCACCTGTTTTTTTCCAGAGATCAGGATTTTCATTTAAAACTCTGCCACCAACTAAAATTTTTAGTTCTTTAAGTTCAGGTGTTGCTTTTATCTTTTCAATAGTATTGATAAGATTTTCAAGATTAAACATCATAGATATTGATAGGCCTAGAGCAAAGGGTTTTAACTCTTTTAATAATTTAATCAAATCAGCGATAGAGGTATCTGCTCCTAAATATTCAACATCCCAGCCTGCAAACTCCAGAGAGTCAGCTATAATTCTTCCTCCTATTTCATGAAATTCATTGGCAATTGATGTGATGATGATCTTATCTTTTTCAGTAGTATCACTTAAAAAGTCCATATAAATATTTGAAAGAATCTTAGACGAGATAGAAGAAGCCATATGTTCTTTGGCAATAGAAATTTCACCATTCTCCCAGAGGCTGCCAACTTCATAAAGAGTATTTTTAATTACATATTCATAAAAATCCCTGGCCTCCTCTCTGTTATTAATAGTTTCTTTATAAAATTTATCTGCTTTAAGATGATCTCCAGCCAATAAATACTGTAAATATTGATTATAAGTCTCCTGCCACTTTACTGGAATCTCTTCAATATTTTTCTTCGCTTTCTTTGAAAGCTGAATTAGATTTTCATGATTAGCCAGAATCCATTCATATATAGTTACTATTTCTTTTCGAAACTCAGGGTCAATAAATTCATTGATTGCCTGAATCCAGGCTTTAATTTCAACTTGAAAATAATCATAGCTGAAACCCTGATTATGATAGGCTCTATATACCCAAGGTAGAGTTGTCTTAAAGAGTTGATATTCATTCACCTGAAAAACATTGCCCATAAATATTGCATGGTTTTCATGTTTGTCATGCATTATGTTTAAAGAATTGTAGCCGATTAATTTATTGATATCATCTCGACTATTTAAAAGATCATTAACTCTATTTACAATTAAATTCTGCTTTTCTTTATATTCTTGTGCAACTTTATCTGGAATAGCAGGTAACTTTGATATGTTGAGTTGTTTGTTAGTAGTCATTATCAGCAATCCTTTCTATAAAAATGAGTCTAATGTACTATTCGATATTAACATAAAAATTCCTTTATTAAAATAATTATTTAAGAAAACTGATAAAGCTTATTTTATAGCCAACTGAATGAAATTATTTATTTTTCAGTTAATAATTAAAAATATTTGCAAGTTTTATAATTTAATGTAATAATAAGTTAAAAGAAAATAATTAAGGAGAGGTGAGCAAAGTGAAATCGATAGGCATTGTAAGAAAAGTTGATAATCTTGGAAGGTTAGCATTACCAATAGAAATGCGTAAAACCATGAATATAAAGTCAAAGGACCCTTTAGAAATATTTGTAGATGGAGACAGTATAATTTTTAAAAAGTACGAGTCAGGCTGTTATTTCTGTAGTAGTTTTAAAGATAATATTTTACATAAAGAAAAGAAAGTATGTAAATCATGTCTTGAAGAATTAATTAAAAAGACGAATTAAATTATTCTAATTGTAAAATCATGATATTATCAGGAATAACAAGGTTGACTATTTTATTTTTCATTTAGAAAAAATAATTATAAAATATTTTAAATTTTTGTTGAAATGTTAATTATTTGTTGATATGATATTTATATAGTCCATAAGTACCAATTATTAGATGTTATTTTATATTAAGAAATCGATATATATTTTATCTGCTCTAAAAAGTCAATTGTTTTGTTCAAACAGTTGCAAAGCCAGGAAAACTGGTTGCCGAAAGCAGGTTTTATTGCCCTACCTGCATTTCGCAGGTGGGTTTTTTATTTAATCATGATTGTTAAATTAAACACTATTAATATTTATTACTAACAAGGGAGTTTATATTAATTGTATGAAAAGAGTTTTTAAACTTTATCAACAAAATTAAAAGGGGGAAACAAAATGTTAAAGAAAAATAATGATGATAGTTTAGAAACAAAGGGCTTAAGTTTTTCTGTTAAACTAATTATAATGTTTTTGCTTATTAGCCTTATCCCAGTTATAGTAATATCATTTTTGAGTTTAAACAATGCTTCAGACAATTTAGAAGAAGAAATTTATATGAAGTTAGAGTCTATCCAATCAATAAAAAGTGGACAGATAAACGATTTTTTTAATGAAAGACTTGCTGATATTGATGTTTTAAGCGATTCTGTCAATGTAAGAAGAGCGATGGAAGAAATAATTGAACCCTATTATGATGACGGTTTGGATAGCCGCCAGTATGATTCAGCGATTAGTGAATATGAAGATTACTTTAATAAATATGTAGATTCATATGGGTATTATGATCTTTTCTTAATAGATCCAGATGGAGAAATAGTTTATACCCAGGCTGAAGAAGAAGATCTTGGCACAAATTTAGTTGATGGACAATATAGCGATACAAATCTGGCCAGAGCATTTTCTGAGGGTCAAGATGAGGTTAATATGGTAGATTATGAAGACTACCCCCCTTCAGATGGCCCGGCTACATTTGTTACTGCCCCAATCAAAGATAATGGTCAGCTGCTTGGCGTTTTAGCTCTTCAGGTTTCAGATGAAGCAATTAATAGCATTATGGATGTAGAAATTGGTATGGGCGAGTCTGGTGAAGTCTATTTAGTCGGAGAAGATATGTTAATGCGTTCTAACTCAAGATTTTCGTCAGAATCCACTATTTTAGATAGAGAAGTGGATACAACTGCTGTTAGAGAAGCAATAGCAGGAAATCATGATCATCAAATTATTGAAGACTATAGGGGTGTTAATGTCTTAA
>CAZLCX010000104.1:0-3598 GCA_964558325.1 uncultured Halanaerobiaceae bacterium | reverse complement strand
TTCCAAAATCGTCTTCTTCTTTTCGTTAAGATGGTTCTGGAAATAAAATATCTCCTTCTGTGTATGGGCATCACTGCCAAATACAATCTTCTTTTTAAATTTTTTCTGCAATTTTCTTGCAGTTTTATTCTGCTTATTTGTAAGAGTATTGTTATGAATTTCAATACCGTCAACTTTTTCAATAACCTCATAAATATAACTCTTATTCTTAATAAAATTCTTCTGTAAATAACCATTGATGTGAGGGATGGCAACAAATACATCATAGTCTTCCAGAATGCTTAAATAATATTTATAACTTTTAGTAGTCTTGGCCATTCTAAAATTATTTTTATATGGCTCTAAATAGTTATAATAAAATTCTTTGAGATCAGATAATTCTTGGAAATAAGCTAATAACTCAAACCCATCCTTACATCCAATTTCTATTCCAGGAATGATATTAAGATCTGTATTTTCTATTAATTCTACACTGCCAGCAATTTCATTATGATCTGTTATGGCAATTAGATGCTGTCTGTGTCCTAAATAAGTTTCAAGAAAAGCCCTGTCCAGATAACCATCTGAATGTACTGTATGGATGTGAAGATCTATATATTTTTTATCAGAATTTAGATCATTTTCTGAATTAAAGTCTCTATCAAAATGTCTGTCTGCTTCAAAATAATTTCCTATATCACTAATTTTTAAAATGTTAGCACACCTTCTTATTATAATTCTAGTTTAATAAATACATCGCCCTGCTGATAATTATACCACCATTTAAAAGTTGAAGCAAATAAGGAATAATACCTAATATGATTAATGACTATTATTTTTTTAAAAAATCACTGACCTTTGGCTTTAAAAATAAGCTTATATCAAAACTGAGACTATTGTCGGCTTCTTTTCCTTTTTCATCATATTTATTAACAACATCCATTAACTCTTGATACATTTTTTTGAGATCCCCTTTTTCTAAATTAAGCCTATTAACAGTTAACCGAAAACTATCAACAGAATTTGGATAGCCTTTATCTTTCAAGGCGGCATCCAGATTATCATAACCTGCATCTTTAATACTTTTGAACAGGTCATAATATTCGCCCTGTACAGATGATAAAATTCCAAAAATCCAATGGTGCTGAATATTTTTTGGTAGTCTGCTAATAAATTCATCTGAAAGATTATAATAATTTGCTTTTTTATAATAGAATTTTTCTCCTGCTTTTTCTTCTGCATTAATCATATTGGTCTTTTCCAGCATCTCTAGATGTTCTTTAATATGAGACCTATCATCTTCAAGTTCTTTAACTATATCCTCCAGAGTTTTACCTGCATCTACGTCCATTACTCCAAGTACAGTCAATGTAAAGGGATCAGTCAGTAAATCCAGCTGTTCCTCAGTAGAAACTTCAAAACTGGTCTTTTCTTTCATTTCAGGCACCCCCTATTGATATCTCTATACTCTATATTATTAGACATAAAAGTAAATTCTCCTTTAATTAACTAACTCTAAATACTCATTTTGACGATTAAATTGTATTTCTGCCCTTACCTGATTAAAGGAATGGTAATCTTCTAAAAGCAGATCTACTATATCTTCATCTATCTTACCTAACCTGGCTAAATCCTCTATTATATCAGTGACCTGATTTTGTGACATACCTTCTCTATATGGCCTATCTTCTGTCAGGGCAGTAAATTTATCAGCTATCATCATAATTCTGCTGCCAGTATCCAGCTGATCTGAACCAATACCAAAGGGATAACCTGAGCTATCTAAATATTCATGATGATAGGCAGCCCAGCGTTTAATTTTATTAAGTTTTTTAACCTTAATTGGATTTAAAATATGATATGTGTGATAGGTATGGCTTTTAATCAGATTATATTCGCTTTCAGATAAACTGCCTTTTTTATTTAATATCTCTGATGGTATGGCTAGCTTACCTAAATCATGAAGATAACCTGCAAGCTCAATATCATCTAATTCCTCCTGGGGCCAGCCTAATTTATTTGCTAAATATCGAGCAGTTTTTGCCACTCCCAGGGAATGGGTAGAAGTAAATTTACTCCTATAATCAATGATTTTACTATAAAATTTTGCTAAATCCATACTCTGCTTTTTATTTATAAAACCATCATATTTTGCAAACTCATCTTCTAGCTCTATTCTCATAACCACTGGATTTATTAAACTAAACCAGTAATCATCTTCCATTTCTTTTAATGCTTCTAAATCAGAGGGCTTAAAAACATTAGGGGTTCGTTCCTCTAAATAATTAATAATATAATTTTTTTGATTAAGAATATTGGAATCATCATCCACTAATAAAGAAATTCTATCTGCTAGATGAAGGAGATGAGATTCATCTGGAACCAGACTTTCATTATAAAATTTCCCCTGACCATCCTGCCAGGCAAGATGATGAAACCGGATAATTGGTGCTGCCACTGGGAAAAAAGGATATTTTTCCAGTAAGGTAGCCCCAATATCGGCATGTCTGGTATGTCTATATTCAAATTTTAGTAATTCTATTTTGCTTGCAATTGTAAGCATTCCTATATCATGAAGCAGGGCAGCCATCAATAGATTATGGAGGGCTTCATCATGATAACCCTGTTTTTTTGCAAGTCTTAATGAGCTGTATGCTACCTGCTGATGGTGATTAAAAACTGCCTGATCGACAATCTTAGTTGCATGGGCAACACTCATAATTAGTTTATGAATCGGTAAATATTTATTCTTGTTCATTAAAGATTCCTCCTGAAAATTCTATCAAACTTCAAATTCATTGATTAATGACTTTAAATTCTGGGCCATATTCTCTAATTCATCAGCTGAAGCAGCAACTTCTTCAACAGATGCACTCTGTTCCTGGGCCAGTGCTGAGACCTCTTCGGCGCTGGCGGCATTATCTTCTACTGTTGAACCTACTCCATTTACTGTTTCATTAATTGTATCGATAATATCTTCAAGAGAAACAGCAAAGTCTTTCATCTTATTGACCATATCACTGGTTTCTTCTGAAGCCTCAACCATTTGATCTAAAGAATCACCGGCTTCATTTATAATCCTAATCTGTTTTTCAACCTCTTCAATATTTGTATCCATAGAATTGACTGTGGCAGTTGTCTCTGATTGAATATCTTCTATCAGGCTTGTGATCTGAGAGGTAGCCTCTGAGGATTCTTCTGCCAGTTCTCTAACCTCTTCTGCAACAACTGCAAAGCCTCTCCCACTCTCCCCTGCTCTAGCAGCCTCAATTGCTGCATTTAAGGCAAGCAAATTAGTTTGAGACGAAATACCTTCTATCATGTCTACCATCTTGCCAATCTCTTTAGAACGTTCGCCAAGCTTTTCAATAGCTTCAGTGGCAAAATTAACTGTCTCACTGACTGTATCAAGCTGGGCAATTGCCTTTTGAATAGCCTCCTGCCCATGAGAAGCAGACTTTGAAGACTTCTCAGCAACCTCTAAACTCTCCGTGGCGTTTGCTTTAAGCTTTTCTCCCTCATTATCTAATTGACTCATTACACCCTGCAAACTTTCCATTCTAACACTTATTTCTTCACTACCTTCAGCAACTTCAGTAATACTCCTGGCTATCTCTTC
>CAZLCX010000103.1:0-3613 GCA_964558325.1 uncultured Halanaerobiaceae bacterium | reverse complement strand
ACAAAACTAAATAATTATAAAAGCGCTGTTCTTAAAGGGACAGCGCTTTTTAAAATAAGATCTGCACTTTAATGATTATTTTCTACTAATTGATTCTAAAATTACTGGGCTTGATTAGTTTTTAAAATTTAAAAAGTCATTTAGAAAACAACTTGAATTCTAATTTGATCAGTTTTTGACATATGCTCATTAGAGGGGTATAATAATATTAAAAGATTTCTTATTATAATAAAAAATAGATAATTAATTATTATAGTTTTCAAAATTAATTATTCGTTGGTGGAATACATTTGATCCATGCCGATTTGGAAAGAGCTTTTCTTTTAAACTATAATTTCAATTCTATTGATTAATAATTAAGATAGAGATCAGAGAGGAGTTAGATAATATGAGTCTTATGCAAATTAGGAAAATTGGTGATCCAGTTTTAAGAACTAAGACAAACAAAATAGATGAAGTAACTAAAAAAACAAATGACTTAATAGATAATATGTTTGAGACAATGTATGCTGAAGATGGAGTCGGTTTAGCTGCTCCCCAGGTAGGTATTTTAAAAAGAATTGCAGTTGTTGATATTCGTGAAGGCAATAAAATTGTTTTAATTAACCCTGAGATTATTGAAGAAGAGGGAAAAACAATTAGGGAAGAGGGATGTTTAAGCATTCCTGGTGAAACTGGAGATGTAATTAGATCTGAAAAAATTAAAGTTAGAAGTTTAGATCGCGAAGGTAATGAAATTGAATTTAAGGCAGAAGGTCTGGAAGCAAGGGCAATTCAGCATGAAATTGATCATTTGGATGGAATTTTATTTATTGATAAAGTTGTCGAGATAGCGGAATGATTTGTCACCATTTTTTTATTTTTCTCGGGAATACTGGTGCTTACTTTAAATAGACAGGTTATCTATTTTTCTGTAAAAAACTAAAGACTAAAGGGTGGGCTTTAATTTTAATGACAGTTATAGCGCTAATTTTAATTGATATCTAAAGGGGGTGGCTGTTTAACAGCATCAATTATGGAAAAAATAAAGATTTTAGCAGCAGAATCACTTGGTGTCAGAGCCTTATGCTGTCTGGTAGAAAAGGATGAGCAGAGGATTTTAATTGATCCCGGTATTTCTCTGGGCTATACCCGCCACGGACTGCTGCCCCATCCGATTCAGATAGCTGTAGATGAGATTATTAGAGAAAAAATTATAAAAGAGTTGAAAGAAGCAACAGACATTGTAATCAGTCACTTTCACGGTGATCATATACCCTTTAAGGAAGCCAATGTTTATCAGATTAAGCTGGATCAGGTAAAAGAATATCTTAAAGATATAAAGATCTGGGCTAAATCAGCAGAATCTGATTCACACAAATTTCAGGAGAGGGCCTGGGATCTTAAATTTAATTTTACTCATTTTATTGAAGCAGAGGGCAGAAGTGCCGGTGCTTTAAGCTTCAGCCAGCCGGTTTTTCACGGAGAAAAGGATTCCTTTCTTGGTGAAGTAATAATGACTAAAGTTAAGCTTAAGGACAAAGTATTTGTTCATGCCTCTGATATTCAGTTTTTCTATAGACCGACAATTAAAAAACTAATTGAACTGCAGCCGGATCTAGTAATTGCCAGTGGACCTCCTCTTTATCTTTCTCATGTTGATTCAAAAATGGCTTCAGAGGCAGCAGAAAATATACTGCTTTTAAGTAATGAAGTTGAGACTCTAATCGTTGACCACCATCTGCTGCGTTCAGAAGCGGGACTGAACTATCTCAGGGAACTAAATGATAAATCTCAAAATCAGATAATTTCAGCTGCTGATTTTATGGGTATTAAACCCTGTTTATTCGAAGCGAGAAGAGAAGAATTGTATAATAGATTTTCGGTTCCTGAAGACTGGCATCAGGACTATGAGGCAGGACTGGTGGGTACTGCAGATTACCTGCTGCAGGCCAGGGAAAAACTTTCAAATTTTGAAGAATTATTTCAGTATTTTTCTAATTAAATCAGTTATATAATTTTTGTTGCTGATGGAGAAGCAACTTTAGATCTTAATTTGGGCAGAGCTCTAGAGAGGATCAAAGAATTTGGTATTAAAACTGCTGTAATATCTAATGCCTCTTTAATTACTGAAGCAGAGGTCAGAAAAGAACTAAAGTCTGCAGACTGGGTTTCTTTAAAAATAGATGCGGTTTCAGAAAGTATCTGGAAAAAGATTGATCGTCCGCACGGCAGTCTTGATTTAGCTGAAATTCTAAAGGGGATTCAAATTTTCGAAGCAGCTGGGAAACTGTAGCAGACCAAAATAGAACTGGCTCAGGTAGTGGAGATTAAGGAAGTTGGATTGGGCCTGGAGCTGGATTATTAAAATATGGTGGTATATGTTATAATGAGCCTGCAGTTAATAACTGACAGGTTTTTTCTTATTATTTCAGACAGCTTAGAAAAAATAGCGACAAATACAGTTATTATCTTGATCAAGACAAAGAAAATTGCTGTGTACTGGTAAAATTACCGAATTTAACGGAGAAAGCCTCGCTTATGATAATAGGCGGGGATGAATCGGCTAATTTATAGTTAAAAAATCTGTATATTTGTTGAACGTTTGTTCTTTTAGTGGTATAATATATTTAGTAATAAAGTTTTTTGCATTGTTTTAAATATCATTGATATTTAATAATTAATGAAAAAGGTGGTTAATATGCAATTAACCTATGTGCTGGAGTTATTAAAACCAACTAAAAGAAAAGAAAATATATTCTTAAATAATATTGCAGAAGTGGTTAAGAATCGTCAAACCATAGCTGACAAACTTAAAGCAGGAGAAACTAAATTAAGTTCTGCTGACTTTAAAGAGATAAACCTACCCTCTGCTGTTAAGAACCAGAACATTCCGATCAACATTAGTAGAACACCTACAGAGAGCTGGCTGGAAGGAATATGATTATATTGTAAAAACTCTGGCTGGATTATTAGCTTAAAATCCGACATTAGTAAAATATTAGATGAAATAGCGACATATAAAGTCATTTTCTTAAATTTGTGGAGAGAGGAATGATATTTATGCTGATTCAGGCAACTAAAAAGTTAAGGGATCAATTAAATCTGGAGGAATAGGTGGTTTTAGTGAATTTATGCAGATTATCTCCAATCCTGAGCATGAGGAATATGAATCTATGCTGGAATGGGCCAAAAGTCAGAGATTTAAAGAATATGATCCGGAAGAGATAAAGTCTGATTTAAGGCTTTATATTAATTAGGGTTACAATTAGTCAAATGCGCTAATCTAATCTTCAAAATTTATAGTATAATGACAGAATAGGAGCTGATAAAAGATGGATAACTTAAAAAAAATATTAAATAATTTTTTATCGGACCAGGAACAGAGATTAAGTAAGAGAACTTATAATGATTACAAAAATGTAATAGGATGGTTTGAAAGTTATTTGAATAGTTATGCTTACAATTTTTTGCCTGAAGAGGAACAGGATAATTTTGAAGAAAAAGCTATTTTCGGAGAAGATAGCTACTGTGAGATGTATTCTATCGATAAGCTCAGCAGTATGCAGATAGATGACTTTCTGACTGACTTTATGATCAGAAAAGTAATGGCCAAAAAATATCTATTGAAAAA
>CAZLCX010000102.1:0-3687 GCA_964558325.1 uncultured Halanaerobiaceae bacterium | reverse complement strand
ATGAAGCTGATGAAGTTTTAAAGGCTGCAGATTATTCAGTAAAAGAAGCTATAATCATGATTAAAAGGGGGTGTGATCTTAAAGAGGCTAAAAAATTATTAAATGAAAGTCAGGGAGATTTACGCAGCATAATCGGATAAGCAAGTATATTTTAGGGATTTTTAAATCTAAAAGGAGGAGATTCATTTTGCGTAAAAAATTTGCAATTGTAATGGTATTACTTTTAACTCTGGTTTTAGTTGGAACGGTAACAGCTGAGGAATTGGAAAAAAAGACTGCCAGCGATGTATATTTTAATGAGATAGGGGAGTATGGAGGAAGTTATACATTGTCACTAACATCGGCACCTCAGACTTTCAATTATTATGGGGGGATTGATGCTTCAACTTTTACAATAATGACAAATGTATTGGATTCATTAACAGAAGAAAATCCTGTTACCCAGGAAATTGAACCTGGCCTGGCATCTGATTGGGATATTGAAGATGATGGGGAGACAGTAATATTGCACCTTCGAGAGGGAGTAAAATGGTCTGATGGTGAGCCATTTAATGCAGATGATGTAATTTTTACAATGGAAAATTTAACATTAAATTCAAATGCAGAGGCCAATGAAGTAGCCAGATATACTATTGAAGGTGAAGTTGTAGAATTTTCAAAGGTTGATGATATGACTATAAAAGCAGAATTACCGGCTCCGTTTGGGCCATTTATGAGAATGTTATCCCAGGCCCCAATAATGCCTGAGCATAAGCTGTCAGAACATGTTTCTGAAGATGACCCAGGAGCAATTAATGAGGCATGGGCAACAGATGTTGATCCAGAGGATGTTGTTGGGACAGGCCCATTTACTCTTAAAGATTATGTTGTTGACCAGCGAGTTGTTTTAGAAAGAAATCCACATAGCTGGAGATATGACCCAGAAGGAAATCGACTTCCCTATGTGGACGAACTGGATTATTTAATTGTAAGAAATTCTGAAGTTCAGGTGGCCCAATTCCAGGCAGGCGAGATTGATAGTGTTAGTATATCTGGTCAGGATTATACTCCCTTGAAACAGGCAGAGGTTGATGGTGAGGATTTTAGTGTCTATGCAGGCAGCCCGGTTGGGCCAACTCCAAGCCCGACCCATCTTTCCTTTAATTTTGATGTTGAAGATGAAGCTTTACAATCCGCTTTCCGCGAGGATAAGTTTAGAGTTGCAATGGAACATTTAATTGACAGGGAAAGAATAATTGAAGAAGTATATAATACACTGGCAATTAAATCAGGAACTCCTGTAGTTCCAACAAATGAGGCTTTTTATAATCCAGAGATTGAGGATATTAGAAGAGAATATAATCCTGATAGAGCTGCAGAACTATTAGATGAACTGGGTTATGTAGATGAAAATGGCGATGGCTATCGTCAGTTAGAAGATGGAAGTCAATTAGAATTTGATCTTACTGCTAATGTCGGCGCTGACGATCATTCTGATATAGCTGGTTTAATAAAAAATAGTCTGGAAGATGTTGGGATTAAGGTACATTTAGATCTTGTTGAAGGTGGCCTTGTATTTGAACTTGGCCAGTCTGGCGATTTCCAGGCAATGTTACAGGCATTTGGTAATCAGCCTGATCCACAGTTCAGAAAAGCTATCTGGCAGCCCACAGGAGATTTATATTACTGGCACCAGTCAATTGAAGATGATGATGGAAATCCAATCTTTGAAAATATGTATGACTGGGAAGAAGATGTCTATGATGCCTTTGAAGCTGGACAGGTTACTTTAGATCCTGAAGAAAGAAAAACCCATTATGATGAGTGGCAGAAAATTTATGCTGAAAAGCTTCCAGTGATCTTTATAACTAAAGGCATGGATGTTATGGCCGTTCAGAATAGCGTAGGCAATCATTATATGAATGAAGATGACGTGATTGTGAATATTAATTATACTGTTTTCAAAAAATAAAACATTAAATTTTATTGTATAATTAATGTACAGGACAGGGAGATACCTGAATTATTAATAAGGTGCTCCTCCAGGCGGCGGTGCTTTCCGCCGCCTTATATATAATTAATTTTAATAAAAATATTTAGGAGTCGATTTTAATGTTTGGATATATTATCCGGAGAATTTTATATATGATTCCATTACTTATCTTAATTTCAATTTTATCCTTTGGGGTTGTAAGGATTCAGCCAGGGGAGTTCGGAAGTGAGTACCTGGATAATCCTAGAATAACAGAGGAGACTGTTGAAATCATTAGAAAACGTTATGGCTTAGACCAGCCTGCTTATAAGCAATATCTAACCTGGGTTAAAGGAATTGTCACTGAAGGTGATTTTGGTTATTCTTTTGCCTATAATAGGCCGGTTAGTGGCCTGATCTGGGAAAGGCTTGGCTGGACAGTAGCCGTGGCAGGTTCAACTATATTATTTACCTGGACCCTGGCTATTCCAATTGGAATTTATTCTGCCACCCATAAATACTCATTTTTTGATTATTTTTTCACTTTTTTTGGTTTTATAGGAATTTCTATTCCTAATTTCTTTCTTGCCTTAATTTTAATGTATTTTGCTTTATCAATGGGTGGAACTTCAGTTGGCGGATTATTTTCCAGGGAATTTATTGGAGCACCCTGGTCTATAGCTAAAATCATAGATTTATTAAAACATATCTGGATACCATTAATAGCGATAGGGACAGCTGGAATGGCAGGTATAATTAGACAGATGCGAGGTAATTTACTGGATATATTAGGAGAACAGTATGTTAAGACTGCAAGGTCAAAGGGCTTAAATGAAAGAACCGTTATTTATAAGCATGCTGTCCGAAATGCCATTAATCCTTTAATATCGATAATGGGTATGCAGCTGCCGATGCTTATATCTGGTACCATTATTACAGCAATTGTTTTGAATTTACCAACAATGGGGCCTTTCTTTTATGATGCTTTATTAAATCATGATCAGTACCTGGTTATGACATTTTTGATGTTTTCTGCCGTATTAATGATAATAGGAAACCTTTTAGCAGATTTAATGTTAGGTTGGGCAGATCCAAGAATAAGATATGAATAAGGAGGTGGAGCAGATGCAAAAGAATAACTTAAATGATAAAATAAAAGTTGAAGATAAAAAAGATGACTATGGCTATAAACAGAAGATCTGGAGACGGTTTCGGAAGCATAAACTAGGCATGGCAGCCAGTGTTATAATAATTTTTATATATCTTATTACAATTTTTGCTGGATTTTTAAGTCCATATAATTATAGGACAAGAAACCAGAATCATACCTATGCTCCGCCAACAAAAATAAGATTTTTTCATGAAGGTGAATTTCAGTGGAGGCCCTTTGTGTATGATTTGACTAGAGAGCGAGATCCAGTAACTCTGGCACTGGAGTATACAGAAGATAAATCGGTTAGACATCCAATATATTTTTTCACAAAGGGAGATTCATATAGTGCCTGGGGTTTATTTGAAACAGATATTCATTTTTTTGGATTAGGGCCTGATTCTGACGGTAAGTTGTTTCTGTTTGGAACTGACAGGCATGGAAGAGATTTATTTTCCAGGATCTTAATCGGTGGTAGAGTTTCTTTAACTGTTGGGATATTTGGCATATTTTTAAGTTTTATTATAGGAATCATAATGGGAGGAATCTCTGGATATTATGGAGGAGTAATAGATAATTTAATTCA
>CAZLCX010000101.1:0-3693 GCA_964558325.1 uncultured Halanaerobiaceae bacterium | reverse complement strand
TAAAGGAATTAAACTTTTAGCTCTCTGAATTAAATTACCGGATTCGAAATCTGCACCTCTTGCCTGCTGAGCCTTCATAATTTTATCTGCCTCTTCCAGTAGAGTTGGAATGAATCTTAAAGCAATTGTCATCATCATAGACAGTTCACTTGCAGGTACTCCAAATCTTTTTAGAGGAGATAAAATATACTCAATTCCATCTGTTAACTGCAGGGGAGAGGTAGTTAAAGTTAATAGGGAAGTAAATAAAATCAAAATAAAAATTCTACTTACCATAAAAAATCCTGTGTATACTCCCTCAGATTCTATTGAAATAAACTTCCAGGACCACAGAACTTCTCCACCTTTAGTTAAAAAGATATGAATAAATAAAGTAAACAATACTAATATCAAAATCGGTTTTAATCCATTAAGAACTTTTTTTACTGAGATCTTTGATAAGAGTATAACTACCAGAATAAAAGCTGAAAAAAAACCAAAACCAGTAAATGTATCAATTGTAAATAAAGCAATTATCAGGATTGTAGTAATCATTATTTTAATCCGGGCATCCAGAGCATGAATAATTGAATCACGTGCTATATATTGACCAATTGTTATATCTTTTAGCATATTATTTGCTCCTCAACGCTTTGATGATTTCTGCTGATGCCTCAGATATAGAAAATAAGTCAGTATTAACTTTCAAACCTTTTTCATCCAGGCGATGCAGTATTTCAGTAATTTGGGGAAGATCAAGTGAAAGCTTATGCAGCTCCAGCTCTTTTGAGAAAACCTCTACAGGATTATCATCAATCACAATTTCCCCCTGATGCATCACAATTACTCTACTGGCAAGCTCAGCTATTTCTTCCATCCGATGAGAGATTAAAATAACTGTCATCTTCAGTTCCCGATAAAGATATTTTAATAATTCTGAAAGCTGTTTTCTGCCCTGTGGATCAAGACCTGCACTGGGTTCATCCAGAACTAAAACATCTGGTTTTAAAGCTAAAACTCCAGCAATAGCAACTTTACGCTGCTGACCACCACTTAGATTAAATGGAGATCTATCTTTAAATTCCTGATAGTCAAGACCAACTAAGCCCATGACTTCTTTAACTCTTTCCTGAATCTCATCTTTTTTTAGACCAAGATTTTTAGGTCCAAAGGCTATATCCTTATAAACTGTTTCTTCAAATAATTGGTGTTCAGGATACTGAAAAACTAAACCAACATGGCGTCTGGTTTCTTTTAAATTGCTTTTTTCATTAGTAATATTTTTTCCATTCACCTTAACTGTGCCAGAACTTGGAATAATTAACCCATTAAAAAGCTGAACTAAGGTTGATTTACCGGAACCTGTATGACCGACTATTCCAATAAATTCTCCTCTGCTGATTTCTAAATTAATATTAGTTAATGCCTTTACATTATTTTCATCCTGATAGACATGGCTTACCTTATCCAGTTCTATTAACATAAAGCATCCACCAACTCATCAATGCTTAAAATATCAGGAATATTAATTTTTTCCTGACGCAAATATTCAGCAACCTCAACTGCAACAGGTATATCTAAATTTATATCCTTTAACTGTTCAACTAATCTAAAAATGGATTTTGGACTTCCTTTATGCAGGATTTCACCCTGATTCATCACTATAACTTTATCTGCAGCAACCGCTTCCTCCATAAAGTGGGTAATATGCACAACAGTAATCCCTTTTTCTTTATTTAAGTATTGAACTGTTTCCATAACTTCTTTTCTACCCTGAGGATCAAGCATTGCAGTCGGTTCATCCAAAACTATACAGTCAGGTTCCATGGCAATAACCCCGGCAATTGCAACTCTCTGTTTCTGGCCTCCGGATAATTTATGAGGCGCAAACTTTTGGAACCCGGCCATCCCCACCATCTCCAGAGCTTTATCAACTCTGTTTCTAATTTCAGAACTTGGGATGCCAAGGTTTTCGGGTCCAAATGCAACATCATCTTCTACCATAGAAGCAACCAGCTGATTGTCCGGGTTTTGAAATACCATTCCAACCCTCTGTCTGATCTTCCAGGTATTATCAGGATTATTCGTATTTAGACCGGCAACAAAGATTTCCCCTTTTGAAGGAGTTAAGAGTACATTTAATAACTTTGCCAGGGTAGATTTGCCTGAACCATTTGAACCAATAATAACAGCAAAATCACCGGCTTCTATCTGCAGGTCTATATTCTGCAAAGCCGGTCGAGTACTGTTGTCATTTTCATAAAGAAAATCTACCCCATTTATTTCTATCAGGCTCATATTAACACCTACATTCAGTATTATTCTACGAGTTCAATAATCGCTTTTTTAGCTGCATCTCCTCTGCGGGGATACATCTTTAAAATTCTTGTATAACCACCAGGTCTTTCTGAATAACGAGGTGCAATTTCATCAAATAATTTTGTAACTACTTCTTTATCTTTGATTTTGTTCATTACTTTGCGTCTTGAAGCCAAATTATTAGTCTTCGCAGCAGTAATAAGTTTTTCAGCATAAGATCTTAATTCTTTAGCCTTAGGTAGTGTAGTTTCGATTCTCTCCTCGCGAAACAGAGATGTTGCCATATTTTTGAACATCGCCTGACGATGAGAAGATCTTTTCTGTAATTTGCGCTTAGCCACCTAAAATCCCTCCTTAAATTTCATTCTCTTTTAAATCTAATTCAAGCTCATCTAATTTATCTTTAATTTCCTGTAAGGATTTCTTTCCAAGATTTCGGACTTTCATCAGATCATCTTCAGTTTTATCTACTAATTCTTCAACTGTATTGATTCCGGCCCGTTTTAAACAATTAGAAGAACGAACAGAAAGTTCTAATTCTTCAATTGTTGTATCTAAAATTTTATCCTTTTCTTCTTCTTCTACCTCTACCATAATTTCTACATCTTCAATTTCATCAGTTAAATTGATAAATAATTCAAGATGTTCAACCATGATTTTAGCAGCTAAACTGATAGCATCATCAGGATTAATACTACCATTAGTATTAACTTCTAATACCAGACGGTCAAAGTCAGTTACCTGACCTACTCTGGTGTTTTCAATATTAAAATTAGCTCTTTCAATAGGGCTGTAAGAAGAATCTATTGGAATTAAGCCAATTACATTACTTTCAAATAAATCTTTGTTTTCTTCAGCGGTATGGTAACCTCTGCCCTTATCTACAGTTGCCTCTAAAACTAATCTTCCATCTTCAGCGAGAGTGGCAATATGATGATCTTTATTAACAATCTGAACATCACCTGAAGAAACAAAGTCACCAGCAGTTACCTCTCCTTCTCCCTCTGCTTCTAAGCGAATAGTTGTCTGTTCTTCACCAGAATACTTAACAACTACCTCTTTTAGATTCAGAATTAAATCGGTCATATCTTCAACTACTCCAGGAATAGCCGAAAATTCATGCTTTACTCCCTCTACTTTTACTGAAGTAAGTGCAGCTCCAGGTAGAGAAGAAAGCAGGATACGACGCAGTGAATTACCAAGAGTAGTACCATAACCTCTTTCTAGCGGAGAAATTTCATAACGACCATAATTCTCATCACTTTCAAGTCTATCAACACGTGGTTTTTCTATTTCTATCATCTTATCAGCTTACCCTCCTTAAATTAACATTTTTTTGGCTGAGGGTATTCATTTACCGTGAATAATACTCGACAATCAGGTGCTCTTCTACCG
>CAZLCX010000100.1:0-3718 GCA_964558325.1 uncultured Halanaerobiaceae bacterium | reverse complement strand
TACATTTTGTTGTTATTAAAGTGTTTTATTTATTATTAAAATAAAAAATAAAAAAATTTTAGATTAAATCAGGGAGAAGTTTTTCTCCCTGATTTTTTAACTTTAGTTAGTCCATATAATAATGATCAGCATTTTCTTCAGTTACTAAACTTACACCAGTATCAACATAACTTGGAAGTGGATTGGCATCTGCTTCTTCCCAGTCTCCACCTTCAATTGGGTTAAGTAGATCTTCCTCTAAGTGGAATAAGAACATCTGTCCCCAGTAACCCATATTCCAGGTTCCCTGAGCCAGAGTTGCATCAATAACACCTTCTTTAACAAGGTCGAGAGTACCCTTATCAACATCAAAACTAACAATATTAACATCTCCGACCATTCCTGCTTCTTTCACAGCAGTACCAGCTCCAACACCAGTAGAAGCTTCAGTTGCAAAAACTCCAACCAAATTAGATTCTGACTGCAGCATTGATCCCATAGCACTTGCAGATTTTGACTGATCAGACTCTCCATCCTGTTTAGACACAACTTCCATATCAGGATAATCATCTTCAATTGTTTCCTCAAAACCCTTAGCTCTTTCTTCATGATTTAACTGACCAGGAACTGTAATTAAACCTACATCTCCTTTCTCATCATTTAATTCAGCCAGGTGATGGGCTGCAGTTTCTCCAGCCTCATAGTTAGAAGTCGCTAAAAAAGAATGGCGATCTGACTCTGGTGAATCAGCATCAAAAGTTACAACATGAATTCCTTCATCCATAGCTTCATTAATTGGTTTTTCTAAAGCATCTGGATTAATTGCTGTCAGCAAAATACCTTCCGGGTCTTGAGAAATCACCTGTTCGAGTACTGTTACCTGCTCATTAATATCATAATCGTTAGCACCAGTATACTTAGTGGAAACTCCTAAATTTTCTGCTGCAGCTTCCATACCTCTGTAGGCAGGCTTCCAGTACTCAATTCCAGAAACAAAAGTAACCATTACATATTCATCATCTTCACTACCAGTAAGTGCTGTATCATCCTGCGCGGCTGCCATCCCAACAAAAGTAAGCGTTAAAGCAAAAACAATTACTAAGACTAATAACTTTTTCAAAATAAACCCCTCCATGTTTATATTTTATTTAAAGTGTGAAACTTTCACACTTAAATAATCTAAATTATTTATTACCATGTACTTTCATATCAATAATTACAGCTGCTAAAAGAACAAAACCAACAACCATCTCCTGCCAGTAAACTGAAACTCCCAAAAGAACAAGAGCATTATTTACCAGGCCAACAAGAATAATACCCAAAAAAGTTCCTAGAACTGTTCCTTCTCCACCAGTCAAACTAGCTCCTCCAATAACTGCACCAGCAATTGCTCTCAATTCTGCAGTGTTACCAGCAGTAGGAGTAGCAACTCCAAATCTAGCTAAACTTAATACTCCAGCAAAACCAGCAAGAGAAGAACAAATAATATAAACCATAATTTTAATCTTATTTACTTTTATTCCAGAAAATTTTGCTGCTTCTTGATTTGAACCAACATAATAAATTTTTCTAAAAGTTTTAGAATTTCTCATTAAAAAATCCATCAGAATAACCAGTAAAATTAATATTAAACCAGGATTAGGAATTCCAAAAGTTTGTCCTCCACCTATCCAATCAAATGCTGGAGAAATACGTCCAACACTAACAGGAGAACCCTTAGTGAATATGTAAGCTAAGCCTCTACCCACAGACATCATACTTAAAGTAGTAATAAAAGGACTCAAGTGAATCTTAGTAATTAATTGAGATATTGCAAAGCCTATGGTCATTGAAATTCCCATAGCAATAGCAACAGATAACCAGATATTTAATCCTAATGTAACCATTGTCATTCCAGCAAGCACATTAGAAAGAGCCATTACAGAACCAACCGATAAATCAATTCCTCCAACAACTAAAACTAAAGTCATTCCGACAGCTAAAATTCCATCCATTGATAAACCAATTAACGTTGTATTAATATTATAGCGGCTTAAAAAACCCGGTGCTGCTACACTTAAAATAACAGCAAATATAATTATAATCAGTGCAAGCGATGCTTCTCTTAAACCAATTATTTTTTTAAAAACGCTATTCTCCTGTGCATTTTCCATTCTATCTATCCCTCCAGATTATTAATTTTTGAAATCATTTTTTCTACCAGAAGCATACATCATTATTTCTTCTTCTGTTGCCTCTTCTGCATTAAGTTCTCCAACTAATTTTCCCTGATGCATAACCAAAATTCTATCACTTAATCCAAGAATTTCTGGTAATTCAGAAGATATAAACATTACTCCATAACCACTATTTGATATATCTCTTAATTTATTATGAATTTCATATTTAGCTCCAACATCGATACCGCGAGTAGGCTCATCAAGTATTAAAACTCTTGGCTCAACTGCAAGCCATTTAGCCAATAAAACCTTTTGCTGATTTCCACCACTTAAGCTGCGGACAGGTTGATTCAAACTGGCAAATTTCGTATTCATTATTTCTACATATTTCTTACCAATTTTATTTACTTTTTCTTTTTTTACCATATTTTTTGCTGACACCTGATCTAAATCAGCAGCAACCACATTCGCTTTTAAGTCCATATCTAAAAACAGACCCTGTTCTTTTCTGTCTTCAGTAATATAAATTAATCCCTGATCAATATTATTTCGAGCATTGTTTGCAGTTATATTTTGATTAAATAATTTAATTTCACCAGAATCTGGCTGATTTACACCAAAAATAGTTCTAGCAACTTCAGTTCTTCCAGCCCCAATTAAGCCAAACATACCCACTATTTCTTTTTCTTTTATATTAAAAGATACACCCTCAAATTCATCTTTACGGCTTAAATTTTCAACTGAAAGCACTTCTTTTCCAATTTCTGTTCCTTTATCAGGATAAGCTTTCTCTAACTTTCGCCCAACCATCATTCTAACAATGTCATCAGGTTCAACATCTTTTATTTTGCCTTCTCCTACATGAATTCCATCTCGCAAAACAGTATAACTATCACAAACCTGAAAAATCTCTTTTAAACGATGGCTTATAAAAAAGATTGCTATTCCCTGATCTCTTAACTTTAATAGATTATCAAATAATATTTTAGATTCTGTTTCTGTTAAAGAAGATGTGGGTTCATCTAAAATTATAATTTTTGAGTTGATAGATAAAGCTTTAGCTATTTCAACCATCTGTTGTTCCGAAATGCTTAAATTACCAACTTTTTGTTTTACATCAAGATTTAAGTTTAATTTTTCTAAAACATTTTCAGCATCTTTTCTCATTTGCTTAAAATTAACCATACCTCTTTTTTTAACAGGAACTCTCCCCATATAAATATTTTCAGCTACACTGACTTCCGAACACAAACTAAGTTCCTGATGAACAATGCTAATCCCTAATTTCTGAGCTTTTTTAGGAGAAATTTCTTCTATTTTATTGCCTTCAAAAATTATTTCTCCTGAATCTGCTTCTAAAATACCTGTCATAATATTCATCAATGTTGACTTTCCAGCGCCATTTTCACCACAGACAGCCTGAATTTCACCAGGCTCAATTTTGATATCTACATCTTTTAAAGCCTGAGTTCCAAAAAATGATTTACTTATTCCACGCATTTCTAAAAGTTTGCTCATTTAGTTTTAACTACCTCCTTCTTAACTCTTTACATGATTCTCTTACTACTAATTCTGGATTA
>CAZLCX010000099.1:0-3725 GCA_964558325.1 uncultured Halanaerobiaceae bacterium | reverse complement strand
AGAGAGTAGAAAATCCGACTGAAGAAGAATTGGCCGGGCTTTTTAATTAAATCTTATCAAACCCAGGGAGGTGAAAGATATGCTAGAATTAAACAAAGACAATTTTGCTAGTGAAGTTTTGGAAAGCGATGGAGTTGTTGTTGTAGATTTTTGGAGTGAAAGCTGTGACCCATGTAAGGAATTGATGCCAGAGGTGGAAAAGCTGGCTGAAGAATATGGAGATAAAGCCAAGTTTGCCAAGTTAAATATTAAGGGTAACCGCCGTCTTGCTATGGGGCAGCAGGTAATGGGTCTTCCCTCAATAGTCTTTTATGTTGATGGGGAAAAGACAGAACATTTAAGTGGTGATGATTTAGAGCCGGCTGAAATTGAAGCAACACTTAATGAATTATTAGGTTAATTGTCAAAATTTGAAGGGAGGTGACTTTATGCAACTGGAATTAGGCAAAATTCATATTAAAGATGTTGAATTTGGTGAAGAAAATAAAGTTGAAAATGGTCTGTTAACAATTGATAAAGAAGCTCTGTTGCATAAAATAAAAGATGATCATCGGATCGAAAGCATTGATCTGGAAATAGTTAGACCTGGTGATAGTGTAAGGATTATGCCAGTAAAGGATGTTATCGAGCCAAGATGTAAGATTGAAGGTGGCGATGTATTTCCAGGCTTTATTGGATCTGAAGACCTTGTAGGTTCAGGGAAAACTATTGCCCTATCAGGAGTTTCTGTAGTCACAACTGGTGAAGTTGTAGGTTTCCAGGAAGGTATAATTGATATGTCAGGACCTGGAGCTGATTACACACCATTTTCAAAACTAATTAATATAGTGATAACCTGTGAAGTTGATGAAAATCTAAAATCTCATGTTCACGAGGAAGTTCTTCGCCTGATTGGATTAACAGCCGCTAAATTTATTGGTGAAGCAGGGAAAGACTGTGAGCCTGATGAGATTAATACTTATACACATAGCCCGCTTTTAGAGGCCTGTGAATTAGGAGGAGATCTTCCAAAAGTAGGATATGTATATATGCTTCAGACCCAGGGGCTACTCCATGATACCTATGTTTATGGTGTGGATGCCAAAGAGATATTACCAACTATTATCTCTCCAACTGAAGTTATGGATGGAGCAATAATAAGTGGAAACTGTGTATCTGCCTGTGATAAGAATGCTACTTACTTCCATCAGAATAACCCAATCATTGAAGAGTTATTTGCAAGGGATGGAAAAGATCTTAACTTTGTAGCTACAATTATCACCAATGAAAATGTAACCCTGGCTGATAAAGAGAGGTCATCAAGTTATACAGCCCGGCTGGCAGAAAAGATTGGTTTAGATGCAGCGATTGTATCTCAGGAAGGTTTTGGGAACCCTGATGCTGATCTAATTATGAATTGTAAGAAGCTTGAAGATAAAGGTATTAAAACAGTTCTTACTACTGATGAATATGCCGGTAGAGATGGGGCTTCCCAGTCATTAGCCGATGCAACTCCAGAGGCTGATGCTGTGGTAACAGCTGGTAATGCTAACGAAGTTATTGAACTGCCGCCAATGGAAAAAGTTATTGGTCACGATAAGTTTGCCAATAGTATTGCCGGAGGGTTCGATGGTAGTCTGGCAGAAGATGGCAGTATAACTGTTGAAATTCAGGCTATTACAGGTGCGACAAACGAACTAGGCTTTAATAAATTAACAGCAAGAGGCTATTAAATATAAATTAATTAAAGGAAATTATTATGGAGGTGCTAAACTTATGTTAGAGAATAAAAAAGTAGCAATTCTCGGCGACCGGGATGGAGTACCAGGACCGGCTATCGAGGAATGCATCAAGACTACTGAAGCAGAAGTAGTCTTTACAACAACTGAGTGTTTTGTCTGAACAAGCGCAGGAGCCATGGACCTGGAAAACCAGCAAAGAATTAAGGATTTAGCCGAAGAACACGGTGCAGAAAACCTAGTTGTTATCTTAGGCGGAGCCGAAGCAGAAGCTTCCGGACTTGCCTGTGAAACCGTTAGTAATGGCGATCCAACCTTTGCAGGTCCACTGGCAGGAGTCCAGTTAGGACTCGCAGCTTATCATATTATGGAACCTGAAATTAAAAATGAAGTCGATGAAGATGTCTATGAAGAGCAGATCAGTATGATGGAAATGGTCCTTGAAGTAGATGATATCATCGAAGAAGTAAAAGAATATAGAGAAAAGTTCAGTAAGTTTGTTTAAAAAATTAAAATGTAAAAGAAAGGGGGGTGCAGCTTGAAAAAGCTTAAAGTAGTCCATTATTTAAATCAGTTCTTTGGACAGATCGGTGGAGAAGATAAAGCTGATATTGCACCGCGATTAGAAGAAGGTCCAGTTGGACCAGGTAATGCAATCAATGGCGGTATTAGCGATTATGGTGAAATCACCCATACCATCATCTGTGGAGATAGTTATTTCAATGAAAATAAAGATGACGCCTCGACTCAGATTGAAGATTATTTAACAGAACTTAACCCGGATCTATTAGTTGCAGGCCCGGCTTTTAATGCCGGTCGGTATGGAATGGCCTGTGGTTCAGTTGCTGAAATAGCTGCCGGACTTGAGATACCAGTAATTTCAGGAATCTATCCTGAAAACCCTGGTTATGAGATGTTCTGTCAGTATGCTTATTTTGTAGAGACAAGTGATTCAGCAGCAGGCATGAGAAAAGCAATTCCAGCAATGATAGATCTTATTAAGAAATATGTTGAAACTGAAGGTGACCTCGGCAGCCCGGAGGAAGCAGGATATATGCCCCGGGGAATTAGAAAGAATGTCTTTGTAGAAGAAAGAGGCGCCAAAAGAGCAGTCGATATGCTTATTAAGAAGATCAATGGTGAAGATTTTGAAACAGAATATCCGATGCCATCTTTTGATCGGGTAAGCCCGGCTGCCCCATTAAGAAATATGAAAGATGCTAAAATAGCGCTGGTAACCTCTGGAGGAATCGTTCCTAAGGGTAATCCAGATCATATAGAATCTTCAAGTGCCTCTAAATTTGGTCGGTATAAAATTTCTGATTTTGAAGATTTAACTGCTAAGAGTCATGAGACAGCTCATGGTGGCTATGATCCAGTCTTTGCCAATGAAGATGCCGATTGTGTTCTCCCAGTCGATGTTTTAAGGGATATGGAAGAAGAAGGTCGGATCGGTAAACTTTTCGACTATTATTATTCAACAGTGGGGAATGGCACATCTGTAGCCAATGCTGTTGCCTATGCTAAAGAGATAGCTCAGGATTTAAAGGATAATGATGTTCAGGCAGTTATCCTGACCTCTACCTGAGGTACCTGTACTCGTTGCGGTGCAACGATGGTTAAAGAAATTGAAAGAGAAGGTATCCCGGTAGTTCATATCGCTACAGTAGTTCCAATTTCAAAGACAGTAGGTGCCAATAGAATCGTACCTGCAATCGCCATCCCTCATCCACTTGGCAATCCAAAGCTGGATGATGATGAAGAGAAAAATGTTCGGAGAGAGATAGTTGAAAGAGCTCTGAGAGCCTTAACAACTGATGTTAAAGAACAGACTGTTTTTGAGGAATTAGATTAAGCTTAAATTAGCGGTGGGATCATTGTCCACCGCTATTCTTTTTAATTTTTATAGATTTATTTTGCCAGTAGGCAGGGGGTAAATCCCCTTAAAATTACAGGGAGGTAAGATAAGATGGAGCAAGCAGTAATCAAGGGATCAAGCTATATACT
>CAZLCX010000098.1:0-3821 GCA_964558325.1 uncultured Halanaerobiaceae bacterium | reverse complement strand
TTATATATAATTTAGATATATTTGTGAGTAAAATAACTAAAGCTTTCCTACAGGAGATGAATTATTATGTGGCAGAGAAGTCAATTAAAACACAGGGCCAGACAGGTTCTAAAGGGTAACTACTGGTCGGCCTTTATAGTCAGTTTAGTAATTTTAATTACTGGAGGAAGCCATAACCGGCTCGATATCCTGACAGAGAGCTTCCAGGGAGTTGAGTCAGGGAATGTTTTTAATCTTAATTTTCAGATTGCTCTAATTGTTGGGCTAGTAATTCTGATATTTGTCCTATTAAGAATTTTTATAGGCTATGCCTTTGAGGTTGGGGGAAGAAAGTATTTTATAAAACTGGCAGAGGGTGAATCTAAAATTTCAAACTTAGGCTTTGCTTTTAAGCAAAACAGGTATTCTAATGTTTTTATTACAATGCTTTTAAGAAGCATTTATCTCTTACTGTGGACTTTATTATTAATAATTCCTGGGATTATAAAATTTTATGCCTATCGGATGGTGCCCTATATTTTAGCTGATAACCCGGACATAGGAGCTGGTAAAGCAATAAAGCTTAGCAATAAAATGACCCAGGGGGAAAAGTGGGATATTTTTATTCTGGATCTGTCTTTTCTCGGCTGGTTTATCCTGGGTGCATTGCTCTTTGGAATAGGCATATTTTTTGTCCAGCCCTATTATGATGCCACCAATGCAGATTTATATTTAAAATTGAGGCAAAAAGCAGTAGCCAATAACTTAATATCAGAAAATGAACTAAATATTTAAAATTGATTGTTGTTTAAAATTATTTCTATTAATTATTTCATTTTGCAGGATTTTTTTAACAGGCAATGAATAAGATAAATAATAGTTTTTAATAATTCTATTAATCAGGAGAAGAGTTTAGTTTATTTACAACAGCTGAAGATAATAATGAGAGAATTATTAAGTAAACAACCTTAGATTATAATGGTGAGATTCAGGAAAGATCAGATTCAGGAAAGAATTAAGCCTGCCAGGGCAGGACATTCAGGTTTTACCCAGGCAGGCCTGATTTATGAGAGGCACAGGTTCTTTATTTAATATTATTAGAGGAATTAGAGGGGGATATCATGAAATCAGAATTAAAAAATCTTTTTGACGACAGTAAGATCGATTATGGAGACGTCCGTTTTGAAAATAATAATCAGACAGAGATAAGATTTGAAAATCAGGATTTAAAAGAAGTTAAATCTTCGTACCGGGAGGGCGGTCATCTCAGGGTTTATAACAGAGGGGTAAAGGCAGTAAATTCTTTTAGCCAGCTCAAAGATGCTCCCCAGGTTAAAAATAAACTGGCAGATTCAATCTCTGGAACAGAAGATCTGGTCTCTAAAAAAGCTGAATTAAAAGCAGCAGAGGTGATCAAAGATAAATCCTTTATAGAAACAAACTCTAATCCCAAAGATTACAGCCTGGAAGAGAAAAAAGAATTACTTGAAGGTTATAATCGCCTGGCCTTAGAGCAGGACCATGTAATTAAAACTGATTTTACCTATAGAGATTTTTACTCAAGACGGATCTTTATAAATTCAGAAGGCTCAGAGATAGAATATGATCTGCTGGGCAGCTTAATCAGCGGCGCAGTCTATGCTAAAAAAGACGGTGTTGTCCAGCTTAAGCGGGTGTCCTTTGGCGGTTTCCCGGAATTTGAAAATCTCTTAAACCGGGAAGATGACCTATTAAAGGAGATCGATATCTTACAGCAGATGCTGGATGCTGACCCTATTAAAGCCGGTAATTATCCAGTTATTATCAATCAGGCCCTGGCTGCGGTCTTTATCCATGAGGCCTTTGGCCATCTATCAGAAGCAGATATCGTTAAGAATAACCCGGCCTTTAGAGATAAACTCCAGACTGGCAAAAAATTAGGCCGAGAGATCCTAACAGTTATAGATGATCCAGGAATCAAAAATACCCCGGCCAACTATAAATATGATGATGAAGGTCAGCCTGGCCAAAAAACAACTTTAATTGACCAGGGAATCTTAAGCGGCCGGCTCCATTCCAGAGAGACAGCAGCAGATTTCAATGAGCCCCTATCAGGCAATATGAGGGCAGTAGACTGTAAATATCCGCCAATTATTAGGATGTCCAATATTTATATAGCTGAGGGCGAATCAGAGGTAGAAGCTATGATTTCATCAATAGATAATGGCTATTATATCTGTAATGGCCGGGGCGGCCAGACAACTGGAGATCAGTTTACCTTTGGTGCCGAATATGGCTATAAGATTGAAAATGGCCAGAAGAAGGGCATGGTTAGAGATATAAACTTAAGTGGGGAGCTCTTTGCAACCTTAAATAGAATTTCCATGGTCGGCAATGACTTAAACTTTAGAGAAGTTGGCGGCTGCGGTAAAGGCAGCCCAATGCAGCTAAATATTTTCTCAGGTATGGGAGCACCTCATATCAAAGTCGATCAGGTCAATATAGGAGGCGTATAAAATGCTGGATATTAATAAACTAAAGAATAATTTCGACGAAGCAGAACTATTAATTAAAGATAGCAGAAAAGTTAAATATGACTTTGAGAACTGGGATTTAGAGGAGATTACCAGTAACGATCTTTCAGAGCTTTCCTTAAGAGTCAGGGATAACAATAAATCAGGCTCCAGCACAGCCACAGGCAGTTCCTCTAAAGTCCTGGATAATCTGATCTCAGGAGCAAAAAAATCAGTTGAATTTGGCGAACCAGCAGATTTTGATTTTTCAGATGAGAAATTAGATGCTGCAGACCAGAATGCTGAAAATAAATTTTCTGAAACCAGTGCAACACAGTTAGTTGATTTTGCCAGAGAGATTAAAAATATCTTTAAAGCAAAGAAACCAGATCTAACACTCAACTTTAATATAAGTAAAAATTATGAAAAGATTAATCTTATCACTACCAGAGGGGCTGAGCTTAAAGAAAATAAGACAGGCTTTACTTTCCAATTTTCTGCTCCAATCCCTGGTGGAGGATCTGAGTTATATAGAAGTTATGAATCAGATAGTTTTTTTAAAGAAATACCAGAAGCTGATATCGATGAATTCATTGAAGAATATGAGCTAACAGAAGAGATCTCAAAGCCAAAAACCGGTAAGATGCCTGTTCTATTTTCTCCCCGGGCCCTCTATTTCTTCCTGGTAAGTTTAGAGACAGGTGTTAGCGGCCAGAATATTTTCCAGGGCACATCGCCATTAATAGATAAATTAGGAGAGTCAATCTTCTCAGATCAATTAACTGTAATTGATAAGCCCCAAGTTAAAGGAACAAGTTTTAGCAGAAACTTTGACGATGAAGGCATAGCAACCTCTGAAAAGCAAATAATCGAAAATGGTAAATTAAATAGCTATCTTTATGACCTGGAATATGGAGCCAGGATGGATACTGCCTCCACCGGCAACGGCATGAAGAATACATTATTTGGTGGTGGCATAGATACTCCTGTTAATCCTTCCTTTGTCTACCCAGTTATCTCACCAGGGAACAAAAGTAAAGCAGAACTCCTGGCTGAAGTTAATGAGGGTATCCTGGTTGAAAATGTTATAGGATTCCATTCATCTAATTATACCCAGGGTCATTTTTCAGTCCAGGCCCACGGCTTTCATATCAAAGACGGTAAACTAGAGGGCAGATTAGAAGATGTCATGCTCGCCGGCAATATCTATGACGATTTCAAGAATATAATAGGTATCGGTGACAGAACAGTTCTAACACAGATGGGCGGTTTCCCATATATTTTAGTCGATCAATTAAGTGTTACTGGAGAGTAATCCACAACCAACCCGGGTTAGACTTACATCTTTTG
>CAZLCX010000097.1:0-3890 GCA_964558325.1 uncultured Halanaerobiaceae bacterium | reverse complement strand
AGCCTGATTCTGGTATCATTAGATATAAAGGAGAAAATATAGACGGTTTTAATAAAAAAGAGATGAAAGAATTTAGAAAGAATGCCCAGTTGATATTGCAAGACCCTGGCTCCTCTTTAAATCCCAGACTAATTGTAGAAGAATTAATTTCTGAGCCATTTTATATTCATGGTCTGGTTAAGTATGATTTTGATCTTCTGGATATAGTTGGCTTATCTAAAAATATTCGGAGATGTTTACCCATGAATTAAGTGGTGAGCAGGCTAGAAGATTTGGTATTGCAAGGGCTTTAGCGTTGAAACCAGACTTTATTATCTGCGATTAACCGACTGCCGGCCAGGATGTTTCTCTAATCTCGGCAGTTTGTAATCTTATGGAGGAATTGCAGGAGGAGTTTGATTTAACTTATCTCTGGATATCTCATAACCTTTATGTTGTAAAAAATATTAGTAACAAGGTTGGGTTTATGTATTTAGGGAAATTAATTGAATTAGGTGATTATGAAGATATTTTTCTAAACCACTGCATCCCTATACTCAGGCATTATTTTCTTCAATTCACAGAGTTGCGACAGAGAATAAATCGAAGAAAAGAGATATTTTAGCAGGAGAGGTTCCCAGTCTGATTAATCTTGCTGAGGGTTGTCGTTTTAATCCGAGATGCAGATATGTAATGAAGGTTTGCAAAAATAAGGGACCAGTATTGAAAGAAGAAGAAAATTATCATTGCGTTTCCTGCTGGTTGTATAATTAATTTTAGCCTGGAGATAGAACCACATTTACTGACAAATATTTTCTTGACTGGATGTCTGAATATTAGTATAATATATTTATAGACTTAAGTTTATAATTATAAATTAGGTGATTGTAGAGGAGGTGAACTTCTAGTTTTCTTATTTTAATAAAAACATAATATAGGAAAGGGGCTTATCATGAAAAAAAATTCAATTAAAATCTCTAAAATATTGATAGTTTTCTTGATTTTCTCACTATTATTAATACCTACAAATGTTCAGGCTATTACTGAGGTAAACTGGGGGACATCTTCAGTTGGTTCTTCAGGCCATAGAGCGTTAGTTGCTCTAACTACTGTCTTAAACCGAGAGATAGAGGATTATACCTTTAATGTTCTTCCAACTGCTGGAGCTGTTCAGACTGTTAAGCAGTATACCATGAATCAGTCTGATGGTATGTATGGAGCCGATGTAGGTTTTTATGAATTTGCAAATAATATCGACCGTTTTGAAGGTTTTGCAGATTATGTTGAAAGAGAGCCAGTTCAATCTTTTTGGGGATATACACTTGAAGTTGGTTTGGCAATTAATGCGGATGATGTGGATGAGTATACTGAGTGGCGAGATCTTGCTGGTGAACCAGTTTTTACTGGGCCTGCTCCCTGGGATGTTAGAGCAGCTTTAAAAAGGCCTTTAGAAGTTTTAGAAGTTGGTCATGAATATGTTGAAATTGATTTAAGTATGGCTGGGAGTTCTCTTGCTGCAGGGCATGTTAAGGCGATTAATGGCTATACTTCAGGTGAAACTTCTGTTCCCCCCTGGATTTTAGAGGCTGAATTGGCTACTGATATAGCTATCTTAAATCCTAGCCCTGAAGAAATTGAAATATTAAATGAATCTGGTATTCAAGTTGTGGAAATTGATCCGGATGTTTTTGAGACTGATGTTCATGTTGACACTGTAATAAGAGTACCATTTTTTTACGGTTTCCATACTGGTCCAGATGTTATTCCTGAGGAAGATATGTATAATATGCTTCAAGTCATTATGGAGAATACTGGTGAATTAGCTGAACAGGATGCTATTTATGGACAAATTCATCAGGATATGATTGATATTCAGTATCGCGGAGTTCAGGCCACTATAGATGATGTCAAAGTCCATCCAGGACTTGCTCGTTTCTTAAAAGAACATGATGCCTGGGAAGATGAGTGGGAAGATAGAATTTATAATTAGCAAATAAATTACTGTAAGCAGAGGGGTTTTACTCCTCTGCTCTAATATATCCTGCCTAGTTGTAATGTAATAGTCTGGAGGTGGAGAAATGGAAGTGAAAACTAGAAAAATAAATAAAATTGTAGAATATATTTATTTTGGTTATAGTATATTTTTTGTTATCTATTTGCTCCGTTATCTTTTTACTGGTGCCGGTGGACCGACTCTGCTTGCTGTTGTTCTAATTCCAATAGCTTATTCAATTGTTACACTTTCTCAGTTAAGAAATAATAAATTTTATCCAGGTCTTCCTGACTGGTTAAAATACTCAATGGCCTTTATTTTTATTATATTAAGTACTGCATCAAGTATTTATATGTATAATAATTTTGATGCCATCAGAATCATTCGGATTGGTATTTGGAATAACATGGATTACTTTTTTGGTACAGTTCCTGTTATCTTGATTTTGGAATATTCATTTAGAAAATATTTGCCAATTTTTATAGTTAATATTGTTCTTTTGATATATGCAGCCTATGGTTATATAATTCCTGGAATGTTTTATCATCCAGGACTCAGGTGGACCAGAATTATTCAAACTATGAGTCTTGAAATGAATACTGGAATTTATGCCCAATTGCCTCAGCTTGGTCTGACATTAATTATTTCTTTTATAATGGTACTTGGTTTTCTCAGAGGATTTGGTTGTATTGATTCCATTATGAAGTGGGCATCAAAAATTGGAACAAAATCAATTCATGCTTTGCCCCAGGCGGCAGTTTTAGGATCATTTGCTGTAGCTACAATTAGTGGTAGTGGGCCTGCTAATGCAGCAACTACTGGTGCTGTTACTATTCCTGCTCTTATACAGGCTGGTTTTCCTGCTGTTCATGCTGCTTCAATTGAGACAGCATCTTCTCTCGGAGGTCAGTTGATGCCCCCGGTTATGGGTATTACAGCTTTTATAATGGTTGAGTTTTTAGGTGTAAGTTATTTTGATGTTATTGCCAGAGGATTTGGACCGGCCATAATTTATTTTGTTGGAGTTAGCCTTGCAGTCTATCTTTTAACAATTCAGTTTGAAAATAAGAGTGATTTTGCAGATGAGAATATAGATATGTTAGGAGATTCAGAAATTAAACTGGTTGATAAGGCAAACTTATTTGCTTTTACTTCCGTTATTATTGCTTTAATAATTTTAATGGGTGTTTATAGATTACCAGCAATGGTTGCTGCAGTTAGAGTTTTAGTTGGATTAGTGATCTTTCTGACTATTGTCTTTATTATCCAGAATTACAAAACATTTAATAGTATGGCTGGAATTAAAGGTTTCTTTAAGCCTTATCTCAAATCAGTAGATACTTTATCAACTTTAGGCTCAGATTTAGCAGTTTTACTTTCGTTGTTAGGAGTTTTAGCAGGATCACTGACTGTTACTGGTATACCTACTAAGGTTGGTGCTTTACTTGTTCAGGCAGCTGATTTTCATGTTGCTGCTGTTGTATTTGTGGCTTTTTTATTTGGTTATTTACTTGGGATGGGTTTGCCGCCATCTCCAGTTTATATTATGGTTGCACTGGCTGTTGCACCGACAATGATTAGGCTTGGACTTGATCGTTGGGCTGTACATTTCTTTGCTTTTTTTATTGGTGTTTTTGGTCATTTATCGCCACCTACTTCTTTAACGGCGGTGGTTACCTCAAAGATTGCTGATTCTGATTATACTAAGACTATCATTCAATCACTCCAGTATTGTCTGCCACTTTTGGTTTTAATGTTTGCAGTATTTACTAGACCTGATATGGTAGTTGAAATTGGTGGCCAGCAATTGTTGGCAGTAATAATTGTTATGGTAGGAACAATTGGTCTAACATTTGCTCTTCATTCAAAATATCTCTTTAAGAAAAAATTTGATCTTTTATTAAGGGCATTAATTTTT
>CAZLCX010000096.1:0-3897 GCA_964558325.1 uncultured Halanaerobiaceae bacterium | reverse complement strand
ATTTATGCTGATTCAGGCAACTAAAAAGTTAAGAGATGAATTAAATCTGGAGGAATAGGTGGTTTCAGTTAATTTATGCAGATTATCACCAATCCTGATCATGAGGAATATGAGTCTATGCTGGAATGGGCTGAAAATCAGGGCTTTAGAGAATATGATCCAGAAGAGATAAAGTCTGATTTAAGGCTTTATATTAATTAGGGTATGCAATTATTTATAAGCGCTATTTATGATTGCACTGAGAAAAATTTAAAATAATTCAAAAAGAAACAAATTCAAAAATCAGATCTGTGATTATATTTTTCTGAATATATTAATAACCATGACAATGATAGAGATCAACTATGAGCAAAAATTGCTAATATAAAATATCCTTTGTTTCCAAAAAATTAAAGGAATTATTAAGAATATATTGAATAATAAATTATGGTAAGAAAAGTTATTATTATAATACTATTATATATTATTGAACATAATTCGACCAAATTAAAGATTGGAATAATTATTAATTAACTTGAAATTAGATGATTTAAATAAATAAAGATTTAGAATGATCTATAATTAGAGAGGAAGAATATTAGATGAACAAAAATCAAGTTTATAAGAGGGAAATTTCAGCTGAAATAAAAGAAAAATGGCAGAATATTGTAGATATAATAGTTAAAACTGTAGGAAGTTCAGATGCTCTGATAACAAGGTTGGACTCTCCTTTTCTGGAAGTTTTTAAGGCAAGTAATAATGCAGAAAATAGTTTTAGCGAAGGTAAGAGAGAAAAATTATCAGGACATTTTTGTGAGGAAGTAATAAAACATGACCAAAAATTGATAGTCAGCAATGCTTTAAAAAATGAGAAGTGGAAGGATTCACTTGAGATTAAAGCTGGGTTTAAGGCCTATCTTGGCTATCCTTTAAAATGGCCTGACGGTAAAATATTTGGCACCCTCTGTATTCATGATAAAAAAGCACATGATTTTTCTGAACATACTCAGCAAATCATGAAGCAGTTTAAAGAATTAATAGAATCTCATCTCAAAACCATTAAAAACATTCAACTAATACAAAGAGATAACGAAATAATACAGGAGCAAAAAAATAGATTAAAATTGATAATTGAAGGAACAGATGTTGGAACCTGGGAATGGAATATTCAAAGAGGAGATGTAATTTTTGATAATAAATGGTCAGATTTGCTGGGATATACTTTAGAAGAACTTAAGCCCACAACAATTGAAACCTGGAAAAAGCTCACTCATCCAGAAGATTTAAAAAAAGTAGAAATAGAATTAGAAAAAACCTTTAAAAGAGAAACTGAAAATTATGATGTAGAAATTAGAATGAAACATAAGGACGGACACTGGGTCTGGATCAATGGTCGGGGCAGAATAATTTCCTGGACAGAAAAAGATCAGCCCCTCAAGATGCTTGGTATTCATCTTGATATTACAGAGAGAAAAGAGCAGGAAGAAGAACTGGAATTTCAATATCGCGTCCAAAAGATAATGACTGAGATCTCTTCAAGCTTTTCTAATATTAACAGCGGTGAATTTGATCTCAAAGTAAATATGGTTTTAAAAAGAATTGGAGAATTTTTTGGGGTAGATAGAGCCTATATCTTTCATGTGGCTGAAAAAGATAATAAACTGATAAATTCTCACGGCTGGGTTTCAGAGAAAGAAGAATTTCAAAAAGGTGAATTTGAGAATATAGCAGCTGACTTTTTACATTTATGGAAAGAAGAATTAACAGCAGGGAAAATTATTAACATTCAGGATATTGAGAAAATGGGAAGTAGAGAAGCAGCTGCCAAAAAATTATTGCGGGGAAAAAATATAAGATCAATAGTTGTTATCCCAATGTTTATTGAGCATAAATTATTTGGTTTTTTGGGTTTTGATTCAGTTAGAGAAAGAAGAATATTTTCTGAACATGACCTTGAATTATTAAATGTTATTACCGGCCACCTCAGTCAGGCTTTTTCTAAATCTATACAGGAAGAAAAAATTAAAGCTCTAAATCAAAAGTTGAAAAAAGAAATTAATAAAACTGCAGAAGTCCACGAAAATAACTTTTTGGAGTCAGTTCCCAATTATAAAAATATTTCTTTAGCTACATATTATAGTCCAGCCGAAATAGTTGGCGGAGATTTTTATAATTTTATTGAGCTGGATAATAAATTACTTTTTTATCTTTCTGATATTACAGGCCATAATTTGGAAGGAATAGTTTTTAACTCTTTTATCAAAGAGACAATTAATAATTATGTAGAATTAATTGAGAAACCGATTAAGATAGATAAATTAATGGAGTATCTTCACAAACAGTATTTGAAGAATAATTTTCCTGATGATTATTTTGTCTGTTTATTTATAGGTTTTTTAGATTTGGAATCGTTAAAAATGGAATATATTTCGCAGGGCTTTCAGTTTCCTCCTTTACTTAATTCCAGTCATAATTCTCAGAATCACCTACCGGGGTTAGGGATGCCTATTTCTTCAGCCATTCCAGAAGAATTAATTAATTATAAAATTAACAACTACCATTTAAAAAGTAAGGATAGTATTATTTTTTATACAGATGGTATTGTAGAACAAAAGCAGCATGATATTTATTATGAAAGATTTAAAGAAACATTTTATAAATTTGACCATTTATCAGCAGAAGAAATAAAACTTAAAATTCTGGCAGACTTTAAAGAGTTTAATGATGGTTCTTTAAAGGGAGATGATGATATAACATTCTTTATAATTAAAATTAATAATTAATCATTCTGACATTTAATAAACATAAAATTAAATTTTAGAGGAGAGTTAAAAATGGTTTATGTAAAAAATGTCCAAACTGCAAAAGAAAAAATTACAGTGCTGCTAAGAAGAAAAATAAAAAATCAGTTTGCCCATATTGTAATACTAACCTTAAAAATATTAAGGTAAAATCCAATGAGGGTTAATTTTAAAAAAGGCACCTGATAAAAAATCAAGTGCCTTAAATTCTGCCGACTAACTTGCATATTCACCTTTTAAAACAGCTTTCTGGAGTACAGGGCCTTCTCCAATGCTTTGAGCAGTGTTTTTTGTCAGCTCCAGCTTCTAAATCAACGGGTATAAAACCACCATCTTCAAAGGCTGATTTAATAACTAAATTTTCTTCCATTTATTTAGACCTCCTTTCCTGATCTCAAAAGATAATTTCAGCAATCAAATTTTTCTAATCTGTATATTATAAGCCATTCATAGACATATATTTAATTAACTTTTCTGCTGCAAGGGAATTAATCCGTAGTTTAATTATACAATTATTTTATTAATTGGACTTCTATGATATAATTAAAACGAATTTAATCTTTAGAAAAAAATACTAATTAAAGGACTGATAGGTAAGCTAATTGAGGCAACTAAAAAGTTAAGAAATGAGTTAAATCTGAAGAAACTTGATCAGACAGATAGACCATCCTTATTTTCCTGGCATGCTAATTTTCTTAGAATTAACCGACGCAAAACAGCTGTCCTGGTCAATGCTGGAATGGGCTGAAAGTCAGGGCTTTAGAGAATATGATCCGAAAGGAATAGAGTCTGATCTTAGATTTTATCCTTTATAGTTGATTAAATGATTTGTTCAGATAATATTAGACAATATACTGATATTCGATAAATATTAAATGATTTCCTATCAGATCAGAATCAGAGATTAAGCAAGAGAACATATAATGATTACAAAAATGTAATAAGGATAGCCTTCCTAAAGCAACAGAGGTAGCTGGCTATACTTCCGGTGGTGTGCCTTATGGAATCACCTGGGAAGAATATGAGCGAGAATATAAAGAAGATAATGATAGCAGCAGTTACAATTGGGAAAATGATGATTTTGATTTACCTTTTTGATTATTATTAAGAATAGAGG
>CAZLCX010000095.1:0-4017 GCA_964558325.1 uncultured Halanaerobiaceae bacterium | reverse complement strand
TCCATTCATCATTTTCATGGATTATATATATTTTAGCCATTTATTACATCCTTTCTTAAATGCATGGCTCTTTTATAAAGGCCAATAATCCTAAGCAGTTAAAAAACTTATAGTACTTTTCAGAAATGCCTTATACTTAGATGATTAATCATCTAACCCATTTCTCAAGAACTTTAGCAGCAGAGTTAATATCCTGATAATGATAAAATTCGCCTGTAAAATTGGCCATATCATCTTTATAATCACCATATTCTTCAACAACTTCTACATAATCATTAACTCCACGATATATCTCTTGAGAATATTTTTTCAGAGCCAGATTAACTTCATCACTGAGGTCATCAAAACCAAATCTGGCAGTATTTATAATCAAATCATCCCAGAGAAACGACTTTTCCTTCTCTAATCCATTACTATAGAGATGTCTAAAATAATCATGTAAATCATCAGCTGATAATTTACCATTAGCAATTAAAGCAATCAAAGTATTAAAAGCTGTTACTCTGGAGAATTCATAAATACTAGAGTCCTCAATAATTTCCTTTAACTTATCTAAATCGCCATTATAAATAGAGGATAAAATAGCAGCACCATCATCTGTTAATACATCACCTAATATATAATAAAGAGCATCATCATTAAAAACATTAATAATATCTAAAACCAGGGGAAAAGCTCTTTCTTCTTTAAACTCAGCCAATAATAATATAGACTCAACTATAATATCAGGAAAGCCGTCTGGACTAAATTCACCATCATTTAAATCAGCCATATTCATTGCAATGGCAGTATCCTCAAGAATCTTTAATAATACTGGAGTTATTTCATCTCTATAATTAGCTGCATTCCTTAAAGCTTCAAGCCGCTTATGATCATCTTCAGAACTAAGCTGGATAAGAACCTCTTTAGCAGGATCAGAAACCAGACTATCCGTTTCATCAATATAATCCTTTAACCCTTTATAATCCTCTAACTCTTTATTATCTAAAAACTCATTAGCTTTATTTTTAAAAACTTTATTCAAATTTCTTAGAGCAAAAATACCTATTTTAAACATTCTGCTAGTATTAATAATTTTGGCTCCTAAATTTCTATAATCATCTATAAAATCAACTAAATCATCATCCTCTTCATTTTTGCTCTTCATGGTGGCAAAGAGCTTAAAAGCAGCCTCTTCATCAAAAAGCAGGTCATCTGAAATTTTCTCAACATATTCAACTATCTTGCCAGCAGGGCTATCAAGCCAACAGATACCATCCAGGATAACTCTGGTATCAAAATAATCGACTGGCTTTTGATCAATTAATTCATTTAAATGTGAAATATCTTTTTGCTCAAAATCATTAAAAATTAACTTATTAAAATTATCATAAAGAAACTCAAAATACTTAAAGGTTAATCCATCATAATTATATGCAGAGTCTTCAAATAATACATTTCGAATTTCGCCAAAACCTTCACCATGAATTCCAAGATCAATAATTAAATACTTAGTATAAGAAATTTTAGCCCAATAATAAAAACTAAAGATATCCCTCTCAGTAAGTCCAGAAAATGTTTCAAGGTTATCCAGTAAAATTTCAACTAAACTATCTAATACTGATTCACCGTTCCAATCAACTAAGTATTCAACATGAAATTCTGTTAATAAAGGCAATAACCATTTACTATCAATTTCAGTCAACAATTCAATAGCCTTTTCAACCTGGTCAGACTGAATAAAATAATAAATCAGAATGAAATTAATTTTAACAGCAGGTTCATTTTCTAAATATAAGTCTCCTAAATCTGTAGGTAAATCTCCAGCTATACCAGAACTGGATTGGTCACTCATAACCTCAAAGGCAGCGGATTCTTCTCCAGTATTATATAAAGACCTGGCATATTTATAATAAAACTCTAGAGATAAATCAGCCTCTGCAACCTTCCCAATTATATCTTCAGCAATTGAAACAGCTTTATTATGTTTATCCCACAAAGAATACCAGTTAACAGCAGCCTCAGTCATTCCTTCAATTTTATCATAAAATTCCAGTGGAGAGCTAAAAGCTTTTAGCAAAAATTTTAGCCCACTATCTTCGGCAAACTGACTTTCTAAATGACCAATATCAAAATTTTCCTGGAAAAAATTCAATACCTGTGCTCTGTTATCATCAACATTATCCTCAGAATCTATTATATCAAAATTATCATAATAAAACTCTGTAGCAAGATCAATTTTTCCTGACTCATAAAGATATTCTAGCAAAATATCATAGCTATATTTATTATAAAACCCTGGATTATTGATTAAAACATCTAAAATATCTGAAGCCTCAGTAACTCTATCAATTTCAAATAGTGAAACCCCATAAAATAAGCTCATATCAGGATCTTTATCAAATAAGTCACTCTTCAGTTCATAGATATCAACTACATCCTGAAAATATCCTTCCATAAAAATCTCATACATCAAAGATAGGTAGTATTCATCTTCATATTCATCTTTTCTAATCTTAGCAAGTCTTGCAATATAATAAAGTATTTCTTCCTGATAGCCATAATAATCAAGTATAGAAATATATAACTCAATAACTTCTGGTTCAACAGGATATTCATCCATTAATTGTTCAGCTAATTCTAAAATTTCATCTTGATTTTGCTCCAGGCCATTAAATTTCATTAGTTCAAATATTTCTTCTAAATATTCATCTTTATTTTTATCTGGTCGATTATTTAAACAACATTTTTTATATTTCAAACCGCTACCACAGGGGCAATTCTGATTCCTTTCAATCTTATAAGATCTTCTTGCCCTATTATCATCCAGAAAATACCTAACCAAAGTTTTTGGATTAGGTAAGTTTGAATCAAGACCATTTCCATTATTCATTACAAAATCATCCATCTAAATAAACACTCCCCTTAGTTTTTGTTTGATATTACCAGCATTATACTCCTTAAATCCCTGCTCTTTAGACCATTCAAGCATAAACTGATAGTCTTCATGATCAGGGTTAGAAATTACCTCCATAAAATCTTCAAACCCGCCAACGCCTCCTACATCCTCTGGAGGAGCAGCACCTGCACCATCTATCAACTCAGGCTCATCTTTATTATAATCATCTATTATCTCCTCTACCTCAATATAATGACACCAGTTATCACCGAAGTCATAAATATATTTTAACCTGGCCGGGAGATAATCCTTTAGCAAAAGAGCCTTATCAAACTTAATCTCAAAATCTTCTTTAGCAAAATCTAATTCATCTCTATTAAAATGCAATTGCTCCTCATCGCTAACAATATTATAAGTAGCTTTATATCCATCTCTATGAAATTCAGAGTGATTCCAGTTTTTACTATCATCTTTGTCATCACTGTAAATAAAAAACTCATGAAGGTGATAATCCTGCCAGCTATATAACTTTTGAATAACCTGATGGAGATTATAAAAAAAGTAGTTCATCGGTACAATAACCCTTCTCCAGGCCTGATATTCTCCTAATTCCAGATCAACTTTAAGCAGAGCTCCCTTAATCTGTTGGGGATTCTCGCCATAATAATCTTCTAAAAGCTCGATTAATCTTGTGGAAGGTATAAAATAATCCTTAGAATTATTTTCCGAAACTAATCTATCGCTAAGCTTTTTACCCACATATGACTGAACAATTTCATCTTTAATATAATCGGAATAAAAAAATTCAGCTTCCTGGCAGCTCTGGTTCATCCTGGCAACTAAGGTCCGGTTTTTAGTCTTATAATAATTAATTTCTGGATATTCATTTAAATACTTATCAATGATCTCATCATGAATACCTTCCGCCCTAAAAGTCTCTCTAATCCCAGCTTTTATTAACTCACCGATATTATTAAAATCTTTTTTCTTTAAACCGAACAATACTAAAGAATAGCGGCAGGCATCATTGGTCAGAACAACAGCTTTTTTATGGCCAAACTTAATTAAATTTGCATGACAGCAAAATAATGGCTCCTTATCAGTTTCTATTTCTTTAAATTCCTTAATTCCAAGCTCAT
>CAZLCX010000094.1:0-4115 GCA_964558325.1 uncultured Halanaerobiaceae bacterium | reverse complement strand
AAAGAATCTATCAGCAGATTGTTGAAGAAAGCAGAAATTATGGACCTGGCCAATTTTATAAGTTAAAAATAAACCAAAAGGCTTATCATGTCATGATTGAGGAGATTGATGATTAATTCATATTAAATCTTCTAAGAATTTAAAATCAAAATAAAATATTATATTACCGCCATTCCATTCTTATAAACCTGGTGGACAGATTTAATATTTTCAATCTTATCCAGGGGATTTTTATTAAGAATAACCAGGTCAGCCTTTTTGTCAGCCTGGATAGAGCCAATTTTCTCTGATAAACCAAGGAGTTCAGCACTGACTGATGTAGCTGATTTAATTGCCTCTAATTCTGACATTCCATATTTGACCATAAAAACTAACTCCAAACTGTTTTCACCGTGGTAATTAAATGGAGAACCGGCATCTGTACCCATGGCAATCTTTACTCCTGATTTTAAGGCCAGCTTAAAGCTTTTTATATGATCATTTAAAATATCTTTGCTTTTTCTCACTGCATAATCAGGGATTCCAGCTTCTATTCCTTTTTCAGCCATCCAGTAAATTGCAGTTAGTGTAGGCACTAAATAAACATCATTTTCTATCATCAGGTCAATCGCTTCCTGATCTAGGAAAACGCCGTGTTCTATTGAATTAACTCCAGCTTTTATAGCATTTTTGATGCCTGTATTACCCTGGGCATGGGCTGCAGTCTTCCTGCCAGCCTTATTAGCTTCTGCAATAGCCGCTTCCATTTCAGCAATTGTTAATTGAGGAGACCCTGGTTCTACTCCTTTTGTGAGAACACCTCCAGTAGCCATCAGTTTTATTAAATCGACACCATTTTTAATTTGTTTTCTTGCTCCCCATTTCATTTTTGCAATCCCATCAACTTCTTCTGCTATTGGCCAGCCGTGGCCTCCTGTCATCGTTAAATTCTTACCTGAAGCTAAAATTCTAGGACCTGGCATTTCGCCATTGTTAATAGCATCTCTAACTTCAAGGTCAATATAATTTTTCCCACCAACATCTCTAATTGTTGTAAATCCTGCTTCGAGAGTTTGCCTGCAATACTGAGCAGCTTTAAGAGCTGTTCTTGCATCTGATTCTTCAACTAGAATGTTAAGGGTATCTGCAGCTGGTTCAAAACATATATGGGTATGGGCGTCAATTAATCCTGGAAGAACTGTCTTTCCACCATAATCAATAACTTCCATTTTGTCTGAAAGATTAATTTTATTTGCTGGCCCGCAAGCATAGATAATATCTTCATCAACAATAATTATTCCATCTTTTATAGGTTCGTCTTGAATTCCGTCTATTATCGTTACTCCTGTAATTGCCTTCAATATGACCACCTCATTGTAAGTATAAATAATATTTAGTAAGACTAATAATTGGTGAGCCCCTGTATTATAAGGAGGGGCTCACTTTGATTAATTTAATAAAATGTTAATCTGTAATATAAGCTTCTTTAACTGAAACATATTCTCTAGGATGATGCAAGAGACCTTTAACTCCCTTTCTAACAGCATTAATTTGCATTTCAGAATGCAAGAATAACCATGGAGCATCTTCCCATATTATTTCGATTGCCTCAGCATATAAATTTTCTCTTTCTGTTACATCTGCTGCCATACGAGCTTCATCCAGCAATCTATCGACTTCTTCATTTTCATAATAAGAACGATCTGACCCATTTGGAACATTCTGACTTGAATGGAATATTGGATAGATGCCATTATCAGAATCACCGGTCATATTACCCCAGCCAAGCAGATACATTTCGTGCTCTGAATCCTCTTTTTCTGCTCCGGTAAATTCAAGATAAGTAGACCATTCCAGAGTTTCTAGCTTAGCTTCAATACCTACTTCTTCAAGTTGAGACTGAATAGCCTGGACGATTGTTTCATCCATCATATACCTTCCAACTGGATGATGGAAGGTAATTTCAAAACCGTCTGGATAACCGGCCTCAGCAAGGAGTTCTTTAGCTTTTTCAGGTTGATAGTCATAGGGTTCCTGGGCAGCATATCCTAAAGTACCTGGAGCTACAGGGGAATCAGAAGGTCTTCCAGCACCTTTCATGACCTGCTCTACAATAGAATCGTTATCAATAGCATAATTAATTGCCTGGCGGACTCTTTTATCATCTAAAGGTTCCTTTGTCACATTAAAACCTGCATAAATTGTTCTTAAACTTGATAATTCAACAACATTAACTTTATCTTCTTCAAGAAGTCTGTCTCTTTCTCTAGGTGGAACAAACATAGCGACATCTGCTTCCCCAGTTTCTACTCTAATTACCCTTGTTGAATCTTCCGGCACAATACTAAAAGTTACTCCATCCAGATAAACATTATCTCCCCAGTAATTTTCGTTGCGTTCTAAAACGATTTCTTCGCCCTGTTCCCATTCAACAAATTTAAAGGGTCCAGTACCTACTGGATTATTAGAAAAATCTTCTCCATATTCTTCAACTGCATTAGGACTGGCCATTGCCATAAAACCATGAGCTGATAAATTTGGGATTAGTGGAGCAAAGGGTTTTTCAGTATGAAGTATAACCGTATAATCATCAACGATTTCTATATCAGTTATCTGGTCAATTAGAAAAGTAAATGGTGATGAGCCTTCTAACATTCTTTCAAGATTAAATTTTACAGCCTCAGCATTAAAATTAGTTCCATCATGAAATTCAATTCCTTCTCTAAGATTAATTTCAAATTCGGTTCCATCCTCAGACATCTGATAATCTTTTGCCAGATTAGGTATGATTTCTCCTTCAGGTGACATATCAAAAAGATTTTCCATAACATGAATCATAACCATTGCTGATGGAGAGGATGAAGCTCTGGCAGGGTCCAAAGATTCAGGATTGGAACCAATTGCCACAGTTAATTCTCCACCTTCCCGGGCTTCTGCAATACCAATAGGCAAGACCATGACAATTGCCATCACCAACATAAACATTAAAATTTTCTTCTTCATAATCGCTACTCACTCCTCGTTTAATAATTTAAAGTAATAAAGTTATTGTGTTATATATATTTCTACAAGAAAATATTAATTCCTGCTAAATTCATCATTTTTCATAAAAGTAAATAAAACAAATTTATTTATTTTTTTATATAACTGTTGTGAAATTCAAGGAAGGCTTTAATCTATAAAATTTAAATTTGCTTAAAAAGAAGGTGAATTAATAAATCTAAAGAATAGTATATTATATTCAGAAAGGAGCGATATAATGAAAAAACCACTTTATATACATAATTTCAAATCGCCAGAAGTAAAAAAGTACTTAAAAGAAGATGATAGAATTATAATACCTGTCGGTAGTGTCGAACAGCATGGGCCCCATGCACCTCTTGGTACTGACTCATTTGTTGCTCAGAGAATTAGTGAGGATGTGTCAAAAGAGGAAAATGTAATGATTTGTTCTCCTGTTTGGTTTGGCTGGTCTCCCCATCATTTAGGACTTCCTGGTACAATAAGTATTGAAGCTGAAACTTTAATTAGTTTATTTTTTGATATTGTTAAATCTTTAAATTTACATGGCTTTAATAATTTTCTGTTTTTAAATGGTCACAGAATTGTTAATATTTCCTGGCTGCAGATAGCAGCAGAAAAATGCAAAAGAAAATTAGGAGTTAATATAAAAATTTTTGATCCAGCCTATATGGGTAAAGAGATCATAAGGGAGTTAGATATTGGAACAGTTGGTCATGCCGATCAATTGGAAACATCACAATTATTATATTTAATGCCAGATAAGGTTAATATGGAAAAAGCAGTTGATTATGACTCAGAAGAAGATTTACATTATCATGTTGATCCAGGCGATCCTAGAGATACTTTAAATTATGTTCCAGGCACAAAAGAGGAAGTTGCAGCTCTAGGTAAAAAATCAGGGGGAACAAAAGGCCGCCCCAATAAGTCAAGTAAAGAAATAGGCGAGAAGATTCATAAACATTTATGTAAAAGACTAAAAGAGGTTTTAAATGACTTTTAAAATTCAAGAATAAGGTTTTATAGATATAAAGGAATATAGACTTATGTTGTTATTTAAAAAATAAGAATTTTATAATAATCTGTGACTAAATATTCAGTAACAAAAATTTGAA
>CAZLCX010000093.1:0-4199 GCA_964558325.1 uncultured Halanaerobiaceae bacterium | reverse complement strand
CCTGCTTTCGGCAACCAGTTTTCCTGGCTTTGCAACTGTTTGAACAAAACAATTGCCTTTTTCGGGCAGACAAAATATATATCGATTTATTGATTTATTAGTATAAAATAACAGTTAATAATTGGTACTTATAAACTATATAAATATCATATCAACAAATAATTAACATGTCAATAAAAATTTATAATATTCTAAAATATTTTTTTAAATGAAAAATAAAATAGTCAAACTTATTATTTCTGATAATAGCATAAAATTCCAATTAGAATAATTCAATAAACTTTTTAACTAATTCTGGACCAAATTGGTTTCCAGTATAGGTTGCAATCTATTTTAAAGCCTTCCTTTTGATTTTGCCTTGCTATAGGGCCTGCCAGGTGATCTCTATATGATAAATATTTAATCTTTTCATTTTTATTATGTTCTTCTGTTACATTTTTTATATAGGCCCCAACTCCATAATTGCTATCAAGTAATTCTACAGGAAATTTTGTAACCTTATATATTTCCCCTTCCCTCTGACTTAATCTATGATTAATCTTACGACATCAAAGACTTTTTTATCAGTTTCTTTTCTTAGAACTACAAATTTCTTTACAGTCAGTTCATAATAATCTATACCTGTAATCTCTTCTTTGCTATTATCATAAAAATTTTCAGTTGCTTTATTTATAAAGAGATATCTATAATCATTATCTCTTAAATATATTAGACTATCATCTGCATATATAAAAGTCTGCCATAGTTTATTAAAATTATCTAATTCACCTTTTTGATTTTTCAGCTTACAATTTTTCCAGAATAAAAGTATTCCAAAGATTATTAGTATTGAGATTATAACTATATATAAAAAGCCAGACTGGCTGCCACTTCTAATTAAGAAATGGCAGAAGCCGGCTCTGCAAATTTTATTTATATAATCCCTTAATTATCTTTATTGGTGCAACTATTCTCTTAAATTGATAATAATTCTACCTTTTGAATCACCTGCAAGCATTTTATCTATATAATTGCTCAATTCATCTAAAGTAATTTCTTTACCTAATTTATCTAAATGCTCAATTTTCCAGTCACTAGCAAGCTTATGCCAGATTTTTTCTCTTAGTTCTCTATTACACTGGACTGAATCTATCCCTAATAAACTAACACCTCTTAAAATAAATGGGTAAACATTAATCGGTAAGTCAGCTGAAGCAACATTACCGCAGCAAGTAATTGCTCCACTATACTTAGTTGATTTGATAGCTGTTGCCAGCATATTCCCACCAACAGTATCAATAACGCCATCCCACTTTTCTTTAAGCAACATTCGACCGGAATCATCATCAACTTCAGATCTGCTAATTATCTCTTTTACACCTAACCTTTGAAAATATTCTTCTGCTTCAGTTTTTCCTGTTGCAGCTGTAATCTCATAACCCTTTTTAGCTAAAATACTGCAGGCAAAACTACCAACTCCTCCTGAAGGTCCGGTAACTAAAATATTGTTACCTGGAGTCCCTGCTGTTAATAGCTTATGCACAGAAAGTGCTGCAGTAAAACCAGCTGTTCCAAAAATCATGCTTTCCTTTAGAGTTAAATTTTCAGGAAGTTTTACAGCCCATTCTGACGGAATTCTTATATATTCTTCAAAACCTCCATCTGTATTCATGCCGAGATCATAACCTGTTACTATAACCTTATCTCCTTCTTTAAATTTATTGCTCTTATCTTCAACAACTATCCCTGCTGCATCAATACCTGGTGTATGAGGGTACTCTTTTGTAACCCCCTTGTTCCCAATTGCCGATAGAGCATCTTTGTAATTTAAAGAGGAATATTCAACTCTAATAAGTAATTCTCCTTCTGGCAGCTGATTAACTTTTTTATTGATAATATTTCTTTCAAATTCATTATCAACTTCTTTAATTTCTAATGCTTTAAAAATTATATTATCCATAAATTACAACCCCTTTCCCTTTATTATTTATAATAACATTTTATCAGATATAAAACTACTTGTTAAATTGAGAATTTTTTAGTTTATTCGACAATAAAATATAGCTCTGATTCAATAGCAGAGTTAAAAAAATTCTCACTACAATTACTGGTATAATAAAAGAAATATTAAAAAATATTAGAAAAAAGTGCATAATATAAAAGGCCTCTGAAAGGCAAGAGATCTAGGGCCCTCCAGAGGATTATTATTTAATTAATTTCAAATTTGTTTTAAATTATAATTAGTTAAAGTTACAAAAACATTTAAGTTATAGACGCCTGATAAATTTTTTCAATGGCAGCCTTTAATACAGAATCAAATTCTTCATCTTTTTGATCGACATGGAGATCCTGAAGTAATGCCCTTGAAAAACTTGCTATCATATTGTGATTTTTAGCAAGTTTATTAACTGCATCCTCCTGGCTATAACCACCTGAAAGGGCTACAACTCTAAGCACATTGGGATGCTCAATTATCTCTTTATAAAAGTTAGGTTTATCTGGAAGAGAAACTTTAAACATGAATGTTTCTTCCTCAAGCTCTTTTAGGTGTTTCATGATTTCTGTTCTCAATATTTTTTCAGATTCTACTTTATCTTCACTATCAATATCTATTTCCGGTTCTAAGATAGGAATAAAGCCTGCCTCATAGATTTTTCTACCATACTCAAACTGCTGAGCTACAATATCTTTAATTCCCTTTTCATTTGCGCTATAGATTACTGAACGCATTTTTGTTCCGAAAATATTATACTTTTCAGCTTCTGCCAGAAGATCATCAAGTTTAGTCATTGGCTTCATCAACTGAACACCATTTTTCTTTTCTTCTTTACCCTGATCAACTTTTAAGATTGGAAGTATCCCTTTATCTTCCCAGAGATAATCAGCAGTAAACTTGCCTTCCATTTTATTATTCATTGTATGCTTGAATAAAATTGCTCCAAGAATATGCTCAGAAGTAAAGGCGGGACTGGTTATAACCCGGGTTCTCATTCCATGAATAAAATTAAACATTTCCTCTTCTGAATTATATTCATCTTCTGAAATTCCATAGCCCTCTAAAGCTCCAGGAGTACTGCCACCACTTTGATCCATAGCTGCTATAAAACCCTGACCATTTTTCATCAGTTCAAGCTGTTTTTTATCCATTTATATTCACTCCTATTTCAAGTATATGATTACATTAATCATATTTTAATTATATAATTTTACCAGAGCAAATACAAATCCATTGAATTTTTATTTATTATCTCTATTAAGATTAATTATTAAAATATAACCATTGTTATTAAAGCTGCCAGTCCAACTAAGAGACCACTGATTAGGGTATAGGTTATACAGCGTTTAATGATATCTCCTTCTTTACCGGTAATACCCACTACTGAGGTTCCCAGTAATATTTTAGCCGGGGCTATTGCTGAACCAATTGAACCGCCAATGGACTGAGTTGAGGCAATAATTTCTGGTGAAAAGTCTAATAGTTCAGCGGTATTCATCTGAAAGGCTCCAAACAGGACATTAGAACTGGTATTACTGCCAGTTAAAAATGCTCCTAATACCCCAATTAATGGCGAAACTATTGGAAACATTAGCCTGCCTACTCGGGCCATTCCCTGGGCAAAGTTAAAGATCATCCCTGAATTATTTAAGATTAAAGCCATAATCATTAATAGAAAAACTGTTGTTGCTGAAGATTTGGATTTAGCATAACTTCTTTTAAAAACCTTTTTTATACCTGGTAATTGTAAATGTCCCTTTATGTAATAAACCAGGCCACCTGCCAATGAAGACATCACTAAAAAGAAAATAGGATGGCCAAATAGGGCTATCGGCGAGAAAGATTCTTCAGCTTCAACTAAATAGCCCAGCCCGGTAGTAAAGCCTGGAAAGGAAAATGAAAGTTTAATATCAGGCAGACTATTACTTATAAAGGGAACCTGGAATAAAAGGACTGAACCAATCAGTATTATATACGGAAATACGGCAGTCTTGATATTCATGCCACCATTTTCATAATTAATGATATCTTTTATTGATAAATCAGACCCCTTGATTAAGATAACCATAAAATAAATACTGCCTACAGTTCCTCCTAATAATGCTCCTATATGAGCGAAATCACCTGCTGCTGCTATGAATAGTCCTGACCACATGATAATACTCATCGGAAAGATATATTTAAAATTACGCTTTACCTCTTTAAAACCTCCATAGATATGGGC
>CAZLCX010000092.1:0-4316 GCA_964558325.1 uncultured Halanaerobiaceae bacterium | reverse complement strand
CTATCAAGAATAGCTTTACAACGGGCTACTACAGCCAGAGAAGCTATCGAAATAATGGGAGAATTAGCTCTAGAGCATGGCTTTGCTGAAACTGCTTATTTAGGAGAATGTTTATCAATAGCTGACCCAAATGAAGTCTGGATGTTTGAAATCTATGGCGCAGGACCATTCTGGACCAAAGATAGCGACTATCCTGGGGCAGCCTGGGTAGCAGGACGAGTTCCAGACAACCATGTCTCAGTTAACCCTAACTATAGTAGATTTAGAGAAATTGATCCTGACGATCCAGATATCATGGTTTCTGAAGGCTATATTGATCTGGCTGTCGAACTGGAACTATATGATCCTGATGAAGATGGAGAATTTATCTGGAATGAAGTTTATGGTAATGTTAAACCTGGTAACACTAGGTTGTGGAGATTATATAGCTTATTAAAGCCATCTGAAGATTGGGATCTTGAAGAAACCCATGAATATCCATTTTCAATCGAGCCAGATGAAAAATTATCAGTTGAAGATGTAATAGCTTTATTTAGAGATGAGAATATTGGCTCAGAATTAGATGTTACTGAACATGAAAGTTGGTTCTATGAAGATGATGAAGGTGAAATGGTTAAAAGTCCACTGGCTTCGCCACAAGCTGTTTATGATACAGATATGAGAAATTTATTAGGTTATGACAGTGTACGTCATACAGCAATTAGCCGCTGCTCCAGTTTCTGGGTAGGTCAGGCCAGAGATTGGATGCCAGACGAGATAGGTGGAGTCTTATGGTATGGCCTAAATAGTCCTGCTAACAGTCCATTTATACCCCTTTATTTAGGTGCCGATGAAATTCCAGAATCTTATTCAGTCTTAAACCGGGATGCCATGGATTATGACTCAGCCTGGTGGGCCTTTGCCAGAGTTGACGATGTTGTCAATAGAAAATATCAGGAATACAAGCCAAGATTACACGAAGAGCTATTAGATCCAATGCAGAATTATTGGTTCAACATGCAGGAAGCTGTTGACAGCAGAGCATTGGATATATATGAAGAGCATGGTTCCGAGGAAGCTAGAAAGTTCTTAACAAGTTATAGTAAATCTCAGATGGAATGGGCAGAGCAGAGTTACTGGGATTATTTTGATGAACTATACTTTAGTCTAACAGGTGGATTTTAATATTCTCTTAATTAAATATAGTTGATTATCTCTAATAAAAGAGGGGCAGAGTTAAAACCTCTGTTCCTCCCCTCTACAATTTAAAAAGTTTTTAAATTAATAGGGTAAATTATAACCTTTTAACTATAAGTATGATTTGTTGGGAGGTTTAAAATGAAACTTAAAAATAAATTAGTAATTGTACTGGTTTTAATAATCTTATTATCTTTTTGTTTTGTAGAATTACAGGCAGAAAATTTTACCGCTGATCTTCCAGTAATAATAACATCAGCCGGACAGAGTGAGACTTATAAAAATATTAGTTTTTTTGCTGAAAAATTTGGTGTAAAAGTTAAACAGTCCGAAGGCATTATAAACCAGAGTATTCTTAAAGATATTAATACCCTGGCAGCTGTTATCGGTATAAATTATGATAAACTAAAGCAAGTAAATTTAAAAACTGAAATTAAAAGAATTAATAATCTTTTAGCAGCCGCAGAGAGTCAGGGTGTTAAAATTATTGGTATCTATGTTGAAGATAAATTGACTGATGCTGAGCTATGTTTAATTGGAGAAGTAGGGTGATTTAGCGATTATTTTATAATTAAAAGACCTGATGAAAATAATGGAGACACTATTACCAAATTAATGGAAGAACAGGAAATCAACTATATATTAATAAATCAGGCAGTGAATGCAGGCTCTGAGTTAAATAAGATTCTAATAGAGCCTTATAGTTGAGATCAAGAAAACCTGTAGGAAGCAGGAATATAGTTAAATGATCTGAAAAAGAAGAATTAATATTCTGGATTAAAATTTTAAGGATATAAAGGGAGGGTTATTATGAAACATTTAAGAAATGTGTTTATTTTATTGATTATTATTAGTTTTGTCATTACATTTTCTGTATATGCAGATGAGGGAAATACTGAAGAAGACCAAATTATTGCAGAAGAACCTTTAGTGGTTACAACCTGTGGTCAGAGCCCAGGCTCCTTAATGGCTCAGCAGCTTGCTAAACGAGAGGAAATTGCCGTTGAAAGGCATGACTTATTAGAGGTTGATTATCTAATAGAAAAACATGAGGCCGGTGAAGGTTTTAAAACTTTAATGATTACCATAGGTACCAGTGGCAAGGGCCTGGGAGCAGCCGGAATTGATATGGATGATGAAGAAGAAAGGATTAATGCTTTAATTGAAGAGGCCAGAGATCAGGGGATGGTAATTATTGGTGGACAGATTGAAGGAGAGGAGCGCCGGGTTGATAAAGGCGATGAAAGATCAATGGAAATAGTAGCTCCCCAGGCAGATATTTTAATAGTTCATGTTGGGGCTAATAAAGATAATTATTATACAGACCTGGCTGAAGAAAAAGGGATACCAATTTATTATATTGAGGGTACCATGCAGACAGCCGAGCCTTTAAGAGAAATATTTGGATTGGAGTAAATTCAACGACCCCTGCTGAATTAAAATTTCAGTAGGGGTATAAAATAGGGGGGTTAATATGTATGCACATGCCTGGCTTATAATTGGAGTTATGGCAGCAACATTTGTTATTAGCAGAGCTTTAAAGCTAACAACAGAGCTGGCCATTTTCGCGGCAGCGGTAATTGGTGGAATAGTTCATACCAGGGGAATACCAGTAAGGCATTTAGTTGAAGGTACCTTCACATATCTTGATATCTGTCTAATATTTATAACAGCTACTTTATTTATAAATCTTTTAAAAAAAGCTGGAGGAATAAGTTTTATTATCAGAGAAATTATTATTAAGTTCCGGGATAGACGGGTTCTCTGTCTGCTTTTATTAACGCTGGTCTTATTGATTCCAGGGGCTTTAACCGGGGCCGGTGCAGTTACTGTTTTTACAACAGGAACCCTGGTTGGAACAGTTTTAACCTACATGGGTATAAATAAGACTAGAAGTACAGCAATCATTTTTGTCTGTGCAACGATGAGTGCCGCAGCTCCTCCTATCAATCTCTGGGCTATGATGGCATCGGCTGGAGCTAATATGCCCTATGTTGGTTTTATGGGACCGCTATTAGTTCTTTCAGTATCTGGTGCCCTGATTACCATGTTTGTGTTAGGAAGAAAGGGAACTCCTGTTGATTTAGAGAAAGCTTTAGCGGAATTACCAGAACCTCCTAAGGAGATGAATTGGCTCAGAGTTATCATGCCTTTTTTAGTTTTTTTTGGAGTGTTAATTGCTGGTCGAATCTGGCCATTCAGGATGCCAATATTAGGCCTGCCTTTTATGTTTGTTCTGGCTGGAATCGTTGTAATAATAATAAGCCCTGTTAAATTAGAAATTTTAAAAACAGCCGGGGAGACTATTTGTTCACTAATCCCGCTGGTAGGAATTATGATCGTGGTTGGTAGTTTAATTCAGATAATGGCTTTAAGTGGTGCCAGAGGGATGGTATCTTTAGGAGTTGTAACTCTGCCATTAGGAGTTTTATTTGCATCTTTATGGATAATATCGCCAGTAGCTCAGGGGGTATTTCAGTATGCAGTTGCGCCTTTATTAGGGGTACCTTTAATTTTTCTTTTTGATATGGAAGGTGTCAATATAATTATAGGTTTAGCTGCCTTATCAGTTATGTGGCCTCTTGGAGATGGGCTTCCACCGACAGCTGTTGTTGGTAGAGCAGCAGTACTGGAATTAGAGTATGAAGGCAGGTATTATCGGGATTTTCTTAAGACTGCATTACTGCCAATCTTAATAATATTAGGTATTTGCACCTTATTTTTAATTTTTAGCAATCAACTTTCTTTCTTAATCGGGGGTTAATATATAAAGGGGGCTCATAATTATTATGTTAACTTTAATGAATACAGTCGTAAATTACAGTTATTATATTTTTACCATTTTAATTTCCCTGCTTTTGATTCGGGAAATAATCAAGACCAAGGATATCTATGAAGTTGTCTTATATAGCATAATTCTAGTGCCATTTATTTTGAGATCACTAAGATTAAAATAGGGGGTGGAATAATTGAGCAAGGAGCAGAACTTAAAAATTCTTAAAATAATTTGTTTGCTGCTGGCAGCAGTTGCAATCTTTATAGCTGGAAGAACGTTTCATGAACATCGCAATTACAAGGAAGAAGTAGTTCTTGGCCCTGGGGTAACAGATGTTTATACTTTAGGAGATTACTATGAACCT
>CAZLCX010000091.1:0-4459 GCA_964558325.1 uncultured Halanaerobiaceae bacterium | reverse complement strand
GTTTAAATTTCATATAAAGCCAGACAGGCCTCAGCCATTCCCAAACCAGCAGTGGTAGCCAGTCTGGCTTTTTTAATTTTACTTATCATCATTCCCATTACCTTAATAAATCACCATCATTTAAATAACATTATTTAACCACCATTATTTAACCACCCTCATTCCCCAAACCTGGTCAGAGTTCGGCCAAGCTATCACTTCTCCTGCCGAAAATTGTTGAGGGGCAGTATAAATATAATAATTACAAAAGCCACTGAAACTAGTGGTTTTGAATTAATTAGCAATTTTTGCAGGAGATTATAAAATTTTAGATAAATATAATAATAACTATATTATAATTATAGGAGGTTGCCTAATAATGAATAATATAAGGGCAAAAATAAATAAATATAAAGAAGAAGTTATTAGGATTAGAAGGGATTTACATAAACATCCAGAAGTGGGATTTGATTTAGAAAGGACTTCAAATTTAGTTTCTGATAAATTAAAAGAATTAGGTTTTGATGTAAAAACAAATATTGCTAAAACAGGTATAGTGGGCTTAATAGAAGGAAATGAAGCTGGACCTACTATTGCTTTAAGAGCAGATATGGATGCTTTACCAATTAAAGAACAAACAGAGCTATCATTTGCTTCAGTAGAAGATGATAAAATGCATGCTTGTGGACATGACGGACATACTGCAATTTTACTTGGTGTAGCGATGGTTTTAGCTGAAATTAAAGATGAATTAAAAGGTAAGGTAAAACTGATTTTTCAACCAGCTGAAGAAGGCCCCGGGGGAGCAAAACCGATGATAGAAGAAGGGGTGATGAAAAATCCTGAAGTAGATGCTATTTTGGGGCTTCATATCTGGCTGGAGATAGAAGCTGGTAAGGTGGGAGTAAAAGAGGGTCCTCTATTTGCATCAATTGATGAAGTTGATATTGATATTAAAGGAGAGAGTTCTCATGGGGCAAGCCCGCATCAGGGAGTAGATGCTGTGGTAGTTGCAGCCGATTTAATAAATTCTTTTCAAACAATTGTTAGTAGAAATATTAATCCTATAGATTCAGCTGTTATTACAATTGGGAAAATAAATGGTGGTTATGTAAGAAATGTAATTGCTGATAATGTAAGATTGGAGGCAACAGTTCGTTCACTAAATCCTGATGTAAGAAAAAAATTAGAAGAAGAAATTTATAAAAAAGTTGAAAAAATTTGCTCAGCTTCTGATGCCGATTATGAGATAGATTACCGCAATTTATATCCTCCTCTTCTTAATGATAATAAAATTAATGGTTTAGTAAAAAATAATGCCATTAAAGTAATGGGAGCTGAAAATGTAATTGATATTGAAGAACCTACTATGGGAGGCGAAGATTTTGCATTTTTTTTAAAAGAAGTACCAGGAACTTTTTTCCTTTTAGGAGGCAGGAATGAGGGAAAAGAAATAACAGCTCCTCATCATAATCCTAATTTTACTTTTGACGAAGATATTATGACTGATGGAATTGAAATTATGATAAATTCAGTTATAAATTTTTTAGAAGGGAATGAATAATATGTATGACTTAGTTTTAATTAATGGGGAAGTCGTTGATCCTGTAGATGGAATCTATTCAGCAAATATTGGTATCAAAGACGGAGAAATTGTTTCTATTTCACAGGAAAAATTTCCTGCTGAAGAAGTAATTGATCTCAAAGGGATGCAGGTTTCACCGGGTTTTATTGATATTCATATCCATGAAAATAAAGCGACAGGAGATAAAGTTGATTTAACCACACTTGAATATGGGACTCGAATGGGTGTGACTACAGCCGTTGCTGGTAACTGTGGCATGAATTTAAGTGATCAGTCGATAGATAAATATTATGAACAGTTAGAAACTGCTAATTTGCCGCTCAATTTAATGAGTTTTATTGGTTATGGATTTTTGCGAGAACAACTAGGTTATTCAGAAAAAGATTTGATGCAGCAGAAAGATTTACCGAGGCTTCAAACTCATTTATATAAAAACCTTGATGCAGGCGCCTGTGGAATATCTCTTGGTCTAGAATATACTCCTGGAGTTAGTACAGAAGAAATTCTTCATTTAGGCAGGTTTCTGGCAGAAAATTATCCTGGCAAATTATTGACAGCCCATTACCGTTATGATGCTGGACGTTCTCTGGAATCAATCGCAGAGATGATAATAGTGGCTAGAGAGACTGGGGTTCCTTTTCAGATATCTCATATTGGAAGTTGTGCGGCCTTCGGTCAGATGGAAGCAGCTCTGGAAATGATAACAGCAGCAAGTAATGCAGGTGTTGATGTAGTGGCAGATGTTTATCCATATGCTGCCTTTAGTACCTTTATTGGAAGTGAAGTTTTTGCTCCTGGCTGTTTTGAACGATGGGATAAAAGTTACGATGCCCTTCTAGTGGTTAATGGACGCTATAAAGGACAGCGATGTACAGAAGAGATTTTTAATGAACTAAGAGAAAATAATCCAAACACCCTGATAGCTGCTTTTGTGATGGAAAAGAATGAAGTAAAGGAAGCTATTAAATATCCTGAGATGATTGTTGCCAGCGACGCTCTTATAAGTGAAGGAGGCGGTCATCCAAGGGGCAGCGGGACATTTCCTCGTCTGTTAGGCAGGTATGTACGGGAGGAATCTATTTTAAGCCTGCAGGAAGCAATTGCTAAAATCACTTTAATGCCTGCTCAGCGAATGGGTTTAGACAAGAAAGGAAGGATTAAGCCGGGCTATACAGCTGACTTAACTGTATTTTCTCGAGAAGAAATTATTGATAACTCAACCTATCAAGAGCCTCTAAAGGAGCCTAATGGGATTGAACATGTTATAGTTAATGGACGTTTTACTGTAAAAGAAGGTGAATACCAGGGAGGGGGTGCAGGTAAAGTTATTCGAGTGTAATCAGAGTAGGTCTTATTAATTAAACTTAAGGAGGCAGGATAAAATGAAAAAAGTACCACATGTATATGCATTGATCTTTATTATTATTATTATTGGAGCAATCTCTACTTATATTGTTCAACCAGGTACTTTTGAGCGGGAAGTTATTGAGGGTAGAGAAATGGTAGTGCCAGATTCTTATGAGCAGGTAGAAAGAACTCCGGTTGGTCTACTGGATACCTTCAAGGCTGTTCAGTTAGGTATGATTGAAGCAGCTAATATAATTTTCTTTATCTTTATTGTTGGAGGTGCCTTTAGCATTCTTAAAGGTACTGGAGCCATAGATGGAGTTATTGGTACGCTGGCTAAAAAAGTAGAGGGCCGGGAAGCTTTGTTTATACCTGCCTTGATGATAGTTTTTTCAATTTTTTCAGCCAGTATGGGATTATATGAAGAATTTCTCCCTTTCATTCCCCCTATTGTTTTGCTCTGTTTAACTCTGGGATTTGACTCTATTACAGGGGTAGCTATAGTTATGGTAGGGGCCGGTTCTGGTTTTGCTGCTGCTTTTACCAATCCTTTTACCATCGGTATTGCTCAAGAGATAGCAGAGGTGCCAATGTTTTCTGGCTTGGCTTTAAGAATTCCGTTATTTATTATAACTGTAGGTATTGCGGTAGCTTATGTTTATCGTTACGCCATGAAAATTAAGGCTGATCCTGAGCTTAGCCCTGTATATCAGTTAGATCAAGAGAGAGAAAACAGTGAGATAGATTTGGATTCACTTGAGGAACTGACTCTCTCGCAAAAATTGGTCATTGGGGTTATAGTGGTTGGATTTCTTATTCTATTTTATGGCGTTATGGAGTTAGGCTGGTACATTAATGAGTTGGCCGGCCTCTTTTTGGGAATGGGTATTTTTGGAGGAATTATTGGCCGTTTAAGTATAGATAGTATTGCCGAGAATTTTGTTCTTGGAGCAAAAGAATTGACCATGGGGGCTCTGGCTGTTGGCCTGGCTCGAGGTATATTGGTGGTTCTTACCCAGGGGCAGATCGTAGATACCATTCTTTTTAGTATATCTAACACTCTAGAAGGTATTCCGGTTATGTTTAGTGCTGTTGGTATGTTCCTCTTTCAGAGTTTATTAAACATTTTGGTGCCATCTGGTAGTGGACAGGCTGCATTGACTATGCCGATTATGACTCCCCTGGCAGATCTGGTTGGAACGACAAGACAGGTAGCTGTGCTTGCTTATCAATTAGGGGATGGCATTACTAATTTGATTACGCCAACCCTTGGGCCTCTTCTAGCAGCATTAGCTTTAGGAGGAGATATCAGCTGGGAGAAATATGCTAAGTGGATACTTCCCCTTATCGGTATTCTTACTTTATTGGGAATGATCGTTGTGGCTTTCGCCCATTTCATCCAATTTGGTCCAATTTAATAAATAACTTTTACCAGGCGGCTTTTTATATAGCCGCCTTTTTATATTAATCATCTGGATTCATCATTCATCCTTAATACCAAACCTCATCTTAAAAACATCTATGACAACTTCAGGATATTCCTCTTCC
>CAZLCX010000090.1:0-4466 GCA_964558325.1 uncultured Halanaerobiaceae bacterium | reverse complement strand
GCAAAAGTATATTTAGATCGTAATTTTACAGTGAGTGAGGTTGATGAAAGAATTTTTGGGTCCTTTATTGAACACCTTGGACGTGCTGTTTATACAGGAATTTATCAACCTGATCATCCAACTGCAGATGAAAATGGTTTTAGAGAAGATGTTTTAGAATTGATAAAGGAAATTGACCCTCCAATTATCCGCTATCCCGGTGGAAATTTTGTTTCCGGTTATAACTGGGAAGATGGAGTTGGTCCTGTCGAAGATCGGCCAAATCGTCTTGAGCTTGCCTGGAGAACAGTAGAAACCAATGAAGTTGGGACCAATGAATTTATGCAGTGGGCAGAAAAGGCAGGAACTGAGGTAATGATGGCTGTTAATCTGGGTACAAGAGGTATTGATGCTGCCCGTAATTACCTGGAATACTGCAATCACCCAGGAGGCAGTTATTACAGTGACCTCCGTAAAGAACACGGCAGAGAAAAGCCATATAATATTAAAACCTGGTGTCTGGGAAATGAAATGGATGGTCCCTGGCAGATCGGACATAAAACTGCTGATGAATATGGTCGTCTGGCAAATGAAACTGCAAAAGTGATGAAGGGTCTGGATCCAGAGATTGAATTAGTTGTTTCCGGGAGTTCAAACCGCCAGATGCCTACCTTTGCTGACTGGGAAGCAACTGTTTTAGAACATAGTTATGAAAATATCGATTATATTTCTCTCCATCAGTATTTCCGCAATGATGAGGATGATATTAAAAATTTCCTGGCTCAGACAGAGAGTCTTGATGATTTTATAAATTCTGTGGTATCTATCTGTGATTATGTAAAAGCAAAGAAAAACAGTGATAAAAAAATAAACCTTTCCTTTGATGAGTGGAATGTCTGGTATCACTCTGATGAGGCAGATAAGAAAAGAGAACCCTGGCAGGTTGCTCCTCCACAGCTGGAAGATATCTATAATTTTGAAGATGCCTTAGTTGTGGGATTAACCTTAATCACTCTGCTCAAACATGCAGATCGTGTTAAAATTGCCAATCAGGCTCAGCTGGTAAATGTAATTGCTCCAATTATGACCAGTGAAGATGGAGGTTCCTGGAGGCAGACTATTTTTTATCCTTATTATCATGCTTCTAAATTTGGAAGAGGAACTGTTTTAGAAAGCAGAGTATCTTCTCCCACTTATGACAGTAAGGATTTTAAAGATGTTGATCTTTTAGATCAGGTAACAGTTTTTAATCAAGAAAAAGATGAACTTACTATTTTTGCTGTTAATAGAGATACTGAATCCAGTTTAGAATTAGTAAGTGAATTAAATGGATTTGATGATTATCAGGTTCTGGAACATATTATTTTAGAAAACGATGATTTAAAGGCAGTAAATACTGAAGACAATCCGGATAATGTTAAGCCTCATAAAAATGGTAATGCAGAAATTAATAGCAAAAAATTAAAAGCTGAACTACCTGCACTTTCCTGGAATGTTATAAGGTTATCTAAATAAATAATAAAATTTAAAAGGTTATCAGCCCTTAATATAGAAATAAATAATTAAGAACTTAATTTATACTATAAATTATTGGCTGTTGACCTTTTTATTATTTAATTTTCAGGGAGGTAGTTTTATGACTAATAAATTATTTGATCTAAATATAAAACTAAAAGGCGATTTAAAGGCACATGATCCGGCACTGGTTAAGGAAAATGATAAATGGTGGTTATTTCATACCGGTAAGGGAGTAGGAGTTAAATCTTCTGCGGATTTAAAAAACTGGAAAAAAGAAGATAGTATTTTAGATAAACCACTGATCTGGTGGAGTGATTATGTAGAAAATTTTGATAGAGAAAATGATGTTTGGGCTCCCGATCTGGAGTATTTTAATGGAAGATGGTGGCTCTATTATTCTGTTTCAGAATTTGGAACCAATAATTCGCTTATTGGTCTGCTTTCTGCTGACAGTATTGAAGAGGGAAACTGGAAAGATGAAGGGCTGGTTATAACTTCGGCTGCTGGAAAAGAATATAATACAATTGATCCCAATTTATTTATAGATCCTGAAGGAAAACCATGGCTTGTTTTTGGTTCCTGGTTTGATGGAATAAAATTGGTTCAAATTGACAGCAAAACAATGAAAACTAAAGGTGAGATATATTCACTGGCCAGACGCAGTGTTCACGGCCGAGCAGCAGGAGTAGAGGCCCCAAGCTTAACTTACAGAGATGGCTATTATTATCTCTTTACTTCAATTGATCACTGCTGCCGGGGAAGAAAAAGTGATTATAAAATAGCTTATGGAAGATCTAAGGATATCAAAGGTCCTTATGTTGATAAAAATAATTTAAGTTTATTAAATGGAGGCGGAACTATTTTAACAGCTGGAGATGAAAAATATATTGGTCATGGAGGCCAGGATATCTATAATAATTCTCAGCTTGTTCATCATGCTTATCACAGAAAAAATGGGGAATATAGATTTTTTATCAAAAAATTGGACTGGAAAGATGGCTGGCCGACTCTAAATTATAAGGATCAATATTTTAAAGGCTTTTATAAGCTTAAAAGTTCTGCTGTGAATAAAGTTGCTGCAGTTTCTGAAGCTAAAACCGAAGCCAGAACAAAGATTATAGTTGAAAAAGATACAAATAGACTCAGTCAACAGTGGTTAATTTATCCTATTGATAGTAAATATTATCGACTGGAAAATAGAAACAGCCTCTTATATGCTGAAGTTAAAGATGCTCAGCATGCAGAAAATGCCCGGATAGAGCAGTGGAGCCACTCCGCTCACCCCTGTCAGCAGTGGCAGATAGTTTCGATTTCTGAGAATGAATATAAACTGGTTAATCAATTCAGCAAAAAAGCTTTAACTGTTAATCAAAATAATGAATTAATTCAGCAGACATATACCGGTAAAAAGGAACAGCACTGGCAGTTTGAATGGTTAGAAAATGAATAATTAATTTGGGAGGATATTAAAATGAATGTTTTGAATATAAATATTGAAGAAAAAAAAGAAATAATTAATAAAAATATCTACGGACATTTTGCAGAACATCTAGGTAGATGTATTTACGAAGGTTTCTGGGTTGGCGAAGATTCGAAGATTCCTAATCAGAATGGAATTAGAACAGATGTAGTGGAAGCACTGAAAGCGATTAATATTCCGGTTTTAAGATGGCCGGGAGGCTGTTTTGCTGATGAGTATCACTGGAAAGATGGTGTTGGACCCAGAGAAGAAAGAGCAACTATTGTTAATACTCACTGGGGTAATGTAACAGAAAATAATCATTTTGGAACTCACGAATTTATGGAGTTATGTAATCTGCTTGATGCTGAGCCCTATATTTCAGGTAATGTAGGCAGTGGGACTATTAGAGAAATGCAGGAATGGGTTGATTACATAACACATGATGGGGAATCTCCTATGTCTGACTGGAGAAAGGAAAATGGGAGAGATAAGCCCTGGCATTTAAAATATTTTGGAGTTGGTAATGAAAACTGGGGCTGTGGGGGAAATATGAGACCTGAGTATTATGCCGACCAGTACCGCAATTATCAAACCTATGTCCGTGATCACGGTGATAATGAAATTTTTAAAATTGCCTGTGGAGCTAATGTTGACGACTATAACTGGACAGAAGTGCTGATGAAAAATGCTGCCCGACAGATGGATGGCTTAAGCCTTCATTATTACACAGTTCCAGGTGATTTCTGGGAGGGGAAGGGTTCTGCAACTGATTTTGAAGAAGATGAGTGGTTTATAACTTTAAAGAAAGCTCTTAAAATGGATGAACTGATTAATAAACACGGAACAATTATGGATCAGTATGACCCTGAAAAAGAAATTGCGATGATAGTTGACGAATGGGGTGCCTGGTATGATGTTGAACCCGGTACAAACCCCGGTTTTTTATATCAGCAAAACACCTTAAGAGATGCTCTGATTGCAGGAGTAACCTTAAATATTTTTAATCAGCATGCTGACCGGGTTAAAATGGCCAATATAGCTCAGACAAATAATGTGCTGCAGGCTATGATTTTAACTGATCAAGAAGATATGATCTTAACTCCAAGTTACCATGTTTTTGAAATGTATAAAGTTCATCAGGACGCAGAACTGCTCCACTTTGAGCTGGAGAGTGAAAATTATAAATTTGAAGGTCAGGAAATCCCGGCTTTAAATGCCTCTGCTTCCATAAATGAGAAGGGAGAAGTTAATATTACTGTCTGTAATTTAGATCCAAATCAGGAAATTGAATTAAAAACAAATTTACTTGCAGATAAGTTAGCTCTATCTCAGCTAAAAGCAAGAGTTCTGACTGCAGATAAATTAAATGCTCACAATAGTTTTGAAAACCCTGATAATTTAAAGCCTGAGGAATTTAAGTCAGTAGAATTAACCGGCAATCAGCTTAATGCTAAACTGCCGGCAGCTTCTGTAACTTTAATTACTTTAAATTAGGTGGAGCGTAAAA
>CAZLCX010000089.1:0-4490 GCA_964558325.1 uncultured Halanaerobiaceae bacterium | reverse complement strand
TATTTTACTGACCAGATGCTCAGTTTTAATCCTGACTTAAATCTAAAAAGTTTTATCCAGCCAAAGATAGAAGCAGAATTGGGCTTTTTACTAAAGAAAGACTTAGAGGGTACGGCAGTTAATTATTTAGATGTATTGGACTCAACAAGTTTTATAATTCCTGTTTTTGAAATAATTGATAGTCGGATTAAAAACTGGGATATAGAGATAGAAGATACTATTGCTGATAATGCTTCCTGCGGCATGATAATAGTAGGTTCAAAATATATAGATATTAAAGATATTGATTTATTGACAACAGGCTTGATTTTAAAAAAGAATGGGCAAATTTTTGATAGTGCAGTTAGTAGTGATGTTATGGGGAATCCAGCTAAAGCAGTAGCTTGGCTTGCTAATAAATTAGCTAAATATGGTCAATCGCTTAAATCAGGTCAGTTAATACTATCAGGATCCTTAACCAGTGCCAAAAAAATAAAAAAGGGGGATAGATGGCAAGCAATATTTGGAGGCATAGGCGATGTAAATGCTTGCGTTTTTTGATAAATAAAATTGAAGGAGGGGTATAAATGGATATTATCTATGGGTCAAAGGAAAATTTATCAGTAACAGAGGTAGACTCAGAACATGCTGAAAAAACTAAAAAAAGGATAGTTTTTTCACCAGAAAATGTTTGGGAAGATCATGTAATGAGAATTTTTACAATGGAGGAAGGAGGTAAAACATACCAACACGCGCATGAATGGCCGCATTGGGTCTTTACTTTATCAGGTGAAGGTAAAGTGATTACTGAAGAAGAAGATTATGAGCTATCAAAGGGAAATTATATATTTATACCAGGCAATCTATCTCACAATTTAGAGAATATTGGCGACGAGGAATTTGAGTTCATGTGTATTGTACCAAGAGAAGGAGATACTTTTTAATCAGGGCTTTTAATCAGAATATAGTGTAAAGGGATGATATTTTATGGAAGAAAAAATTGTTAAAGAATTACAAGACATAGTTGGAACAAGATGGGTGGATACAGATCCTGACCGTGTAAGATCATATTCTGAAGAATATACCAGTGATGCTTTTGATTTGATATCTCCTAAACCAGCAGAAGATTGTGTTGTGGTTAAACCTAAAAATGCTGAAGAAATATCTGAAATATTAAAGTATGCCAATGAAAATTTAATACCTGTTATACCAAAGGGAGGAGCCACAGCAATTGCTGCTAATGGAATTCCGATTGAACCAAGTGTTATTTTAGTTTTAGAAAGAATGAATAAAAAGATTGAAGTTGATGAAACAAATCTTATGGTTACATGTGATACTGCTGTTACTCTTGGTGATTTAATAGAAACTATGGATAAACATGAAAAACTTTATTTTCCATTACATCCAGGCGATGAAGGTGCTCAAATTGGAGGAATGGCGATAATGAATGCTGGTGGGGTAAGGGCAGTTAGAGATGGTATTATGAGAGACCAAATCCGAGGGCTAAAAGCAGTTTTGCCTACAGGTGAAATAGTTTCATTTGGTAATAAAACAGGGAAATTGAAAAAGAATAATGCTGGCTATGATTTAATGCAATTAATGATCGGCAGTGAAGGTACTCTTGGTGTTGTTACTGAAGTTACATTAAATTTGAAGCCTAAATCTAATGCTAGTGCTACTTTGGTAATATCATTCGAATCTAGAAAAGATGCCTTTTCAGTTGTTCCTAAAATATTGCAGGAGGGAATCAAGCCGATGGCAATTGAATATGTTGGCAAAGATTCGATTATAGAAACTGCTAAAGATTTAGGTAAAGACTGGCCGACCGATAAAGGTGAAGGGCATTTAATGATAATTATGGAAGAGAATACTGAAAATGATCTCTTTGAGTATGCTCAACAAATAGAAGAAATAGCTAAAAACTTTAATTCTATTGATACACGTTTTGCTGATACAGAGCAGGAACAGAGAAATTTGTTAGAAATTAGAAGTCATTTTGTCATGGCTCTAGATGATAGATTGATTGATATTCCTGACATAACAGTACCAATAAGTCTTTTAGATACAATGATGAGTAAAATTGAAATGCTAACAGAAAAACATGATGCAGAAATTAGCATGCTTGCTCATGCCGGGGATGGTAACTTACATCCATTTATTATGCAAAAGTCTAAAGAGGATACTGAAATCCCTGATTATTATGAAAAATTTAAAAGAGAACTCTATGAAGTTACAATTGAATTAGGCGGCACAATTACAGGTGAACATGGCATAGGATATTTAAGAAAAGAAGAATTATATCTTCAATATTCTCCAAAGGAAATTGAGCTTATGAAAGCAATTAAAAAATCTTTTGATCCCAATAATATTCTCAATCCTGGCAAGATGTTAGATTTATAAATAGACTAATAATTTTATTAATTGAGTAGTAGATTATTTGAGGAGGTATATTAATGAATATTAAAAAATTAGTTCCACTTTTTGGAGTATCTGCAGTCTGGTTAACAACACATTTTGGTGGGGGATTTGCTTCTGGAAGACAAATAGTTGACTTTTATGCTTCACACGGCTGGTATGCATTGTTTCTACCTATTTTTGCTATGGCTCTGCAGGCCTGGATATTATATTATGCATGGTCATATGCGGCTGCAAAAAAGAAGTTTGAGTATGGAGGTTGGTCAAAAGGTTTTTATGAACCAGTTGACAAAATAGCAGCTCCATTGTTTGAAGTTGCATATGTAATATTATTGCTTGTAGCCTCTTCAGTAGCTTTTGCAACAGGTGGTGCAACTGTTAGAGATATGATAGGAACCCCATATGTTTTAAATACTGTTTTAATTGCTATTGCAATATTTTTATTAACAATTAAAGGAGCAAAAACAATTAGAAATGCTTCTTCAATTATTGCAATTATAATTATGGTCGGTTTAGTTATTATATATGGTAGTAATGTAGTAATGGACTTTCAAGATATTACCTCGGTTGCAGCTGAAAGGACAACAGACACCGGATTTATGCAGGCTTTATGGTCAACATTGCTTTATTTGGGTTTTCAAATTTTGTGTGTTGGCTCTTATATCTCAGTAGCACAGCCTATCAAATCAAAAGCTGACGCTAAAAATGTTGCAATAATGGCTTTTTTAGCCAATGGCTTAGTTATTTTATTAACTAGCTGGGGAATTATGGCACATTATCCAGCTATTTTAGAATACGAAGTTCCTACTCTTTATATAGCTTCTCAGGGAATTGGTGGAGGTATTTCACAATGGGCTGTATCTATTTTAATATTATTAGGAGTATTTACAACTGGAGTTAATCTAGTTTATGGAGGCTCGATTAGAATAGTGGCATTTTTTGTTGATGATACTGAAGAAGCTAAGAAAAGTAAAATGATTATGAGTACAGCCTTATATGTTGTTATAACTTGGATAATTGCTTTAGCCGGTTTAATTCCATTAATTTCAGTTGGATATGGTTATTTAGGATATGTAGGATTGTTCTTAGTTGCAATCCCGGCTATTATTATTGGTCTTAAAAATTCAAAGAATTGGTCTTTTGAATTTGGTTCTAAAAATATAGATTATAGTCTAGAAGTTGAGGATAAATAATGATCATTAGAAAAACCAATATTTCCAAATTATATTAATTAGTTGTAGGTAAGGAGTTGTTTAAAATGGCAGGTTCTACAATTCAATCAATAGAAAGAGCTTTCGATGTATTAGAATATTTTAATATAAATAATAAGGAGGTTGGTGTAACAGAATTAAGCAAAAAAATCAATATTAATAAAAGCACGCTTCATGGCATTATGAAAACCTTAGTTCAAAGAAACTATTTGAAACAAAATGAAAATAATAAGTATATGTTAGGTACAAAACTGTTAGAATTGGGAGTCTTAGTGCAAAAGCATTTTCAAGTAACTGATATTCCCAAAAAGTATTTAAAAGACTTGGTAAATAAACATAAAGAAACTGTTCATGTCGCTGTTTTAGAAGGAAATGAAGTTGTTTTTATTGATAAACTAGAAAGTTCTCAATCAATTAGAATGGTTTCTGAAATTGGTAAAAGATTACCTGCTCATAGTACAGCTCTTGGAAAGGTTTTATTAGCTCATTTACCTGATAAAGAAAAAAAACAATTTACAAAAAAGAAGTTAAAAAAAGTAACTTTTAAAACCATTACAGATCCAGATCAATTATTAGAAGAATTAGATAAAATTAAAGAAAAGGGATATGCTTTTGATGATGAAGAAGTAATTAAGGGAGTCAGGTGTGTTTCAGCACCAATTCGCAATCATTCAGGTGAAGTAGTTGCGGCCTTAAGTATCTCAGGTCCTGCATTTAGAATGGATTCAAAAAAAACAGAAGAACTTTCTCATGATATAGTAAAAACTGCTGAAAAAATATCTCAAGAACTGGGTTATGCCTATAATTAGATAGGAGTGGTTATAATCAATAAAATTTTAGTAATAAATCCAGGCTCAACCTCCAGTAAGCTGGCTCTTTTTCAGG
>CAZLCX010000088.1:0-4519 GCA_964558325.1 uncultured Halanaerobiaceae bacterium | reverse complement strand
AAAATCTGGCTCCAGACAATGCCAATTCAGAATATGGCCGGTGAAGTTAGACCGTATTTAAATATAAATAACAAATAACAAGTATCCAGGAATATGAAATTAAGGGGAATAAACTTAACTGTCCTATCTGTTCCCATGAAAAATTTTGGACCAGAGAGACTCTAATGAATACACCTGGTGCAACCTTCTTAGGTTTTGATTTTGCTAATAAGCAGGCCAAAAATTATATCTGTGATAACTGCGGATATATCATGTGGTTTTATGAATAGTAGGTGATTAAATATGCCTAAAATCTATATAACCAGACCTGCTTAAATGTAATTGAGCTAACTGAAGATCAGACAGATATAATTTTACATGGAAATATTTCTCATTATCAGGACTAATTAAAAATATACGATGATAAAGTGATAGATGGTTTGCTGTTGCAATAAGCTAGACAAATAGATTTTAAGCAAATCAGTTGCAATAAAATCTTATTTGTATTATAATGAGTTCGAATATATTAAGAATTATTATAACTAAATAATTAGTGATACTTTTAGGTGCCTTTAGTTACGACTGAAGGAGAATAGGGAATCAGGTGAAAATCCTGAGCGGGCCCGCCACTGTAACCGGTTAAATGACCCAAATAGGCCACTTGCTTTTTTAAAAAAGTTGGGAAGGTTAGGTCTACATAAAAGCCGGGAGTCAGGAGACCTGCCTAATTGTATTATCTCCGTTATTCTCTATGGCAAGAGTGGCAGGTAAAGCAAATCACTTTATTCTCAAAATGTAGGTCTTTCAATATCTTTTGAGAATGAAAGTTTAAAAGATTTTCAGATTATTTCTTCTAATTATCTTTTGTATTTGCTTATATTTATTAACCTGCTATAAAGCAGGTCTTTTTATTTGCCTTATAAATATTAAATCCAGGGCAAAATAATATTATATTAGGGGGAAAGATAATGACAAATCAAAGAAAATTCAGCATTATTAAACTAGCTCTTATTATTCTAATAACAGCTGTATTTTTAATTTCAGGGACTAACTCATTGCAGGCAGGAGATTACGTTGATATTGTTGATAGAGCAGGTCGTGAAATAGAAGTACCACTTAATCCTAAACGTGTTGTAGCTGTGGGTCCAGGGGCATTAAGGCATCTGATGCATTTTGATTTAGAAGAAAAGATTGTCGGTGTAGAAGAGGGGGAAAAAGGTGATGACCTTTACAGTGATTATCAGCTAAGTAATCCTCGTCTGAGAGAATTACCGCCAGTTGGGCCCAATCATGGTGGAGATATTGAGTTGATTGTTGCTCAGGAACCAGACCTTATAATCCATGCAAGTGATCCAGGAGAAGCTGCTGATCTTCAGAGTAAGACAGGAATACCAGTGGTATATCTAAATTTTGGTGATCTTTATGACAATAGAAATCAAATGTTTGAAGACTGGGAATTAATCGGACAGATCTTTGAAAAAGAAGATAGAGCAGAAGAGATGATAAATTACACTGAAGATTTAATCACCGACTTGTCTGAAAGAACTAAAAACATTGTTGATAATGAAAAGCCAAAGGTTTATACTGGAGGTATGTCTCATAGAGGTTCTCATGGAATTACATCAGTCAGGGTGCCATTTCCTCCATTTAGATTTGTTAATGCTAATAATGTTGCCGAAGAGGAATTAGATTTTGATTCAGTAACACAGACTAATATTAATAGAGAGCAATTATTACAGTGGAATCCTGAGATAATTTTCATTGATAGCAGTAATGTTCATCTTATAAAAGAAGATGTTATGAGACATGCTGAGTATTCAGGCCTTGATGCACTCCAGTCTGGAAATGTTTATACATTATTACCATATGCTTCATATAGACCACAAACCGGGAATATACTTGCTAATGCTTATTATATTGGGAAAATCTTATATCCTGAGGAGTTTTCAGATATAGAACCAGTAGAGAAGGCTGAAGAGATAACGGAATTTTTCCTGGGGAAGCCTGTTTTTGAAGAACAGAATGAGCAATATCCTAGTTTTCAAAAAGTTGATCTCTTAAATTAATAATCATAGTTTATATATAGAGGTAAAGGTGGGGTGAATGTGGCTAATACTGGCAAAGAAGATGACAAAATATTATTGGAATATAAAGAATATCTAAATAAAAAATATATTTTTGGTATCTCAGCTTTTATCTTTCTTATCTTATTATCTTTTTATTCTATTTCAGTTGGTTCCTTTGACTTACCATTAAAAGAAGTAATTTCAGTTCTAATTGGCCGAGATCTAGGGATGGCTAATACTATTGTCTGGAATATCAGGCTCCCTCAGGTTTTAACTGCAATTATTGCAGGTGCAGGTCTGGCAGTCTCTGGAGCTATTATGCAGATAATCTTAAAGAATCCTTTAGGTTCTCCTTTTACTCTGGGTATATCCCAGGCAGCCGGATTTGGTGCTGCTTTTTCAATAGTCGTTTTAGGTATGGGAGCATTTCATTCTGGTACAGATGGTGAAATTGTTATTAATAATCCCTATATTACAACTATTTCCGCTTTCTTCTGGGCTCTAATATCTACATTTATCATTTTATTGTTAATTAAATTTAAAAATGCAGCAACTGAAACGATGATATTAACAGGAGTTGCTTTAGGTTCTCTCTTTCAGGCTGGAACAACTGCAATTCAATATTTTGCTGACGATGTTGAAATAGCTTCAATAGTATTCTGGACATTTGGTGATGTTGCCAGAGCTACCTGGGCTGATTTATTATTAATTATAGCAGTTTTAGTGCCGGCAGTTGTTTATTTTATCAAAAATAGTTGGAACTATAATGCTATTTGTTCTGGAGATGAGACAGCCAAGGCTCTTGGAGTAGATGTCGATAAGTTAAGAATAAAAGGTATGCTCATTTCTTCACTTATAACAGCTATGATAGTCTCATTTGTTGGTATTATAGGTTTTGTTGGTCTGGTAGCACCCCATATAGTCAGAAAGCTGATAGGGACTGAAGAAAGGTATTTAATTCCTTTTTCCTGCCTTGCTGGAGCCATCTTATTATTAGCTGCTGATACAGCAGCTAGGACAATAATTTCACCAGTAGTTTTGCCTGTTGGAATTCTGACATCCTTTTTAGGTGTACCACTCTTTATCTATTTGATCCTGAAGGGAGAGAATTACATATGGAATTAAAAATTACTGATCTAGATTTTAGCTATGATCAGCAATTAGTATTAGATAATGTAGGACTAGTTGTTAAAAAAGGCGAAATACTAAGCATAATAGGCCCTAATGGTTCAGGAAAGAGCACACTGTTAAAATGTATCAATAGAATTTTAAAGCCTCAGAATGGCAAACTAATTCTGTATGAGCGGGAGATTAAAAATTACTCCCCACAAGAACTAGCCTGTCATTTAGGTTATGTTCCCCAGCAGGAAAATAGGAAGTTTCCAGCCACTGTTTTTGATGTAATTTTATTAGGAAGAAAACCTTATATTAATTGGAAACCAGTGGATAATGATTTAAAGATAGTCTCAAATATTATCAAAAGACTTGATTTAGAACAGTTTGCCATGCGAGATGTTAATAAACTGAGTGGTGGTCAGTTACAGAAGGTTATTATTGGCCGGGCTCTGGCTCAGAAACCAGAGATTTTGTTACTGGATGAACCAACCAGCAGCCTTGACTTAAAACATCAACTAGAGGTCCTAAATTTAATTAAATCAGAAACAGAAAATGATATTTCATCAGTATTAGCGATTCACGATTTAAGTCTGGCAGCCAGATATAGCGATAAATTTGTAATGTTAAAAGAAGGCACAGTCTATGCCACAGGCAGTGATGAAATATTAACATCAGAGAATATTGAAGAGGTCTATGGTGTTAAAGTAAATATAATGAAATATAATAATCAGACCATTGTTATACCGAAATCACCATCAGCTTAAATTGTAATAGTCAAGAACTTAATTTTAAGGAAATATTAAAAGTTGCATTCGGAGAAAAATCAGTCTGCCAGAATTGTAATTTTGAAATGTTATTAGTTCTAATGGATTAGAACCATTTAATTAAAAAAAGATTACACTTAATAAAATTATTTGGGGATTATAGAAGAATGATATTATTATAACATATTTAATGGGGTGATAATTTATGAATATAGAAGTAATTGCAGAGGTTCGGAATGAATATGATAAACCAGTTGGCCCGGAGGCAATGGAAGGTATAATCAGCGAGATTGTAGTAAAGGGAGAGTATGTTGATGGTCTCTATAAAATTGAAGAGAATGACTATTTAGTTATCGTTTTCTCCTTTCATCTTCATGATGATTATGACCTGATCGGCGAGAGGAGATATGGGGGAGAACGGGGAGTCTTTAGCTCCAGGAGCCCCAGGCGGCCAGGCTCCATCGGAGTTACCACAGTTGAATTGATCAGCCGGGAGGGCAATGTCCTGACAGTTAAAGGCCTGGATGCCGTTAATGGCACTCCAGTTTTAGATATTAAACCCTTCGCCGAGAATTATGACTGCCCTTAATAGTT
>CAZLCX010000087.1:0-5037 GCA_964558325.1 uncultured Halanaerobiaceae bacterium | reverse complement strand
CCATTAGAGCTAACAGGAAATAGGAAAAAACCTATCCCTATTATCAGGGCAATGGCAAAAACTATAAATGGTTTCCATTCAAAATCCTGAAGTTCCAGTTCTTCAATGGGCTTTGGCTCCAGCTCTTTTTCAATTTCATAGATTTTTCCTTCTCCACTGGTCTGACTGCTCATGATTCTACCTCCCCATGTTTTCTTGTTTTTAGATTTCAACTGACGGAAACTCTTTTCTTAAGAATCTAGCCTGTCCTGAACAGTTTTCTTGATAAGCTCCTCATCGGCCTGATAGGGCAGAGTCACATGTCCTGCACCAGCTTTATTTTTCTGCCAGTCAAGCATGGTTTCAATGGCATTTTCATTTCTGGCCCAGGCTCTTCTGGCCACACCGCCATGGACATCCCAGTCTACTGAAGATTTAATTATATTATCAACTCTATTACTGCCGTCAAGAACAAGGCCAAAACCACTGTTGAAACATTTTCCGATACCTACGCCGCCGCCATTACTCTGGACAGCCAGGGTCATGCCCCGGGCGGCATTACCGGCAAAGCACTGGATTGACATTTCAGCCATAATATTACTGCCATCTTTTATATTGGCTGTTTCTCTAAAGGGCGAGTCTGTCCCGCCGGTATCATGATGGTCCCTGCCTAACATTACTGGACCAATCACTCCATTTCTTACCATCTCATTAAATACCAGGGCTATTTTAACTCTGCCTGGACCATCAGTATATAAAATTCTGGCTTTGGAACCGACAACCAGATCATTTTCTTCGGCATCCTTTATCCAGTGATAATTATCATAATCCTGGGATCTTCTTTCAGGATCGATACATTCTGCTGCTGCCTCATCTGTCTTTCTTAAGTCAGAATCTTTCCCGCTTAAGCATACCCAGCGGAAGGGACCATAACCGTAATCAAAGCAGATTGGACCCATGATATCCTCTACATAAGATGGGAAGATAAAGCCTTTATCTGGATTTTCTTCGTCCAGGGCTATTTCAGTTGCCCCGGCATCATAGACAGCCTTCATGAAACTATTGCCATAATCGAAGAAATATGCTCCACTATCTACAATTTCTTTGATAAACTGAAAATGTTTTTTGAGCGACCTATCAACGGCATCTCTAAATTCTGCTGGATTTTCATCCAGTAGCTGTCTGGCCTGCTCATAGGGATAATCAGCAGGAATATAACCGCCACTGTATGCCTCATGACAGGAGGTCTGATCTGATAATAAATCAACCTTTATATCATTTTCTACTATATACTCCAGCAGGTCAACGATATTACCGTGATATGCAATTGAGATGGCTTCTCCGCTGTCCTGATATTCTCTTACCAGGTCAAAGATTTCATCAAGATCATCAGAAACCTTACTCAACCAGTTCTGTCTTTTCCTTGTTTCGATGGCAGACTTATCAACTTCTGCCAGGACACCGATACCACCGGCTATTTCTATCGCTTTAGCCTGGGCACCGCTCATTCCGCCTAGACCGGAGGTCACAAATAACTGCCCGCTTAAATCTTCATCCTGCTCATTACCTAAAAATTTCCGGCCGGCATTGAGTAAAGTTGTATAGGTGCCGTGAACTATTCCCTGAGGCCCGATATACATCCAGCCACCGGCTGTCATCTGACCATAATTGGCAACTCCCATTGCTGCTGCTTTATTAAAATGTTCTGAGTCATCAAACATGCCAACCATGAGTGCATTAGTTGAAATAACTCTTGGAGCATCAGGCTTTGATGGAAAGAGACCGAGAGGGTGACCGGAGTGAACAACTAATGTCTGATTTACTGTCATCTCCTGGAGATATTTTTTCAGCAATCGATACTGCATCCAGTTCTGGCAGACCTGACCGCTTTCACCGTAGGTCACCAGCTCATAGGGATAAAGGGCAACTTCAAAGTCCAGATTATTATCAATCATCAACTGCAGGGCTTTCCCTTCAACTGTTTTACCCTTGTAATCATCGATAGGTTTAGCCTTAATTTCACCTTCTGGACGATAGCGATATCCATAGATACGGCCTCTGGTGATAAGTTCTTCCATAAATTCAGGTGCCAGCTTATCATGGAGTTCTGCTGGAATATACCTGAGGGCATTTTTTAAGGCGATTTCCATCTCTTCCTGATCAAGCTTTAATTCTCTCTTTGGAGCCCGACGAATATCCTCCCTAAAATCTGGCTCTGGCGGCAATTCAGCTGATAGCTTAATTTTCATTGCTTCACCGACATCCAGGTTAATAGAATTAATACTCACTATTTTCTCCTCCTTTAATGAATTTTTAATTTTATAACTAATTAAATAATTCTCTGTTATCATTAAAAGTCCTGCAATAGAGAAGTCTGATATTTTAGCCAATATATCCTGTTTAAACCCTATAACAATTAAAAAAAAAGAGCCTGGCATCTTCAGACTCTTCAATTAATAATATATTTTTTATCTTAATTTTGCTTTAGAAAACCCAGAAAAAACCGGCCCAGAATATGTAACAATTGCAGTAAAAGCTAATTGATTTCTTTAAGCCTTTTATATCTCCAGGGCAGATACATGAGCACAAGCAGTACGGCCCAGCCTATTAAAGCAATCAGAATATCTATATTACTGTATCCCAGCTGCTGGAGAGCTTCTGTGTTTACATCTTTTATTATATTAAAGGTCAGGAGAAAATAGCCGGCGCTAAAAATATATGAATAGTATAGAAGTTTGAGTTTCCTATAAGCATAAAATAATATTAAAAATGGAACAGCCATAAAGATTAGTTCCGATAGGATTGCTAAATTCATCCTGGTAATATAAAGTAAAGAGTTATTAAATCCTATTATTAAGATTATCAGGACTATGTAAAGTATGGCTGAGATAATCTGCCCCAGCTTTTTTATTTTATTTATTTCTCTATTTTTGAAGCTTAATTTTGAATCTTTAGCCATGATTGTTAAACCTCCTGGATGGTTTTCTCTGGCTTTAGTTATCTGCTATTGCTCCAGTAATTATTAATATATTAACTGAAATCCATAAAAGAATGCTGACCAGTTAGCCAGCATTCTTTTAATGATATATGATAATTTTTATTCCTCATCAACTATTGACGATGATGCTTTTACATCTTCATCCGGGGCTACTGTTGCTATTGCATGTTTATAGAGCATCTTGTTCTTTTCTCCGTGCCTGATTATAATTACGAAATTATCAAAGCTGACTATTTCGCCTTCTAATAATCTGCCATCAGTAAGATAAAACTTTGTCCAGATATTTCTTTTTCTTATGGCCTCTAACATTTTGCTCTGATAATCTAAATTATTTGACATATTAATAACCCCTTTCAAGTTAAATAAACTTTAATAAAAGAAATGACTTATATATAAAGTTCGACAATTAAGCTATAATTCCTGCTTCCCTTATGATAACATCTTATATTATTAAGCCAAATCCAGTTTCTTAGTTTTAACAGGGAGAAAGCGGCATATTAAAAATAACGTTACTTGGGAATTATTGGGTAATTATTTATAATGAACCTTACTTTCATCATAACGGTCCCTTCGCTTACTTTCTTTATCTGAATAACCGATAGCTATTACATTTAATGGGATTAAATCATCTGGCAGCTCTAGCAGGTCAGCTAATTTAGGATAGTATTCCTCGACTGGATACACACCCAACCAGACTGCTCCCAATCCCAGATTCTCAGCCATAAGTAAGAGGTTCTGGGTAGCTGCAGAACAGTCCTGTACCCAGAAATCTTTATAGGCATTTTTATCTCCACAGACAGCTATCGCAACTGGAGCTTCCTCTAACATTTTTGAATATTTATGGAATTCCATAATTTTATCCATAATTTCATTATCTCTAATGACTACAAACTGCCAGGGCTGCTTATTATGGGCTGATGGAGCTGCCATGGCTGCCTCTAAAAGTTTCTTGATTTTATTATCATCAACATCCTTATCTATAAAGCTCCTTTTACTCCGTCTATTAAATAATACTTCTTCAAAATCCATTTATATCCCTCCTGTTACTCTATTATAATACAATCAAGAATAATATTAAATTAATATTTTAAATAATTATTTCAACTTAAAAACCCCACATTTAAAATGTGGGGTTAATTAAAAAATTATGTGTTATTAAAAATTTTCTTAAGCATACAAATTTAAATTACTTATGCATTTTCATTAAGTAACTCAACTGCTTTAGCCACTACATCACCGGTCAAACGAGCACATCTCTCTTTGCGTTTTGAATCTCCATGACTAACACCAGTCTCACTCATCCAGTTACCAACAGAATCTCTGCACATGGCTGAGTCAGCTACTGTCTGGGTAATCTCTTCGTCACTATGATATTCATCAACTAAATATTCACGATTAGTACCATAATCATTGGCAGTATCAGTTGGGAATTCTGTTTCTTTATAATATGACATTAATTCTGATATTAACTCGCTTGCTGTCTCTGAATCTGCAACTAAGTTAATGGCAGTAAATGAGCCTAAAAGTGCTCCACAGCACATGCCCTGACCCATGCCTGAACCGCCAAAGTGCATCATATTATCTGGAGGTGTATATGGAAATTCATCATAGGGGGCACCTACCTCTTCATCCAGTGCTGACATAATTGCATAAAATGAACCAGATGCACAGTTACCTAGGTAATATCCTTCATGACCTAATTTTCTAACTCTTTCAGCGTCTAGTTCTTCATATGTCCATGGAAATTCTGAATTTTCTCCTGCAAATACCTTGCCTGAGTTGGCCAGAGCCATGCCACCTAATGCTGCACCGGCTGTCATTCCTCCTAATTTCTTCAATGCTGAACGGCGATCAAGTTTCTTTTTTTCTTCTGACATTTTTATGCCTCCTAATGTGATAGTTTTATCATTAACAATTATACACCTATGTGATTTAATTGTCAAGTAATTTTTATGAATACTTCTAACTAATTTTATATATAAATTATATAACATAAAGTAATATTAAGTAAATAACCCTCCTGAGGATAAAGCTTTAATTGCTAATATCCAGGGAGGGTT
>CAZLCX010000086.1:0-5472 GCA_964558325.1 uncultured Halanaerobiaceae bacterium | reverse complement strand
CACAGCTTAAAGGCTGTTCACTGTAAAGTAAGAGGGGATAATGTTAAGGTTTTAAAGAGTGGGGTTGAAATCATTCCCCAGGGAGTTATTCATAATGGCCAGATTGATGACCTACCAACAGTTAGTAATAAGCTTGAAGATCTATTCCAGGATGCCGGAATAAAACCAGGTATTATCATATTTTCACCGGCTGCAGGCCAGGAGTTTGTCCGCAGGGTTCAGGTACCTGCCATGCCGTATGAAGAGTTGGAGGAAGCATTACACTGGGAGGTTCAGGAGTATTTAAACCTGCCGCCAGAAAGGGTTGCCTCTGACTTTTTAATTTTAGAAGAAGACAATGAAAATTTTGAAATCTTACTGGCATTGATGCCGCTGCATATCCTGGATGATTATAAAGAGGTCTTTGAAAGGATTGGCTATAGGGCCAGGGTTGCCAATATGCAGGAACTTGGGATGGTTTCTCTGCTTAATTATCAGGAAAAGTTAGATGAGAGTTCAGCTATAATTAATATTGGTGCCAATAAGACCAGGATTTTGATTGCCAATAAGGATGAATTTTATTTAAGTAGATCTGTTGATATAGCAGGGAGCAGTTATACCAGGATTTTTAAGGATGAAGAAAATAGCTGGGAAGAGGCCGATGAAGCCAAAAAACGGTCTGAGTTTACCCCAGGGATTGCAGAGGAAGAAGAAGGGGAGACAGATTTTGAGATGGTTGTTTCTGGTTTTGCCGATGAAAATAACCATCAGACCAGAATGAAGAATTTGACAGATGAACTTTTAGTGGAAATTAATCGTTCAATGGAATATTATCGGGAGAGGAACCCTAACCAGGATTTAAAGAAATTATATCTTACCGGTGGCGGCTCCAGACTTTATGGACTAAAGGATTACATTGGCGAGCAGTTAGGTCTTGAAGTTGAAAATATAGACCCCTATGATAGTTTTAAAGTTAAAAATCATACTTCCCCTGGAGAAGAAGGCAGGATGGCTGTTGCTTCAGGACTTGTGGCCAGTGAGGTGATTCATAATGAGAATTAACTTACTTGAAGAAGATAAGAGTTTACATGTCAACTGGCTGGAAGTGGCTGCCGCTGTAATAGTAATTTTAGCTCTGGCTGTCCCGGCCCTCCATTATTATATAAATTATATTGATTTAAAGGGACTTGAACAGGAACGGGGTATGTGGCAGGATCGACTTGCTGAGATTCGTCCCCGGGAAGAGGAATATTTTGAACTCCAGGACGAAATAGATAATTTTAAGTTACCTGAAGAAGTTGAGGTTGAAAGGTATGCGATAGCTCCGGCATTTAGAGAATTTGGAACTATCTTGCCTGATGGTGTAGGTTTTGAAGAGATGAATTATGAACAGGGAGAATTAACTGTTGTTGGCCATGCCAGGAATATAGATGTAATTTTAGATATGGTAGGCAATGTTTTTGAATCTGATGTTTTTTCTCTGGTTTCACTGGAAAGGTTTCAGAGGGAGAATATTTATGATTTTAATTTAGTTGTTGAGATGCATACCAGAGATGTTATATCTGGCAGTGATGATGAAGAAGATGAAGAGGAGGGGGAATCAATATGATCTCTAGATTATCCAGAAGAGAGAAAATATTATTATTGATTGCCTTTGTAGCAATAGTCTTTGCAGCCTATTACTATCTTCTCTATCAACCAATTGTTGAGGAACAGGAACAGGTTCAGCAAGAGGTTGATGATTTAAGTGACCAGCATGCCCTGGCTGTTGAAAGAGTTGAGCAGATACCTGAGCTTGAAGAAGAACTGGCCCAACTTGAAGAAGAAAGGGCCGAATTACTGGAGGCTGCAATTAGAGAACCTGAAGAAATCCTGGCAGCTATCAATGTTTTTTCTCAGGAGACAGGTGTAGATATTGAGGAATACAGTAAAGGTGAGCAGGAAGATGGACTTCCTCTGCAGATGAGTTTTGAAGGTGAATATCTGCCAATGCTAGATTTTGCCAGAATGATAGATGATTGGGATTATAGATTGGTGGTTGAAGATTTTACTTTAACTGCTGAAGATTATGAACTTACAACAACAATGAACTTTTTCTTCCATCAACCTGATGAGATGAGAGAGTTTATTGAAGCTGAAAGGAACGGGGAGTGATGATTATGAAGTTATCTACCCTTGTAATAATAATAGTAATGGCGGTCGTCTTTGTCGGGGCTGGTCCTGGTGTTCAGGCCTTAGAGCTTGATGTTGAGGATGCCATGAGTGAGTTTGCCTCGGAGGTGAGGCTGCTGGATGAGGAACTGAGGCTGTTAAAGAATCCCTTTAATGATTACAGGCCTCAGGAGGAGACAGCATCACAGAGCAGGACTTCATCGGCATCAGCCTCAGGAACAGAGGCTGAAGAGGAAGAGCCTGAAGAAATTGAACCACCAAGTTTTAAGGTTAATGGTTCTGCCCGGAGTGGGAATAGGGTTGTATTGATAATTGAGAATGGAGAAGACCCTGAGTTATTGAGAAGTGGGCAGAGCTTTAATGGATATCAATTTACTGGATTTGAAGATGGGAAAGCGACATTTACACGAGAAGGTCAGGAATTTAATCTGCAGGTCGGAGGTGGAGCTTAATGAAAATAAAGAATAAGTCGTTATTATTAATAATACCAATTCTCTTATTATTTCTTACTACAACAACTGTAATGGGCGATAATTACATAGATTTAGAATATCGCTCTACTGATATTAAAGATGTGATCCGCTCGCTGGCGGTTATCAGCGGCCGGAATATAGTGGTTGATGATTCGGCCGAGGGCGAGGTGACTGTCGAGCTTGAGGAGGTAACCTTTTATGAGGCTTTTAACCATCTTTTAAATATAAAGGATTTAGATTACAGGGTCGAAGACGATATTATTATTGTGGCCACACCTGATAGGCTTGAGAGCATTTACGATGAAGTTACCAGAGAAATTTATGAGTTGAGCCATCTGGAGGCAGATGATGGAGTTGAAATACTGGCTGATGCCTATCCTGATGTCTCGGTCCAGGCCCTGGACGACCAGGCCAGGCTGGTTCTTTTTGGCAGTGAGGATAGACTGACTGAGGTCTTTGAGTTTATAGATGAACTTGACCAGCCCAGCCAGGAGGAAGTTAAGGTCTTTAATGTTGAAAATCAGAGTGCCGATGATATCTCTGATCATATCGGTGAGTTCTTCCCTGATTTAGTTGTCCGGGCCAGGGAATCTGTTGGCGATATTATTGTCAGCGGCCAGGGCCGGAAAATGGGAGAAGTTGAGGAGTTAATTGCTGATTTAGACCAGCCTGACAAAACTGTCAGCCAGCGATACCGCCCCCAGGAGTTAGATGCTGAGGAGCTGCTGGATGAACTGGAGCGGAGCCGGGATCTTGACAGTGTAAATGTCAGGATTGATGACGGCGATTTATTCCTGGAGGGGCCTGCCAGACAGGTTGAACAACTTGCTGAGACTCTGCCTGATTTAGATGAGCGGGAAGAGGTTATTACTCACGAGAAGTTTCAGGTCGATTATCTGCCTCTGGATGATTTAGAGGAGATTATCAGGAACTTTGAGGAAGATATTGAATTGAGCAAGAATTCGACTGACAGGACAATAATAATCCGGGCTGATGAGAGGACTTTAGAGCGGATTGAAGATTTAATTGCTGAAGTTGACCAGCCCCGGAAGCAGGTTATGCTTGAGGCCAGAATTGAAGAGGTCTCCCATTCTGCTCTAGAAGAGCGGGGTATTGACTTAAATGAATTGCGAGATTTCACCACTATTGGTGTTAATTATGATGATGACGGTGGAATAACCGGAGTGGATCTTGATTTACCTGAATTATTTGATTTCTATGATTCTGATGCTGCAACCCAGACCCTTGCTAACCCCAGGTTAATGACACTTGATGGCGAGGAGGCTTCCCTGGTAATTGCTGACCAGGTGCCGATAAAGGTTGCTGAAGAAGAATCTGAATCTGGTAGAGTTGTGCCGGTTTATGAATATAGAGATGTTGGTATAACCCTTAACTTTACACCGACTATTACTAAAGATGAGACTATTCAACTTGAAATGCTGCCTGAGATTTCAAGCCTTGGCGAAGAATCCTCTGATGCACTGCTGCCTGTGATTCAGACCAGGGAGCTTGAGAGTAATATATCATTAAGGGACGGCCAAACCTTTGCCATTGGTGGATTGATCCAGGATGATTTTTCCGAGCAGGTTAGAAGTGTGCCGCTATTGAGTGATCTGCCTATCTTAGGCGAATTATTTAAGAGCAGGAATAATGATAAAGATAGAACCGAGGTTATAATATATATTACTCCAAGAATAGTTGATATTTCTGATGAGGATTTTGATGATACTGATTCAGTGGTAGATTTTAGTGATGGCGAAATTGAATTTGGTAGCGACGGGATTATAGATGAGGATAAGTTGTCGGATATCGATACTGAGGATTCAGAGGAGCTGGATGAAGAAGCTGCTGAGTCTGCTGAGACTTCTGAAGAGGCTGAAGTTGAGGCCCAGCCAGTGGAAGATGAGAATAATGATGAAGCCAGTGAAGCTGAGGCAGATGAAAATGAAGATGCTGAAACCAGGACTGCCAGGCGGGTTGAAGATGTTTTAGAGGAGATTTTAGCTAAGGCGGAAGATAAAGAACGGGAGCCTGTCAGCAGGCCTGACATGGATGAGCTAAGGCAGATAACCTTTAGGGCCAGAATGGGCCGGAGAGATGACTGGCCTGAAATTTATGAGTATGAATTTAGTTCTGGCGACGAATATTCTGAGGAATATCTGATGGATTTATATAATATCAATGAAGAAGATATTGAGATGACTGAAGTTGATGGCCAGTATGAATACAATCTGTTAATGGACAGTAAACAGGCCTTTGAGACCGAGGAAGAGACAACTGTCCTTGATCTGGCTGAGAGAACCGGGTTAACAGCCGAGCGAATTATTGAGGCCAACCGGTTTGAGGATAATGAGATTGAAGCTGGAACTGTAGTAATCATTCCTTATACTAAATAGTTTAGTTTTTGAGATTAAGTGGAATAGAATTTGATTTAACTGAAAAATCCTGCCTAAAAGCAGGGTTTTTCTAATGTAGAAATTTAATCTGTAAAAAACCCTAAAAATAATTTCTTCTTTGCACTAGGGGGCTATTTACTCTCCAGGGCAGGGGTGTTATAATTAGGTATGCTGAAATTTCGGTTAGTTGGTGGAGTTGGTGGGCCTGGAGGCTGATGGTCAGTCTGGTTTTAGCCAGGCTTTTCCTGGAGGAAAGCCGGAGGACTGCCGCAGGATTGCCGGAGGATTCCCGGAGCATTCCCGGAGAAATCCCAAAGCACTGCCGGAGGATTCCCGCAGGAGCTGTGGACTATCTCTGGAGGATTTTTGAAGTATCTCTAGAGGATTTCTAAAGGATTCCTGGAAGATTTCTGGTGAGAGATTGGAGCTGGATTGGAAATGGATCTGACCTG
>CAZLCX010000085.1:3880-5622 GCA_964558325.1 uncultured Halanaerobiaceae bacterium | reverse complement strand
GCATAATCGCTGACCGAGGCGCTCATCTCCTGGGATGAGGCTGAATTCTCTTCGGCGATGGCTGCCAGTGAATTGAGCTTTTCAATGACCTCGCTGATCTTCTGGGTTTCATTCCTTAAGTTATCGACAATTTCCATGACCTGCTCCGAGGCATCCTCTATCTTCTCAGTTGATTCCTGATTGGCCTCAGTTACTTTATCTAAAGCCTGATTGCTCTCTTCCAGGTTACTGAACTGGGAGCTGATACCGTTGACCAGGCCCTTAACTTCAGCGGTGAAGCTTTCTAAGTTTTTGCGGATCTCTTCACCGGCCTGATGGGAATCATCGGCTAAATCCCTGATCTCATCGGCTACCACTGCAAAGCCCCGGCTGTCGCCGCTGGATCTGGCCGCCTCGATGGTTGCATTTAGGGAAAGGAGGTTGGTCTGCTCGGCAATCTCTGAGACTGTATCGACTATCTCCATAATCTCCTCGACCTGATTGGAGAGCTCAATCCCCCGATCATTGACATCGCCAAAGGCTTCTTTGATATTGCTGATCATCTGATTGACCTGTTTGACCTCGCCGGCTGATTCTTTAATGCTGGTTACGGCGGCTTCCAGCTGTTCCTTGGACTTACTGCCAGTCTCGACCAGGTTCTCAATCTCTCTGACATTATTATCGACTATATAGGCTGAGTTCTCAGTCTCCTCGGCCTGTTCAGTGGCGCCCTGGGCCACCTCATCGACGACGACTGAGATATTATCTGAGACCTGGCGCATATCGGCGGTTAGATCGACTAACTCGCCAGTAAAGTTGTACATATCATCGGTACCACCTTTAAGAAAGAGGATATCCTCTCTGACTTTGGCCTTAATCTTATCCATCTTCTCGAAGACCTGATCGAATTCATCGCCAGAATCGACTTTGATGGAATTACTTAAATTCATATTGCCGACTTCAGCCAGTTCCTGGTTGAGCAGCTTAAAGGGCTTAAAGAGGCCCTTCATGACCAGGTAGCCGATCCCGCCATTGAGCAGACCCAGGACCGGCGGCAGCCAGACCTGGCTTTCGGTGCCGGCCAGGATATAGCCTATAATTGTTGTGGTGACAGTAACTGCCATCCCCAGTTTGCTTTCAACTGTCTTAAAGATTCCCAGGGAGAGAAGCTTATTGAAACTGAAGGTCCTTGAGGTCATAATCGGTTCTGGAAAGATGACATCGACCACCAATTCCTTCTGGTCTGAACTGGTATCCCGGCTTAGTTCATTGACTTTAATCTCCTTGTCAAAATAGACTCCGCTCCCTTTAAGGAGTCCGAGGAAATAATCGAACATCCCCCGCTTTGAGCGATAGGTTAGCCTGAGGGTATCCTCCTGGGGAATATCTGGAATGATTCTCGGTGGATTGGCCCCAGGGATCATCTCAGTCAGCTGTTTATGGACTATATCCATCATCTCGAGAAAATTATGTAGGCGGCGGCCGTCGAAATAGCTGGGAAACCACTGAGAGAATGAGTTGATATTCTCCTGGCCTATCTTCTGCCAGAGCTCACTGACCGCGGTATTTGATTTGCTGGCCACTGTATTAACCAGGTCATGGGCCATCTCGTCTTCGATATTCATCAGCGGGGTGATCATCAGCCCGGTATTCCAGGATGATTCCTGTTTGGCCTCATTCACCAGTTCCTTGCCATAGAGATTTTCCATTGTCTTAATCCAGGTTGCTACAACTGTTCCTTTCATAAATTCTACCTCCTGTAT
>CAZLCX010000085.1:0-3780 GCA_964558325.1 uncultured Halanaerobiaceae bacterium | reverse complement strand
TAAATATTGATTAACTTAAGCCGGCCTTAACTGGCCGGTTTTCTATCTACAAAAATGTTATAATTAAATAATAGCGTAAAGTTATATTAATATGCATTTTTTTATTAATTATACTGCAAGTTTATAGACAGTAAGTATATTTTACTATATTACGAGCTAAAAATAAACAGTTTAATCAGGATTAATTGTTAATTTTAAACTTGTGACGATTTAAGAAGCAGGGTATAATAGATTAAAGGAGGGCTTTAAGATGCTGCCTGATAATTATCAGATTGTTAAATTTGAAGAAAAATACCTGCCTGAGCTGGCCCGAATTTTTGTGGCGGCCTTTGATGACGGTGTCCTCTTTTTCAGCGAGGTTGAGGATACCCGGGTTAAGACCACCAGGCCTGAAAATGAGCTGGAACCCTCACCCAGGCGAAAGAAGCTGGAGACTGCTGTCAGGGATATTCTCAAGCTCTTCGGCCAGGTCTTTAGCGACGGGTTTTTAGTGGCAGTTGATGAGAATGATAAGCCCCAGGGCTTTATTGTTGTCATCTCAGGGGTTAAATCCCTCTGGAAAGAGGCAGCCTTCGGCGGCCATCTTTTCCGGTATTTCCGGCGCTGGCTCCAGGGCCAGTATGGCCTGACCATCTTTGATGTTGGCAAAGTTATCTATAATAAAATTTATTATATTGCTTTTTCAGTTAGAGGTACTGCTGACGCCCAGATTCTCTCCCTGGCAGTAAGTCCTGAGGCCCGGGGTCAGGGTCTCGGCAGTGGTTTGACCGGGGCCGGACTTGAGTATCTCCGAGAGATTGGAATTAAGAAGGTTAAACTGGAGGTTAGGCCTGATAATCCTGCTGCCAGACATATTTATGAGAAACATGGCTTTAAGGTGGTTGGTAAGGCCAAGGACCTCCATGATGACTGGTATGTAATGGAAGCTGATCTGACTAAAGAAGAGAATTATAAAAAAGAAGATAATCATAAAAATGACGCCAGGGAAGAACCAGATTTTTAGTGATATATTTTAAATTTTTAAGAGTAAATATTTTAAGCTTAAAGAATATATATTTTAGTGATTAAAAGGAGGCAGTCAATTTATGAAGATTATGTTAACCCAGGACTGGGATGATAAGTATAGTGACAAAATAGAAGCTGAGTTTGATGATATTGAGATTGTCAAGGCCTTAGACGAGGATGAACAGCGGAAAGTTATTGAGGATGCTGAAGTCGTGATTGGTTTTCCTGGTAATTTAGATGCTGGTCTTCTGGCAGAGGGGCCTGAGCTTAAATGGATTCAGGCTTTAAGTGCCGGTGTTGATAAGCTTTTAGACCAGCCTGAAGCTGAATGGCTGGCGGAAAATGGTGTTAAATTAACCAATATGAGTGGACTCCACAGGGATATTATTGCCGAGCATACAATGGCTTTTATCCTGAGTTTTAGCAGAAGATTGCCTGAACTTTTTGAGCAGCAGAAGAATAAGGAGTGGAACCGGCTTAAATTAAATGGCCTTAGAGGTAAAAGACTGCTGGTTCTAGGCCTGGGAGCTATTGGCCAGGAGATTGTTAAAGTTGCCAGCGCCTTTGGCATGGTTATCGATGGAGTTAAGCGGAACCCTGATGAGAAGGTGCCTGGCGTTGAAAATATCTATGGCCAGGACCAGCTGGAGGAAGCCTTTGCAGATGTTGACTTTGCTGTCTCTATTCTGCCCTTAACCCCTGAAACTGAGGGGATGATTGGAGCTGCTGAGTTTAAGGCTATGCCAGATACGGCCTACTTTTTCAATGTTGGCCGGGGACCTGTTGTCAACCAGGCTGAATTGATTGCAGCTCTTGAAGCTGGCGAAATCGCCGGGGCCGGGCTCGATGTCTTTGAAGAGGAGCCTTTGCCCTCAGATTCCCCTCTCTTTGATATGGATAATGTGATTATCACACCCCATGTCGCCGGGAGTTTCTCTGGCTATTATCAGCGAGCGACTGAGATGTTTATTGAAGATCTCAGGCTATATAAGGACGGTAAGACAATGAAACGGCTGGTCGATTATCAGGCCGGTTACTAACTAATTCTGGCCTGGACCTGCATTCCAGGACCTACATTCCATTAAAGCTGCTCTGACTAATCCCTGAGCTGCTCTAGTTTTTGCTAAATTTAAAGATATCCTGCCAGTCCTCCAGGGGAAAGCCAGAACCGATTACAGCTGAGAGTTCCTGGAGGTTTTTAGGCCGGGCTAAAAGCACCTTTTCTGCCCGCTTTTTGCCGAAGCCAGGGATCTGTTCAAGCTGGATCAGGCTGGCCTGATCGATATAAAAGGGATAGGGCAGGGCAGTAATTGAACGGTAGCCATGATCGATTACCTGAACTGAGATGGAATCCTGGCTGAGATAGTCACCAGGGATACCGATTAAAATAGGATAACTACCAGGTCGGCGGCCATAGGTCAGCCGGCCTTTTTTCTTTTCTGGCCAGACTCCCTGAATGACTGTACCTTTTGGAAAGACCTGCCGGAGCATTGGCTGATTGATCTCCTGATTGACCTGACGCTTAAATTCCTTAAAACGGCGGCTGTCAACTTTGCTGGCCTGATAACTCCCCAGGGGATTGACCTGACGGATATTAATCCTCCGGAGCATTAAACCAGCCTCCTTAATTCGGCGGAGATAACGGAGATTATGCTGATAGGTCTCTTTTCTCTCTCCTTTAAGACCTGCCAGGAAATTTAGGCCTGGGAGTAATTTAGGGATGCCATCAACCCGCTGGCCGCCGATCTCATTAATCCTCTCGATTGCTCTGAAGGTCAGGTCAGGATCGGTATCAATATTATTGGCCTTTAAAACTTGTGGATCTGCTGATTCCAGGCCAAAGGCAGCCACATCTCCTGGAGTATTATATTGACAGATAATATTTAAAAGCCGTCTGGCTTCAGTCGGGTCTTTTCGGCCTAAGGGGCCTGGATTGATATTATCGAGATGAAGTACTTCCAGCTCAGGGTCGGCCTCTCTAATACCGCTGTATAACTCTTCAAGCCAGGGATAGGCTAAAAGATCTGTCTGACAGCCCAGACGATAATTATGAACTCCAGTGGCTGCTATTGCCTTAACTTCTGCTGCAATGGTCTCAGGTTTTCGCTGATAATGGATCTCTTTTAACTGCTCACTGCAGAATTCACAGTGCTTGCTCCTGGGGCAGCCTCTGAAGGTTTCAAGCTCAGCAACCAGCTTTGGATAACCTGGATGCAGATTAAAAACCTGGCTGCCAGTTAAGGCCCAGTCTGAGATAGCTGAAGCCACCTCTTTTCTATTTTCTGCTGCAAGCACTGACTGACCAGCCTGGTCTCTTAGCCGATTGTAAATTTCTATAGGGGCCAGCTCCCCGGTTATGATATCATAATTTTCCGCCAGGACCTCATGCCCAGGTAACTCCTGCCAGACTAAGGTTATAGGTCCGGCCAGAACACTGGTCGGGTATTGCAGCTGTCTGCCTAGTTCTTTAATTTCAGCCAGACTTAAGGGCTGGCCGCCAAGATAATGGCCTGGGACTGTGGTGCCGGCCAGGACTATTATCAGATCATATTCTTCCAGTGCTCCTAGATCCTGATTTTGCCGGTAAGAATCGGCTGTTAGATAATCGATCAGATCTTCTGGAATACCACCGGCCACCAGGGCCCCATAGAGATATCTGGCATGGGGGGAAACATATGGGGGCACGCCAAGACAGGATGGTTCATCTAAATAACCATCCAGCAGTAATGTTTTAATTTTTTGGGCTGGAGCTGCCATTTAATCTACCCCTTTCTA
>CAZLCX010000084.1:0-5683 GCA_964558325.1 uncultured Halanaerobiaceae bacterium | reverse complement strand
TGAGCAAGGAGCAGAACTTAAAAATTCTTAAAATAATTTGTTTGCTGCTGGCAGAAGTTGCAATCTTTATAGCTGGAAGAACGTTTTATGAACATCGCAATTATCAGGAAGAAGTAGTTATTGGTCCTGGGGTAACAGATGTTTATACTCTAGGAGATTACTTTGAACCTATCAGGGGTACAATTAATGATAGCAATATTTATATTATTGATAGTGGTCAACCTGGAGCAACTGTAATGATTATGGGCCGTGCCCATCCAGAAGAACCGGCCACAAATCTTACTGCCCAGCTCCTGGTTGAAAATGCAGAAATAGAATCAGGTAGACTTATTGTGGTAATTAGTGCTAACAGGAGTGCATCTACCAGCACCAGACCTGGAGAAGGTTATCCTCTTTATTATAATGTGGAGACAGACTGGGGAGTTAAAACCTTTAGAATGGGAGACCGCTGGTCCCATCCTCTTGATTCCTGGCCTGATCCTGAGGTTTATGTCCATTATCCTAGCAGGCAGATGCTCTCATATGCCGATGTTAGAAATCAAAACAGGACCTGGCCTGGTCGGGCAGATGGAAGTATTACTGAACAGACTAATTATGCTTATATTAATTTGATTAATGAAGAAGAAGTTGATCTCTTTATTGACCTTCATACAGCCGAACTGGAATACTCAGTTAATAACTGTATTGTTACCCATGAAAGAGGTCAGGATATAGCCTCAATGGCTGCCATGACACTTACCTATGAGCAGTTCGAATATCCAATTGGAGTAGAATTTTCTCCTCCAGCCTTAAGGGGTTTATCCCACCGAGAAGTTGGTGACAACACCGAGGCTATTTCTATATTGTTTGAGGCTCCAACAATGATCCTGGATAGAATCAGAGGAGTAACCAATGAAGAACTCTTAATGGAGGGGGATGATCCCTTTGTTCGGAGAGCTGCTGAATACGGGTTATTGTATGTCCCGGTTCCTGAAGATGGCTGGCCGATGGTTACCAGGGTAGCAAGGCATGTTGAAACCTTTAAAGAGGTTTTAAAACAGTGGAATTTGAATTATTCTGATAACCAGATTCTTGTTGATGGTCTGCCCAGTTATGCTGAGATTAAAGAAAATGGTATTGGTCGTTATTATAACAATCCTGCTGACTATTCCGATGATAGGATTAGATACGAGTAATAGTCTGGCGATATTTTTTGAAGATAAAAAAAGCTAGCAGCATTATGGATATTAAGATGATAATAATTTGTTGGTTTTGATATTCAACCTGGTAATAAACATTGCTTTCTCCAGGTCGGGGCAGGGGGACTGGATCAATTGCGATCCCATTCCTCTGGGCCAACTCTCGAATATTCAGGATATGGATGGTAGGTATATTCATACCAGCAAATTCGAATAAGACACCGTTTTCTTCCTGAATAAATTCTGGAGATAGTTTTTTATTTAAGCCAGTCGGCAGGTTTAAATAGGCAGAAGTCTTGCCGATATTGGCAGAGCTGCCGCCTATGTTAATAAATGTTTTGATCTCAGCATCTGCACTGGCTTGATAAAAATTAAGCCGCTCCTGGAGGGTTAGATTAAGCTCCTCATTATAGATTAATGGATAAGGGGAGCTTTCTGCTATTTCCAGTAAAATTTCTTCGTTTTCAAAACCGGCTCCAGTATCATTTTGCCCCCCTAATGAAATTCCAATTGGCTGAGATGAAATAATATCCTGATTATTTAATACTTCTAACATATCGAGAAAATTGAATTCTGGAAGGTTGGCTCCATACATAGAAGAACCGAGAGAAAGAATAAGTAAAGGCTCTAATTCCATAGCTTCTGCTGCAGAAAGGGCTGCTAACATACTTCCTGGGAAAGAACTGCTGCCTCCGATGGCGATTATATCACCTTTTTTTAAATTTAATTCATTAAAGTATCTTACAAACAATGCTGCAAAATCAGGGTTAGTTGAGGTTCTTTTGGCTTCTAAATTTCCTAGAGTAGTAGTTATTGGCGTAAACTCCTTGCCGATCAGTCCTGTTCTATTAGGATCCAGTTCTAAATTGAAATCAACTCCCTGGCTGATTCCAGCTTCATAAATAGCCTCCATAGCTAGTCTCATGGTTCTTGCTGCTTCAAGTTGGGCTGCAATATCATGGTGATCAACCTTCTGTTTATTTGTTTCAACATAAATACTGCCTAATAAAGCCAGGATGCTTAAAAGGATAATAAATTTCAGTGGAATTTTAGGTTTTACCCAGTTTCGATACATTGAAAGTTCCTCCTAACTCCAGGACTATATATCCAAATATTTTTAAATTTATCAGCAATAGATTAGCTTACCAACGATTCAACTGGATTATCAGCTATTAAACTAGATTATAAGCTATTAAACTAGATTATCAGCTATAAATCTAGATTACCAGCAGTAAGACTAGCCTGGTTATAGATGTAATAAAGATTGTTATAAGGATAGTTTTGGCTACACCCTGTTTGATCATCTCATTGGCTATTAAGCCAGGAATTATATAGCCGATCACCCTAATATCAGTCTCTAGAGCAATAAATTGAATCAGGTAAGTTGAAATAAACCAGCTGAATAAATAGGAAGAGATAACTGCCAGCATAAACCTTCTTTTACTGTAGATAATAATAAAGTTTGCCAAAAGTAAGATTAGTAAATAGCAGATAAAAGCTACAATAAAGGTCATAATAATCCTGACAGGCTGATCCCAAAAGAAGGCAAGATAGCCTGGTGTAATTAGTCCCCCTGCTGAGAGCCCGACTAATTCTAAAAATATATAATTTAAAATGATTCCGATTCCTAAGGCCCTGATAATCATTATAACTCCTCTCCATGATCCCTGAAATGTTCAATTACTCGTAAACCATCATTTTTAGTATTGCCAAATCCAAATAGGACGAGGTCTGACTTATATTTAGAAGTCAATTTTTCCATGACATTCTGAAAATCTGAAAACTTAAGCTTCTTATATTTTTGATAATTTCCATTGGCCTGGCTTAGAAGATGGGCCGGGGAATATCCCATTATATAGAGTTCAGCAAAATTAATGGAAGTATTAACCTCATTTAATTCTTTAATTCTATAGCCGCGATCGATTCTGCTATTAAATATCCCAATCAGAGGCAGGTCCTTATAATCTTCATAGTTGTACCAGTCCTGCCAGTTTTCCCAGGTATTGACTGTAGATTCATAATCATTGGCGGCAAATCCATTAATAAAGAAAAGGTTATAATCATTAATTTTTAGTTTATAAAACCTCAGGGCCCCGGGGTCAGGACTAGCACTGGCCATACCTTTTAAAGAAACTTCGTAGCTGATATCAAAAAGCCGGCAGACTTCTAAGGCAGCGGCAACATTTTCCTTAAAAATTGGATACTTAAAGTAGTTTTTTAAGATCAAGCCCTCTGCCTCGACCTTATCTGCAAAATGAGTTCTGCTGCCCCGGGCAGTGGCTATTTCTCTGAATTTCTGTATGAACTGCTTATCTCCAGTTACCAGATCGCCTTTTTCAGGGATGGTCAATGCTAAAGTTGAGGCAATTTCATCTAAACTGGCACCCATCTTATCCTGGTGATCGTATTTTACATTGGTTATAACCCCGATATCTGCCTGCAATATCTTATTTTCTGAAATCCACTGCATTTCCGGACTGATTGCCATACACTCAACTACCAGAACATCGATATTTCTATCTTTAATAAAATTAATAAGCTTAAGCTGCTCTATAATTCTTGGAATCCCTGCTCTATAAATCTTTTCTTCCTGGCCGTCTTCAAAGATCAGCCGGGGCTCTGTACCAGTTGTTTTGGCAATAGTCTTATAACCGGCATTTGATAGTCCTCCATGGATTAATCGGGTAGTCGATGATTTACCCCTGATCCCGTTGACATGGATTATCCAGGGGATCTTCTTTAAATTAGCTTTATGGATTTTAGATTCGATTATCCCGGCAGCAATGACCAGAATAAATAACAGAAAGAGTACGGCCATATCAATTCTCCTTAGAGTTATTGATGATTTTTGGTCTAGCTGGAATTAGTATTAATTATTTATCCATATGATATTTATTATATCCCCTTGATGATACTTATAAAACTATCTTTTTAAAGGCATATATAATAATTCACCGAACTAGGTTTTATTCCTTTATTTTTTAATGATTAGAGACCAAATTAATAAATCAGAAAAACTAACCCGGGTTGGTTTAAATCATTTTTATATATGTCATTATCAAGAAATTTGATAAAATTATAGTTTTAGATGTCACAAAATTTTTTAGATTTACACTAATAATAATGAGGGATGATTTAAGCAATAAAATAATATAATTTTATTAAATATTATTGTTTAATTCTTTAGTTTTTAAATTTGAGGTTTATTTTTGCAATATTATATAGAAGGGGGATTAGTTAGTAGGTATTAATTTATTCTGTTTATTAGAAATAAACATTCTCAAAAACTTCTTAAGGGGGCAATGAGATGAATTCAAAAGCATATCTTAGATTTTTTATTTTAGTTGTTGTAATGGGGATGGTTGTGATAACTGGTCTAACCGCCTGTGATATTATAGGAGGTGAAGAAACTCCAATTGAAAACGCCACTCTAACCGGGAACCCTGTTAGATATGATGACATAGAGGAAGAATATAATGATACTTATGCTTTGATAGTTCTTGAGCAGGATGGGGAAGAAATAGAAAGATATTTTATCGACTCAGATGAGTCATTATTTGAATTTAATAATTTAAATGAAGGAAATTATAAGTTGAAAGTTTATTTTACAGAAGAAAATATGATTGAAAAAGATGTTGTGATAGATGATAAGACTGTTAGTTTAGGTCAAATAGAATTAGAACCAGCAGAGATACCGTCTGAAGAAAAAAATGGCACATTTGTGTTTTCATTTGATACAGAAGAGGAGTATGTGCAAGATAAAAATATTCGTTTAGCAATTGCTCATGCAATTGATAGAAAGGAAATCATGAATATTTTTGTTGATAATATTCATAATCCAGATGAAGGTATGAACTATGATACCGAATTAGCAAATAGGTTGAGTCCACCTGTAGTTAATGATTATGCTGAGAGTCAGGATATTAATTTGAATCAGGATATAGAAAAGGCCAACGAATATATGAGTAATATTGATACTAATGAAGAGATTACCATTGATTTCTATCATTTTGATGATGATATTTATGCTGAGATTGCTAATAGTATAGAAGATAGCCTTGCAAATGTAGATGGACTTTCAATTAATTCAATTCCTGTAGAAGAAGATTCAGAAATAATTGATGATAAAAAATCATTTCATCCAATAGCAATGAATTTTACGAGATCTCCTCTCAGGAGACATAATATTCCATATAATAACGAAATGAAAGAACTTCGTCAGGAAGCTGGAATTAATATAGATAATCCAGAAACTTTTAAAGATAAAATACTAGAATATGAAAAATTAATAATAGAAGAAGGCAGAATTATTCCAGTATTTTACCGAGCCAGTTATCAAGATCAATAAAAGTTAATATAAAAGGGGGGCTAATTGATGTTGGTGAAAAGAAGGTTTAAGGTTTATAGTGGGGTATTAATAGTTTTGTTTTTAATTGTTGGGCTGGCTGGCTGTGATAATGGCTCTAATAACCTGGCTGGTGAAGATTATTCAGTAACGGCAAATA
>CAZLCX010000083.1:0-5802 GCA_964558325.1 uncultured Halanaerobiaceae bacterium | reverse complement strand
ATCTTAAATTAATTATACCTAAAAATTTGCAATATTTAAAGCAGAAAACTCAAAGTATTAAAGAAATAACTATTGTATAATAATTATAGAATGAATTTTTGAATAATTTAATAAATAAATTAACTATACCAAATAATTTTAAAATTATAACTTTAATTTTAAGAAAGGAGGGAAATAGAACTTTTTATTTTAGTAAATTTGGATTAAAAAAAACTAGGAGGTTATGGTAATGAAAAGAAGTTTGCTTATTTCAATTACAGTTTTATTTTTGCTCACTATAATGTCTGTCTCGGCTTTTGCACAGGAGACCGTTGAACTTGATTTTGTCTGGTTTACAGATGGTAATGAAGATGAAGTTTTAAGAGATATAATTGAGGACTATCAGGAAGAAAATCCAAATGTAGAATTTAATATAATAGAAATTCCTTTTAATGATTTAACCACAAGATTGAGAACAATGATTGGTGGGGGTAATCCTCCAGATTTAGCTCGTTTAGGAAATGCAAATATCGGGCATGTAGAATCAGCTCTTTATGATTTAACTCCTGAATTAGGGGAAGATTATATCGATAAGTTTATGGAAGCAACTCATCCCTATGCAATGGATGGAGATAAATTAGTAGCTGTTCCTCAAGATGTAACTGCAAATGGACTCTTCTATAATAAAGATCATTTTGAACAGGCAGGTGTAGAGGTTCCTTCCGGACCGGATGATATCTGGACATGGGATGAGTGGGCAGATGCTATGGAAGAAGTTGTTGCAAATTCAAATGCGCGTTATGGACTGGCTTATGATTTCACCGTTCACCGCTGGTCAACTCTGCTATACCAGGCAGGCGGTAGATTCTTTAACGAAGAATGGACAGATATGGCAATCAATTCTCCTGAGGGCATAAGAACTCTTGAATTCTTTAAAGAATTACATGATAGAGAAATTATCCCTCAATCAATCTGGTTGGGTGGTGAAAATCCAAACACTTTATTTAGATCAGGACAGACAGCTATGCACTGGGCTGGAAACTGGATGATGACAAATTATCGAGATACAATTGAGAATTTTGACTGGGGAGTAACCTATATGCCCAGAGAAGAAACAAGATCATCAGTACTTGGAGGTAAGTTTTTGAGTACTTTTGAGGAGGCAGATCATAAAGAAGAAGCAATTGACTTTATAGAATTTATTTCATCACAAGAGCAGAATGCTAAATTTAATAGAGAGTCACTTTTCTTAAGTCCAAGACTTGATAACAGTGAACTGGATTATGAGTTTGGTGCTGAATATTTTGAAATTTTCAGTAATGAGCTGGAAAATTCACCTAATGCTGCCAGTTATGACTGGGCCAACACTGAAGTTATGGGGCAGATTGAAAATGATATAAAAGATAATATTGTTTATGTTCTTCAGGACGAAATAACTCCAGAAGAAGCTGCTGAAGAAATTGAAGAATTAGGAAATCAAGAAATGGATTAAATATCATTTTTAGAACATAAGGGGGGATTTTCCCTCCTTATGTTCCTTTCTTTAATATGACTTTCTTCATTTCAACCAAAGGAGGTAATATTTAGATGAAAAGAACTACCAAGCAAAAATTAACTCCATATATGTTTGTTTTACCAAATCTTTTAGTTTTTGGAATATTTATAATCTACCCGGCATTTTATGGGTTATATATATCTTTTACTGAGTGGGATATCATTTCCAGTCCTAATTTTGTAGGAATCTCAAATTTTATAAATATTTTTAACAACCCAAATTTTCTGGACACTTTACAGAGAACATTTATTTATGTCGGAATTAGTGTTCCTTTGATGTTTGTTCTGGCTTTAGTGCTGGCGATTGGACTTGACAAAAAAATTAGGGGTCGGGGAGCATTTCGAGCTATTTTTTATATGCCAGCTATGCTGTCTTTTATAATTATAGGTGTTTCCTGGAAATGGATTCTGGGTGATAACTTTGGTATAGTAAATTATATTTTAGAATACTTTGGTCTGCAGACAGTCAGCTGGTTGACAACTCCAACTCTTGCATTTATAATCGTTATTTTAGTTACAGTCTGGGCTAGAGCAGGCTATTTTATGGTGATTTTTCTGGCTGGTCTCCAGAGCATTTCTAATATTTACTATGAAGCTGCAGAGATTGACGGAGCAAGTAAATGGCAACAGTTTATTCATATAACTTTACCAATGTTAAAACCTACAAGTTTAGTTGTACTTGTATTAAGTACCATTAGTGTTTTTAAAATGTTTGATCTAATTATCGCATTAACTCAGGGAGGTCCTGGAAGGGCAACTACCTTTTTGGTTCAGGATATATATCTGATGGCATTTGATAGAGGTAATTTAGGCCTGGCATCTGCGATGTCAGTGGTTTTGTTTGTTATTTTAAGTATATTAACAATCATACAGTTTAAAGTTTCTGCAAGAGGAGGAAACGCTTATGAATAATAAAGGAAGAAAAAAAGTATTGATATTTGCTTTTATTTTAATATCATTGATATTTATTCTACCAGTTTTGTGGGTTTTTATATCATCGTTAAAAGGAACTTCGGAGATTTTCAGATGGCCTCCTACTTTTTTACCGGATAAACCAACTCTGAATAATTATTCTCAGGCTTTGCAGCAGGGGAATTTCTTGGTTTATTTTAAAAATAGTGTCTTTGTTACACTAACAGCCACTATAATTACTTTAATAATTAACTCTATGGCAGGATATGCACTTGCCAAATTTGAATTTGTTGGCAACAAGTTTATTTTTTATTCTTTTATTGCTACATTAATGATTCCTCTGCATGTAATCATGGTTCCAATTTTTGTGGTGTTAAGAACAATTGGACTGTATGATAGTCTCTGGGGAATAATTATCCCGCCAGCAGCTACCCCAACGGGAGTATTTTTGGTCAGACAGTATATGATGACTATTCCGGATGAATTAATTGAGTCTGCAAGAATTGATGGAGCTTCGGAACTCAGGATTTTTGCAATGATTATTTTACCTTTAGCCAAACCAGTAATTACCGCTCTGGGAATATTTTCTTTTCTCTGGCGCTGGAATGACTTTTTATGGCCCTTTATTGCTATCAGCAGTGAATCAAGGTATACAGTTCAGGTAGCAATCAATAACTTTATCGGTCAGTTTTCGGTTGACTGGAACAGTTTGCTGGCGATGAATGTACTGGCTATGATTCCACCTTTACTTGTATTTTTATTCTTACAGAGATACTTTGTTAAGGGTATGGCATTATCAGGAATGAAAAATTAAGGAGATTCAGATATGAGCTTACATGATAACTCAAAATTCAAATATATTGATAGTAAAGATAATTGTTTAAGATTTAAATTATTTAAAGAAGAAATTGAGGCAAGATTTTATGTTCTAGAGGAAGATATAATTAGAGTTTTGTTTATGGAAGAGGATGAACTAAAAATTAATAAAACCTGGTCAGTAGCTCCGGGCCTAGATGATATTCCGTTTGAAGGTAGAGATAGGCTGGATAATTCACTTTTTTCGTTACCAGATTATAAACATCAGGTTGAAGATAATCAGGTCATTATAAAGACTAAAGAATTAAAAGCTACAATTAATTTAGATGGTTTTAAAATAAGCTGGTATGCTAGATATAATGGACAGTGGTTTAATTTTGCAAATGACAGAAAAACTCAGGCCTATAATTTAAATTACTGGGATGATAAAAAATATCATTATCTTAAAAGAAATAAAGATGAGCAGTATTTTGGACTGGGGGAAAAAGCTGGAGAAATTGATAGATATGGCAAAAGATACAGGATGCTAACTATAGATGCTATGGGTTATAATGCTCAATCAACTGATCCATTATATAAACATATTCCTTTTTATATTACCAGAAATAAAAATAATGGATATGCTTTTGGGATATTTTATGATAATATGGCTGAATCTGTTTTTGATATGGGAGCAGAGCTTGATCAGTATCATGGTCTTTATCGATATTATATGGCAGAAAGTGGCGATCTGGATTATTATATTATTAGTGGCCCATCTATCAAAAAAGTTACTGAAAAATTTTCCTGGTTAACCGGAAAAACTAATTTCTCTCCTAAATGGAGTCTTGGATATTCGGGGTCTACAATGAGTTATACTGATTCTCCTGATGCTCAAAAAGAATTAACTAATTTTATCAATGACTGTGAGCATTATGATATACCCTGTGATTCATTCCAATTATCTTCCGGTTATACTTCAATTGATGACAAAAGATATGTTTTTAACTGGAATTATTCCAAAATACCTGAGCCGAAAAAAATGGTACAGACTTTTAAAGATAATGGGATTAAACTCTGTGCAAATATAAAACCCTGTCTTTTAATTGATCATCCTAGATATGAGGAAGCTATCAAAAAAGATCTTTTTATTAAAAATAATGATAATCAGGTAGAGGTATCACAGTTTTGGGATAATCCAGGTTCCTATCTTGACTTTACCAACCAGGAGACAATAGACTGGTGGAAAAATAATGTTAAAGAAAAACTATTAAAATTTGGCATAAATTCTACCTGGAATGATAATAATGAGTATGAAATCTGGTCAGATGATGCTTATGCAGCCGGTTTTGGTGATCAAATTAATATGCAGTTAATCCGGCCACTGCAGTCATTATTAATGATGAAAGCATCTTTTGAGGCTCAAAAAGAATTTGCGTCAGATAAGAGACCATATTTAATTTCTAGATCTGGTTGCCCTGGAATGCAGAGATATGTTCAGACCTGGTCTGGAGATAATTATACAAGCTGGGAAACTTTAAAATATAATATTAAAATGGGACTGGGTTTAACTCTCTCCGGTATTTATAATTTTGGCCATGATGTAGGAGGTTTTGCCGGCCCGGCTCCGGAGGCAGAGTTATTAGTCAGATGGGTTCAAAATGGAATTTTTCATCCCCGCTTTACAATTCATTCCTGGAATGATGATCAAAGTGCAAATGAACCCTGGATGTATCCAGAAGTAGTTGATCTGATAAGAGATGCAATTAAATTTAGAGAAAAAATAAAACCCTACCTATATACTCTGCTGTATCAGTCTCATGCAGATTTTAAGCCGATTATTAGGCCAGTTTTTTATGAATTTGCAGATGATGAAAAAACTTTTGATCAGGATCTGGAATTTATGCTCGGTAAATATATGTTAATCGCTAATGTAATAGAAAAAGGAGTAACTAGTAGAGAACTTTACCTACCTGAGAATAATGCCTGGTATAATTATAATAAGAGTGAAGTTTATCAGGGAGGTAGCAAAATAACTGTTTCCGTTTCTTTAGCCAGTATCCCGCTATTTATTAGAGAAGGAGCAATAATCCCAGTAAATGATCAAGAAATATCATTTAATTCTGCAAAAGAAGTAGAACGAGGATTTATGATTTATCCTTATTTAGATTCTGGAGAAGAAGAATATTATTTATTTGAAGATGATGGAGAAAGCTATGGTTATCTGGATGATGAATACAAAAAGATTAAATTTAATTTAAAATGTTCATCAGAAAAAATATCTTTGCAGATAAAAATTGAAGGGAGTTATAATTTACCATATAAGCAAATTAAATTACATTTTCCTGAAACGGAAAAAAGAAAAATCTGTATAAATAAGAAACAGATAAGTCTGGATCAAAATAATGATATTAGTTTGTCCATCAAATCTTTAGAATGAAAATTAAAATATACTTAGATTTTTCAACTCAATAAGAATAATCTAATAAACCGTGTTATAATGAAAGCAAATAAATAATAACTGAAGTTGATAATTTTGAAAAATACAGCCTATATCACTGG
>CAZLCX010000082.1:0-6072 GCA_964558325.1 uncultured Halanaerobiaceae bacterium | reverse complement strand
TATTAATTTTAGTTCTATGAAGGATTTTTACAATTAAACTAGAATACTTATAATAAGAAGAGTGAAACTGTTGTACCAGTATTGCTAAATTATATTTCTGTGTCATTTATTTTTTATGGTTAGTTTTGGCTTTGATAATAGAGTTAGAAAGCAAATTTTTTCGGAAAATTTGGAGCTCCCTGGCTAAAATCAGTTAAACCTATCAATAAATTAGAAATGTATAATCTAAATGGTTTAAACTGAAGGCCAGTTTATTATATAAAGAGTATTAGATTTATTTTAAAAGAAATGAAAAGGTTAAACCTTAACTTTAATGGTCCAGGGGACATTGCTGTAATGGTCTGAAAAATGATATTTTTTAAAAAGAAGTAGAGAAGGTTAGACTTTATTAAAAAAACAGGAGGTAATTTAATGAAAAAGGTTATTGTAATTTCAATTGTTTTAGTATTTGCTTTTGTATTATTAACATCTACAACAATTTTAGCTGAAGATGTTAATAGAGGTGGAATAGTTAAAAAGACAGCTAATGTTCAGGGTGTTATTGTCAAGAACTACAATCCCTTTTCACCAAATGCATTGCATAATACCTTTGGTGGTTTTTATGAAACTTTAATATTGGCCAATACCCATTTAGGTGAGATAGAACCCTGGTTGGCCCATAACCATTACTGGGAAGATGATCTTAAAACTCTAGTTTTTGAACTAGAAGAAGATGTTCATTGGAATGATGGTGAGAAATTTACAGCAGAGGATGTAGTTTTTACTTTAGAACTTGGGCAGGAGCATGAAGAGATCAGTCAGGCTGGTATCTGGGATTCCGGGCTTCAAGAGGTTAACGCAAGAGATGATTATACAGTTGAGTTTGTCTTTGATGAAGTAAATACAACAGTTATGCCTAGCTTCGGTAGTATCTATATTGTTCCAGAACATATCTGGGCCGATATTGAAGATCCTGCTGAATGGAGTGGAAATGAAGATCCAGTTGGTACTGGTCCATTTGTTCATGATGAAGATAGTTTTCAAGAAATGTCATATAGAATGGTCAGAAATCCTGATTACTGGCAGCTTGGTGAAGATGATGAACCACTTCCATATATCGATGGCGTAGAGTATGTTGGAGCGACAGGAAATGAACAGGCGGCTATGGAAATTATTTCTGGTGAAGTTGACTGGGGCACCTATTTTATTGCCAATATAGATCAGACTTATGTATCAAGAGACCCTCAGAATCATAATTATTGGTTACCAGAAGGAAATATCGTATATTTAAGTCTTAATAATGCACAGGAACCATTTAGTAATAAAAATATAAGAAAAGCTTTAGCAATGAGTCTTGATCAGGAAAGAATGACTGAAATTATGGGCTCAGGTGCGGTTCCATCAAATCAAGCCGGTGTTAAGAGCGGATTCGTAGATTGGATTCCAGAAGAAGCAGAGGAAAATATGGTTGAATTTGATCCATTAAAAGCTAGAGAGATGATAGAAGCAGAAGGTTACGAAGAAAATAGTAATGGGATTTATGAAAAAGATGGAGAAGAATTATCTTTTAAACTTTATGTACCAACAGGATGGACAGACTGGATAACCGCTACAGAAGCTATCAGTGATCAACTGGCAGCAGTTGGGATAGAGGCAAGTGTCAGTCAGGTTGCCTGGCCATCACCATTTATGGATAATTTAATAGAAGGAGATTATCATATGTCAATGGGATATGCAAATTCAGGTTTCTCACCATTTTATCAGTTTGATAATATCCTTCCTTCAAGATTGTCAGCACCTATCGGAGAAAGTGCTGAAAACCATTCCCAGGTCAGATATGAAAATGAAGTTGTAGATCAAGCCTTTAGAGATTATAGAAGAACTGATGATGAAGAGGAACAGGAAGAATTAATTGGTACAATATTAACTGAATTTACTGATGATATGCCAATGGTTCCTTTATTCTTTAATCCAACCTGGTTCCAGTATAATACAAGTAGGTTTACAGGCTGGCCAAATGAAAATGATCCTTACACTTCACCAAATACTGCAGGTATGACTAAGATGAAAATTTTCTTAAATTTACAGCCTGTTGATTAATTAAGTATCAGATAAAATAAAGAATTAAGTACAGGCCCCGATTATAGGGGCCTGGACTTTTTACATAAGGAGGAAGAAGATGAAGTATTTTATTCGGAAAACTGGCTGGTTATTATTTGCAATTTTAATTGCATTACTAATTAACTTTATATTACCTAGATTAATGCCAGGAGATCCGGCTCAAATTATAGTTAACCGTCTTGATGGAGCAGATTCTGCTAACCTGGAAGCAATTAGAACAGCCTTTGGAGTCGAAACAGACAGAAATATTATCCTCCAGTTTGGTGATTACCTGGCCAATGTTGCCCAGGGAGACCTTGGTGTCTCAATAAGTCATTATCCGACCCCGGTCTGGAATGTCCTCAGGAAAGCCCTTCCCTGGACAATTGGCTTGATAGGTTTAGCCACAATTATTAGCTTTATTATTGGCACCTTTATTGGAATTTTTGTTGGCTGGTATCGTAAAAGTAAAATTTCTGATGCCATAATAGGAGTATTTCTTTTTATTAGATCTTTTCCCTATTTCTGGTTAGGTCTTATTCTTGTTTATTTCTTTGCTTTTGAACGTTCCTGGTTTCCTTTAGGAGGAGCCAGATCATCATCAGTTTCCTGGGCAGACCAGTGGGAATTCATTAAATCAGTAACGTATCATGGAATTTTACCGGCCTTTACAATTACAATTAGTTCACTTGGCTACTGGCTTCTCACCATTAGAAATAATATGATTAATGTTTTAGCTGAAGATTATATTACAGTTGCAAAAGCCAAAGGGCTTTCGACATCAAGGATCAGAAATATGTATGCAGCCAGAAATGCAATTCTGCCTTCAATTTCAGGCTTTGCAATGGCCCTTGGTTTTATAGTTGGCGGCAGCCTGATTACAGAGATAGTTTTCTCTTATCCAGGTGTTGGCTTTATGCTTTACCAGGCCATTCAACAACAGGACTATCCATTACTCCAGGCCATTTTCTTATTTATAACACTGGGAGTCTTGATAGCAAACTTTTTAGCAGATATTGCAATTATGGCATTAGATCCAAGAGTACGGGATGGTGATGCAAGATGATAAAGGATACCTTTAAATTGTTCATTGGGAATAAAAAGGCCTTAATTGGCTTGACAATTTTTCTTGTATTTCTGATAATAGCAATTTTTGCACCAATTATTGCTCCCTATGAGATCAGGCAATCATCTGATGAAGATGGTCAGTTTCCAATGAGGGCTGAACCAGGTGGCAAACATCTTTTAGGGACATCCCATGCAGGGTATGATATTTTTTCAAGACTTATTCATGGCACAAGATTAACAATTTTGGTGGGTATTGTTACAGGTACAATTTCAACCTTTGTCGCCTTAACAGTTGGCTTACTCAGCGGTTATCTCGGTGGGAGAGCAGATGATCTACTCTCATTTGTAAATAATATCTTTTTGGTTATTCCCAGTCTGCCTTTAATTATAGTTATTGCTTCATATATTACAATGCGGGGTATTATGCCGATTATCCTGGTTTTATCACTGACAGGTTGGGCCTGGGGGGCCAGAGTTATTAGGTCCCAAGTAATGTCAATGCGAGAGCGAGAATTTGTTCAGGTGGCAGAAGTCCTTGGAGAATCAACACTGGTTATTATTTTTAGGGAAATACTGCCGAATATTATTTCGCTGGTCATGGTAACATTTTTTACATCAACTATGGCAGCAGTTATTGGTCAGGCAACTCTGGAATTTATTGGCCTGGGAAATATGGCCGCAGTCACCTGGGGAACAATGTTATACTGGGCCCAGAATAATGCAGCTTTATTATATGGTGCATGGTGGTGGTTCTTACCTCCTGGATTATTTATTGGAATGTTAGGAGCCTCATTTGCTTTAATGAATTTTGCAATCGATGAAATATCCAACCCAAAGATTAGAAAGAGGTAGAAATATAATGACAGAAACTATATTAGAAATAGATAATTTAACTTCAGGCTATCAGGTTAAACAGGGCCGGGTAGAAGCAGTTAAGGAGGTTAGTTTTAATTTAGGTTCAGGTGAATTTTTAGGCGTAGCCGGTGAATCAGGCTGCGGTAAATCGACTCTGGCTTATAGTATTTTAGGCCTGCTTGAAGACAATGGGAGGATCTTTTCAGGCTCAATTAACTTTAAAGGCCAGGACCTGGCAGCTCTTTCTCAGAAAGAAATGAAAAAGATTCGCTGGTCTAAGATATCAATGGTTTTTCAATCAGCCATGAATGCTTTAAACCCAGTTATTACAATTAAAGAACAGCTTTTAGATGCTATGTTTGCTCACAGGCCAGGCCTTAAAGAACAAGAAGCAGTCGCCAGAGCAGAAGAACTGCTTGAATTAGTCAATATTACACCTGATAGACTCTATGACTACCCTCATCAATTGTCCGGGGGGATGAAACAGAGAATAATGATTGCAATGGCTATGGTCCTCCAGCCAGATATTATAATCATGGACGAACCAACAACAGCGCTTGATGTAGTAGTTCAGCGAAATATTATCGAAAAAATTGATGATCTTCAGGAGAGATTTAATTTCTCAATTATCTTTATAACCCATGACCTTTCACTTTTGGTGGAAATCTCAGATAGATTGGCTATAATGTATGCCGGCCGTCTTGTTGAGCTTGGCAATTCTGCAGAAATTTATAAGAATCCTGCTCATCCTTATACAGAAGGATTAATGGCGTCTTTTCCACCTTTAGTTGGAGAAATTAAAGAAGTCGGGGGGATTCCTGGTAAACCGCCAGATTTTTTCAAATTACCAGAAGGTTGTAAATTTGAGCCTCGCTGTCCTTATGCTTTTGATAGATGCAAAAAAGAAAATCCTGAATTTAAAAGCTATGACAAAACAGGACGACTGGCCCGTTGCTTTTTAGCAGGGGAGGAGAGATAATATGACAGAACCATTATTGCAACTAAAAGATGTATCCCTCCATTTTCCGATCAGGGCAATTGGCCGTTCCGGGGAAAAGGTCAGAGCTATGGATGATGTTAATTTAACAATTAATCAGGGCGAAATTGTTTCATTAGTTGGCGAATCTGGTAGTGGTAAGACCACAACAGCCAGAGTAGTTGCCAGAATTCACAGTCCAACGTCTGGAAAGATTTATTTTCTAGGCGAAGATATTTATGCCTCGGAATATAAAAAGAAAATAGACTGGTATCGAAAACAGGTTCAGATGATCTTTCAGGACCCCTTTGGTTCTCTGAATCCGACTCATAAAATTAGATCAATTTTAAGCAGGCCATTTATTATTCACAATATCTGTAATAAATCAGAGATAGAAGAAAAGATGGTTGAAGTTTTAACAGAAGTAGGTCTGGAGCCAGCAGAACAATTTCTTGATAAATTTCCCCATGAACTTTCTGGGGGTCAACTTCAGAGAATTAATATTGCTAGAGCTATTTCAGTTGAGCCTGTTTTGCTCCTGGCAGATGAACCGACTTCGATGCTTGATGTTTCAATTAGAATGACAATCATGAATATGATTAAAAAGTTTCGAGATACAGATAAAATTTCTTATCTTTATATTACTCATAACCTGGCTGGAGCTAGATATATTGCAGATAGAATAGCAGTAATGTATGCTGGTATGCTGGTTGAAGTTGGTCCAACAGATGAAGTTATTCAAGAAACAAGACATCCCTATACAAAGCTATTAAGGTCAGCAGCACCACAACCAGAAAAAGGCTTCAGAGATGAAAAGCTTGGTTCCACCGGCGATATTCCAAGTTTGATAGATCCACCAGCTGGTTGTCGTTTTCATCCCCGCTGCCCATACAGTAAGCCAGAATGCAGTCAGGCAATACCTGAAATGTTTCAACTTAATGACAGCCATCGAGTCCGTTGTATTCTCTATCAAAATGGGGAAATACCAGATCTGGAATAATCACATTAGTTGATTTATCAAAAGATAACAAAAGCACCTAACCCTCCCTGGATATTAGCAATTAAAGCTTTATCCTCAGGAGGGTTATTTACTT
>CAZLCX010000081.1:2582-6162 GCA_964558325.1 uncultured Halanaerobiaceae bacterium | reverse complement strand
ACCAGATTTGAATCTATGTAAGCATGGGGATTCTCCAGGCTATAGCGGACCCCGGCCTGGGCCGCCAGATGAATAACTATCTCCGGCTGGTAATTAGCAAAAACCCTGGCAACTAAATCTCTATCCTTTAAATCTCCCTGAATAAATGAAAAACCGGCATAATCCTCCAAAATAGCAAGCCGATCTTCTTTAAGCTCAACAGAATAATAATCATTTAAATTGTCAAACCCGATAACCTGCTCCCCGGCCTCCAGGTAACGCCTGGCCACATGAAAACCTATAAAGCCGGCAGCCCCGGTAATCAGGTAGGTCTTGTTATCACTTTCCATAAAAATACAACTCCTTTAAAAACTTTCTTCTATTCCAATCTACTATTAATTAAAATCAAATGGTATTTGCATAATTTCTCTATCATCTTCTCTTTTTATACCAACTTTAATATATTCTTTTTTAATTTCATTTACTATATCTCTATCCATTTTCAAAATTTTAAATTCATAACCGGCCTGTTCAATTTCAAAATCTTTAATTGTTTCTTCAAGTTTTCTCAAAATATCATTAATATAATCTCTTGCAATTCTTTTAATATATTTTTTGGTTTCATCGTTAAACCAAACATCCCAAACATTAATGATATTTTTTAAAATTATTTCAATATCAATATTGCCACTGTCAGCTTCATAAATATTATTAATTTGTTGAATTAACTGGTTCTTAAGTCTCTTTCTAAATACAATTTCACCTAACTTATCAGTTTGACCTGTCGAATCAATAGGTATTATATATAAAGAAGGATCAACATTCCCTGATTCTACATACATAACTCTAACATCATTATCAAATATGTCTGGTAAATTTTCATTATAAAAAGTAAAATACAAATTTTTATCTTTAACATTTAATGTAGATAACAAAGGAATATTTAAATCTTTAAATCCTGAATTCTCTAAATCTAACTTCAGTCTACTTAATCCAGAATTAAACTCAGAAAGATAATCAGTCTGCATTATATTATATAACAAAAAAACATCTTCATTCAATCCGGGAAGTCCATGACTATCAGATAATATCTTATGATTATAAATAAAAAATGAAATCAATTGTTTTCTTTCTCTCTTATCTTCTTGATTAATATCAAAACTATTATTTTTGCATTCTAATATTATTGCAGCACCTTTATTTTGATTATAAAGAATTAATTCAGGTCTTGGAGAACTTATATATTCAAAATCATTATCAACTAACTTTTTAATAACTGTTGGTGGTAATGATAGCTCTGGTTCTATCGATAAAATTTCATAGCCTTTCTCATAAAAATATGGATTAACCCAACTCTGTCTGCCTGGTAAAGACATCGCCAGAAAAATGTTCAACTGCATCAAAGGGCTGGCTTCTAGTTTCTCTAAGACAATCATCTTACTCAACCCCCACAGAAAAACTTTTTTCAATATAACTATTGTAAGGTTTACCACCTATATAAGCTTTAAAATTAGTATCTAAATTATGCTGAATATTAGTAATAAATCGGTTAACAGTATTTCCACAAACCCCTTTAGGCAGAATGAGTACAAATGTATTAGGTGTTAACTCAAGAAATACTTCCTGCCATAAATGTAGGTCAAGGCCATATACATGAATTTTTTCTGAAGATATCTTAATAGGCTCACCCCACAGCCTGAAATTACCATAACCCTTAACAAAGATTTTATCAATAAAATTATTGAAAACTGGTTGAGAAATTTTATTCTCAAACTCAATTATAACTGGGCTGCCTTTAACATATGAATTACTGCTTTTAAAGCGGTGATTTTTAAAATCTAACCAGACATCCTCTTCGATTAATTCTAATAGAGTGCTATATATATTAATTATAAATTTAATATTATTATAATAATCATTAAAATTTTTGCTTCTATTTGTTATTTTACCATTATGATAAAAATCAAAACCTCCACCCTTTTGGCCTGGAATCCTTAACATTGAAATAGATTTAGGTGTTGCATAATTTTGCATTCCTCTTAAGTTTTTTAATATATCATCAGTAATAGATATTGGCTCAGCAATTTCAAGATTATGATTATCTTCAATAGCTTCAAGATCTTCAAAAATAATATTATCTTCTCCATCTAGAAATTCATTAGGAATATTATATTTTAGGTCAGTATTATAATTCATTTTAACCCTTGTAAATCTTTGATTATTATGGATCGACTTCAAAAAATCAAATAAACTTATATAAAATGAATCAGGAATCCAGAGAGAATCTAAAATTGAAGAATTTTTAATTGAATTCTGCAATCTATTTTCTATATCTTTTGTGCTTAAAGAAGTATAAAAAACATGAAATCTATTAGATAGTAATTCAAGCCAGCCAACAGGTTTATCCTTTGTCTTACCATTTAAATCTTCTACCTGATATACATCATTATCAATTTGATTAAACTCAAAATTTTTAAATTCTCTTTTAAAGTTATTAACTTTATTTTGTGAATAAGTTTCAAGTAAATAAGATTTTAGCAAAGGTGACCTTGTCTTTCTTTTATCTAACTCATCTTTCTTTTCACTAGAATACTTCATGAAATACTTAAAAAGATCTCTCTTTGATATGAAGTTAGACATAATAGATCACCTCTTTCATTATTTATAAACAAAACATCTGTTTACATAATTCTCTCTTCAACAAAGATCTCCTGCAATATAAATTAAAATAAAAGATAAAAACTTACCTAACAAAAGCTTTAAGCAGCCTGCTCTGGCCCACAATCTCATAGCCCCCCAGAGCGGCAGGGATTAGAAAACTCTCGCCGCCGGCAATCTTTAAAGAACCGCCAGCATAATTTAGTCTCACCTGGCTGCCTAAATTCAGGTAAATATAAAACCTTCTGTCCTGAGTATCAGCCCTATACTTTTTATAAATTTCAAGCAGGTTCACATCAAAAAAGCCGGTACTGATCAATTCCTTTAACCTGAAATCCTGGCTATCGACCAGTACCTGCCTTCCTCCAGTTTCCCCTGCAGAAAATGTCCTGGTAAAATCAATCGCCTCAAAAGCCTTCTCAATATGCAACTCCCGGGAATTCCCGTCAGCATCAACCCTGTCCCAGTCATAGACCCTGTAGGTCAGATCAGAATTCTGCTGAATCTCAGCCAGCATAACCCCTTCGCCGATGGCATGGACAGTTCCAGCCGGGATATAAAAATAATCGCCGGTCTGAACCCTGACCTCATTTAAAGTCTCCTGAAGCCTGGAAGCCTCGACAGCCTCCATAAACTCCTCCTGGCCAACCTCAGCCTTTAAACCATAGATAATCCTGGCCCCAGGCTCAGCATTTATAATATACCAGAGCTCAGTCTTACCGCTGGCCCCGGCCTCATTTTCAGCAGCATAGGCATCATCAGGATGGACCTGAACCGACAGGTTATCCCTGGCATCTATTATTTTAGCCAGTAAAGGAAATAACTCTTCAGAATCAGAAGCCTGGCTTAATGCCGGCCCCAGTATCTCCTCAGTATGGCTGGAGATCAACTCCTTCAGAGAAAGCCCGGCATAGCTACCATTTGCAACCTCAGATATATCATC
>CAZLCX010000081.1:0-2482 GCA_964558325.1 uncultured Halanaerobiaceae bacterium | reverse complement strand
TCATTTTGAGATTGAGCTATCTCAATTGAATAATTTTTCAATAATTCCTGCTTATAATCAATTACAGAATCAAATTGATCTGGCTTCAATGATAAAAATCTTTCCTTATCAATCTCTTCAGTATCATCAAAATGTTTGATATTTAATAATCTGGAGGTCTCACTGTCAATTCCTGCTAAATACCAGCTTTCAATTTCTTTAATAACAATATAAATTTTATCTTTCTCAATAATCTCAAATCTATCAGAGATTATGTCTACTTTATTTAAAAAACAATCATGATAATCTAAATCCCCTAATAAAATATAATCTGCTCTCATACCATAAATACTTTCAATAAAATTTATTATATATTCATTGGTTGCCTGGGCATATTCAACCACCTTAATATAATTAAATTCATCCTCAATAACTGGCTTAATAATATTATTAACAAATCTTGTATCATCAGAGCCTTCAACAAAAATATACAGCCCTGTTTTCATAATGCCCTACACCTCCAGCAAATTTTGGATGAACAATTGATCAAGCCCCATGTTATTTTCTAAAAATATTTTAACTTCCTCTTTTTCAGAAGGCTTTTCAATTACAGAAAAACCATTCCTATCCCTTTTTATTAAAAAGAGATCCTTAAAATCAACAAACTTAATAATTTCTGGATTATGGGTTGTAATAATAATCTGTTTGCTGTTAGAGGCGTCTTTAAACATCTCAACTAGTTTTGAAATTAAACTTGGATGGAGATTTCTTTCTGGTTCCTCAAAAACAACCAGTTCCCTCTTTTCAAAATACAGGGCAATTATTAAGGAAATAATATTAATGGTACCGTCAGACAATAAAGAAGCAGGCATAAACTTATCATCCACAAAATCTTCTTTAGCCTTAAAAAGTATTGATTTATCAGCATATTTTTCAATTTCTAATTCTTCAATAAAAGGTAAAATATCACTGACTAAATTTATAAACTTACGTTCTTTATCCTGATTCTCTAAAATTTTTCTTAATACAATCGCTAAATTACTGCCATCTTCCTCAAGTTCCGCCTTACCAGATATTGGAGTAGCCTTTTTAGGAAGATTTGTATTGATATTAAAGATTGAAAGCCTGGTAAAAGTCTCCCAGATTAAGGGCTCAATTAAATGAGCATATGGAGTTTCTAATATTAACCTTTTTTCACCTGTTTCATCCTGTTCCAGGATTGAACTAAATCTATCATCTAAAATTTGAAAACTTTCTTTAACATTAAAGTGTTCTTGAATTCCTGGAGTATCTAAATCATTAGTATCCAAATCAAAGCCTAATTTTCCCTGCTTATTTTTTATAGATAATGTCATAAAACCAAAAGCATCTAAAACCTCATGATTATTTTTATCTATATCCAGATAATTAAACTGAACAGTTAATTCATCCTTTAAAATTTCTATCTCATCATCAGATCTGATATCCAGGGAAAAGCAATATGAGACCTCCTGAGACTGCCTGCAGATAAAATGGTCTTCATATTCTTTTTCAACTTTTTTATAATTAGATGGATTAAAAACAACTTCAATTATCAGGGGATTATCCCTGCTTAAATTAATATTTGTTAAATATTCAACCCCACCCTGCATGGAAATAGCATTTTTAAGATCATGCTTAATTATATTTCTTAAAAAGTCCAATATTTGAACAAAGCTAGATTTACCAGCAGCGTTAGCACCTATTAATACATTAAATTTATTTAGGTTAATTTCTATATCTGCAAAGCTTTTAAAATTTTTAGCTCTCAGTTTTTTTAAAGCCAACCTGATCACCCCATAACTTGGCCACTATCCAATTTAACTTCCTGATTAATCTAATTAACCTTAAACATCCCTGACCTTCTCAGCAGGCACCCCGGCATAAACGGCATCAGGCTCAAGATTATTAATCACAACTGAGCCGGCACCTACAGTCACATTCTCGCCGATGGTAATCCCAGGCAGCACAGAGGCCCCTATTCCGATATGAGCCCCCTCCTTAACCCTAACATTGCCGCCGATATTAACTCCTGGAGAGATATGGACATGGTCCTCTATCACGCAGTCATAATCAACTGTGGCTCCGGTATTGATAATTACATTGTCTTCAATCACAGTATTTGAATTAATTACCGCCCCGGCAGCAACCACATTGCCAGAACCAAGCTCAACATGGGAATTAATAATCGCCGCTGGATGAATAGCATTTATCAGATTAATCTTATAATCAAGAAGCTTATAAAATAACTTCTTTCTGGTCGGGTTATGGGCAATAGCAACAATTGCATCGCCCTCGTTATCCTTTAGCTCACTTACAAAACCAATTACTGGATAACGATTTACCATTGTATCATGGTTGGCCTCGTCATCATCTAAAAACCCAGTAATTTCGTGATTTTTCTTCTCTAAAATATCAAGTACAACCTTGCCATGACCACCAGCTCCAATAATATAGGTATCTCTCACGATTATCCCTCCTGATA
>CAZLCX010000080.1:0-6229 GCA_964558325.1 uncultured Halanaerobiaceae bacterium | reverse complement strand
CTCCAGGGCCTGATCCCAGCCCAGTACCTCTTTTTTCAATTCTATCTACCTCCATTAAATTTACTAAACAATCTTACTCAGAAAATCTTATATAAATTTATAATTACTCTAATTCCCTGGCCAGTTCTGCCAGTCCCCCTGCCAGCAACTTTGCCCGTAAGACCAGGGATGAAATCTCAATATATTCCTGATCACTATGGTTGCCACCGCCAACTGCCCCTAGAGAATCAAGAGTTGGCACTCCCAGGCCACTGACAAAATTACCATCAGAAGCTCCACCGGTAACGGCTTCACCTATATCAAGGCCAACCTCCCTGGCAACATTCTCAAAAACCTGGTAAATCCGCTCAGAATCCTGACTTTTTTCCATCGGCGGCCGATTCAGGCCTCCTTTAAGCAGAGTTTTTGCTCCTGGCAAATACTCTCTGGCAGCTATCTCCTGGAGTTTTTCTTCTATTTCACCGGCCTGCTCCACTGTGGCAATCCTTAAATCTATCTCTGCCCTGGCAGAGTCAGCCACAATATTAGGCCGCTCGCCACCAGCAATCACCCCAACATTTAAAGTTATCCCCCTATCATAATCTGTAAGCCTATGGACATCCTTAATTTTATGGGCCAGTTCTTCCACGGCGCTAATCCCATCCTGATGATCAGTGCCTGCATGGGCTGCCCTGCCGCTAACAATTAACTCATAAATCCCTACACCTTTCCTGGCAGTGACCAGATCGCCATTCTCCCGGCCAGGTTCCAGAACAAAACAGGCTGTTGCCTCTCTGCCGGCATCTTCAATCAATTCCCTGGATGTCGGCGAGCCAATCTCTTCATCACCATTCAATAATACAACCAGGTCTGGCAGTTCAGTATTTAAGGCAATCAGGGTTTCTAAAACAGTCCTGAGCACCACCAGGCCAGACTTCATATCGCAGACCCCAGGCCCATAAGCCCTGTCAGCATCTCTAGCTAATTTAAAGGGCCGCTTTTCAACGGTTCCCTCAGGAAAGACTGTATCAACATGGCCAAGAAATAACCAATTACCCTCCAGTTCCCCGGCTCTTCTGGCAATCAGATTGTTCCCCTGCTCTTGATTAACTTTAATTTCTGTCTCAAAACCCAACCCGGTATAAATCTGTTCATACCTGGAAATTATTTGATCAATCCCCTCTTTGGTATATGAGCCACTATCAATATTAACCAGCTGCTCAAGTTCTCTGATCATCTCCTCTTCCTTTGCTGCTATCTGCTCGAAAAGCTTCTCCATAAATAACGCCTCCTCAGCTTATTAAAAAACACCATTATCTTTTATCAGGTTACCTAAAATAATCTGTTAAATAAAACAAACTAAATCTAAGTTTATCTATCATAATCTTATAAGAACAAAACACCCAGGATTATAAAAATTATGACCTGTCGCTTTCTTGCTGTTATTAATTAAAGTTCTTCATCAACAGGTAAAATTCCTTTTATAATCTAAAATTACTCTTTAATAAATTAATCATAAGTTTTTTAGTCTACATCCTTGACATCCAAAAATATTTAAGTTAGAATTATAATTAGTTAAATGAAATTGATTTTCATTCAAGTTTGGAAATATTAATAGTATTAATAATCCCTGGTATTTTTTTGAACAGGATTTAGGTAAGCCTAAACTATTTTTTTAAACAGGTTTTAGGTTAACCTAATAAAAATGTTAGAAATCCTGAGCTAAAGACAGGCTCAATGATATATGGAGGGAAATAGATGGAAAGCACTATCAACATAACCTCATCGATGGAAGATTATTTGGAAGCCATCCTGGAAATAACCAGGGAAAGTGGTTCAGCCAGGATATCTGAAATCGCTGACAAACTGGACCTGGCAGCTTCCAGCGTCTCCGAGGTAATAGGAAAGCTTGCCCAAATGCAGTTAGTTACTCAAAAAAAATATGGCCCGGTTCTTTTAACCAGTAAAGGTAGAGATTATGCAGAAATTATATCCTGCCGCCATCAGATGATCAAAAAGTTTTTAACAAATGTTCTCGGTGTTGATGAGGTAATCGCAGAAAATGATGCCTGCATGATGGAACATGTCATAAGTAATGTAACAATGGAGCATCTGGCAGAATTTCTTGTTCAGGAAAATGAAATCCTGGCAAATCCAGATTGTTCTCGCAAATTTAATTAGAATTAAAAGAATAATTTAGATTAATAAAGAATCCTCCAGGAGGTTTTAAAATGGATTTTACAATCAGTCAAAACATACCCTTAACAACTAAAGCTGAAGAAAGAAGTGGTAATGAAGTGACTAATCTGACAGAAGCTGAAATTAATAAAGAATATACCATTAAAAAAATCCAAGCTGATGATGAAGAATTAAAAAACTTTTTGTTCACCTTAGGCTGTTATGCCGGTGAAGAAATTACGATTATCTCTATCCTGGCCGAAAACTATGTGATTTCTGTTAAAGATGCCAGATACAGCATCGATCAGGATCTGGCTGAGGCCATTATTATAGAAGAGTAAATTTATAAATTTAAGATAAGAAATAATTAAAATCAAAAAAAACCAATTATAAGGAGAGATTAAAAATAATGAAAGTTGCATTAACAGGAAATCCAAATAGTGGAAAGACAACCTTGTTCAACGCTATTACAGGTAGAATTGAACGGGTAGGTAACTGGTCTGGAGTTACCATCGAAAAAAAGGAAGGTATAATTAAACCGGATTTAAATCAGACAGATAAAGATATCATCGCTGTGGACCTTCCAGGAGCATACTCAATGACTCCCTTTACCTCAGAGGAAACAATCACCAGTGACTTTGTTAAAAAAGAAGACCCTGATGTTATTATTAACATAGTTGATGCCACAAATTTAAGCAGAAGTTTGTTTTTCACAACCCAGCTTCTTGAATTAAATATTCCAGTTGTAGTCGCCTTAAATAAAAGTGATTTAACCAGAAAAAAAGAAACAGACATTGATGTAAATAAACTATCAGATAAATTAGGCTGTCCAGTTGTGGAGACTGTTTCAACGAAGAGCAGGAAAAATGGCTTTAACCAGCTCATTGAAACAGTGGTTAAAACAAAAGGCAGTTCTCAGACTGCCCCCTTTACAGATTCCACTGAGGCTATTACCGATAAGAAAGCTGCTAAGGCTTCTGACAGAAAGAGATATGAATTTGTCAAAGAGATCGTCGCCGATGTAGAGGATAGAAAGGTAGATAGCAGCCGCCAGACCTGGCAGGATAAGCTTGACCGGATTCTGGCCCATAAATGGTTTGGAATCCCTATCTTTGCTGCAATCATGTGGGCAGTATTCTCTATTTCTCAGACCCATGCAGGCCCTCTTTTTGCAGATATCTTTGTAGGCTGGATAGACAGCTTTAATGCCTGGGTTGAAGGCTTTTTAGGAGGAGCCTCCCCTATTCTTAGAGCAATCCTTTTAGACGGAATCATCGGCGGAGTTGGAGCTGTTGTTGGCTTCCTGCCATTAATTATGGTCCTCTTTTTCCTCTTAGCCTTACTTGAAGATAGTGGTTATATGGCCAGGGTTGCCATGATCATGGACAGATTCTTTAAAAAAGTTGGACTGTCAGGTAAATCAATCATTCCGATGATTATTGGAACAGGCTGTGCCATCCCGGGTATCATGGCGACCAGAACAATTAAAAATAAAAGACAGCGGAGAACAACTGCCATGCTGACACCATTTATGCCCTGTGGAGCTAAACTCCCGGTTATAGCTCTATTCGCCGGAGTTTTCTTTAATGGCTCTCCCTGGGTAGGTACCAGCATGTATTTCATGGGAATTGGTTTAATTATTATCAGTTCCATCATCGTCTTAAAAATTACAGGCGCAGAAAATCAGAGATCCTTCTTTATTATGGAACTCCCAGAATATAAGGTACCTAGCATCAAGCGGGCTACTATCTCAATGCTTTCAAGGGGTAAAGCCTTTATTGTAAAAGCCGGTACCATTATACTTCTTAGTAATATGATCGTCCAGATAATGCAGACCTTCAACTGGCAGTTCCAGGCTGTTTCTGAAGGAGCAGAAGGAACCAGTATTTTAGCCAGTATTGCCTCACCATTTGCCATTTTATTGGTACCATTAGGATTTGGTGCCTGGCAGCTGGCAGCTGCAGCAATTACAGGCTTTATTGCCAAGGAAAATGTGGTTGGTACCCTGGCTGTAGTTTACGGAATTACTAACTTTATCAATCCTGAAGAATTAACCCTGGTAGCCGGTAGGTCAAATGTTGCAGAAATCATGGGCCTAACCTCAGTAGCTGCCCTGGCCTATTTAATGTTCAATCTCTTTACACCGCCATGTTTTGCAGCTATTGGTGCAATGAATGCCGAGATGGAAGATAAAAAATGGCTATTAGGCGCTATTGGCTATCAATTCGCCACAGGTTATATAGTTGCCTTTATCACTTATCAGTTCGGTACTCTAATAACAACTGGTGGATTTGGCAGTGGCTTTGTACCTGGTTTAATCGCTGTCATGGCGATTGCCGGCTATATCATCCACCTTATCAACAAAGAAAAAACCTTAAAAACAAAGAATCTCGCAGATACTGCTTAGGAGGTAAATATGGCTAATCTAATAGTTGCCCTGGTAATTTTAGGAATAGCTGGCGGGGCAGTTGCTAAAATCATTATCGAAAAACGCAAAGGTGCAAAATGTGTAGGCTGCCCTTATAGTAAAGGAAAAACTGATTGCAGCTGTGATATTCCAGATGTAAAGATTGATAATAAAAATTACAACTAATTTAATATACTAATATAATTCTTTTTAATAACTTACCCCTTTCAGTTAATTCTGAAAGGGGTTTTCTAATTCGATTATTTTTTCTAAATAATAGTTATTCTATCAATATTTTCAGGACAATTTTTTATAAAATATAAAAGTCTCACCCAGGTTATCCACAACCCTGTCCACAATCTATCCACATTTGCCTCTACTTATCCACAATTGATCATCAGTTTGTACCCAAAGATTACTATTTTTTGATAATAATATTATAAAATATAAATCAACGTTGACATATGTAATACTAAATAGTCTTTCAATTGTTGCAAAATATGAGGTTGTGAGACACAACAATTTATTATATGCAGCTGAAGATTTTGAACCAAACAGCTATTTTTCTTTAACTATTCGAAAATATCTGGATTTCAAGCTCTTTCTAAAAGTTCAACAAAAATATCTTAAGGAGAGAATTCTCAATGATTAAAATTATTTAAACAGTATCCTAAACCTCTTTTTTCTTTACCTGATTTCCTCTGGTAATTGCAATTGTATAGATAATCAGAGCTGACCAGATAAAGCCAAAACTGACTAAATGGGTAGTTGAAAACTCCTCATTAAAGAGAAAGACACCTAGAAAAAAGCTGATTGTTGGAGCTATATATTGCAAAAATCCAATCGTTGAAAATTCAACTAACTGGGTGCCCTTAGCAAACCAGAGCAATGGGGTGGCTGTAATCACTCCTGAAAAAACCAGGAAACCCATTACCGGTATTGAGACGGAAAAGAAACTCCCTGCCCCGCTTAGCTGAATTCTACCGATATAAAAGATGGCAATTGGGGTGATCATTAGAGTCTCTAAGGCCAGGGATGTGATGGCATCAAGGTTTAGGACTTTTTTGACCAGGCCATAAAGAGCAAAGGATGACGCCAGAATTAAGGCAACCCAGGGTACCTCGCCATACTGAATAGTCAGAATCAGGACTCCAGTGGCAGCCAGGATAAGTGCTAAAATTTTACCTTTATCAAATTTTTCTTTGAGAACAATCATGCTTAAAATCGAAACTACCAGAGGATTGATATAATAGCCCATACTTGTCTGAAGGACAAAGTTGGCATTCACTGCCCAGATATATGTAAACCAATTAATACTGATTAAAACTGCTCCAGCCATGATTAGTAAGGTCTTTCTCCTGCTGGCCAGGATGGTCTTTAGGGTTTGAAAATCACTTTTTACAAGCAGCAGGGCTGTCACAAAGACAAATGACCAGACAATCCGATGGGCCAGGATTTCCAGAGCTGGAACCTGATTTAAAAGCTTCCAGTAAATAGGGAGAAGTCCCCAGGCTGTAAAGGCCAGCACGCCATAAATTACCCCGAGTTTTTGATTATAAGTATTTTCTGAGTTTGACTGATTTTCCAATTTATTCACCTGTTTCGTTTATTGATTATATATTTACTCTTCATCTAATAATAACATTATCTCCTCTTAATTTAAAC
>CAZLCX010000079.1:0-6460 GCA_964558325.1 uncultured Halanaerobiaceae bacterium | reverse complement strand
TTAACCTCATAAATTTCAAATACAGGGTTTGTAATAGGGCTACTTTTACCAAGTGAAAAGGGTATCCCCACAACTCCAAACTGATTTATTTTAAATTTTTAGGCTAATTGTTTGACTATTAAAAACTATTATGCTACAATTTAGTTAACCGGTTAAGTAAAGGGTGAAATTAATGAGTGTTACTATCAAAACAATAGCAGAAAAAGCAGGAGTATCTAAGGCAACAGTCTCCTATGTAATCAATAATAAATCAGGAGTTGGGGAAGAAACCCGGCAGAAGGTATTAAAAATAATTGATGAGTTAAATTATAAACCGAACTCTGTAGCCAGAGGATTAGCCGGCCAGAGTACAGAAATGATTGGTCTAATCATTCCGGATATCACTGATATGTTTTATGCAGATATAATCAGGGGTGTGGAATTAGTTGCTAATAAATTAGATTATACAATCAATCTCTGTACTACCCACGGTGAGCAGGCAAAGGAAAATAAAATGTTAGATTATTTCAGCAGCGGCCGAGTTGATGGAATTATCCTGATGGTTTATAACATCGATCATTCACTTCTGACAGACCTGAAAAATCAAAAAATCCCCTTTGTCTTAATAGATTACTCACAAGATCAGGATCAGTTCTGCAATATTGTGATTGATAATCAGTGGGGAGGCTATAAAGCTACAAATTACCTGATAGGTTTAAAACATAAAAAAATCTCCTATATTCACGGGATTAAAGACAATATTGATGATCAGAATAGATTTTTAGGATTTAAAAAAGCAATGGCAGAAAATGATTTGAAAATTAATAATAACTATCTTAAATACGGCGCTTATACCAGAGAAGGTGGCTATCAGGCAGCAAAAGAGTTACTTTCGCTTACAGACCGGCCAACAGCTGTCTTTGCCGCAAATGATCAGATGGCTATCGGGGTGATCAATGCAATTCAGGAGGCAGGACTTTCAGTTCCCGAAGATATTTCAGTCATTGGTTTTGATGATATAGAAGCCAGCAGATTAATGAGTCCTGGTTTAACTACAATCAGACAGCCAACTTATGAAATGGGTAAAATAGCTGCCAAAAAAGTATTTTCAGAATTAAAAAAGAATAAAAAGTTCAGCCAAAATATTAAATTAAGATCAAAGCTGGTGATCAGAGAAAGTTGTTCAGTTTTAGAATAATATTTTAAACTTTACTTAACCGGTTAATTAAATTAGGCTTAAACCTCTTCAGAGGTTTAACATAAAAAATTTCAGGAGGGATAATTAATGAAGAAATTTGTTGCTATTTTATTGGTCTTAGGTTTAGTAATTTTAGGAACGGCAGCAGTTAGTGCAGAAACTATTACTGTCTGGGGTATGGGAGAAGAAGGTAAAAATTTAGATGAGTTTGCTGAAAAATTTGAAGAAGAAAATCCGGATATTGATGTGGAAGTTCAGGCCATTCCCTGGGATAATGCACACGAAAAATTAGTTACAGCAGTAGCGGGGGGAACAGGGCCCGATGTAGCTCAAATGGGTACAACCTGGATGGCAGAATTCGGCGGTATAGGTGCCTTTGCAGATATTTCAGATTATCTTGCTAATTCCGAGATTGGCAAAGAAGATTTTTTCGAAGGTTCATTTGAGACAAATGAAATAAATAATAAGATTTATGGAGTGCCCTGGTATGTAGATGTAAGGGCTATGTACTATCGCAGTGATTTGCTGAGTGAAGCTGGTTATGACAACCCACCAGCAACCTGGGAAGAACTTAAAGAAGTTAGCAAAGAATTAAGCGCTAATGGTGAATATGGTATAGATTTACCGAACGAAGATGAACAAATTTTATTACCCTTTATCTGGCAGAATGGCGGAGAAATTTTAAATGACCAGGGTGAAATTGCAATTAATAGTCCTGAAGCTGTAGAAGCTCTTGAATATTATGTCAGCTTTTTTGAAGAGGAGATAGCTCAAACAGAAGCTCAGGGTTCAGAAACAATTCAGGAATTTAAAGATGGCAATAAACCAATATTTTTTAGTGGTCCCTGGATGATAGATTTAATTAAAGATCAGGCTCCAGAAATTGATGGCGATTGGTCTGTTGCAATGATGCCCGAAAAGGAGACTAGAACTTCCTTTACCGGTGGTAGTAACCTGGTAATTTTTGAAGATTCAAATAAAAAGGATGCTGCCTGGAAATTTGTAGAATTTATGAGTCAGGAAGAAACTCAAAAAGAATGGTATGAATCAACAAATGGCCTGCCGGCAAATGTTGATATCTGGCAGTCTGATTATTTTGCAGATCAGCCAAAGTTAGAAGTATTTGGTGAGCAGCTTGAAGATGCTAAAGCTCCTACAACAGTACCAGAATGGGAACAGATTGCATCTGCAATTAAAAGAAGAATGCAGCAGGCAATTTACGGAGATTCATCAGCAGAAGAATCTATTTCAAACTTAGAAGAGGATATTAAAGGAATCTTATAAGTCAGAGTAATCAATAAAAAAGTATAAGGCTGGCCTGATTCAGGTCAGTTTTATACTTAATTTTTTTAGGAGAGTGGAATTATATGAAAAAAAGCATTAAAACACCAGCACTCTTTTTAGCACCGGCTATGATTTTGATGTTTATATTTTTAATTATACCTATTTTTGCTTCTTTATATATTAGTTTAACTGATTTTAATATTTATTCACTAATGGACTGGAATCAGGCAGAATTTGTTGGTCTGGAAAATTATTCAAAGTTAATTAATGATGAGATTTTCTGGAAATCACTTAAGAACACTCTTTATTTTACAGTTATTGGAGTACCGCTGGCAATATTTTTTGCCTTAGGTTTTGCAGTTTTAATGAACAAAAAAGATGTAAAGGGAAAAGAATTTTTTAGAGCCGGATTTTATTTACCTTCAATTACAAACACAGTTGCAGTTGCGGTGATCTGGGGATTTATTTTAAATCCCAACTATGGATTTTTAAACTGGGTAATCTCACTTTTCGGTATTGAACCAATTAACTGGCTGGGTAATACCACCTGGGCAATGCCGTCTATCATTTTATTTGTGGTCTGGAAAGGTTTAGGGCATAATATAATATTATTTTTGGCTGGACTGCAGAATATACCAATTCATCTATATGAGGCTGCAAGAATAGATGGGGCTAGCAAATGGCAGATGTTTAAAAATATAACCCTGCCGATGTTAAAACCCACTACCTTTTTTGTAACAGTAATGACTGTTATCGGCTACTTACAGCTATTTGCCGAACCATATATGCTAACAGAAGGTGGACCTTTAGACTCCACATTATCTGTTGTTTTATATATGTACAGAAATGGATTTAAACATTTTGAACTTGGATATGCTTCAGCTATCGGGTATGTTTTATTTATCTTAATTTTTGTGGTCACTTTAATCCAGATGAAGTTTAGAGGGGAGCGAGATGTCTAAAATGGAAAATAATAATAAGCTTTCAATTTCTAATATAATAATTTATCTGATTTTATCTACCGGATTATTAATGATGATTGGGCCCTTTTTATGGATGATCTCTACTTCATTTAAAACAACAGATGCTGTTTTACAGATTCCACCTCAGTGGATTCCAAATAATCCAACAATGAACAATTATCTCAGATTATTTAGTGAGTTTAATTTTTATCGCCCCTTTATTAATTCGGTAATTGTATCTGTAACAATTCCTGTTTTATCACTTTTAGTCTGTTCTATGGCAGGCTATGCTTTTGCTAAATTTGAATTTCCTTTTAAAAGAGTTTTGTTTTTAACAGTCTTAGGAACACTGATGGTACCAACTCAGATTACAATGATTCCGGTATTTTTATTATTAAAAAGACTGGGGATGTTGAACAGTTATCGGGGTTTAATCTTACCCGGTATTGCCACAGCCTTTAATATCTTTTTTTTGAGACAGTTTATACAGTCTATTCCGGAAGAATTATTAGAAGCTGCCCGCATAGATGGAGCAGGTGAATTTTTTATATTTTTTAAGATTGTCATTCCTTTAACTAAACCCGCCCTGGCGGCCCTGGGAATCTTTAGTTTTACTGGTGCCTGGAATCAGTTTCTCTGGCCCTTAATTATTGCAACCAGCGAAACAATGTATACTTTACCTGTTGCAATTTCTAATCTGACAGGACAGTTTTCCAGTGCCTTTGGACTGCAGATGGCTGCTTCAGTGATGGCTACTCTGCCGATAATTATAATTTTCCTTTTTGCTCAGAAATACTTTATTAGAGGAATCACTTTATCAGGTTTAAAAGGATAAAACAGAAATAAATAATTATAAATATAAGAAGGTGATTTGATGGAAGAATTTAAATTAGAAAAACTACTAGAAAAAATGACTTTAAAAGAAAAGATAATGCAGTTATATCAGAGTGATTTACCAACCTTTAATCGCTCTTCCAGTTCATCCTTAGATAGTACTGGCCCGGTAACCGGTCCGGAAAACAATATAATTCTCGATAAACAGTCATTATACAGTGTTGGTTCCATTTTAAACTGTAATAATGCCCAGAACGCTTATAGTGTCCAAAAAGAATATCTGGAAAATAACAGGCTTGGTATTCCTCTCTTATTTATGTTTGATGTTGTGCACGGCTTTAGAACGATCTTTCCCATACCTTTAGCCCTGGCCTGCAGCTGGAATCCAGACTTAATCGAAAAGACTGCAGCGGTAGCTGCCAGAGAAGGAAGTGCCTCCGGCAATAATGTTACCTTTGCTCCGATGGCTGATTTAGTTCGGGATCCGCGCTGGGGGAGAGTAATGGAAAGTCAGGGCGAAGATCCGCTTTTAAATGCTCTCTTGAGTGCAGCTTATGTCAGAGGTTTTCAGGGTGATGACTTAAAAGATCAGGAGACAATGGCCGCCTGTGTTAAACATTTTGCCGGCTATGGAGCTTCAGAGGCTGGAAGAGATTATAATACTGTGGATATGTCTGAACAGAAGTTAAGAAACTTTTATCTCTCAGGTTATCAAAAAAGCATTGAAGCCGGAGCTGAAATGGTAATGACTTCATTTAATATTTTTAAGGGAGTTCCTGCAACAGCCAATAAATTTTTATTAAGAGATTTATTAAGAGATGAAATGGGGTTTGAGGGTACAGTAATTTCTGATTATGATTCACTGACCGAAATAATAGATCATGGTGTTGCCAGAGATGGAAAAGAAGCGGCCCAAAAAGGTATAGAAGCAGGTCTTGATATTGAGATGGTTTCTACAGAGTATACACACCATCTGGAAGATTTAGTTACTGAGGGGCTTGTTGAAGAAAAATTGATTGACCAGGCTGTAATGAGAATCTTAAAGTTAAAAAATAAATTGGGATTATTTGAAGATCCATTTCGCTATATAGATCCAAAAAGAGAAAAGAATACCCATTTACACAAAAATCACAGAAAGCTGGCCCGCGAATCTGCTGCAGAATCAGTTGTGCTCTTAAAAAATGATGATATTTTACCATTAGATGATAAGATTGCTGAGCTTAAATCAATTGCTCTGGTTGGACCTCTGGCAGATGCTGGCGGGATAATTGGTTTTTGGAATGCCCTGGGAGAAAATGATGAGGCAGTTACTTTAAAAGAGGGTTTGGAAAATAAATTTGCCGGAAAAGTTAAAATTAATACTGCAGTGGGCTATAACTTTGATACTGAAGAACTAAATCTAAAAGCTGTAGAAAAGGCTGTAGAAAAATCGGAGCTTATAATTCTGGCCTTAGGAGAAGAACAGAATATGAGTGGTGAAGGTGGAAGCAGAGCTTATCTTGACCTACCGGGCCCGCAAAAAGAAATTGCCAAAATAGCAGCTGATTCCAATAAGCCTGCCGTATTGGTTTTATTTAACGGCAGACCGCTGGATTTAAAATGGTATACTGAGAATATGACAGCAATACTGGAAAGCTGGTTTCCCGGTACAGAAGGGGGCAGTGCTCTGGCAGATTTAATCAGTGGTGAGGTAAATCCTTCTGCCAAACTGACAATGAGTTTTCCCCATACTGTCGGTCAGATTCCTGTATATTATAATCATTACAGTACAGGTAGATCTCCAGAAAAAGTAGAAAATAAAAATTATCGTTTTTTATCCCGTTATCAGGATATCCCCAATGAACCCTTATATCCTTTTGGGTATGGCTTAAGTTATAATGAGTATCAGTATTCAAAACCGGCTATAAGCTCAAAAATTATAAAAAAGGGAGAAACACTTTCTGCTTCTATAGAAATAAAAAATAAGGGAAGTTATCCTGGCAAAGAAATTGTACAATTATATATTAGAGACTTATATGGAAGCACAGTCAGACCGGTTAAAGAACTGAAGGATTTTATGAAAATATCTCTTGAACCAGGAGAAAAGAGAAGGATTGAATTTGAAATAATTGAAGATATGCTAAAATTCTATAACCTGGAAAATGAGCTTGTAGTTGAAGAGGGAGAATTTAAAGTATTTATTGGACCTAATTCCAGAGATCTA
>CAZLCX010000078.1:0-6656 GCA_964558325.1 uncultured Halanaerobiaceae bacterium | reverse complement strand
CCCAGAGGCTGGCTCCACCTATAATTACTCCACCCCGGTCTACATCATCAGGACGAGGTAGGAAGGCTGTACCCAGTTCATATCCGGATTCTTCAGCATTTTCTGTAAAATTAGTAACCTGAGCAGTAGATTCGATCATCATTGCCGCACGCCCTGATAAGAAAGCCTGTTTGGCTCCATCCCAGCCGCGGCCGGGATTTGACATTATCTCTTCGTCGACCATTTCTTCCCACAGCTCAACAAATCTAACAGTCGGCTCTTCATTTAAATAAGATTCAGTTGCTCTGCCATCACGACCATTGTTGTTATTTACCAGCAGTCCATCCTGATTGGCAACCATCTGTTCTACAAACCAGCCAACTATACCAAGTGTAAAGCCGTAACGCTCGACATCTCCATCATCATCTTTAATAGTCAGCTTTTCGGCATATTCTTTTAGCTCACTGAAGGTTTTAGGTGGATCATTGGGATCAAGACCTGCTTCCTCAAAGGCATCCTTATTATAATATAAAATCGGTGTAGATGAATTAAAAGGCATAGAATTTAGCTGTCCATCTACCTGATAATAATCAGAAACCGGTGTTAAAAATTTACCCCAATCAAAACTATCATCTTCAGCAACCTCTTTTCCCAATTCTTCAACTGGCATTATTATACCACTATCTACCATTACCTGAGTTCCAATTTCATAAATTTGAATAATATGTGGTGCATCCCCACTTTTAACTGCAGATTCAGCTTTGGTTAAAGTGTCATTATAGGTTCCGGTGTTCTGTGGTACAACTTCGATATCATCATGCTCTTCATTAAATCTTTCTACCAGAGTTTCTGTTACATCCAGGTTATGTCCACCCATTGCATGCCAGAAGTCAATAGTAACTTTATCCTGTGCTGCTGTAGTAACACTCAGCATTAAAACAAGAGCAACCACCATCAAAAAAGTTAATTTTCTCATTAGATAATCCTCTCCTTTTTTTTATTTAATTTAAGCCAAAACTAATTTGTTCTGTCTCATCCCCCCTTTTTTGAAAGGATTTTAAATCATCATTAGAGACTTAATGGATTATGGCCAATAAGCCTAAAAATTATTGCTTTTTTATTGCTTCCCCTGTAGTTATAATTATATATTTGATTGAATTGATTGTCAATTAGTAGAAAAACTTAACTATATGAGTTTTTTTGAATGTTTTCAACCTTAAATAATGGGTTGAATTCCAAAGGATTAATTTAATTAAAGACCCTGCAATAATATCAGAAATGCTTATATTTATTCAGATGCCTGAAACCCAATTAAGTCTACTATTATACTATCACTTAAATGTTACAGCAGTATTAACTTAATGTTAAAAAAAGGTTAATAAGAACAAAATGAGGGGATTCTAAATTTATTTAAAGTTAAAACAGGCAGCCTCAAATTCAAGGCTGCCTGAATAAATTTATTAATATTGTTATCTATTTTAAGTCTGATTTTCTACTCAACCATTTCAAATAAGATATCAGCAAATTCTGTATTCTGCATCATTCCATTGAATTCTTCTGCATTTTCACCATAGGCAAAAATCGGTACTGAATTAAGGGTGTGTCCACCTGTTGAGGAATTTTCTCTAACTTCTGGATTTAAAACTCCAGCCTGATATTCTTCTGCTATTACAGAGCCGATTTCCCAGCCTACAAGATAGGTATATTTAATGTTTCCATCTTCATCTAGAACTCTTTCATTAAACTGTTCTACTTCTTTGTCATTTAGAGAAATATCAGCATATTCTTTAAATACAGACTTTACACTGTCTGCTGTATAACCTTTGCCGTCTTCTTTCTCTGTCAATTCTGAAGCCATATATTCTGGAGAAACATCAATATCCATTAGAGCTTCCTTATCCATTGGTTCAGTTGCAGAAAATCCAAGAGTTTCATGGTCAGCTGTAACAATTACAAGAGTATCTTCGTTTTCTTCAGCAAATTCCCTGGCAGCTTCTACGCTGGCATCAAAATCTAAAGTTTCGGCTACAACCCCAGGAATATCAGCTGCATGGGATGCATGGTCAATTCTGGCTCCCTCTGACATTAAGAAGAAACCATCTTCATTTTCTGACAATACTTCTAATGCCTTTTCTGTCATCTGTTCTAAAGTCGGCTCTTCAGAATTTAACTCATCACGATCATTAAGATAGTTCATATAAGAATCATTAAATAGCCCCAGGACTTTACCATCATCTGAAGAAACTTCTCCTAATTCATCTTTATCTGAAACATACTGATAACCGTCTTCAGCAGCTTTTGTGATTAGGTCTTCACCGGCTTCTTCTTCCATGAAATCTTCACGACCTCCACCTAACATGAGATCTACTTCATTTTCAAGGCTCTGTTTTGCAATTTCTGCTCCCATGCCTCTATCTTCAACAGAAGCAATAAATGATGCAGGGGTTGCATCAGTTACTGTATTGGTACTAATTACGCCAGTGGCCATATCTTTTGACTCAGCAAGATCTAAAACAGAATCAAGTTCTTCGCCTTCCTCATTCATGGCAATTGCACCATTATATACCTTGTGTCCTGTTGACATGGCGGTACCGGCTGCAGCTGAATCAGGAACTCCTTCTGTCGAGCTTGTCATCATATTTGCTGCCTCTGGAAATTTCATTAACTCTAGCTCATGATCTTTATCTCCAGCAAGGGTGCGGGTTACATCAATCTGACCCATGCCCAGCCCATCACCAACAAGTAAGATCACATTCTTAACTTCTGCCTGGACTGCCGTTGTAAAAGCAAGAGTAAAAACTAGGAGTAGAGAAGCTATCAACATTGTCTTCTTTAATTTTTTAAACATAATATTATTCTCTCCCCTCTAAATATTTTTTGAATTATCTTTATCTATTAAATGTCTTCCAGAGATTAATCTAAATTCCTTCCCTGAATTTTCAAACTTATTTACTAATTCTGATTAGATATATATGTTTTAACAACGGCTATAAACTCTAGCCTGTAATTATTCACTAAAGCTAAATAATAATTATCTAGATTTTGATAATTCCAAAGCAGCTTATCCTGACTATAGCATAATTTTTTACAGGTTAATTAGATTGCCGGCCAGGCTTTCAGCAGTCTCTGGATCGCAGGTACTATAGATAATCTGGTATTTTTCTGCAAAAGCTTTGATTAATTCAATGGCCTTTTCAGTTCTTTCCGGGTCTAAATTAACCAGGCAGTCATCCAGGATAATAAAGCCTGGCTTATCCTTAAAGAGGTTCTCATAAAGGGCAAACCTTAAGGCCAGGGCGACACTATCATAGGTTCCAAAGGAGAGCAGGTTCAGATCGACTGGTAGTTTTTGCCGGTCAGCCTCTTTGATTATTTCGATATCAAAGTTGTCATTGATATTGCTGGCCTGATAGCTGCCGGCTGTCAGGGTGTTTAAATGGTTACTAAATGACTCAATCAGAGGCTCAAAGGACTGCTTATCCATTCCCTTTAAGGTTTCGTTAAAGGCCTCCTCGACTTTTAATAGCCGCCAGGCTCTCTCTTCCAGGGCCTGAAACCTTCGCTGCTTTTTCTCAAGGTTTTCTTCCAGTTCCTCTAATGATTCCTCTGGCATTTCTTTCTGGATTTCGATTAATTCCTGGTCTTTTTCATTTTTCCTATTAGTCTTACTCTCTTTAATCTTTCTTAAATCCTTCACCCTCTGCCTGAACTGGTCGTTTGAGGCAAATTCTTCAGGTAATTCAGCCAGTCCGGCCAGCTGCTTTTCTAACTGATAAATTTCAGTCTTTAAACCTTCGATTTCTGACTGCAATTCTTTCAGGCTATTGTATTCTTCCTGCCATTCTTTTAGCTTATTTTCACTGGTTCCTATTTCAACTTTTAAATCGCTGATTTTATCATCTTTTAAGCTGGCAATTTCCTTTTCGATAACTTCCTTTTCCCTGATATCATCATCAACTTCAATGCTTTCGTATTCTTCTTTTAAGGCTTCCAGGGTGGTATCTGCCAATATTTTATCCTGCTCTTTTTGAGCCTGTTTAATCTCTCTCTGGAGTTCGTTTTTGGCCTTAACTTTTTCTCTGGCCTCCCTGGAGTTACTGATATTTAAGGCTTTTAATTCACCTATAAGCTGGTTATATTTTTCAGTGGCTGAGTTATAATCCTCTTTTAGGTCTGCAAAATCAATCTCTGCAGAACTGACTTCAATATCTATCTCATTATTATAAATTCTTAAATAACCGTCTGCCTCTATTTCTCTGCCGGCTTCGATTACCTCTTCATCATCAACACCTTTAACGATCTTAGTGCTGGACGGAGATTTGATAATTTTAGCCTTTAATTTGCTGGCAGATAATTGGGCATCGATATTAGATATTTTATTTTCTAAGTCAGCCAGCTCCTCAACTTTAGCTTCATCTATTACTGCAAATTTTTCTTGCTGCTGATTGGCCTCTGCTATTTTAGAGGTTAATTGCTCAATTTTATTAAGTTTTTCTTCCAGTTCCTCTTTTTTCTTTAATTTATCCCAGGCAGCTTTTTCCTGATTTAGCTGCTCTAGTTCCTGATTATATTCTTCTAGCTGTTTTTGCTGCCTGGCAATTTCATCTTTTAAGACCGGCCATTTAGCGTTAATCTCATTTAAAGCCTCTAATCTTTCCTGGTTTCTTGCTAGCTTCGGCTCTAATTCAATTCTTTTATTGATGTCAGCTTCTATTTCCTCCAGCCTGGCTAAGTTTTGCTCGGTCTCCTTGATTTCAGCTTCCAGTCTCTCTATCTGATTATTGATAGCCTGGATTTTTTCTTCACTATTTTCTGCCTTTCTGATTTTCTGTTTGATTTCTGCCCTTTCTATATAGGCATTATATATTTTCCCCCTTGCTGTTTTATAGGGATCATTGATGTCTTTATCAGGGTTTTCTGGCTGTTTTTTATCCAGGTCCCATCTGGATAACAACTCATCCTTTTCTGAAGTGATCTTCTCTTTGACTTTCTCTGTGACAATGCCGTCCATCTCCATGACAGCTTTTCTTAAAAAATTATTGACAGTGGTTTTAACGGCGCTGTCTTCGGCTATCCGCTTAACAGCAGCCTTAACCTCACTCTGCTTGACAAAGACGATATTATCATAGGTGCTCTCGCCATAGAGTAAGATTTCAGTTAGGGTATTTTCAATTTTTTTGGTATCATCAATGATATTGCCCCCTGGCAGCTCCAGCAGGGCAGAGGGATTATTTCTGCTCCACTTCTTCTCTATGCGATAGCTATCGCCGCCATCATCAATAATTAAATTACCATGGATATATTCGCCATCTGGATGGGGCAGAAACTTTTGATTGAATTCTATATCTCTTTTAGCCCTTGACCTGAGCTGGGGCTCTTTAAATAGGGTGGCAAAGATGCCATTGATAATCGAGCTTTTTCCAGCCTCATTGGGCCCTAACAGGATATTCAGGCCATCTGCAAATGAAACCTCTCTGTCGTTGAGGCCAGCAAAGATCTGGGTCTTAAATTTTTTAAGCTTCATCCTGCACCTCCTTAATTAATTCATAGGCCAGATGTAATGATTTTTCATCCTCTTCCAGCCTGGTTAAAAATTGATAGGGGAAGGAACCCGGGGTGAATTCAGCTTCGATTTTACTGTGGTCCAGTTTGATATATAAATTATCATCTTCAATATCTAAATAACCTAGCTGGTATTTTAGGTCATCATAGAATTCCTGGCGCTGATTGTATATTTCTTCTTTAATGCCCCCGGATAATTTCAGCCTGACTATTTTGTTTTCCGGGCTGCCGGCAAGTAACTCTGCCTTGAGGGCCTGGAGGTCCTGCTGGCTGTTTATGGTTTTATCGAGATCGTAAAATCTATACCTGCCGGTCTTAACCTTCCTGGCTGAGATATATTTATTATCATCCAGGGTAATTACCCAGGCAAAGCCTGCATGCCTGCAGTCCAGACCGTCTGGCTCCGGGGTGCCGCTGTTAAAGATCTTTTTATTGGTAGGGTTATCCCCTTCAGGATACTGGATATGGCTGTGGCCTAATAACCAGAGATCCATCTCAATTGCCAGGAGTTCATCTCTGCTCATCTGAAAGTAGTTATCTGTTAAATCCGGGGAGAGGCCGGCCAGGGCTCCATGGGCGATTCCAATCGAGTAGTTATTTGAGTTTATCTTGTTGCCTGCTTCATCTAATTCCTTGAGCCAGCCCAGGTTGTTGCTGCTGGAATGCCTTGAATCGCAGGGGGCCGGGTAAATGGTGGCCCTGAGGCCGTAATCCTCTAAGTCATAGGGTTTAAAATCATTTAAGATTAACATCCTGCTGGTGGCCTTTCTGGCAAAGGTCCTCCAGACGTTTTCCTGGCCCAGGTCATAATCGTGGTTGCCTGGCAGAAAGAGGATTGCTTCCCCTTTGAATTTATCAAAGATATTGACTGCTTTTAGAACCAATTTAGTCTCGACCTGGGTGTTATTAAATAAATCTCCTGCTACAACTAAGAGATTACATTCTTCAGTATTGGCCAGCTCTACAATCCTTTCTAAGACGCCTGTCCGAGCCTCCTGCAGCTTATCACTGACTGAGGAAGGATAACTATTAAACTGCATCCCTAAATGAATATCGCCGGTGTGAAAGACTTTTAATGCCATGATAAAACCTCCTGATATGTAGATTTGATTTTG
>CAZLCX010000077.1:0-6718 GCA_964558325.1 uncultured Halanaerobiaceae bacterium | reverse complement strand
GTATTCTGGCCAACTTCTCTAATCATGACTTCTTCTATATCATCAAGTTTTGATTCAATTTCTTCTAGTTGCCTGGCATAAACCAGGGCCTGGTTCATATCACTAAATAAAAGTTTTAACCCTCTAGTTAATTTCCCATATTGTTCTAGCAGCAATTCCTGCATCTTTTTACCTCTATTGATATCAAGATGTTTGAACTTTAATCTTAAAAATATAATCTCGTCAATTATATCCTCAGAGAAATCAGCTATATCATCAATGGATTCTATTAAATTTAGCATATCGCTTCTTGTATTAGGCATTAATCTGCCATTCAAAATACTGGTTATTATTTCTCTTCTTTTTTCATCAGCTTTACTTTCATACTCATGGACAGACTCAGTAAGTTCTTTTACTTTTTCAGTTTCTCCCTCTTCTAAATATAAAAAAAGAGCATCTAGAGAATCTGTCATACAGTTACCAACTAATTCTGCTAAATCAGTAAAATCAGTTTTTAATTTTTCGAACTCTCCAAATAACTTTGCCATTTTTTATTCCTCCATTTAAATATTACAGCTTGCAATTAAACAGACTAAAATTATAGCAGATAAATATTATTTAGACTTTGATTAAAACCTGGTTACTATCATTAAATGATGGCATTGTAATTTGATTCTTTATACGATTATATAGATATAATAAGACCTTTTCTGCTGAGGTATTTATTAAATCTTCTGGTTGTAAAAAGGTCTCTCTAAAGATACCTTTTAAATATGAAACATTCCCTACCTGTTTACAGAAATGGGCATCACTATTTGCAGCCAGGGGAACATTATTATCTCTAGCTAAGCTAATTAGCCTAACGGTGGCTATCCTATCAGCCCTGCTGAAATTTTTAGCTGGATTATAGCTGCTTGCATTAATTTCTAAGATAACATTATTTGCTTTACAGGCTTGAACTACTGCCTCAAGATCCAGTGGGTAATTGCTATTGACTGGATGGCTGAGCATATCAACATAACCACTTTCAACTGCTTTAACGACAGCTTCTGTATATTCAATTTCATTTTTTAAATTATGACCTGTATTGTCATGGATACCAGCTATGACAAAATCTAAATTATTTAATCTTTCTGGTGCCAAATCAAGTTTACCGCTCTTTAATATATTTGCCTCGACTCCCTTTAATATCTTAACTCCATATAATTCATCAGGCAGGATACATAGATTGCCAAAGTAATATTCATGGGGGCCATCTGGCATTGCCGGGCCATGGTCTGTTATGGCAATTAAATCTAAGCCATTTCTGGAAGCCTCTCTCGCCAACTCATCAAAGGTTGAGTATGCATGGCCGCTATGAACGGTATGGGTATGAAGATCTGCTTTTATTTCTATCATTTTAAACTACCTCCTTTTTTATCTTGACTTAATTATAACCTATTAATGTTACAGTTATATTTAATTAGTGTTAATTAAATGTAAATAATGCTCGCTAAAAACTGACTCTAATTTAAAACTTTAATATAATTAAAATGTTCTTTAAAATAGATACTATATATTATAAGCAATAACTTTATTAAAAACCTTAATAATTTCTGGATCAAATTGAGTGCCGGCACAAGCTTTAAGCTCTTTTAATGCTTCTTCTTTAGAAATTGCATTAGAATAAACCCTTTTATTGGTCATAACATCATAGGCATCAACTATCGAAATAATTCTGGCCAGATAAGGGATCTCTTTTCTTTTTAACCCTCTAGGATAACCTTTCCCATCCCAGCGTTCATGATGACTATAAATTTCTTCTGCAATAGGTGAAAACTCTTCAGTAGCAAGGGCTATTTGTTTACCCTTTAAAGGATGGGTCTTAATCATTTCCCATTCTCTATCATTTAATCTATCTTTTTTATTTAAAATATTTTTAGGTATTGATATCTTACCTATGTCATGAATATATGCTAATAGATATAATTTATGTAGTTGTTCTGATTTTAAATTTAAATTACGGCCTATTTTTCTAGCAAGTTTGGCCATTCTCTGTGCATGTTCTTTAGTTTCATCACTCTTTTTTTCTAGTGAGTTTAAAAAACTCTTGATTATCTTGCTTTCATTATCTCTACCAAAAGATATCTTATTATGATACATATTTTTATCTGCTTTATTTAAAATTTTATAGATATCTTTATCTGAATCTTCTTTTATTGCATACCCAAGACCTATAGAGATTGGGATATCATGCTTTTCAGTCTTATTAGTTTTTTCAATTATTCTTTCAATAATTTTTTCTGTTTCCATTCTATCAGTCTGTGGTAAAAGAATAACAAATTCATCCCCGGCCCATCTGGAAACTATATCTTCTTTACGAACCGCCTTTTTTAATATTTCAGCAGCTCTTTTAATAATTTTATCTCCTGCTTTATGCCCATAGGTATCATTAATCAATTTTAATCCATCTATATCTGCCATAATAATACTTATTGGTAATTGCCTGGGAGTATCAAGTTTACTTAACTCCTCTTCAAAATAATTACGGTTATATAGACCTGTCAGTTTATCAGAATAACTAATATATTTAATTTTTTCTTCCTTTTCTTTAAGATCAGTAATATCTATCTGCATTGATAAAACACCATAATTATCATTATTCAACTTAATTCTAGTTTCTTTAAGTAAAGAATAAAATATCTCGCCTGATTTTTTCTGGGATTTCGTTATAAATCTTAGATCTTCACCGGAAATAATTCTTTTAATATTCTTTTTAGCCTCTGCTCTATTGTTTTCTAAAACTAATAGATCAAATATATTAGCTCCTACCAGCTCTTTAATTTCATAACCTGTCATTTCTTTTATAGCCTGATTGGCTTTGATGATATATCCGTTTTCATCTAATAAGAGCATCCCTGCAGGTGATTTATAAAATAGTTTCTGATAATGCTGATCATTAATATCTAAATCAAACCAATTTTGTTTTATTTCTTCTGCTAACATCATTAAAATCGCCTCCCTTTTTACTATTATAATTTTTAAATTTAAATTATGGCTAATTGTAACTTGAAAATAGCTTGATAGCTGATTTGATAGGGAGAAACAAGTAGAAAGATACTATGGCTCCCTATCACTTTCAACTATTTCACATATTTATCAAGCATCATAAATCTATATAAGGGGGGATTTATGACTAAATAATAACCTTTCTGATTTTGGCTGAGAAAAATTCAGAAAATAAAACTAATGATAATATCATTATAAATATAATTATAGCGTCAGGCCATTTAAGGCCTAAAATTGCTTCATTTAATTGTAATCCTATTCCTCCAGCACCTACCAGGCCAACAACTGTGGATTCTCTAATATTAATATCCCATCTGTAGATTGATGTCCCAATGAATGTAGGAAATACCTGGGGAAAGACTGAATAGATTAAGGTTGAAAATTTTGATGCTCCAGTTGCCTGAACCGCCTCTACCTGATTTTTATCTATCTCTTCTATACTTTCATAAAGTAATTTTGAGACAAAACCAATTGACCTAAAGGATATAGCTATTATTCCAGCTAAAACTCCTGGACCTAAAATTATTACCAGGATAATTGCCCAGATTAATGAACTCACAGACCTGGAAGTTACAATTATTAAAAGTGCAATATATCTTAAAGCTGGATGGGGGGTTGTATTTTCTGCTGCTAAATAAGCAACAAATAATGAAAATATTATGGCGGCCATTGTGCCGAGTGTAGCTATTGTAATTGTATCCCAGATTGGCCGTAAAAGCTTAAAGAAGTAAGGCCAATTTGGTGGAAACATCCTGATTAATAATTTAGAAGCCTGCTCTGCCCCATCGTAAACAAAGGGCCACATGGTCCGGGCTGATATTATATTCCAGCAATAAATAAAGAGCCAGATTCCAGCTGCCCAGAATAATAAATTTTTTAAAACTCTAATACTCCCTTTTAGTTTCCAATTATAATTATTATTTGGCATTTAAAGACACCTCTTATTATTTTAACTTTTTTCTGACAAAAGAAGAAAACATTTCTCCTAATAAGACAATTCCTATCATAACTATTAAGACTGCTGAGGCTGAATCAAACTCATAACGGTCAAAAGCAGCATTTAAAGTTGTGCCAATCCCTCCAGCCCCAACAACTCCAATAACAGCTGATGCCCTAAAATTTATATCAAGTCTATATACAACCAGACCAATAAAACGGGGAAGCACCTGGGGTATAATTGCATAATCCATTAATTTAAACCAGGAGGCACCGGTCGCTTTTATAGCCTCTACCTGGCTCCAATTAATATCTTCTATCTCTTCTGCTAAGAGTTTAGCTAAAAAACCGATACTACTAAAGGTAAGTGTTAAAACTCCAGCCATGGGTCCAAAACCAATGATAACGACGAAAAAAATGGCGATTACAACTTCCTGAAAACTTCTTGAAATAACAATGACTGCTCTGGAAAGATAATAGATTGGTTTAGGGGAAATATTTTCTGCTGCTCCAAAGGCAAAGGGAATAGAAATTATAACGCCAAATACTGTTGCTATATAGGTCATTGTTAAGCTTTCTAAAATGCCATCAATAATTGAGCTCCCTCTGGAGAAAAAATCTGGTCTTAGAAAATCTGCAAAGTATTTCTGACTCCTACTCAAACCAAGTAAAATTCTCTGGGGATCAATCCTTAATGAGATAAAGGTTAAAATTAAGTAGGCAGTAAGCAATGAAAGTATTAAATATCTTATATTTTTACTTTTAATTAGACGGGGACGCTGCCAGGTGTAATCTTCGCTGTTCTTCGTCAACAATATTATTACCCCCCTGTTGAGATGCTTTGCCATCATTACTGTTATCATCATCTTCATTGAATTTTTCCCAGTCTTCTTCGCCATAAATGGTGGTCAGGGTATCCTGATTTAATTCTGCCGGGCTGCCATCGAATACAATTTCACCCTGTCTCATTCCAATAATTCTCCTGACATATTCTTTAGCCAGCATCACATCATGGATATTAATTAAGGCAGCAAGTTCTCTTTCTTTTGCCAGCTCTGTAATTAAACGCATAATCTGCCTGGAAGTTTTCGGATCAAGGCTGGCAGTCGGTTCATCGACTAACAATAGTTCTGGATCCTGAATTAAGGCCCTGGCTATTCCAACTCTCTGCCGCTGGCCCCCGGAAAGTTGATCAGCCCTTTTAGTCACATGATCCTTTAAACCTAATCTTTTTAAAAGTTGATAGGCCTGATTAATATCTTTTTGAGGAAATTTTCTGAGCCAGGCTCTCCAAAAAGATACATAACCAAGCCTGCCTGAGAGAACGTTTTCCATTACTGTTAATCTTTCTACTAAGGCATATTCCTGAAAAATCATACCCATTTTCCTTCTTTTATTCTTCAGTTCTTTTTTGTCCAGTTTATTAATATTCTCTTTTTGTAAAATAATATCGCCAGCTGTTGGTTCAACTAATCTATTTATACAGCGAATTAATGTAGATTTACCGGCACCTGAAGGACCGATAACTGCTGCAATTTCTCCTTTATTTAATTTAATATTAATCCCACGAAGAGCTAAATCTCCTCCTGGATACTCTTTATGCAAATTATTAATCTCTAGCATAATTTTCCCCTTTCTATATTAAGGTTACCGGATACCTTGGAATAACAGGCATCCGGTAACTAAATCAGATAATTTTTAATTAAAAATTAATGATATTCTACCTCATTTGCTTTATCTATAGTTCTAATTACTTCCCAGTAAGTTTTATAATCGATTGGTATAAACTGATCTTCGCTAAATTCTTCATCTAAACTTGTTCCTTCCCAGTCAAAAGTCATGAAGGCTTCTTTTATTTTTTGAGCTAATCCTGGATGTAGGTTATTTACATGTGTATAAGCTGTAGTTGGAAAGGTTTCAGATTTATAAATAGTTTTAATTTCGTCCAAATCAATGGTATCATTTTCAGCCATTCTATGCATTACTGAATTTGCAATAGCTGCAACTTCATAATCCCCATTATAAACTCCCAGGATAGAATTATCATGGCGGCCACTAAAGGTTGCTTCATAATCTTCGTCTGCTTCAAATCCCATTTCAGATTTTAAAATTGCAGAAGGAGCTTTAAAACCGGAGTTGGATGTCTGTGAAACAAAGGCAACTGTCTTACCCTCAAGATCCTCTAAACCTTCAAGTTCACTATCTTTTTGGGTGATTACCTCCATCTCATAACCAAAGCTGCCATCTTCTTCTGCCATCATTGCAAAAGGTACAGCACCAGCAGTATTTACAGCAACTGGCACACTCCCTGTATTAACACCGGCAATATGAATTCTTCCAGCTCTTAGAGCTTCTAACTGAGAAGCATAGTTTTCAACTGCATAAAACATGACTTCTTTACCAGTCACTTCGGACAAATAATCTAAAAAGTCTGACCAGGCTGTTTCATAAACTGAGGGTTCTTCAACCGGTGTGTAAGAAAATATAATTGTATCAGGATTAACCCATTCTGACTCATCAGCAGGAATATCAGCCACTAAATCTCCGTCATAATCAACATAACCTTCTGCCAGGTCACCGAATTCTCCCTGTTCAGCCATAACAACGCCAGTAAAAATTAAGACTGAGAGAACTAAAACTGTAAAAACTCCACCAAATTTTTTCATCAATTAATACCTCCAAATAATTTTTTTTGTCTTATTTCACTTATAATTATTACATCTCAATGTTTCGATATTATTTCGGTTTTGTTAAC
>CAZLCX010000076.1:0-6888 GCA_964558325.1 uncultured Halanaerobiaceae bacterium | reverse complement strand
ATTAATTAATGTCAGAAATAGAAGATGCCCCAGCAAATGTAGATTTTAGTCAGGGCGATGAGGTAGATATTCTAATAGATCGGTTTACTGATCTGGGGATTAGAGTCATCATAAATAATAAGTATTACGGTCTTGTATATGAAGAAGATATTTACAGGCAGGTTCATGTTGGAGAGGAAAGAAAGGGATATATCAAAAAGATTAGAGATGATAATAAAATTGATGTAAGCCTCAGGAAAATTGGTTATGGCAGGATTGAAGATGCCAAACAAAAAATTCTGGAAAAGTTAAAAGATGAGGATGGTTTTCTTCCTCTTAATGATGATAGTTCTCCAGGTGTAATCAAATATGAGTTGGAGATGAGTAAAGGTACTTTTAAAAAAGCTATCGGAGGGCTTTATAGAGAAAAGATAATAGATATAACTGAGCAGGGGATTAGAATTAAATAATATTTTTGCTGAGCGGTAATAATTGCTGCCAGATCTGATTGGAATCGGATCTGGTATTTTTTATTTATTTGATTGAAAAAACTGTAGGAATATTATATAATATGATTTCAAATAGATATGATAAAATTTTCAATAAAATGACTCTGGATAAAACCAGAGTCATTTTTTGAATTATGATTTACTTAAAAAGTCCAATGTCTGTGTCAATAATGATATTTTGAGGCTTTCGTTTGCCGTCGAATTTTGTTAATAATTGGAATCGGCTATGCTTATAATCATTCTTATGAAGTCTTTTGCTTGTATAGACCTTAGCCATATGATTTCTCTGGAAGCCACCATGGCCATTATTTGGCCTGTTTTCTTTGCTCATAATTATCACCACTCATTTTTTTAATTATATATTAGTTAAAGCATAAATGCAAAATTTTTTTAGATTTTTGTTAATTTTATCTTAGCCTGGGGAGAGGTCTAAATGTTATATGTCCTGCCAGTAATAATTACAAGTTTAATATTAGGTTTGACAATATATATTGAAAGAAGAACATTTTTTTTAGGTGTTGTTTTTATAGCCTGGCTAATATCTGCTTATATAACATTTATTTCATATAGTAAAATATTTTTAATTAGAATTTTATTGATACCTTTAGTTATAATAACAATCTTAATAATATTTGCATATATAGCCCACATAGCTTCTTTTTTAATGTCATTCATTATTTCAATTTATAAGATAATTAAAAAAGAAAAACAGCGGTTTGAACATAGAGTTATCTTCCTATTTGGGATATTGGTTTTATCCTGGTTTTTTGTTTTACCAATAATAGAAGTTCAGATAAATTCACCATTCTTTAGAGGCTTTAATGACTTTGTAGGTTTTATAATTATTTATTTTTTCTTTTTACTATTGGTCTTTACTGTTACTACAATTTTAAACCATTTACAACCACCATTTAAAAGTTATGATTATATTTTAGTTTTAGGTTGCAGGGTGGATGGGAAAAATGTTAGTCCATTACTGGCCAGTCGGCTTGATAAGGCCCATAGCTTATTTAATAAATATAATAAGTCGGACACCGGATTAAAAATTATAGTTTCCGGAGGCAAGAGTAAAGGTAAAAATATTAGCGAAGCATCAGCAATGGCCAGCTACTTAAAGGGTAAAGGAATTCCAAAAGAATTAATAATACTTGAAGAAAATGCAGGCAATACTTTTGAAAACTTTGAATATGCAATTGATATCATTAACCATGATTTCAAACCTGATTCAAATAAAAATGCTAATGTTCTTACAGTTACAAATAATTTTCATTTATTGAGATCTCTTATTTTAGCCAAAAAAGCAGGGATTAAAACTGATGGGGCAGGCTCAAGGACTAAACTTTCTTATTGGTTAAAGGTGTCTATTAAAGAATTAATGGCTGTAATTTATCAGCAGAAATTTTATCATATTATTTTTGTTTTTATAATGATTATTATCCTGGTTTTATTTTTTTAAAAGTCAGGTTCTTTTAATTTCTTATTTAGAGGTGTATAATTAAAAGAAATAGGGTGGATAAAGGAGATGAGTATTGTGGAAAAGATTTTACTTGCTGTTGATGGTTCAGATAGTTGTAATAAGGCTGTTGTCAAGACTAATGAACTTGCAGAAAAACTGAATGTTGAAGTTACTGTATTATCAGTAGTAGAAAGATATATGGCCCCTGAAATTTATTCGAAATCCGATGCTGAAAAAGAAATTGCAGAAGAAAAAGCGATAGAGAAAAAGGGCGAAGAAATTGTAGATTCCTGTATAAATATTTTTAATAATAATAAAATAAATATTAAAAGGTTAGTTAAAAAAGGTCGGCCAGCTGAGGTTATTTGCAAAGTCGCAGAAGAAGGAAGTTATGACTTAATTATTATATCTGATTTAGGTAGAAATGCAGTTAAAAAATTTTTGTTAGGCAGTACAACAGAAAAAGTTGTTAGACATGCTAAAACTTCGGTTTTAGTGGTAAAATAAAAATAATATAAATAGCTTTAAGCCAGCCAATTTATTTCGGTTGGCTTTTTTGAGTAAAAATTTAGAGAGTATTACTTTTATTGTCTTGGTAATCTTTATCAGGAATTTCTACTCTTGTTTTTGGTAGACTTTCAGGATAATTCTTTTGGATAAACTCAATTAACTTCTCTCTAATATAAACTCTTAGTTTCCAGGCAGTTGGTGAGTCCTGGGCACTGACTAAAATTCTGATTTCCATTGTTTTTTCATCTGCATTAGTAACCTGAACAACCTTTACTTTTCCATCCCAGAGATCGTTACCATCCAGTAATCTATCTAATTCTGCCCTGATTTCATCTAGGGGTACTGTATAATCAGTATATAAAAAACTGTCCCTAAAATTTCAGAGGTTTTCCTGGTCCAGTTCTGAAAGATATTATCGATAAAGTAAGTGGTTGGTACAACAAGTCTTCGTTGATCCCAGACTTTAACTATTACATATGTTAAGTTGATCTCTTCAGTTCTGGCTTTTAAATTATCTTTGACATCTATACGATTCTTATTGCTTAGATAAATAATGAAAATATTCAATAATCTTATAATTAGCCAACTGATAATCAGAATGAAAGTAATAACAAATAGATGCTGAAGATTTTCCATTATCAAATTAATATCATCATAAGATTGAAACGGAATTAACAGGGCTGCATTTAATAGAATTAAAAGAACTGGAAATTTTAGTTTGTCTTTAATAATCTGATATTCTTTATCTAATAAATTTTTAAATAGCCAGCGAGTAAGTAACAGCAATATAAAATAAAATAATAAAGTAGCTGTTATGCTCATTTAAAATAATAAATACATTATTAGCTCCCTCCTCAATTAAATTATAAGCTTAAAATAGATAAGTTACAACCAAAATTAATAGACATAAAAACAAAAAAAATGACAAAAAGACTGTAAAAACCTAAATTAATTTGATACAATAGTTCTGTCAGGGAGGAATTATAATGGCAATTTATTATTTAAGTTTAAAAGAAAAAAGAGATAAAAAAGTTCATGAAATACATAAATCAAATTGTCCTCATTTACCAAAACCTAGGGAGAGGAAGCATTTAGGAAACTTTTTAAGCTGCAAAGCAGCGGTTAGAGAGGCTGAAAAAATTGTTGAAAATCCTAATGGCTGCTGTTATTGTAGCCGTTTATGCAATTCCTCCTGTTAATTTTTAGTCTGAAAAAGGTATTTAAGTAAATCCTTTGACAAAAGACTAAAGCTGTGCTATACTTATCTTCGTTGGACACAAAATCTAGTTTCATCGTCCAATCTAGAAAATAGGAGGAATTTATTTTAATGATTTACACAGGTACAGTCAAATGGTTTAATGATCAAAAAGGTTTCGGTTTTATTGAAAGAGAATCTGGTGACGACGTATTCGTACACTTCTCAGCAATTCAGTCTGACGGTTTTAAAAGTCTAGAAGACGGCCAGGACGTTGAGTTCGAGGTAGTCGAAGGCGACCGCGGACCACAAGCTGAAAACGTTGTTGCTATATAAATAAGTATATAATACTTTAATATAAAGCAGAAAACGTGAAGCCCCCTATCATTAATTTGATAGGGGGCTTTTTGATTTAAATTATAAATTTTTTAGCAGTTGTAAATTTAAAATATTGACAAATAGAAAATTTAGGATTATACTATCTATATAAATACACTTAAATAAATATTTATACTAAAAATACAAATAAGAGGGGAAAGATTGTCATGAGTAAAATATTAGGAATTGATTTAGGAACAACTAACTCCTGTATGGCAATTATTGAAGGCGGAGAGCCTGTTATTATAAATAATAAAGAAGGCGGTCGTACAACACCTTCAGTTGTTGCCTTTAACAAAAAAGGTGAAAGGATTGTTGGTGAGCAGGCTAAAAGACAGGCTATAACTAATTCTGACCAAACAGTAACTTCTATTAAACGACAGATGGGCAGTGATTTTAAAGTTAATTTAAAGGGGACTGAATATACCCCCCAGGAAATTTCAGCAATGATTTTACAGAAACTAAAATCAGATGCCGAAGATTATCTTGGTCATGAGATAGAAGAAGCTGTTATTACTGTTCCTGCTTATTTTAGTGATAGTCAACGCCAGGCAACAAGAGATGCTGGTCGAATAGCAGGACTAAAAGTTGAAAGGATTATAAATGAACCAACAGCAGCTGCTTTAGCCTATGGCCTTGATGATAAAAATGATCAAACAATTATGGTTTATGACCTTGGAGGAGGCACCTTTGATGTCTCAATTTTAGAAATAGGAGATGGTGTCTTTGAGGTTATTGCAACCAGCGGAAATAATAAGCTTGGTGGAGATGATTTTGATCAGAGGATTATCAATTATTTAGCTGAGGAATTTCAGAATGATTATGGAATTGATCTCAAAAAAGATAAAATGGCCTTACAGAGGTTAAAAGATACCGCTGAAAAGGCTAAAATAGAACTTTCCAGTGTTCAGGAAACCAGCATAAATCTGCCTTTCATTACTCAGACTGATGATGGGCCCAAGCATCTCGATATAAGCCTGACAAGGGCTAGATTTAACGATTTAACAGCCGATCTGGTAGAGGCAACTATGGGGCCTGCCAGACAGGCAATGAAAGATGCTGGTTTAACAACTGGTGAGGTTGATGAGGTTCTTCTTGTAGGCGGTTCTACAAGAATTCCAGCAGTCCAGGAAGCAGTTCAAGAGTTGGCTGGTAAAGAGGCTAATAAAGGGATTAATCCAGATGAGGTTGTGGCAATTGGAGCAGCTATTCAGGGTGGGGTGCTGGCTGGAGATGTAGATGATCTTGTCCTCCTTGATATTACTCCATTATCTCTTGGAATTGAAACTTTAGGTGGTGTTTTTACTAAATTAATCGAGAGGAATACAACTATTCCAGTGTCTCAGAGTAAAGTATTCTCGACTGCTGAGGATAATCAAAATTCTGTTGAGATTAATGTTCTCCAGGGCGAAAGAAAGCTGGCCAAGCATAATAAGATATTAGGTCGTTTCCAGCTGACAGATATTCCACCAGCCCCGAGGGGAGTTCCTCAAATAGAGGTGACATTTGATATTGATGAAAATGGTATAGTTAATGTTTCAGCCAGGGACAAAGGTACTGGCAATAAGCAGGCTATCACTATTAAATCAAGCAGTGGTCTCAGTGATAAGGATATTGAAGATATGATTAAAGATGCAGAACATTATGCAGAAGAAGATAAAAAGAAAGTTGAAGAAGTTGAGACAAAGAATGAAGCAGAATCATTGATTTATTCTGTAGAAAAGACTTTAAAAGAATCTGGAGATCAAGTTGATCCTGGTTTGAAAGATCAGATTAAAGGCAATATTAAAGAATTAAAGAAGGAACTGGATCATGATTCTATAAATCTTAGTTCAGTTAGAGATAAGATAGACGTTCTCTCAGATCTTTTAACAGACGTTAGCCAGCAGCTATCTCAGCAACAAAATGAAAAAAAGACTGCAAAATCCAAATCTGATTTTGCAGACCAGACTATTAATCAGGAAGAATCAAATCAGAATGATGATGCTATTGATGTTGATTTTGAAGAACTGTAACAAATCTCACTTATTTATTTGATGATTTAATGTATACTAATATTATCAAATTAAATAAGGAGATGTTATAATGAATCAATTTAGATTAGATGATTATAAAGTAAGCCCAGAAAATAAAGTTGCCAAAAGAGTTATTTTCAATGATGGGCAGGTCCTGGCTTTTGTCCTTAATATTGCAGAGGGCCAGCAGCTGCCGCCCCATACCCATTTTGATAGTACAGTGTTGTTGCAGGTATTAAAAGGTGAGGCAGTAGTTTTAATAGATGATAAGTCAGTTAAGATGGCTGAAGGTGATTTGCTTCAGCTAGATGGCCAGGAGGAAATGGTAGTTAATAATACTGGCCAGGATGTTCTGGAGCTATATGTAACTATCTCGCCAACTCCACCAGATGAAAAATATACTGTTGATGCTAATCTTTAAGAGTTATAAGAGTTATAAGGAACAAAGAGGCCCCTCGATTAAGAGGGGCCATATTATATTAGATCAGGCATAAACAGGGTTTTTCCAGATAAATTCAGGCTGGGACTGACCATAAATGGCAGAATGGCGATTACTAAAATAAGCCCAGCTCTGATTGCCGTAATCATAATGCCACCATTCTTCAGGATAATTTGTAAAGCCAACATCAGTCATAATATTATAAAGGAGACGGCGATTATATAAGAATTCAGATTCTTTATTATTCAAACTACCTTTTTTTATCTTAAGTCGTTCATAATATCGGGTATTAGATTTTTGATTAGCTTCATCAAATTTAGTTCCCATATTTAATAATTTACCTTTTTCATCAACAATTGAAATATCGATAGCCCCCCCGGTGATGTGAGGAGAAGGTGCATTTCTAT
>CAZLCX010000075.1:0-7041 GCA_964558325.1 uncultured Halanaerobiaceae bacterium | reverse complement strand
TAATCCAGGGAGACTGGGGTTTATCTTCTTTAATTATATCAGAGCTGACAGAGACTTGATATAGGCAGGTAGTGCAGGGAATGATTGTTTTTATCTGCCAGCTGAAATTTTATAATTAAAGGTTTTGATTTCAAAAAGCAATAGAATGCTAAATAGAATTTGAGCTGTTAGCATTATTGCTGCAATTACGACTGGATTATAAATAATACCGATTACTAAAATTGCCGGGGTTATAAATATTGACATTAAAAAATAGCTCTTTGAGTCATATAACCAGCTATAGGGCAAGAGATGGGCGCCATAGATCATTGCCAGGATCATAACGAGCTTATCTGGAACTGTTGGGTAGACCCAGACAGCTATTAGTATATATAATACCTGATTTATTGAAAAAAGCAGCCCAGGCCTGGATAGCGGGTTATCTTTAGATGTAAAATCAATATTTATTATTTTTGAGATGATAAAGGCCAGCGGTAATAATGGTGCTGAAAAGCAGAATGTTAATAGGTTTTTAGTTAATACTGGAAGGGGCGATGTTTGAACTATTAAAATGGCTCCCCAGATAAAAATAGAAGCCAGGATGAAATGGATGCCTTTTTTCTGTCTTTTAGCTATATCTAATTTCATTTCTACCAGGGTCATAATTTTTCCTCTTTTCCTTTTATTGATGATACTGTAACTTACAATTGCCAGAAAAGCTTAAGCCAGGCCTGCCAGAGACTAATCAGCTTCTGGCAGGGCCTGAACCGCTGTCTGAACAGGGTCCCAGGGGCTGCTTAATGGTGGGGTATAGCTTAGATCGAACTGATTAAAATCTTCGATGGTTGTCTCCTGATAAATTGCAGCGGCAAAAATATCGATCCGCTTGGAGATTTCGGCATCGATATGGCCGAGAATCTGAGCACCTAAGATCCGCCTGCTCCTGGCATCTGCAACCACATGAACCCTGGTTTTATAAGCAGGTGGATAATAGATTTTATGATCCCAGGCCTCCACTTCTGCCTGGATAGGCTGGAAACCGGCCTCTCTGGCTTCTTTTTTATCGAGACCTGTTCTGGCTATAACTGTATCGAAGAGTTTCAGGGATTGGGTCCCAATGACCCCGGCAAACTCCTGGTCCTGGCCGCAGATATTGCTTCCGATGATCCGACCGTGTTTATGGGCTACTGTACCCAGGGCATAATATGAGTGTTTACCGGTTATCTGATTTAGAGTCTCAACACAGTCGCCGCCGGCATAGATATCTGGCTGACTGGTTTCCATTTTTCGATTAACCTGATAGGCTCCTTTAAGGCCGGTCTTTAAGCCGGCTGCCTGGCCTAAATCGGTATTAGGCTCTGTTCCAACAGAGGCCAGCACCACATCTGTTTCTAATTTAAAGCCGCCACTTCCTGATACAAGCAGACCTGAGTCAGTCTCTTCAATCTCTTCTATGGCAGTTCCGGTTACTATCTTGATTCCCTGGGCGGAGAGGTTCTCTGCCACTGTTTTGGCCAGGCTCTCATCGACTGTTGTCAGGATATTATCGGCAAACTCAACCAGGGTCACCTTAACTCCCCGGCGGGTTAGGGCTTCAGCCATCTCCAGGCCGACATACCCGCCTCCAATAATTACCGCCTGTTCAGGTTGATTATTTTTTAGATATTTGTCAAAGCTGAGACAGTCATCCATCCAGCGCATGAAAAAGACTCCTGGTAAATTGATTCCTGTTATTGGCGGGATGATATTGCGCCCGCCGGTACCTAGAACCAATTTATCATAGCTGAGAATTTCATTCTGACCATTTTTCTTAACGGTGACAGTCTTTTGGGCCGGGTCAATTGCCTCGACTTTAGTCTCCAGCATCAAATCCATTCCAGCAGCTTCCAGGTCAGCCCTGGTTCTATGGGCTAGATTCTGCCATTCCTTTACCTCGCCTCCGAGATAAAAGGGGATCCCACAGATACTGAAATTAGGAAAATTATTATCAGCAATAACCAGAGGCCTGATGCTTTCATCAAGCTCCCGAATCCTTAAAGCTGCACTTATTCCAACATCACTGCCTCCGATTATAATTACTTTTTTACTTTTCATTTTTATCAAACCTTTCTAAGAGGATTACTTAATTATTTATATATTCACAGGGGACTAAAAGAACCGGGACTGGAGACTTTTTCGCAACTCTATCAGCAGTGCTTCCTAGCATCATCTCTTTAATTCTACCTTCACCCCGTTTGGCCATAATCACCAGGCCGACTTCTTCTTCCTCAGCCACCCTGATGATATTATCTGAAGCAGCGCCTTCATCTACCTTATAAGATATCTCACAGTTCAGGCCGCATTCCTGTAATTCTTCCATTGTACCAGCTAATTTTTCTCTGGCTGTTTCTTTCTGTTCTTCAAGGTCTTCAATATTATTACTGCTTTCAATTACTGCTAACAGGATTACTTCCTCAAGGAGTTTGCTATTATCCTTGATATACTCAACAACTCCCTGGGAGCAGGTGGAAAAATCAATTGGGAGGAGAATTCGATTAAACTTCCGGGCACAGGCCAGTTCTCCTCCACCCTTTTCAAGGTTTTTATATTTTTCAATTAAGACCGGTGTTTCTGTCTGTCTGATCAGATCATAGGTTGTACTCCCTAAAAAGACCCTTTTAATAAAACCCCGACCATGGGAAGCAATCAGAATTAGATCTGCCTCTACTTTTTTGGCTAATTTTTTTAACTCATCAGCCGGGTCACCTACTGGAATCTCTATCTGAACTTCAAAACCTCGCTCAGCAATATTCTTTTTAATCCCTTCAAGAACCTCCTGATTGGAGCGTTTAAACTGATCTACATTAACAATTTTCGCGCTATGGATATTAATTACATGGGTTAAGATAATTTCTTCATACCCTAGCGGCTTAAGTTCATCCAGGCAGTTCAATAATTTCTCAGCTGTATCTGAAAAATCAGTTGCCAGAATTACTTTTTTACTCATTATTATTGCCCCTTTCTATTTCAACCTAATATTTTAATTAGAACCTGATTCTGAAGCAAGAACGCCGCCTTCTTCCTGGGGGAACCAGTGTTTTGTTCGGTTAGCAATTGCAACCAGGCTTAACATGACTGGTACTTCAACCAGGACTCCGACTACTGCAGCCAGAGCAGCTCCGGATTGTAAGCCAAAGAGGGCAATAGCTGTAGCTACCGCCAGCTCGAAAAAGTTACTGGCTCCAATCATTGCCGCCGGGGCTGCCACTGAATGGGTAAGCCTGAGTGTTTTGGCAGCAAAATAAGCAATTGTGAATATAAAGAAAGTCTGAATGGTCAGTGGTATTGCAATTAAAAGTATATGGAATGGATTGTTGACAATGGTATCTCCCTGGAAGGAAAAGAGTAAAATTAATGTTAAGAGTAGACCGATGATTGTTAGATTTCCTAACTTTTCTAGAAAGACATTTTCGAACCATTCAATCCCCTTGTTCCTGATCAGATACTTCCGGGAGAAATAACCCCCTGCCAGCGGAATTACAATATAGAGAACAACTGATAATAGGATTGTATTCCAGGGGACAATTATATCGCTTAAACCCAGTAGGAACATAACTATTGGCGCATAGGCAAAGAGCAGGATAAGATCGTTAACTGAGACCTGGACTAATGTATAGGCAGGGTCGCCATCAGTTAAATAGCTCCAGACAAAGACCATAGCTGTACAGGGAGCCGATCCTAAGAGGACTGCCCCGGCCACATATTCCCGGGCCAGGTCTGCTGAGATAAAGTTCTGGAAGATTACCTGGAGAAAGAGCCAGGCGAAAAAGTACATGGTAAATGGTTTGATCAACCAGTTAGTTGCCAGGGTTACTCCTAAACCCTTTGGTTTCTTGCTTGCTTCCACGATACTGGTAAAATCTATCTGGACCATCATTGGATAGATCATAAACCAGATAAGAATGGCTACTGGAATTGAGATCTGGGCGTATTCCCATTGTTCCAGGGTATTTGGGACAGCAGGAAGATACCGGCCGACTAGAACTCCAATTATTATACATAAAGCCACCCAGATGGTTAAGTATCTTTCAAAGATACCAAGTCCTTCAGATTTTTCTGCTGTAATGTTTTTATCTTCGTTATTCATTGATTATTACCTCCTGGTTTAATTTGGCTAAAATAAGGATCGATGTTTAAGTTTCCTAAAGTCTATTCCACTTTCTTTGTGAATTTGCTTTTTTTAGATCAGCTAATAACTCTCCTTCTATGCATGACAAAAGCAGTTCCAGAAAAGGACATCCTGCCCTGGTTTTAACTTTAATAGGATAATAAATCCAGCTTTAAGCCACCTTCTTTTTTAAATGCACTCAATCTTTAAAATTATTATATCCGATTTTATTCATATAGTCAAATAAATGTTATCCTCTGTCTTACTAAATTAGAATTTTATCTATTATTAACATTGCCTTAATAAAGCTGAAACATTATTCTGTTATTATTAGCTTAAAGATTTATAAAAGGGGTGAAAAGATGAAAAAAATAGCAGTTATGCTCATGAATAAAGATATTCAAATCTTTTTAAGGTTAAATAGAATTAAGATTTCTTTCTTAGATTTATTAATGAAAATTATAACTGAACTTGGTGGCTTATATCTGACGTCATTTTATTGTGTTTTTATATATTTATTTATCTCAAAGCAAACAGGCCTGCTGGCAGGTGGAATTTCCCTCACTACTTCAATCATCATTCAATTAATAAAAAGGATAATCAATCGACCCCGCCCCTATTACACTTTTGACAATATTAAATGTTTATCTGAGCCCCTTGAAAACTATTCTTTCCCTTCTGGTCACACGGCAGCCACCTTTAATCTGGCTATAATATTTTCCAGGACTTTTCCTTTACTGGCTCCTTTATTCTTTATAATTGCATTATTAGTAGCCTTTTCTAGAGTTTATTTAGGTGTCCATTATCCTTCCGATGTAATTTCTGGAGCTTTAATAGCTATACTTATAACCAATTTTATATTAAAAATATTATTATAAAAAGGGTGATTTGACTTATGAAGATTGCAATATTTACTGACACTTTTACTCCCCAGATTAATGGCGTTACAAAAAGTCTTGAAAGACTGATTAAGTATTTTGAAAGAAAAAACATTGAATATATGGTATTTGCACCTGATTCAGGCAAAGAGCCAAACTATAAAGATATCAACCAGAGTTTAAGTTTCAATTTTATGCTTTATCCAGAATGTAAAATGGCAATTCCAAATTATTTTAAAGTCAAAAGTGATCTGAAAAAATTTGAGCCTGACCTGGTTCATGTAGTAACTCAATTTAATATGGGCTTTGTAGGTCTAAAAGCTGCAAAAAACTTGAATATTCCTGTTATTGCCTCCTATCATACTAATTTTACTTATTACTTAGATTATTATAATTTAACTATTTTAGAAAAACCTCTCTGGTCTTATTTCCGCTGGTTCCATAATCAAACCCGGCTTAATTTTTGTCCATCTCAGGTTGTAAAAGGTGAATTAAAAAATAAAGGCATTAGAAACTTAAAAATATGGAGCAGAGGAATTAATGCTGAAATCTTTAACCCTGGCTTTCGTAATAATCAGGTCAGAAAAGATTTTGGTGCTAAAAATAAACTTATTCTGCTCTATGTCGGTAGAATTGCTCCAGAAAAAAATATTTCTTTACTTTTAAGAAGTTATAAGAATTTACAAAAGAGACATCCAGGTAAAACTAAATTAGTAATAACCGGTGATGGCCCACTCTGTCAGGAATTCAAAAAGGAAAACATGAAAGATGTTATTTTTACAGGTTATTTACAGGGAGAAGGATTATCAGAAGTTTATGCTTCAGCTGATATTTTTACTTTCCCATCAGTTACAGAAACCTATGGCAATGTTATTTTAGAGGCTATGGCTTCAGGTCTTCCAGTTGTTGCAATTCCAGAAGGCGGGATTAAAGAAAATCTTTTAGATGGACATAATGGCCTTGCTTCTAAAAATGAAGTTGAAGATTTTACAAATAATATTTCAGATTTAATCGAAAACCCTGGGTTAATAAAAATATTAGGCTCTAATGCTAGAGATTATGCATTAAAAAAAGACTGGAACAAAGTTTTCAATAAATTAATTTTAGATTATAAAGACGCTATTAATCAGTCTAATTTAGAAGAAGTAGCTATATAAAAAACCAGAGCTTGATTGCTCTGGAGTAATTCCTGGATATCATACTATAATCTTTTTTATATCTCCAACTGGTAACCAGTCATCCATATTACCATAATTTGATTTATCAATAGCAAATGGTTTAACTTCTTCAATATTTTCAAGTTCCACAAGCACAATATATCTCTTTCCAGACCAGCGTTTAAACTGTTTATCTGTTAATTTTAGTTTCTCCTGATTCTGTGTAACTAAATTGATGGATTGTTCTTTTGTTAATTTGTCTGAATTTAAAACACTTTTAACGACTGCTTTCGCTTTTACCTTTCCTTCTGCATTATTATTAATGAAATATAGAATGTCCCCGTCATTTACTCTGCCATATGGCAGCTTTCTTCCTGCTGCACTCCTAATAATCATATTTTTTTCTCCACTAGTTAACTTATCCATCTCTTTTGCCTTTGCATCAACATAAACCACATGATCCATTTTCATCACCTCATTATTATTCTTTTTCTTTAAATCCAATTGTTTTCTTGATCTTTTCAATCAATTCATAAGGTAACTTCTTTTGCTTATATAATTAATACAAATTATTTAATATTATATCATATTTAAATAATATTGGATATAGTTAAAAATGTAGTTTATGAGATAAAATTATAAAATAAAAAATCTATGAAAGATGAGTAAGTGGGGGTTAGAGGTTACTCACAAATAAGTTTTTAACCCTGTCTGGCAGATATTACAACTTCAATAGCATCTCCAACTTTTTCAATAATATCAGCCAGGTCAGAGATGTTTTTAATTAAATTGCGATGGGAGAGTTTGCTTGCTGCATCAAGTTCTGTATTCTGGCCAACTTCTCTAATCATGACTTCTTCTATATCATCAAGTTTTGATT
>CAZLCX010000074.1:0-7241 GCA_964558325.1 uncultured Halanaerobiaceae bacterium | reverse complement strand
AGATTCAAAATCCGTTGGGCTTACGCCTGTGTGGGTTCGAGTCCCACCTTCGGCACCATTGTTATTTCAAGGATTATAGGGGTTAGTGATTTTTGCTGATTTTAAAAAAATAGCGTTTTGGGTGCCATTCTGGTGGCAAAAAATAATTTTGTGAAATAATAAAATATCTTAAATTAAAAGTCTACTGTATTTTGAAATTACAGTAGACTTTTTTATATTAATCTATTATTAAATTAAACATTATAAAATTCGAAAATATTATTTCCACATCAATTAAAGGTTATCCTTATACTACTTTCCTTAGAAATTTTATATTTTTATTAGGATCAGGCCATAGTTATAAAAACAGTTTTCCATTGGTTAAATAGATTACTCTCCAATAAAATCCTGACAGTAAATATAATAAATTGTTCTAACCTGTCTATCTTTTGGGTCATATATTCTCAATGGAGAAAGTTCTTCTACATTTTCGAATGATTCATTTAGTTTATCAATATAATTGTCTAGAGGACGTTTATAGGTAAAAATAGCATCTCTACCCTTTAATTGTTGAAAATTATTCCAATACTTATAATTCTGGCCATAAACACTATTTGAGCCATATACTCTTACAAAAGGCTGACCAGGTGTATTAAAAGACAGCATGCTGGAAAAAGCATAACTCGGGCTCATAAAAAATAGATCCTCCTCTGTTTCATCCTGTAATTTCTCTAAATGTAAACCCATTTCCTGCCAGCCATAAAGAGGACCTAAATCTCGATGATCAATTTCTAATTCATTCCCCATTAGATTAATTTTTTCCGGAAGCTGATAGGCAGCTACTGGCAGCAGATGAATCGTAATTGTCATAACCAAAGATAAAGCTATTCCAAAATAAAACAGCCATTTTAAACGAGGACTTGATTTTTCCTGGTTGAATATATCCTTAAAGATGTATATAAATGTTATAAATAATGAAATATAACCAACAGCCGGCCAGTGTGCTCCCACTTCTCTAAAGAGGCTGATAAAAAAGAAGAATACAAAAACCGAAGCTGAAATAGAAAATAAAAACAATGCCTTTCTATCCTTTTTTTTCAAACCCTGCCAGCCAGCATATACCAGGCTTAATAGTAAGAGGAAAAATATAATCGGTCCAACAACAGCAGTCTGAGCCAGAATTGAGTTAGCAAAAACTTTTAAACTAAATCCAGTCTGATGCCGACTGGAAAGATTAAATAAAAAAGTTGCCCAATCATGAGTAGCATTCCAGATTAAATTAGGCAGATAAATTATAAAAGTTAGTACCAAAGACAAATAGGGTTCTTTCCTAGCCAACCAGTGTCTATCCTCCTTTGAAACAAGGAGAAAGAAAAAGACCCCTGGTAAAAAGAGAATACTTATAAACTTAGACAAAAATGCCAGACCCATTGCAATTCCGGCAAAATACCAGTAGTTTTTTTTGTTTTCAAATAAAGCCTGATAAACAAAATAAAAAGTTAATCCCCAGAATAAAAGTAAAGGTTGATCAGTAGTAACTAAATTAGACCCAAAAGAAAACAAAGGTGTAACCATCATCATTAACAGGGCAAAAAAACCTAACTTTTGCCGACCAGTAATTTGTGTAACCAGCTTAAAGACAATGATCATAATTCCAGTTACTGAAAGCAGGGCCGGCAGCCGGGTCCAGAATAATTCTGAACCACCAATAATTCTTCCTAATGCCCTTGTAAAAGCTATAAACCAGCCTATCATCGGGGGATGATCGTAATAGCCAAAATCCAAATGCCGGGACCATTCCCAGTGATAGGCTTCATCACCACTTATAGGGACGGAAATACTATAAAAGCTATTAAATATAAAAAACCCTGCAAGTAAAATTACTGAGATTATTAAATACTTATTTGATTTTTGCATTTGTTGTTCCATTAAATTTCCTCTCTCTCCTTTTATTCGGCTTAAGTACTGTTATTTTAAATATAGTTATTATAATAATTGATCTTACCAAAAAATCAAAAGAACAGCTTGGCTAGCTTTAAGGCACCCTGTTTCCACGGCACTCTATGAGATACTCCAGATTTATTATTATATTCTTCATAATTTTCCAGATACCATTCATAATTTCTAACTAAAGCTTCCTTATTTGAATATTGAGGCTGCCATCCTAACTTATTTTTAGCTTTATCTATAGATACATATGATTCTTCAGCAACTGTCTCATAAATCCATTTATATAATGGCGATAAATTCAACTTTTCTAATATCCTTAAAATAAAAATTGCTGGCTTAGCCGGGATTGTTTTTATTTCTTTACCATAACCAGCTCTATCTAATACTGCTTGAAAATCCTCTTTTAAAGTAGTGAATTCTTCAGCTCCCATATTAAATGTATCATTAACAATCTCATCATCTTTGGTTAATAATAAATAAACTCCTTCACATAAATCTTCAACATCCATATACTGATATCTATTATTCCCATCTCCTAAAACTGGAAAACTTTTACCATCTTTTGCCCACTCGTAAAACATAGCAAAAACTCCCAATCTTTCAGGACCAATAAAAGATTTAGGTCTTACTACAGGCACAACCATTCCTTTATCTCTGTAAGAGATAGCAATATTTTCAGCCTCAACTTTTGCTTTACCATAACTGCCAACACCATTTTTTTCATCATCTTCAGAAAGTGGATGATGGTCAGGAATCCCATATACGGCAGTTGTAGAAGTATGTACAAATCTTTCTATATTTTGTCTTTTAGCTTCTTCTAATAAGTTAGTTGTTCCATCAATTTCTGTGGTAAATATCTCTTCATCACTATAAAGGGGTAATGCAGCCGCACAATGAACTACCCAATCAACATTATTCATGGCTTCTTTTACCTTATCTTTATTTCTTATATCTCCTAAAATAAAATCAATCTTATCTATTTCTGGATATTCAAATTCAGCATAATCAATAACTCTAATGTCATTATATCCTTTTCTCATAAGATTTCTTATAAGATTAATCCCCATAAATCCAGAACCACCAGTAATTAAAATCTTCTTATCTTTTTTCATTACTATAACCTCCAGGGTTATTATTAATTTCTTTATTTATTTTTGTAAATATATTTATTTGCAAAAAATAATCCGATTACTCCCAAAACTACTCCAAGCCATAATGTAGAAAATCTAGTAATTAATGTGGTAGCTGCTGATAAATCCTTAGAGACACCTAAAAAAATTAATATCCCCATAATGCTCCCTTCAGCTACTCCTAATCCTCCTGGTAAAAATGATACGGCTCCCAGGATTGAAGAAAAAGAGACAACAAATATTGAGCCTAAAATTGATAAATCGCCGCCTAATGCTTGAAGGCTAAGGTAAACTACAAATCCCTCAAATCCCCAGGATACTAATCCAAGCCCTATAGCAACAAATAAACTTTTTAATCCAAATAATTTTTTTGCATTTTGTTGGAATTCAATTAATAAACTTGATATCTTATTAAAGTATTTGATTTTTGATAATAAACTATTAATCAACTCAAAAAGTTTATCAAAATATAAAGATGAAATTCCCAGAACAATTGCTAACATGGTAAAAATTAAAATATATTGACCATGTTGATATGCTAAAGAACCAATAGAAGCTAAAATTATCATTGATATTGCATCAGTTATTCTTTCAGCCATTATAATAGGTGAAGTTACACTTATATCTGTATCATTATATTCTTTAAGCAAATATGATTTTAATAACTCCCCTGCTTTAGCCGGAGTTATTGTCATACTTAAACCGCTAATAAAAATCGCTCGATTAATTTTAGGAGGCAATTCCACATTAACAATACCTAAATAATAATTCCATTTAATATATCGGAAAAAATAATTTAATGGGGCAAGTATTAAGATAAGAGGTAATATTTTAAGGTTTATTTGTGAAATTATACTTATAACTTCTCTTATATCAGAAATCATCATTATAAAAGCCATTATTAATATACCAATTACCGTCCAGGTAATAATTGGTCTATAATACTTACTTATCAAATTTTTCGTCACTCATTATTCCTCCCGAAAATTTTAATAAATTTTGTAATAAAATGAACTAAAATACTACTTTTTTTAGTTATTAAAGTTGAGTTACTCATATTAATTATAAATTCCTCTGCATCTTTAAAATTCTCTATTTCAATATAGGATTGACCAACTTCCCATTTTGTGTGAGAATCACTACCAGCCCCTTTTAAAATATTATATTCATTTGCAAATGACAAGGCTTTATCATTGTCTTTTTTAAATACATTTCTTGAATTAAAGACCTCTATTATATCTATATCTGAAATTATGTTATATAAAGCTTCTTCTTTGATTGCAGAACTTCTCAAACAATCAAATGGATGTGGTATATAAATTAAACCATCCTGCTCTTTAATTTTTATTATTGTCTCCTCAGGTGATAAACCAGGAGAAATGCTTTTATTTAAAAACAAACCGATTATTTCTCCTTTATTTGTCATTATTTCTTCTCCGATAATAACCTCTATATTCTCAGAATAATCCTTAAATTTTAATGCCCCGTCAATTCTATTATGATCAGTTATTATTAAAACATCAATACCATTATTTACAGCGGCTTCTTCTAGACTTTCAAATTTCATCCTGGAATCTTTAGAATAACAAGTATGTACATGCATATCTACATTTAACATTATCTTTAACTCCTAAATTATGACATATAAATTATAAAAGAAGCAGTACTGCCCCACAATATAATATTAAATAATAATGGTTTATCGCTTAATAGAATTTCTTCAGGGTGACCACCTAATCCATGTTGATGTATTAAATATAAATATCTAAAAATACCATAAATTACAAATGGTATTGTTAGCATTAAATAAATACCTTCATTAGAATAAAATGTATATAATGAATAAGCCACAATTGTCCCAGAGGTTACTATTGTAATCATTTGATCTAAAAACTCAATAGAGTAATCTTCCAAAACTTCTCTATGCTTAATTGCATTATCTTTTAAAACTATTATTTCATTCCTTCTTTTACTAAATCCTAAAAACAAAGCTAATAATACCGTACATAGGATCAACCATGGAGAAATTCGAACATTTATAACTATTGCTCCGGCTATAGCTCTTAAAACAAAACCAAGTGAAATAAAGATTACATCTAAAAGAACTACCTGCTTAAAATAAAAAGTATAAAGTACGTTAATTGAGAAATATAATAAAGCTATCAAACCAAAATCTCTATTTAACCAAAATGATAGGCCAATTGAGAATGCAAAAATTATTAAAAAGAAAAACTTAGCCTGCATTATTGTTATTTCTCCAGAGGGTAAGGGCCTCTTCTTCTTTTTAGGGTGTTTACGATCTTCCCCAATATCACTAATATCATTAATTAAATATACAGATCCTGAAACTAATGAAAAAAGAAAAAAAGCCAGTATCACTTTTCCTAGTAATTCAAGTTGAAATAAGTTCTCTGAAAAAATTATTCCCGCAAAAATAAGTGAATTTTTAGTCCATTGTTTTGGTCTTAAAGTCTTTAATATACCTATAATAATTTCATAGTATTTATTTAAAGAAAAAACTTTACTTCTCATTATTACACCTTCTATTTAAATATAATAAATATAAATTTTTTCTAGTTCTGTTGTGATTATATCTTTTTCAAATAATCAAGTCAAACTTTTTAGAGAGTTACATGCTTTATATTTCAAATTAAGTATGAGTAAGATATATTTTAGAGATAAAAATCTACTGCAGCAATCAAAGGCAGTAGAATTTTTTTATTAATAAGTTATAAAGCTTTCATCCAATATCTACCCAGTATCTCCCCAGTACCACCCCAGTATCTGCCCAGTACCTCCCCCTACCAGATATTATTACGAAAAATAATATCAGCCCAGGCCTGCACGCTTTGATTATTATCAATAGGATGCTATCATTTATTTGATAGAGGTTATTAACTGTTCATTCCAAAATTTATTTTTCTAGCCATTCCTGAATGGTTTCTTGAATCTCTAATATATTTTCTGTAAGACTTTCAATTGCTACTGCTTGCTCCTCTGTTATTTCACTGGTATCATTTGCAATTTCTAATATCTGGTCCATTTTAACTCTCATATTTTTTAAAATTTTATCTATATTTTCTATTGATTCCTTTGAATTATCAGCCAGAGTTCTAATCTCATTTGCAACAACTGAAAATCCAGCACCTTCCTGGCCAAGCCTGGCAGCTTCTATAGATGCATTTAACCCTAAAATAGTCGTTTTATTGGCAATCTTATTGATGGTCTGATAGATGACTTCTGTTTTAGTTAAACTTTCATCAATTTTATCTACCATATTTTGAGTATCCTTTGCTCTGCTGGAAACTTCCTGACCTGAAGCAGTTAATTCTTCTGCTTTTGCTGAGATATTTTCAATTTCAGTAAATACCTGATCAGCTAATTTCTGTTTCTCCTTCTGTTGCTCCTCTTTTTTTAATTCCTGTTCTATAATTATAGCTGCCATTTTTTGAAGCGGCTTAACATCCTCAGGGTCCCCAGTTATGCCAATACAGGCAACTCGCTTACCCTGATAAATAATCGGTCCTGTATAACCTGGCAGGGCTCCTTCCATTTTCTCAGCATCCTCAGTAGATAAGGCGGCCTCATCCCACTTGCCAGATATTACATTTTTGGCCCCTTCATGAATATCTCCTAATCTATGAGGTTGTGTGGTTGCTATTATCTCCCCCTGGTTACCCATGAATTGAACATTGTTCCCAGTAACTTCATTTAAAATATCAACTATTCTTTCAGCCAGTTCTTTAGAAACATTATGTTCCCAACTCATAAAAATACCTTCCTCTCATAATAATAAAATTAATTTAGTATGTTAAAAATATAATTCTTGATAAACTTCATAATTCCTTTTATTTCATTAACTTTTAATCTAACAAGTCAAAAACCTGGCAGTATGCCAGGTTAGTAACTACAAATTAATCTTCATTTTTTTAATCATTCTTTATAACTTCTATAAAAATTTCAACTAATTCAGGGGCAAATTGCGTACCTGCAGATTTTTTTAATTCCTGAATAGCTTCAGTCTGGGTAACTGCCTTCTGATATACTCTATTATTTGTCATTACGTCATAATCGTAGCGGCTTTATATCACTGCTATTAATTGTATTAATGGGCTTCACCTAATTAGGCAAAGCCCATTTTTATCATCAAGTTCTTTTTTCATATTTATGAATTTATTATCT
>CAZLCX010000073.1:3780-7251 GCA_964558325.1 uncultured Halanaerobiaceae bacterium | reverse complement strand
AAGCTCTGGAATCTAGCAGAGAGTTCCCAGGTCCTCAATTTCATGGACGGCCAGACCCTGGAGTTATATCTCCTTGAAAATGGAGAAGAAGTCTGGAAACTCTCAGACGGCCAGGCCTATACCATGGCCCTAAGGGAGATTGAACTGGAGCCGGATCAATTAAAGACCTGGGATGAAGAGACAGAACTTCCTGGCGAGTTGAGTGGAAAATATATTCTAACTGGTGAAATTCCAGCCCAGCCAGCTATACCTTTAAACCAGCTGGAAGTCGAAGTCGAGTAGCTTAAAATCGAGAATTGAGAAGCTGAATAAATCAGCAATTAAGTATTTAAAGCAAGAGATTTAAGAGGAGTGATATTTTATGGAGCTTAAAAACTGCAAAGAATGTGGAAAACTATTTTCGCCGGTGGCAGGTGAGGACCGCTGCCATGTCTGTCGGGATGACAATGAATTAAAGTATCAGAAGGTCAAGGACTATCTCTGGGATAATCCAGGGGCAACAATAGATCAAGTCCATGAAGAGACCGGAGTTGATAAGGATACAATTATCCAGTTTGTCAAGGATGACCGCCTGATAGCAGATGGAATTGATGCCAACTTTTTTGTTCACTGTGAACGCTGCGGCCGGGAGATTGAAAGCGGTCGGTATTGTAAAAGCTGTAAACAGGAGCTGGTTGATGGCCTGACCAGGGGCATCGCCAAAAAGAATAAAGAAGAGAAGAAATCATCGAAAAAGGACGATCAAAGGATGTATACCTCAGAGCGGATCAGAAAAAGGAAAAAAGATTAGCCAGGCAGTAATCATTATCAGGGCAGCCCTGGGGCTAAACTACTAAAATAGCTAAATAACTAAAATTATGACTAAAATAATGAAATCAGGGCTTATAATAGAGCATTTTCAATTTAATCTTAGCTAGCAGCAGTTAAGGGCGTCAGAAGGCTCCTGGCTGCTGTTAATTTTTTTGGCAGCCCTACGATATAAAGAGTGAAAGCAAGAATTCAGGGAATTACTATAAATTTTAGTTAAGGTATTCTGGAATTTTTTAAATTCTGCCGGCTCAATTTTAGTAGCAGGAAACGAAATAGCAAGGCCAAATTTTACTATAGGCCTAACGACAGTACAATCAAGAGAAACAAGGAAGAGAAAGGGTGATACCTGATGAGAATTGATAACATTCAGGGGAAAAACATTCAAAAATTATATCAGAACCAGAAGAATCTCCTTAATCAGGATAATAAAAAGGCCAGTCGTGGCGAGGGCGATCAGATGGATATCTCCTCCAGGGGGATCCAGATCAAAAAGCTGGCCGACCAGATTGAAGCCGATCCAGAGGTTCGGGCAGAAAAGATTGCCAGTCTGAAACAGGAGATAGCCAACGGTAATTATCATGTCGATAGCGAGAAACTGGCTGACAGCTTATTAGATGAAATAGAGCTAACCCGGGGTGAATTATAAATTATGGCAGCAATCAGAGAGCCGGCAGAAAAACTTTATAAAATTTTGTCTGAAGAGTATCGAGTCTATGAGGAATTACAGAAACTCGGCAATAAAAAGCAGGAAGCCTTAATAGAGAATGAATTAGAAGAGCTTGCCGAAATAGTAGAGGCTGAAAGCGAATTAATGGATAATGTCGATAACTTAGAAGCTGCCAGGCAGGAGCTTTTAGAAACTATCGCCACCGACCTGGATGAGCCAGTTAATGAGCTGAGTTTTAATGAATTACTGTCAGAACTGCCAGCAGCAGAGCAGGCTGAATTCTCTGAGCTTAGAGAGAAACTCCTGGAACTCATCGAAGAGCTTAATGCCCTCAATGAGAGCAACAGGCAGCTCTTAATGGAAGCCCTTAAATTCAATGAGTTTTCCATGAAGGCAGTAATCGGCGCAGATAACAAGCAGACCTACAGCAGTCCTGGCAAGTCAAATAAAAAGGATAAATCAAACAGGATAATCAACCGCCAGGCTTAAACCCTGGTTTAATAAACTCCAGTTCTAAGTAGAGAGCAGGACCAATTTTGATTAGTTTTTTATTATTAGTCGAATAATTGATTTAACATCTATAAAGGAAGTGACAGCATGAATTCTTTTAGCGGTATAAATACAGCCCTCTCGGCCCTCCAGGCCCAGCAGAAGGCTTTAGATACAACAGGACATAATATAGCCAACTCCAATACTGAGGGCTATTCCAGGCAGCGGGCCGAACTCTCAGCAGCCAGGCCCTATACCAGCCCAGGCATGAATATGCCAACAACGGCAGGCCAGGTGGGCCAGGGGGTCCAGGTTGATAATATCAACAGGCTCCGGGATGATTTCATCGACGGCCAGATCCGCCGGGAGAGCCAGGCCGGTGGCTACTGGGACAAGATGAGCGAGGGCTTAAATCGCCTGGAGCTTATCTACAACGAGCCGTCTGAAAATAATTTAGGAAATTCTCTAAATGAGTTCTGGAGTTCATTACAGGAACTGAGCAATAATCCCCAGGATTCAGCAATCCGGTCAACAGTCAGGCAGCGGGCGGTAACCTTAACTGATACCTTCCACAGCCTCCATGACCAGATGAGCGAATTTAAGAGCTCCATGAATAATGATATCCATTCCACAGTCGATGAGATCAATTCAATCATTGAACGGGTTGGCGATATCAATAAAGAGATAGTTCATATCAAGGGCAGCGGCCAGGAACCCAACGACCTGATGGATACCAGGGATAAGCTCTTTGACCAGCTTAATGAGAAAGTAGATGCCCAGGGCCAGGAAGACAGCCGGGGTAATTTAGATATATCAATCGGCGGAGTTAAGGTAGTTTCTGGCTCCAGCACCAATCAGCTGGAGATTCAGGAAGACCCAAATAACAATTACGAAGATACCATTCATTATAGCAATATTGACAAAGAAGTCCAGGTCGACCGGGGCGAGCTTAAAGGTCTCCTGGAAGTTAGAGATGAGGTTGTGCCAGAACAGTTAAATAAAATCGGTACAATTGCAACTAATATGGCAGACCATTTCAATAAAATCCACGATACCGGTTTTGATCTTGATGGTGTTGAAGGCGGAGAATTCTTTGATCTTCAGTTTGAAATCAGGCATTCAGATTCTGAGCTTGAGACTATTGGAGACCAGATAGACCAGGCAATTGCTGATGGCGATATCTCAACTGAGCTGGAAAACGCCCTTCCTACTGATCTAGATGATTTAACAAATAGCGATTTAGAAGGCTTAGAGCCAGGTCAATTAATTGAATTAAATAACGCAATTGATTTTGACCTGGATTTTAATAGCGGAGCCAATCTCATTGAAGTTTCCCAGGATATTCTGGATTCAACCAGAAAGATTGCAGCCGGTAATTACAGCGACAATCCCAGGGTGGCAGAGGTCAATAACCTGGGTTCAGGTGATAGCCCTTACACCTATAGAATCAGAACCGAGCGGCCAGCAGAAGATGGCACTGTTGAATTTACCATCGCCGAGATGGA
>CAZLCX010000073.1:0-3680 GCA_964558325.1 uncultured Halanaerobiaceae bacterium | reverse complement strand
GAACCGAGCGGCCAGCAGAAGATGGCACTGTTGAATTTACCATCGCCGAGATGGAGGGCGATGAGACCCTCAATGAATTTGATGGCGAAGCCACAATCGGTGAAAGCTTTCAGATAGATGATGGTACTATAGATTTTAATGGCGGAGAATTCTCAGGGGATATCGATGATTTAAATATCACTATTAAAGATCGGGGCGAGGCCAATATCGCCCTCAGTACAGCTGAAGGCAGTGGCGAGAATGCTACAGCCCTGGCCAGGGCCTTAAATGAAGATAAACTTGAGGGCCTGGATAATACCTCAGTTAACAAATATTTCGAGGGAGTCATTTCATCACTGGGGGTTGACGGCCAGCGGGCCGAGCAGATGGTTGAAAACTCAGACTTACTTAAGGAACAGCTGACCAATCGCCGGGAGGAAGTTTCAGGGGTCTCCCTGGATGAAGAGTTAGCCAATATGATTAAATTTCAGCAGGCCTACGGGGCTGCAGCCAATATAATAACGACTCAGCAGCAGAATTTAGATACTCTACTTGGATTAATCCGTTAGTAGGGGAGGAGGCAAAAAATGCGTATAACCAATAATGTAATGATCGGGAATATGATGGAGAATCTGCAGAAAAACATGAAAAATTTAGATGGATTAAATCAAAAGCTCTCATCAGGTAAACAGTTCCGCTTCCCCTCAGAGGCACCGATTCAGGCCTCTAAGAGCATGGATTTTAACACCCAGTTAGAAAATGTCGATCAGTTTAAGACAAATGTCGACCAGGCTAACTCCTGGCTGGAAACCACTGAGAGTGCCCTGAATGATGGGAATAAAGTTCTCCAGAGGTCCAGAGAACTAACTATTTATGGTGCCAATGATACCCTCTCCCAGACAGAGAGGGAAAACCTGGCCAAAGAGGTCGAGCAGCTCCGGGAGGAACTCCTGGCAATAACTGAGACCAAGCATGGCGACCGTTATGTCTTTAGCGGCCAGGCAACAGGGGAGAAGCCCTTTGATAAGAATGCCGAATACCAGGGGGATAACAAGCGGATCTTAAGAGAGATCAACCCAGGTGTCGAGATGCCTGTTAATGTCACCGGCCAGGAAGGTTTCGGTGAAGCCCTAGAGGCCATGGACCATCTTCTTGCAGATTTAAGAGGCGGCAGCGCCAGAGTTTACGGTGAGTTAGGCCCAGGCACCCTGGCTGAAAACTCAGGTGGAACTATTGCTTCTGGTGATGAAGTTAGCTTAAATATCACTATAGATGAGAAAAATTTCGAAGTCGATCAGGATGTTGATGGTACTCATTTAACTGGCGGAAATACCAGAGGAGAGTTTGTGGATGCGATAAACGAGGCAGCCAACGATGCCCTGGGAACAACTGATGAGACCTATGCCAGAGTCAGAAACGGCAATTTAGAGATCCGTTCCCTGACAGAGGGCGATAATTCCAATGTTCAGGTAGAAGATGGGAATGGTGGTACTGAGCCAGAACTTTTTGATATGCTCAGTTTCGGTGAAACAGACGTAACCGGCGGCGAGGGCCCATTAATGCTCTCAACCTCAGATATCTCCAGGTTTGACGATGCCATTGACAGCAATATCACAACTAGAGCTGAAATCGGTGCTAAAATGAACCGCCTGGATCTAACCCAGAGCCGTTTAGAAGAACAGGAAATCAACTTTGAGTCGCTGAAATCAGATAACGAAGATGTTGATATTGCTGAGACAATCATGAATTTAAGAATGCAGGAATCAGTCTATCAGGCTTCACTGGCCTCAGGTGCCAGGATCATGCAGCCGACCCTCCTGGATTTCTTAAGATAAAATAGTATAAATTAGAGAGAGTTTAATTGCGGTCCTGGTAGGGAGTGAAAACCGATGTCTTTAGATATAGCAGCTATTGAAATAAATTATACCCAGGGACTTGTCGGCCTGGATATTAACGACCCAGAAGTTACTGTTCAGCAGACAAAGGATAATATCCAGATTAACCAGCAGCAGGATAGGCTGGAGATTTCAGCAAAACCAGCTGAACTGGAGACGTCTTCTTATCCATCCCGGGCTGACATGGGCTATTTAAATATCAGCGATCGCAAAGATACCATCGTCAGCGAGGGCCAGCAGACAGCCCTCCAGGCTATTGCTAAATATGCAAATGAAGGGGATCAGCTGGCAGATTTTCAGAACTTCGATATTTCAGACTTAGCCCGGCAGAACTCCAGGCCCGGCAGGCAGCAGCTTGAGCTAGGTTATAAACGGGGCCCTGAACATACTTATACCCCAGGCCAGCTGGAGATTAATCACCAGGAAATTCCAGTCCAGGTTACAACTGAACGGGCTGGCCAGGCCAATAAAATTGGAGTTAACCTACAGCGCGGCAATGTCAATAGTTATCTCCTCCAGGAACCAGATCTTGAGATAACTGCCCCAGGGGTCAGGCTGAATATTTTAGGTTAAAAGTAATTAAGTTAGTAAATCAGTAAAAACAGGAGGTTTTAATAGATGCAGGAGATAAGAACCAGAGAATTTGGTGAGATAGAAATAAAAGACGAGGATATCATAGAATTTCCTAAAGGGATACCAGGTTTTCCAGATGAAGATCAGTTTGTGCTATTGCCTTTAAATGACGAATCGCCATTTATTATTATGCAGTCAGTCAATGAACCAGGGCTGGCCTTTGTAACAATTGAGCCTTCAACGATTTTAGACGGCTATGATTTTGAACTGGCAGACCCAACCCAGGAAATGCTTAAGCTTGAAAGCCATGAAGATGTTGGTGTCTTGCTGATAGCAACAATCAAGGATAATATCAAAGATATGACAGTAAACCTGGCAGCTCCAGTAGTTTTTAATATTAATGAACGGCTTGGCAGACAGGTTATCTTAGATAATGATAACTATCCAGTGAGATATCGTCTCCAGCCAGAGCCGGCTGAAGAAGGTGTCAGCTGATGCTGGTCCTTACCAGAAAAAAAGGGGAAAAGATAATAATAGATGATAATATTGAACTGGTAGTTGTTGAGATTGAAGGCAATAAGGTTAAGCTAGGGATTGAAGCCCCGAGATCAATCGAGATTCACCGGGAAGAAGTTTACCGGAAGATTAAAGAGGAAAACCTTGAAGCTGCCAGCAGCAAAGATTTAAGCCGGCTTGGCAATCTAGTTATTAAAAAAGAAGAAAAAGATAGTAAATAGGGGTTATAGGCCAGATAAACTGATATAATTAGATTTAATGGTTCATAAACACCTCTGAAGGCCCTTAAACAGGATTAATAAATCGGCAGATAAATACGATATTATTAATAGAAAGAAAAACAAGTAATAATTATTTTTTAAGGCGAGAAATAGTTTCAATGACTTTGACTGCTCCTGAACCAGACCCAAAAGATGCGGGAGTAGTGATGGTTATTGAAACCCTGCTGCCAGCAGCACTATCGGCCGAAGTGATGTTAGCAGCTAGAGAGTAAATGACCAGAGAGTGTTGGAGCCCAGGCAGGGAAGCCTGTAGCTCTGGCAGAAACATTAAAAAATACTAAGGAAATCATCAAGGAGGATGATTATTAATGAGAATTAACACAAACACAGCTGCATTGAATTCGTACAATCAGCTAAAAAACACAAACAATAATTTGAGTCAGTCACTTTCAAGGTTGTCTTCAGGTAAGAGAATTAATGGTGCTGCTGATGATGC
>CAZLCX010000072.1:0-7371 GCA_964558325.1 uncultured Halanaerobiaceae bacterium | reverse complement strand
GAGTTTAATAGGGATTTTTAATACTAAGCTGCCGAAATGGAATGAAATGATACTTCCAGAGTAGGCGGTTTTTTAATTATTATAAAAATTCATTTGATGTACTACCCTGCCATATCTCTCCGAAATCCATACCTCCCTAATCTTAATAAAAATCATTTAATAATATACCAGGCTTTTTATTGAATCATCTCAGGATAAATTTAGTAATTATTGAACTAATTTAATGAACAATTAAACTATTTTTAGTCCTTGCTTCTAGATTTTTTGATAAGAATAAACATAATGCTGAAATGGTCGACTAAAAAATTAAATAAATTCTTAAAGATTTTAGAAATTAATAAAATTATTGTTCATAAAAGTCAAAAATTTTATTAAAATATGTAACTAAAAGTATTACCAGTTTTATATTTAACCAGAAAAAAACAGAGCAAAAAAAGCAAAATAAATGCATAAAAAACGCATAAAAAACAGAGAAAAATACAAACAAGAACTTAAAGAACTTTAAGAACTTAAGAGTTTTTGAGGTAATAAGAGTAGATCAGCCAGATCAACTTTAGGTCAGCTTAATGAAATCACTAAAAATACAATGATATATCAGGCAGTCCATTAATTTAAACTGGAGAAAATACTATTGGTTGTTAGCGAAAGATTGTTTGCCTCAGTTGTTATAATAGTAAACTGCTGATGAAGTTAAATATTAAACCCGGAAATGCAGGATTATTTAGTAAATTAAAGAACTTACTCATAAGAGGAAATCATTTGACGGTTTCTTGCCAGTATCTCTTAACATATTTCACAAAGTTTTTTTGTTATAAATATCCTGATTTTTGCAGGTGAAATTAACTCAATAAAGAATAATAAAATTAAGTGTAAATATATATAGAAATTACATATTACGGAGGTTTAATTATGATAGATCAAGAATTAATAGATAAAATAATTAAATTCAGAGATGATAGAAATTGGTCACAATACCATACCCCAAAAAACTTGGCCATATCATTATCCTTAGAAGCTAATGAATTACTAGAGCTTTTTCAATGGGTTGAAAGCGATAAAGCTGTTCAAAACTCTAAAGATGAAATTAAGGATGAATTGGCAGATGTTATTATCTATACAATTTTAATGGCAGATAGGCTTGATATAAATATTGAAGAGATAGTTGCTCAAAAACTAAAGAAAAATAATCTGAAGTATCCTGTGAATAAATCTTATGGCTCAAATGCTAAATATACTGAATTATAATCTCAGAATTTCAGAGCTGTTTAGGAGGCTAATCTAATCATGGATAAAGATCAGAAAAATAAACTATTTTATTTTACTGCCAGCAGTTCAGCTGCCCAGGAACATGTTAATAAAACCATTAAGAATTCAGTAAATTTAATGGACTATGCTGATTATATTGATAATGGTTTTATAGATGAATTAGAAAACCCTGAAAATGTAAATATGTGGGGTGCAACTCCTGGTTCAAATAATGAAAGTAATTGGAATAAGCTTAAAAAGGGTTATAGATTTTTACTCTATGGATCAAATCAGACCTTTACCCATTACGGCAGGGTTATAGCAAAGGTCCAAAATCATCAACTGGCAGAAAAGATCTGGGGAACAACCTCAAAGGGTGATACCTGGGAATATATATTTTTTGTTGATATTATTACTGAAACAGATATTAAAGTTAAAGAATTCAACAGATTTGTAGGCTACAGTGAAAACTTTACTCCTCAGGGTTTTTCATTTATTGCAGATACCAAGTTAGAAAATATCTTTAAAAAATATGATTCAATAGATGCTGCTATTGAATCTTTGAATGATGGAATTGATTATAAAGAGGACTTAGAGCAGGAGAATCCAGAGATATCTGAAGACATCGAGAATGATGAAGAGCTGGAATATGAAATAGAGGTTAAAAATAAAGTGAACCAGATAAAAAAATACATAAATGCAAAAGGCTTCACCTACAAACCAGGAACTATTGAAAATTTCTATCTTTCACTTAAGACTAAACCCTTTGTCCTCCTGGCAGGTATCTCTGGCACAGGCAAGACAAAGCTGGTCCAGCTATTTGCCGAAGCAATCGGTTGTAATGGTGATCAATTTAATTTAATCTCTGTCAGACCTGATTGGAGCGATACCTCTGATCTGCTAGGATATACTGATATTAAAGGTGATTTTCAGCCAGGTCCATTAATCAATACAATAAAAAAGGCCAACCAAAATCCTGACAAACCTTATCTTGTCTGTCTGGATGAGATGAATCTGGCCAGAGTCGAATATTATTTCAGCGACTTTCTTTCAAAGATGGAAACCAGAAAATATAATCAGGGTAGAATTATAACAGATGAACTGCTTTCAGATATTAATTTTTCTAGAGATGAAAATGAAACAAAGCCTAACAAACATCATGAGTATGAGGGGCTGTATCTCTCAGAAAATCTCTATATAGTCGGGACAGTTAATATGGATGAGACCACCCATCCATTTAGCAAAAAGGTTCTTGACCGGGCCAATACTATTGAATTTAACCAAATTAATCTTATGGATCTCCCCACCAAAAACAATCTAGACATTAATACCCTGAGTGTAGAGAATTTATTTTTAAAGACCGAATATCTAAATCTAATTGAAGCATTACCAGAAAAGAAAAGCCAGGTAGAAGAGATTACTGAAATCTTAAGAGATATTAATGATATTTTGAAGTCTGCTAATCTCCATGCTGGTTATAGAATTAGAGATGAGATAAACTTTTATCTGATCCATGCAGATAATTATAGATTATTTTCTAATGACAGGCAAAAGAATCAGGATAGAGCTTTAGATTATCAGATTAAACAGAAGATACTCCCTAGAATTCAGGGTAGCAGCCGGGAACTCAAAAACATTTTAATAGATTTATTTGATTATTTTGCAGATACAAATTTTAAAGTTGAGAATAGAAAAATCAGTGAACAGATGATTCAACATCTGGAAAATAATCAGGATGTTAAATATCCCTTATCTGCTGACAAAGTTGCCCATATGATTAAACGTTATGAACAGGATGGTTTTACTGCTTTCTGGATTTAACTCTTAAATAGAAAGGCTGATATAATGGAGACTCTTTTAGAATATTTCCAAAAGATAATGGAAGATTACAGAGATGCCCGGATAAGTGAAGAGATAACCGGCCATGAATTAGGAGATATATTTCGCAAAGAATTACCAGATCTTCTGGAAAATATCGTGGCAAATGAAACAACCTTCAATCCTGACAAGTTTATCTATAAAGGTTCTATTGGTCAGGGTAACTGGGCCTATGTCCCCTGGCTTGCTATTCTAAATAAAAACATAACTACAACCACCCAGGAAGGGGTTTATATTGTCTATCTCTTTTCAGAAGATATGAGAAGGCTTTATTTAACTTTAAATCAGGGCGTAACTAAAACTGCAAATAATAGATTAAAAGAAATAAAACAGGAGCTTAGAGAGGATCTTTATTTAGAAGGTTTAAATACTGATGACAACATAGACCTTGCAGAATCTGGCAAAGGAGCTGAATATGAGGCTTCAACTATTGCCTATCTTAAATATGAATCTGCAGATATTAAATCAGGTAAAGTTGGTGAGAGTAAATTAAAAGAAGATTTAAAACAACTCTTAAATATATATGACCAGTATGTTTCCTATTATAGGGTAGAAGAACAGTCAGAAGTATCCAGGGAAAATGAAGAATTGGATTATCTGGATGCAACAACTGTAATTAGAAAGATTGAAAATTATATTAAAGCTCAGGGCTTTACTTACCCAGAAAATCTTATTAAAAACTTTTATCTATCACTGAAGACAAAATCCTTTGTTATTCTGGCCGGTATTTCTGGAACAGGCAAGACCAAACTGGTTCGACTCTTTGCAGAGGCTATTGGCTGTACAACTGAAAATAATCGGTTTAAGCTAATTTCTGTAAGACCTGACTGGAGCGACAGTTCAGATCTTTTAGGTTATACTGACATTCAGGGTGAATTCAAGCCTGGTCCCCTGATTGAAACTATCAGGAGGGCAGTTGAAGAATCTAAAAATTCCACACCAGAAAACCCAGCCAAACCATATATTATCTGTCTTGATGAAATGAATCTGGCCAGAGTTGAATACTATCTCAGTGATTTTCTTTCAAAGATGGAGACCAGGAAGTTTAATTCTGAAGGCAAGTTAACAACTGACAAATTAATTTCTAAATCTGATTTAGGCAATAATGAAGATACACTTCAAAAGTATGGAGGTCTTTATTTACCAGAAAACCTCCATATTATAGGTACTGTCAATATGGATGAGACTACCCATCCCTTTAGCAAAAAAGTTCTCGATAGAGCCAATACAATTGAATTCAATCAGATAGATCTGATGGCCTTTAATTCAGATTCTGATTATGACCAGGAAGACCTTAAACCTGTGGTGATTGATAATCATAGCTTAAAGACAGAATATCTCAATTTGATAGAACTTTTACCTGATAAAGAAGCTGAGATTGCAGAGACTACCAGGATACTTCAGGATATCAATAAGAGATTAAAACCAGCCAATCTCCAGGTGGGTTACAGAATCCGTGATGAGATTAATTTCTATATGATCTATAATAAGCGTTATAATTTAATGGAGTTTAATAAAGCATTAGATTATCAGATCCACCAAAAAATCCTTCCTAGAATACAGGGGAGCAGCAGGGTTTTAAAAGCTATATTACTGGATCTCTTTGAGCTTACTGCTGGGGGCCAGTTTTCAGTTGAACAGGGAGAGCAGGCATCAGATTTAAAAGATTACCTTATTAGTAATTACGATGAAATTCAATATTATAATTCAGCAAAAAAGATTGCTGAAATGATAGAAAGATATGAACAGGATGGCTTTACCGCCTTCTGGTTGTAGGAGCTGTTTATATGACTGAAACTACTAAAAAGAGAGAACTTATTCAAATAGAAACTGATGCTTTCTTAATGACTATTAAGGGCAAGCCTGCTCATCCTAAAGCAGGGATATTAAAGCCTGCCAATATAGAGCAGAAAGCTATTGTGGATCTATCATTATTTGCTGTCGATCATGGCCAGGTAGAGCTTAAATATTATGATCGAAAAGAGGGCCAATTAATAAGAGCTGAGTTAGAAACGATTAAAATCAATCCGATATTTTTTGAATATCAGGATTACGATATATATATTGAGAGTAAATTAGATAGCCAGATAGAATTTGATCATATCAATCGGGAAATCAGGGAAGCTGTGGCACCGCCTAAAGAATCGAGTATGAATTTATTTGGCAGTATTAATTTTAATAGTGATATCGGTTTTAGCGATCTAATTCTAAAAAGTAATAACAAAACTATAGCTTCATTACAGATAGAGGTATTCCCTAGCAAAATAGATTATCAGGAGGATTATAAGCAGTTAATCAGAGAGGTTAACGAAGAAGTATATAATCTGGCCTATGATTTTCTTAAAAAGACTTATCAGAAGATGCATCCTAAGGAAGCCGATTCGACAACAGATTCAGAGTTTTATACTATTCTCAGAACAATTTTTAATGATCTCCTTAAGGCATTTAATCGGATCAAGGCCTATCCCCACCATCGCCTTGTCAAAAAAGAAAAGGTTAAGCCGGCAGCAAAGGTTAAGGATTTTAATCGCCAGAGCATAAAATGGATTAATAAAAATAGCCAGCATTATGATCGAGAGCTGGAGTTGCCCCGCAAGTTATTGACAGTTGAAAAGCGGACCAGCTTTAATACCTTTGAAAATAAATTTATTCGCTGGATCTTCACCCAGCTCAATAAACGCTTAAATAGATTCTCTGATAAATATAAATCGATGCAGCGAGAAACTGATGAAAGATTAATGGCAGAATTAAAATCCATGCAGAGAAAATTAGAATATAATCTTAAGCATAGTTTTCTTGCTGGAGTCGGGGAGTTAAATAAGCTGGATTCAATAACCCTGGTACTCCAGATGGCCCCAGGTTATAGAGAGTTATATAAATATTATCTGATGCTCTTAAAAGGGCTATCCCTCCAGGGCAAAGTCTTTGATCTCTCTCTAAAAGAGCTCTGGGAGGTTTATGAATACTGGTCCTATCTAAAGTTAAATAAACTGATCAGAGAAAATGATAAATATGAGATGGTCAAGCATGACTTAATTGATCTTGATTATTCTGGTATAAATGTGACCCTCTCTAAAGGTAATCAGGCTGAAGTCCATTATGAAAATATCAGGACAGGTGAAAAGTTTACATTATCATATAATAAGATGGTTGCCAGCAGCTTAACAACAGGCCAGAAACCAGATAATGTTCTGACACTTAATAAAGAAAACTCAGATGTTGAATATCATTTTGTTTTCGATGCTAAATATCGCCTTAATCCAGGTAATGGTGGCAGAGATAATAATATACCTGGACCAGAAGAGGCTACCATCAACACAATGCATCGATATCGTGATGCCATCATCTCAGACCTTAAATCTAATAATGTCAGTTCAGGTAATCAGAGCCAGTCCGAGCCGACCAGAGCAGTCGTGGGAGCCTATGTCCTATTCCCATATGATGATGAAGAAAAGTATAAGGATCATCAGTTTTATAAAAGTATAGATAAAATCAATGTCGGTGCCTTTCCATTTCTCCCAAATCACACAGATTTGGTATCTGAATTCCTTGAAGAATTAATTGAAGAATCAGCTCTAACCAATTATGAAAGAAATCTTCTGCCAGCCGGTACTGATAGGTATCAGCAGGAGATAGATTTTAAAGATAATGTAATAATCGGTTCCTTAAGTGGTAATAATTTAGATGAAAATCAGACCAGGAGACTTTTAGAACATTGCCTGGAAGAAGATGTGTTTTATATTAAATATAATCAGGCTATCCTGACAAAGAACCTTGAATATATCGGATTTTATCAGTCAGCAAAAAAATTCCAGGAATCAGCTGGCCTTCAGTATTATGGTAAGATCAAAGAGATAGATGTAAAAACAGAATCAGATATATTCCTGGCTTCAGATAATATATCAGAGAGCAACCAACCTACTGATGAATCAGATGACAGGAATCTTTTTTCAGGCAACACTCAAGCCAGCCACCATTCGCCAGGAAACTCACCAGAAGGCTTGTATTTGGCCTTTAAAGTTGAAGAGTGGCATCAACTTAACCCACCAATCAAAGCTGAAGGATACGGCATAATAGGCAATTATATTTACACCAATGATATGCTCCTCCAGCGAGCTAAAACCCTTCCAGAATTAAGTATAAAATCTCTGGAAGAATGGCGCATCTGGTTAGAACTCAAACGCCTTAAAGAAGAAATCAAAGTCCACCTTGAAACTGAAAATATAGACAGCATAAACAAAGAGACCA
>CAZLCX010000071.1:3773-7398 GCA_964558325.1 uncultured Halanaerobiaceae bacterium | reverse complement strand
TTAAATTTAATAATTCAGATGAGGCATTTAATTATATTGATGAGTTTGTAGCTATTTTTGATTATGAAGATTTAGAAAAGTATGAAGAGGCACTGGAGAAAGCTGAGACCTTAGAAGAATTTAAAAGGATGGTTTAATTAGATTTATTGGATAGTTATTTAAAAATTTAATCTGCATTGCGATTCCCTCAGGGTTAATTCCCTGGGGTTTTATATTTGATTATTTATTTATTTGACAGTATAAATATAAAAAGAGTAATTATACCTACAGGAGTTTAATAACTTAATCGAGAAATATAATGTATTCAATTATTAATGCTAAAAAACTTTATTCTCCAGGGGGTGAAAACGATAGCAGATAAATTGACTAAACTTAAAGGTATTGGCAAAAATGTTGAAAATCGTTTACTCTCAAAGGATATTTCAGATTTAGTTAGTCTGCGTCAGAATACTAAGGAGCCTGAAAAAAGGCATAAGTTGGCGCAGGAGATAAAAGTTAAAGATCAAACCCTCTACTTTTGGAGTAAGCAGGCAGATTTAATGCGGGTCGAAGGTATCGATACAGATTGGGCTGAATTATTGGTTCGTGCCGGAGTTAGAAATGTTGGTGACCTGGCTAAAATAGATGAAGTTAATCTCAAGAAACTATTAGAGGTTTATAGCAAAAACTATCTTACTGATCATGATGAAGTTCCTAATCTGGAAAAGTTAAAAGACTGGAAGGCAGAAGCATCTCAATTAGAGAATACCCTTAAACTGGACCCAGATGATCCTCGCCTGGATTTGATCTTTAAAAATGATGGAAAAGAAGAAAGCAAAAAGAAAAAAAGTTATAAAGAATCATCCCTGTTTGATGACCTTTCTGATATAATCACGAATATTGGTCGTGGAATAGCTGAAGCACAGGTTGAACTTGATAGGAGCTCAATTGAAGTTCAAAAAGTTCTTGATGAGGATGAAGAATTATCAGGGTATGGATTACAGGCTAACTGGTACGTGATGCCAGAAACTACTTTTACCCTTAAAATGGAATATACCATGGTTGAGGAAAAAGAAAGTGAAGGCTCGGGACCTTTTAATAAAAGAATTTTTATAAGTCCTGTAAATGCTAAATATCAAAATTACTTTAAATCAACTGAATCAACTGAAAGTGAATTCAAGTTTAAAATTGTACCTGTGCCACCTCCAACTGAGTAATTAAACGGCATAAGTTCAAGTGAAAAGGGGGGCTGAAATTGCCAGATTTTAATGGGCCTGATAAAATAAATATCCGCAATTTTAAGAAGATATTTAAGGAAAAGCAAGAGATAGAGAAAAAGCTTGATAAAAAAGACAATATTATTGCCCAACTTAAAAATGAAAAAGATAGTTTAGATAATGAATATCAGGAAAAACTGGAAACCTTCAAAAATCAACTGCAATCTAAAGATGAGATGATTCAAAATTTAACAGATAAATTAGAAGAGGTATCTTTGAATAAAGATATTGAAAAATCTATAATTCAGCAAATGACTATAAGCAATATAAAAGTTAAGGTATTAGAGAAAGAAATTGAAACAAAAGCAGAAAGGTTAATTGAGGTAGAGAATAAATTAGATAAGATAAAAAGAGAAAATTTAAGACTGGATAGTCAACTCGAGAATATCCAGGAGGCTTATCAGGAGGAACAGTTAAGTAAAGAAGAACTAAAAATTGAATTAAATGCTTTAAAAGATAATCTCCAGTCGGCATTTAAATCAGATGATATTTCCAAATACTTCAACCAGGCGATTGACGATTTTAATAAACAGGTAAACCAGGGTGACAGTCAGGTTAACTATATAATAAATAGCATGGATGTTGATTTAAAGGCTTCTATTGGTAGAGATAAAGACCAGGGGCTGCTAATGACTTCTCCTTATTTTGGTTCTAAAAAAGAGGAGGCTCTCAGTCAGATTAAGTTCACTATTAGAGCAGTTCCCAGGGATATAGCCGGTAATGATTAACTAGTTTATCATTCCTTTTCTCATAAAGGAGGTGAACAACGTGGCAAATGTAGGTCAGGACCTATTGAATGTACCTTTTGCTGAGATGGTTGTTAAGCTAGCTAGTGCAATAGCAGAAGGCCAGTATAAGCTAGATCAGGTTAGTTGTGAAATTGCTAAATTTATGGGAGACAAAAGTAAAGCGACTATTTATCTCCCAGATTTGACTGATGAAACAGGTGAAAAAGAAATTGAAACCTCATTGATCGGAGCAGGTTTTCAACCCACATTTTATCAGTTTACAGACACTATTATTGAAGTGAAAATGGCTATTTCAATGAATAAAACTACTGATAAATCTGTTTCTGCTAGTGCAAAAGGAGGGTGGGGAGCATTTTCTGCCTCAGTAAATGCTTCTTATTCCTCAAAATATTCATATAGTGTTGAAGGTTCAAGTTTGCTCAGAACAAAAATAACTCCTTTACCTCCGAATCCATTTATGGAGAGAATCCTGGATATGCGGGCGGAACTGGAACAGTTAAAGATGGAAAAAGAATTCTTGCGAGATGCTGAAAAGAAGGTAGAAGAAGAGCGAGAAAAATTAGAAACTGATGAAGATAATGAATAGAGTAGGATTGCCTAACGGAGGTGATTAAATGAGTATTGGCCAGCAATTATTAAATGTTCCTTTTCCAGAAATGGTTTATAATTTAGCATCATCTATAGCCAAAAGTCAGGCCAATCTTGATCGAGAAAGCATAGAAATATTAAAGATAATGGGAGATAAAGAAAACGCAGTTGTCAATCTTCCGGCTATTAAATTAGATGGAAGTGGCGCACTGACTGAAGATGAAGAAAGCATTCCTACATCCATGATTGGAGCCGGATTTCAACCGACCTTTTATCAATTTGCTGAAACAGTGATAGAGGTAAAAATGGCGATAACTATGACTAAGGAATCCAGTTATGAGCGAAGAACCGAGGGAGAGATAAAGGATACTACTATCAAAAAAACCTGGTGGGGTAAGAGAGCAGTCTCAGTGAGATCAACACCAATTGATGCCACTTATTCCAGCAAATATAACTTCCAGCAGGAAGGTTCCAGTACAATTAGAACTCGATTGGTTCCGGTCCCCCCAAATCCTTTTATGCAGCGTTTATTGGATATGAAAGCTGAGGCAATGCAGATGGAATTTGAGTTAAAACTCAGAGAAATAGAATTAGCATTAGAGAATAAACGAGATGGGTTAGGAGAAGAATAAAAGAAAGAGGTGAGCAAAGTGGAGAAAGCAGATAGCAGTAAGGATAATTTGGCTTTGTCTGAAGAAGAAGTGAGCAAGGAGAAGTTACTTCAGCAAGTTCGAGAACGTTCCATTTTGCTCAACCTTGATCTTTTAAAAGAGCTTGATAGCGAAGAAAATGGGAATAATGAAGAAAATAATCTTTTGCCAGTAAAAAAAGAAGATATCTCTGAAGAAGAAAACCTGGAATCGGAGTTTTTTCCTATGCCGATGAATATTGATAATATAAATAGGCCAGCTAATACTGGTAAAACAAAAAAAGAAATTTATGATTATATTTCAGTTGAGCTCAAATCACAAAATTTTAAGAAAGACAAAAATGATTTAATGGATATTGAATTTTCCAGACAAAAGTTAGATA
>CAZLCX010000071.1:0-3673 GCA_964558325.1 uncultured Halanaerobiaceae bacterium | reverse complement strand
TTATATTTGCAGAAATTGCTCGAGAGCTTAAAGCTCTTCATAATACTGCTTTAAAATTGATTGATGAAGGAAGATTAAAAGAAGCTGAGGAGTATTATACCAGGGTGCTTGATATAACAACTTACCTGAATTATTATGAAGGGATGGCTTTAGCTTATTATAATCTTGCAAATTTAGAAGTTTTAAAGGATAACCAACTGATTGCTTTAAAAAAATTAGTTATGGCTCAAGAATTATACGAGCAAGCAGAAGTTGAATCTGACAATTGTAAATTAGCTTTAAAAAAGTTGGCCCAAACCATAATGCATATCGGTATGATCCATGAAGGCCGAGGTGAGTTAAGTAAGTCTCTGGAATATTATCAGGCCTGTTTTTCTTATGTGAGTGAGAATTATCAAAAAGTTCTTGCTTACGAAATTGATTTGATTAAAGAGGTGATTTCAGATGCAAAATGAACTGGTCGCTGATACTCTTCAAAAACTGAACCGGATGGCATTGGAACAGATTAGAGAGCATAACTATCACCAGGCCTTAAACTTCTTTCAGCAGAGCCTTTATCTAGAAGAAAGTTTAGGTTTGAAGGCTGCAATGGCGCAGTCCTTTTATAATTTAGCCAGCACTTATATTCTTTTAGAAGAATATCAAGAAGCTCAGAAGAAAATTAAGTTTGCTAAGACACTTTTTAAAGAAATTGACTCAATGAAAGATTACGAGAAAGCTTTAGATATAGAAATGCAGTTGTTGGATTTTATCTAATAAGAAAAAATTTTATGATAAAATATTTAATATTACTGCAATATGATCCCCCAAATAGTAGACAGATAAGCCAATACAAATTTGCTTTAAAGATATGGGCTATAAAGTTGTATGCCCTACTTATTTAAAGACGGGTATTTAATATACAGTAAGATCGGCTTTAAAGATATCTTTTATTACAAATTATAAATGGATTTTATAAACTAAACTTTTAGAATATGTTAATTGACTGAAATAAACAAAATCAATCTTAACTGAAACAGGCTGTTATATCTAGAATAGAAAGTGGAGAGAGCGAGCCAGGGATTGATACAGTAAATAAAATAGCTAAAGCTTTAGATAAAAAGGTGAAAATTGATATAGTTTCTTGATTTTAGAGTTTAAAAAATTAGTTATATGTTGTAATCTTGATTTAATATGAGCTAAATTTATTTTTAAAATAAAATATCAGGCAAAATCACTGAAAAGTGATGACGCAAAGCAAAGGGTTTAAAGATTTAATCTAAGATAGCCAGTTTGCAGAGAATAGATAGTCCGTTATGCTATAGCAGCCATTATCGTTATAGTTTTTTTACTTAGAATTATATGATTGTTAAAGCTAATCAGATGAAATATGGTATATTATAAGAATTAGTCTTTCATGGGTTACTTAGGTTATAATTTATAGTTTAGCTGTGATATAATATATACAGTATATACTGGAAAATAGGGAGAAATAATTTAAATTGGAGAAAATATATTTGGAATCATAACTGGAGAAGCTGTCTGGGTTAAAAACAAATAAAGAGGGTGGAGCAGATGAAGATTGATAAGATTCCAGGAGTAAACCCTGTTGAGCGAGGAAAGTCTGCTGGCAAAAATGAGGTTGACAGATCTGATAAAGCCCACGGTAAAGGCAATGTAATTGATGTTGACAGAGATAGATATACCCCAGGCAAGCGAAATTTAGAGAAGACAACCTATGATAAACCGACAACTAAAATAGACCAGGAAGCCCTGGCTGAGATCAAAAAGGCTGCAGATGAAGCCAGTGGTCGGCTTAAAACTCTGGTCAAGGAACTTTTGGCCAGGCAGGGGATGACTTTTAAAGAAGCCCTTGAATTACCAGGAGAGATAGAGGTTGATGAGCAGGCAGTTTCTGAAGCCAGGCAACTAATTTCAGAAGGGGGTAAATTCAGCCCGGAAGCAGTTAGTGACAGGATAGTCAATTTCGCTAAATCAATTTCTGGTGGCGATACTGAAAAATATGAACTCTTAAAAGACGCCATTAAGAAAGGTTTTAATGAAGCCAGAGAGATTCTGGGAGGTAGTCTTCCTGAGATTTCAAAGACAACTTACGACCTGGTTATGGATAAACTTGATGACTGGGCCAATAACGAAGAAAACTAATAATATATTAATTAGTCTCTCAGTTTAAGCTGGGAGACTTTTAATTGTAATTTCTATTTAATTCTTGATATAATTAAATTCAATAGGTTGCTAAAATGAATTTAATTAATTATAGAAATTTAAAGTATTAAGCAGTAAAAGATAGCAGATTTTAAATAGGGTTTATTTAAAATTTTAATTAATTTAATTATAATATTTAATAAATGGAGAGATTATCATGGATCATTTAGACAAACTTGAAAACAAATCAATCCACATATTACGTGAGGCCTATGCAGAGTTCGATAACCTGGCCATGCTCTGGTCTATAGGTAAAGACAGTACAGTTATGCTCTGGCTGGCCAGGAAGGCATTTTTTGGCCATGTACCAATGCCTTTAGTTCATATTGATACCAGCTATATGATTCCTGAGATGATAGAACACAGGGATAGCCTGGCAAAGAAATGGGATCTGGATATGATCTACGGCCAGGATGAAAAGACATTAGAAGAAGAAAATACTTATCCCGATGGTAATGCAACCAGGCTTGAATGCTGCGGCAGGTTAAAGACAGCCGCCTTAAAGAATACCTTAAATGGTAACTGGAGACGCTATCGGATGAACCATAAGACCGGGGAATATGAAGTTGATGATAACAGAGAACCATATACCGGTGTTATTGTCGGCGGTAGAGCTGATGAGGAAGGCTCCCGCTCCAAGGAAAGATATTTTTCCGGGAGAGATGAAAATAATGACTGGAATATAAGCAGTCAGGCACCTGAATTCTGGAGCCAGTATAAGACTGATTTTGCCCCAGGAACCCATGTCAGGATTCATCCTATCCTGGACTGGACAGAGGTTGATATCTGGGAATATATTGCCAGAGAAGAGATACCTATGGTCTCACTCTATTTTGACCAGGGTGATGGTACCCGCTACCGCTCCCTTGGCTGTGCCCCCTGTACTGATAAGATTGAATCGACTGCCAAAACCCCTGAAGAGATAGTCGAAGAATTAAAGACTGGTAAATTATCTTCAGTGGCAGAAAGAGCCGGCCGGGCCCAGGATAAAGAAGACGGCGGCGGTTTAGAATCACTGAGAAGAAAGGGGTATATGTAAGATGCAGCGAGAAAACGACCTTAAATTAGTTGTGGCAGGCCATGTCGATCATGGCAAGAGTACAATCATGGGTAGATTACTGGCAGATACTGATTCTCTACCTGATGGCAAGTTAGAACAGGTAAAAGAGACCTGCCGCCGCAATTCAAAACCCTTTGAATATGCATTTCTGTTAGATGCTCTAAAAGAAGAACAGTCCCAGGGCATCACAATTGATGCAGCCAGGATTTTCTTTGAGACTGATTACAGGAAATATGTTATCCTTGATGCCCCTGGCCATATAGAATTCTTAAAGAATATGATTACCGGGGCAGCCAGTGCCGAGGCAGCTCTATTAGTTATTGATGCCAGTGAAGGTGTCCAGGAGAACTCCCGGCGCCATGGCTATATGCTCTCAATGTTAGGTATTGATCAGATAGCAGTACTGGT
>CAZLCX010000070.1:0-7480 GCA_964558325.1 uncultured Halanaerobiaceae bacterium | reverse complement strand
AATGAACTAACATATCTAATGATATTAAAATCTGACAGAATTGTCAAGCAATTTTCAGGAAAAAAATGAGCCAGAGAGTTAGTTAGTAATTTACTTCTCCACTGGCTCAGTCAGATTTGTTAATACTTCAAATTATTAAATTTACCATCACAATCTAGTTAAATATCAGCAAGTAATTCTAAATACTCCTCTTTTGTCAACTTAGGTTCATATTGATCAATCACTTTATTAGCTTTATCACCACCATCAACAAGCAAATCAACTAAAGTCAGGGCCATCAACTTAGCTGATAAAATATAAGCAGTTTCCGGATCCTTCATCTTGAAATTTCTGGTGTGAATATCACCTTCGACTCCACCAATGAATGGATGAAGCCCAGGCATTACATGAGTTATATCTCCAAAATCAAAAGAACCAGTAAAACTCACTCCTCTTACAATCTCATCGTCATCAACCATTCCCTCAGTATTTTCATGAAAGATATCATCAAGCATTTCATCGTTTAATAGAGGCATATATCCAGGAATATCATTTACATCAACATCAGCGCCAATAGCCATGCCGCCGGCTCTGAGAGCATTATTTACTTTTTTATTTGCCTCCATTAAAGCATCAATTGTCCGGCCTCTGACATAGGACTCCATCCTAACATCTGCTGGCACAATATTAACGATATCACCACCCTTAGTGATAATAGGATGAACCCTAATCCTATCTTCATCTTTAAAGGTTTCTCTTAAAGCATTAATATTATTAATAGCCAGCATTGCGGCATTTAAAGCATTAATGCCCTGATCTGGAGCTCCACCGGCATGGGCCTCTTTACCAGTAAACTGTACCTTCTTACCTACAAAACCATTACCACTTGGGCTTATCAAAACTTTTTTATCCTGGAGATCCATAGAGTGTATCATCACAGAAATATCAATATCATCAAAATGTCCTCGTTTTATCATCTCCTGCTTACCGCCAAGATAGCTAATTTCACCGGCTTCTTTTAAATCAAGCCGATATTCAATCTCAACATATTCTTCAGCGGGAACAGCCATAAACTCAATCTGGCCTGACAATTCGTTAAGTACTGATTCGTCGCTTAATCCAAAAGCTACACCTAACATCGCAGCGGTCTGAATATTATGGCCACAGGCATGAACAGCCCCGGTTTCTGAATCAGCATCAGGATGTTCTCTACAAATAACAGCATCAAGCTCTCCTAACACTGCAATCCTAGGCCCCTGTTCACCAGTATCAAGGGTGCCACCACAACCTGTCACTGCCAGATTATTTTCTGGATTTAGCCCTAATTTTTCCATCTCATCAAAAACTAAATTTGTAGCGAAATCCTCTTTATAGCCAAGTTCTGGATTATTATATATTTTTTCGCCAATCTCAATAATCTTCTCTTTATTATTTTCAATATTTTCTAAAACTTTCTTTTTCAAATCTTTAATATCCAAAATTATTTCACCTCCAGATTATATTTAAGAGGCAGCCAATTAAAATGACTGCCTCAAATTATTGATAAGTTTATATTATTCCCTGTAAAGTTAATACAACATGAGAAACTATAGCTGAACCAAAGAAGGTTCCAATAAATACTAAAATAGCAACTACAAATACTCTCCAGCTCAAAGTTTTCAACTTCTGAATTTTATTACCCACAGAAATACCGGCAAAAGCTAAAATTGGAGTCGTTGTTCCTAGAAATTCAACCTCATCGGTAAATTTTAAAAATATATCAGAAGTAGGCATGAAGGGCATGGAAAGAATTAAGGCACCAAGTGAAGCCCAGGCAAATGCAGGAAACTTAATATTAGGAAATGCATCTTTGATAATTAGAGCTAATTGTGACATCGCAATAACAATCAACATACCTGGAATAGCATCAATAATATTTCTGTCATAACCTAATCTCTGGCCAACAAGAATCATAATACCAATAATTATTAAAACTTTTAATTGATTTAATGTTTTTCTGGCATCTAATTCTCCCATTATTTATTTTCCTCCTTTTTCTTGCTTCTTCCCAGAATTGGTTCTAATTTATCATATAAAAAATTAGTAAGTGGCAGAGCAACAAAAATAACCATATAAAGACCTGTTACACCAGTCAACATATTACTTGTAGCTGCATAAGCCAGTATTGTATCTGACATCTCAGGAACAGCCTCTGCCAGGGAACCTGAACCGGCAGCCATCATACTACCACTACCCATTCCAGTGCCCATCGCCAGTGCAAAAGGATGTAAGCCAGTAACAGTGGAAAAGGCTCCTAAAATTCCAAAAAAGACTGTTCCAAAAACAGTACCAGTTAAATATGTTCCTAAAACACCAATTCCTTCTGGAGAATCAATGCCGTATTTCTCGCCAATAACACCTAATGTTGGTTCACGGGCAATACTTGTTGTCGCACCAACAGCCTCTCTCTTCATACCAAGCAGCAATGCCACCGGTAATGAAACAAAAATGGTGCCTAAATTTCCTAACTCCTGTAATAATAATGCCGGGCCTGCCTGAACAATTTCAACAATATTTGGACCGACTAAAGTTCCATACTTTACACCTAAAGGTAATAGAGAAATCATTACCATAGGTGCTGCTAGTTCCATCACATCATCATCGATAAGAGTTCTTAATACAGCTAATTTAGAACCTAAAATATCAGGAGTTATTAATATTCCAATTACCACAGCAAAAAGCATTGGCAACAATACAACTTCTCCAGGACCTAACTTAAATGTCTTAGTACCAATTGACTCTGCAATTAATACAATTGCAAAAACAGCTGCATAAATCTTAACAAATATATTTAACCGATTATTTGTTTCAATTACCTCAGCAATAGTCTTGCCATTACCATTATTCTTGTTTTTGCTCATTAATTTAACCCTCCCTGTTTAACTCTTATTATCAAGCCTTTTAATTGTTTCTAAAACAAGATTGGCTCCTTTTTCAACATCCTGCCAATCAGTCCATTCATCTGGACTATGACTTATCCCATCTTTACTAGGTACAAATATCATTCCAGCAGAGGTCACTCTAGCCATAGGACTGGCATCATGGCCAGCACCACTGAGCATTTGTAAATAATTATAATCTAGACTCTCCGCAGCACCAATTAATTCTTTCTGTATTTTTTTATCTAAATAAACACCTCCTTCATAAAATTCTTCTTCAATCTTTAAGCCTTTAATCTTCAAATCTTCAATAAATTCTATAGCTTTATCAATATTTTTCTTTTCCATATCTCTTAACTCAATCGAAAATTCAACCTCTCCTGGAATTACATTAACAGCTCCAGGTTTAACCTCAAACTGACCCACAGTGCCTACCATTCGACCATTGTCTACATTAATCTCCTTAACAATTCTTTCTATTTCCAGAACAGTTCTACTTGCTTTAACCAGGGCATCATCACGCAATTCCATTGGAGTTGTTCCAGCATGATTAGCCTTACCAGTAACAATAGCTTTATACCTTGAGATGCCTACAATTCCTTCAACAACACCAATATCCTTATTTTTATCATTTAAAACCTGACCCTGTTCTATATGAATTTCAAGATAATTTTTTATCATTTCCGTATCAACTGCTGACTTTTTTATCTCGTTTTCGCCAACATTAGTACTTCTTAACTGTTCTAATTCTTTATCAGAAAATTCATCACCTATAAATGCTCTGCTTCCAAGATAGCCAGGATATTTAACACCTTCTTCTCCAATAAATACAGCTGCTACCAGATCATAATTATTCTGATAGTCAGTTTCTTTGAGCACCCTTAAACTCTCAATTGCAGATAATACACCAAGACTCCCATCAAATAAACCTCCATTAATAACTGTATCTATATGAGAACCAATCACGATCATTTCATTGCTCTGATTCTTACCAGGTATTTTACCAAATAAATTCCCAACAGGATCTTTCCATATTTCCAATTCAGCCTCTTTCATCAACTTTTTAACATAATCTTCAGCCTCTAGATAATCATCACTATATGGCAGTCGGGTAATACCTTTATCCCCTATTGGAATTTCTTTTGATTCATCTCCATCAAAGCCAATCCAGCCCAGTTCTATTAAATTTTCTTTAAGTCTTTTTAAATTTATCTCCATTAAATTATCCCACCTTAATTATTTCCATTAAAATATTCAACAACAGACTGGGCAAGAGTACCTGCACCTATTGGTAAGGCAGCTTCATCAGCATTATATTTTGGATGATGCCATTGATGGACTATTCCTTTTTCTTCATTTCTAACTCCTAAAAACATAAAACAACCAGGCACTTCCTGCATATACATAGCGAAATCTTCACCACCACCGGTCGGTTCAGGTATAACTAAGCCATCCTTACCAGCAATTTTCTGTACAGCTTTAGATGCATAATCAGCCATTTCAGAATCATTTATAACGGCTGGTAAATCAAATATATATTCTACCTCAGCCTCTGTATCATGGGCAGCACAGGTATTATTAACAATATTTTTTAAAAGCTTTGGCAACTGCTCCCTTACCTTAGGATTAAAGGATCGACCGGTTCCTGTCAATTTCACCTCTTCAGAAATTACATTATTGGCAGTTCCACCATTAATTGTTCCAAATGAAATTACCGCAGCTTCAAAGGGTGAAATTCTCCTGCTAACAATTGTTTGTAGGTTTTGGATTATAGAGGACGCAGCTACAATGGAATCTCTAGTATGATGGGGGATAGCCCCATGGCCACCCTCACCTTTAATTGTCATTTTAATAGTATCCACGGCTGCCATTAAAGGACCAGCTTTCACGCCTACCTGACCAGCAGGAATATCAGGTTTTGTATGGAGGCCAAAGATAGCATCAACATCAGGGTTAGAGAGAACTTTATCTTCAATCATAGCTTTAGCTCCCTTATTAATTTCTTCAGCTGGCTGAAAAATAAATTTTACTTGACCTGGTATTTCATCTCGTTTATCGCTTAAAAGCATTGCTGCTCCAAGTAGTGAAGTTGTATGGACATCATGGCCACAGGCATGCATCTTCCCAGGGTTTTCTGACTTAAATGGAATGTCATTCTGTTCTTCAATCGGTAATGCATCAATATCTCCCCTTAAGGCTACAACCGGACCCTCCTTGTCTTTATTTAAGATTCCAACTACTCCGGTCTTTCCAACTTCTCTAGTAACTTCAATATCATGTTCCTTTAAGATCTTTTCTATTAAATCTCCAGTCTCATATTCTTCAAAACTCAGTTCAGGATTCCTATGAATCTTTCTTCTGATTTCTACCAACTTTTCTTTTAAAGCCTGACTGTCTGCTCTTAAATTCATAATTTAACCTCCCTGAAATTTTTAAAACTTATTATTATCTTATATAATCTTGCACAACTTCATTCTCCAGTGGAGATAAATATAAAGGATTTCTAAGACAGAGTTCTTTAACTTCTGATTTTAATTCTTTTTTTAGTTTTTCATTTGAATTACTATCAACTCCTATTTTCAATGCCTTTATAATTATCTCTGCCAGCATTTTTATATCATCACTACCAAAACCTCTGGAAGTAATTGCGGCAGTTCCAATCCTTATCCCACTTGTAATCTTTGGTGACTTCTCATCATAAGGAATCAAATTTTTATTTACAGTAATTCCAATTTCACTTAAAATTTCTTCAGCTCTATTTCCAGTTAAACTCCAGGGATTTAAATCAACTAAAAATAGATGATTATCAGTTCCGCCAGAAACAATCCTTAAACCTGCTTTATCAAGTTGGTTGGCTAAATACTTAGCATTTAAGCAGATCTGTCTTTGATATTTTTTGAAAACATCAGTAGCTGCAATCTTAAAAGTGATGGCCTTAGCAAAAATATTTTGAACTATTGGTCCCCCCTGAACTCCAGGGAAGACTGCTTTATCAATTTTATCTGCCCACTTATCTTTAACAAGAATAAAGCCACCTCTGGCTCCTCGAAGGGTTTTAGTAGATGTACTTGTAACCACATCTGCATAAGGGACTGGACTAATATGCTCTCCGGCTGCAACTAGCCCTGCAATATGAGCCATATCAACCATTAACTTTGCATCAACATTATCTGCTATTTCTCTAAATTTTTTAAAATCAATCTCTCTGGAATAAGCACTGGCACCGGCAATTATCAATTCAGGGTTATATTCTTTAGCTTTTTCTTCAACCTCAGTATAATCTATTCTCTCATCTTCTTTTTTTACACCATAACTAATAGAATTATAATATTCACCAGTAATACTCACATTACTGCCATGGGATAAATGACCGCCATGACTTAAGTCCATACCTAAAATAGTATCTCCAGGTTTAATCAAAGCCATATAAACTGCCAGATTGGCATTTACACCTGAATGAGGCTGGACATTAGCATGGTCAGCACCAAAAAGTTCGCACGCTCTTTCAATCGCCATAGATTCAATACAGTCTATATTTTCACAGCCACCATGATATCTATTTCCTGGATAACCTTCTGCATATTTGTTTGTAAAAACTGAGCCTTGAGCCTGAAGTATAGACCTATAAACAAAATTCTCAGAAGCAATCAACTCAATAGTATTTTCCTGTCTATTTATCTCCTTTCCCAAACAACGACTGGCCTCTGGATCAATTAATGTAAAATTATCCATATAAATCCTCCCTTAAGCTAATTTTTATTTCTTTTGATACAAGTATTCATTATACTTTAACTTATTTTCACTTTACTATAAATAAACTTCTAGAAACATTCAAAAACTCCTTTAATCATTGATTTATTTTTTTATTTATCATAAAAAAGTTTTGAATCTTATAATTTTAAAATGATGGAGGTGTAACTATCCAGAGGCTGATAGAGGTTATATTGCCTTCATTCTTATAACTATGAAGTTCTGAAGCTAAATGATAAATAGAATCTCCTGTTTGAAGATGATATTTATCCTGACCAATATAATAGGTTAATTCTCCCTGAATTATAAAACCAAATTCTTCTCCTTCATGCTGATGTTGTTCTTTACCTGAAGAAGAGCCAGGCTCAACAGTTAAAAGCAATGGTTCCATCTTTTTACAGATATCAGTAGTTAACAGCTCATACTTAATTCCCTCTTTATTTGTTCTAATGAGTTCTTTCCTCTCTGATTTTTTCACATGCTTCCTTTTCGAACAGTTATTATCAAATAAATCAGGCACAGTAATACCTAAAGCATCAACAATCTTTCTCAATGAACTAACAGTGGGGCTATTTTTATTCCTTTCAACATTACTGAGATAACCAACTGATAAACCTGTCAATTCAGATAATTGAGTCAAACTATAACCCCGATTTTTTCGTATTTTTTTAATTTTAATACCTAAATTATTATTTTCTATTATAACCACCTCCTTAAGATTAATTACTCAATTATTAAAAATATTATATCAAATAAAAATAATTCTGACAATTATTCCACTTAAAAATAAATCATAAATCCCCATCCCGTCTCCCATCCCGAGTTAGTCTTTC
>CAZLCX010000069.1:0-7531 GCA_964558325.1 uncultured Halanaerobiaceae bacterium | reverse complement strand
GTGCCGAAGGTGGGACTCGAACCCACACAGGCGTAAGCCCAACGGATTTTGAATCCGTCGCGTCTGCCAGTTCCGCCACTTCGGCACATTTATTATCCTATCATAAAAAATATTAAAAAACAAGTTATTTGTAATCTATTTACAGGCTTTATCAGGATTTTTCTGCTATAATTATTAAAAGTGTAAATATTTAAGCAGGGGGTGTTGATAATGGCAGTAGAAGAGAAAAGTTCAGGCCAATTTAAAGTTGAATTTACAAAAGATGCAATAGAATTTATTGAGGATAAAGAATTTGATAATATTACTATAAAAATGGTCAGACAGAGTGGTGGTTGAAGCGGCCCCACAATGAAGCCTGAGGTTCAGGCTGGAAATCCAAAGGGTAAAGAAAGAGACAATTATCAAATGATAGAAGTTGATGGAGTTAATGTTCATATTGCCAACAATATGAATAGAGAAAATAAGAATATTAAGCTTACCATTGATGTAACAGGTTTTTGGGTCGTAAAGAATTTATATCTCTCAAAAGCAGAACAATTTTAACTTTGTATATCTTTATTTTATAATCTTGCCCGGGAAACCGGGCTTTTTTTAATTAAATTTTAATTCTCTGGTCTAATTTCAGAGGATTTTCTGTTCTTATGTTGAATAAATACATTGTGAAGCTTAATATCTCTTGAGGAGGTAAAAATATGTATACAAGAGTCTCATTATCTAAACTGCCTACGCCATTAGAAAGGTTGCCTGAAATCTCAAGAATTTATGATAATGATTTTTATATTAAAAGAGATGATCTGGCTGGTCCAGAACCTGGAGGGAATAAAACTAGAAAACTAGAGTATATTTTAGGCGAAGTCAAAAAAGAAGATGCCAACCATTTGATAACAACTGGCAGTCCATTTTCCAATCACTGCCGATTAACTGCAATGGCAGCTTTAAAATCCGGGCTCGACTGTACATTAATTTTAACCACCGATCAGGAATTAGCTGATATAAATTATAATGGTAATTATTTTATTTATGATCTTTTAGATGTTAAAATAAAAACTGTGCCCCTTGCTGAAAGAAAAGAAGCAATGGAAACGGAGTACTCTGCTCTTAAAGCAGCAGGCAAAAGGCCTTATCTTATTGAAGCTGGAGGCTATGGCAATCCAGGTACTCATGGTTATGTGGAGGCGGCTTCAGAATTAAAGTCTGACATTAATTTTCATCCTGATAGATTTGACTATTTATTTGTTGCATCAGGAACCGGGACAACCCAGGCCGGGCTTTTAATTGGTAACTATCTACATTATATGGCAGAATCGATTATTGGTATTAGTGTTGAAGCCGATGAAAAATCTGGTAGAGAGAAGATAGCAAAGTGTATTGATGATTACTGTAGAGAAAATGATCTGCCTGGAGATCTGATAAAACAGGATATTATATTTATTGATAATTATCGAGGAAAAGGTTATGGTAATATCGATGAGGAAGTCATAAAAATTATAAAAGAATTAGCCAGGAAAGAAGCTATTTTTCTTGACCCAGTCTATACAGGCCAGGGTTTTTATGGGATGCTCTCTTTTTTACAAAATAATAATATTAGGCGTAAAAAAATACTTTTTCTCCATACTGGAGGACTGCCAATTCTATTTAATAATTCAGAAGCATTTAGATAAATCTTATAATAACTTTAAGTAGTTCAGGAGGAACATTCTAATGAAATATCCAATAAATCTAACAATAAAAAATGATCAAAAGTTATCCCAGGGCGGTAAAGATCAATTAGAATATCATGGTGAAGGTAAATTGTATAAAAAGAATGATGCTATTTATCTAAGATATAAAGAAGATATTCAGGGAATAGAGGCCGCTAAAATAACAATTAAAATTAAAGAATCTGATGAGACTGTCTTAATTAGAAGATCTGGTAATAAAATTGGCAGTTTTAAACAGAATTTTAAAGCAGGAGAAAGTTGTGAAGATTTTTATCGCCATGTTCACGGGACAGTAGAACTAAAGACTCACACTGATAAACTAGATTGTTATTTAGAGAATGGAGCAGGAGAAATTAATATTGTTTATCAGTTATTTATTGGAGGGCAAAAAGTTGGAGTAAACGATTTAAGAATCTGTTTTCAGGAGATAGAATAATTATATAAAAATTTAAGTCCCTGCCAGATTAATGGCAGGGATACTTTTACGATTAATATCTATAAACAGCACCTATATCTGAACCATCAGGCATCTGTTCATCTGAAAGCAGATATACTTTTCCACCATTTAAAATAGTATTTAAAACTGCATAATTGTAAAGATCAAAATCATGATCAGGTTCTTCTTCGATTATTTTATCGCTGGAAAGATCATAATTACCATTTTTATTAGCAGAGTTTGATAATAATAAGAACTCAACCTTTCCATGAATTGTATCAGGTAAAATCTTTTCAAGGTCATTTTCTGTCTTTTCACTGCTAATTAATTCACTGTACTTTTCAATAGCATTTTCCTTTTCTTTATTTAACTCAGGAAGTATAACATCTTTGGCCTGCTCATAAATTTCATCTTTTGTCATTTTACCGGGACTGCCCTTTACAAATGTCTCTAAGAGATTCTCATAGCTATTTGCTTTTTCATAATAAGAATATATTTCTTCCACACACATTAAAGCAAGCGGTGCACCAAATTGATTGAGATAAGGTGTTACAGCCTCGTCGACCAGTCTAAAATACTGGAGTAAATCCTCTTCTGTATCGCCTTCAACCCCACCTTGACCATGATAGATACCGGTATCACCGCCAGTTGAGCTGGAGGCCCGCTGGATATTTACCTCAATATTACCAGTCTCAAATATTTCTTCAAAACTTGCTGGTAAATCTTCAAGCTCTAGCTTTTCAATATTTTCATCATCACAGTAGAAGATTCGGGTATTGTTGCGGCTTAATGTTAAAAGATAAAAGCTATTATTTTCAAAAACTGCCGGTACAATTTGACGGAAATCAAAATTTTCCCCAACTTTAATTTCCTCTTCAAACTTAACTGGCAGTCTATATAATTTATATTGTTCAGGAGAAATATAGAATGCCAATCCCTGGCTCTGATTGTCAAGCCAGAAATCTTTATCATTTTCTAAACCTACCAGTGGCTCTAATAAATCATCTACTTCCTTATCATTCATTCCCCAATTTTCCTTTAACTTTTTTCGGGCAGTCCTGGTAAGGTTTTTGAATCTGATTTTCATTTTGTTGTAGGCATTTCCCTCTGATTTTTCAGTTGGCATATACATGCTAATGCAGGGTTGATTAGTTTCAGATATTAACTGCTTGACTTCTTCCTTATTAATTTTATCCATCTAACACCCTCCTTAAACATATTCTCATACAGATTTCAATTAATTAATGTTCTTCTGTAATTATATTATAATATATGTTTAAATAATCTGCAATCAATAATAAACATAAAAATACCCCTGAAATATAACAGGGGTATAATGTTTATTATTCCTTCAAGCCTTTAGCAACCTTTGCAACCCTGGCTGCAAGTCTTTTTACCATCTTTAATTCAGATTCATTAGGAAAACGACTTCCGTCTGGACCGGCAACAGTAGAAGGCCCATAAGGAGAGCCACCCTGGAATTCAGTCTCACTTAATTCCGGATTCTGGCCATAAGGAGTACCGACAAATATCATCCCCAAATGGAGCATTGGTATTAAAGATGAGAGAATAGTACTTTCCTGGCCACCATGTAAAGTATTACTGCTGGTAAATATTCCAGTTACTGTGTCTTCTAAATCACCATTGGCCCATAAGCCTCCAGATGTGTCTAACACCTGCTTAACCTGGGCAGGCATATTACCAAACCTGGTTGGAATCCCCCAGAGAATCCCATCTGCATTTTTAAGGTCTTCCTGGGTAACCTCAGGAATGTCTTCCTGATCCTTTTGAGCCTGAACATATGCTTCCTGTCCTGACATTGCCTTTTTTGCTGATTCAAATTCAGGGACCTTTACTAATTTAACATTTACATTTTCTAAGTCTTTAGCTCCGTCTCTGGCTGCTTTTGCCATTTTAAAAACATGTCCATAGGAACTATAATAAACAATTAATAATTCTGTCATTTTTTTAACCCCCCATTATTTATATAATAACAATTAATTTCTAAATATAATTATATTAAAAATTTAGGGATTAATCTGTAAGTAGTTTTACATATACTGATTGCTATTACTTTTGATATTAATTTTATTTTCATACATTAAGTTATCTGCTTTTTTAAAAGTTGATTTCAGAGAATTATCTTCTTTACTTTTAGATGTAGCCGAACCCAGGGCAAGTAAAATTTCTGGCTTTATATTATTATTTAAGTTATCAAGTCTGGATTTAATTCTCCTGATAACTAACTCTGCTGACTCTGATTCAGTTTCAGGTAATAAGATTGCAAATTCATCGCCACTTATTCTGGCAGCAATATCTTCCTGTCTGGTAGCTCCATCAAGAACAGTAGCTGTTAATCTTAAATATTTATCGTCATTAGCATGTCCATAATTATCGTTTATTTCCTTTAGTTCTGTTTGTTTATATTCAAATAACTCCTGGAAACTTTGATTAATATAAACTTAAAAAATCCTTTTTTAAAGAGGATAAAAATTAGGCTATTAATAAACTTAGAAACTTGATATAATAAAAATATGGATTAACAGGGAGGGGAGCTTTTAATGACAATAATATTTTTAATAATATATCTAATTCTTATTTTAAATATCTTACAATTCTTAAAAGCTAAATTTTCTCCTAAAGATATTTCTGATAAAGATATTTCTGAGTATGGGTTTTTTAATTTAGTTGATAAACCGATAAATATCGGTCATAGAGGGGCTTCTGGACATTTTCCAGAGAATACTATTTTGGCCTTTGATCAGGCATTAAAATTAGGAGCTAAAGGTCTGGAGTTTGATCTTAAAATGACTTCAGATAATAAGGTATTGGTTTTTCATGATGATGATACTTTGCGAATGACAGGGGATAAATATGAAATAAACGAGACTGAATATAATCTGTTAAAAAAATTAATTATCTTAGAAACTGAAGATGAGAAGATTCCATTATTAAGAGAAGTTCTAAATAACTTTCCTGATGTCCCAATGGTAATTGAAATTAAAGACATCGGGCAGGATGTTGTTAATAAGGTAGCTGAGGTCATAAAAGAAACTGAGAGTGGAAACCAGATCTTACTAGGGAGTTTTAATGAAAGCACGATTAAGGGGATTAGAGAAGCGTTGCCAGATGTTCCAACAGCTGCCTGTGAAAAAGAGGCGTTTTTGTTTTATATTCTGGCTCATTTAGGCTTAGCTGGTTTTTTGAATTGGGAGTTTGATGCTTTTACAATACCGACTACCCATAAAAAACTGCCAGTATTAACACCACCATTTATTGCTGCAACTAGAGCAAAAAATATGGGTCTATATATCTGGACAATTAATAATAAAAAAGCTATGAAAAGATTAATTAAGCTTGGAGTTGATGGTATTATGACCGATTATCCTGATAAAATGAAGGATATTTCTTGTTAGTGGATAAACTTGTTAATTAAATCTTATTTTGTTATAATTATTTTGTTAGTTAAAGTTATTAGCTGTGGAGGTTATTTTAGATGTTAAAATATATTAAAAAGTTTTATTCAAAACCAGGATTATTTATTGTAGATTTAATACTACTTAACTTTTGTTTGATTGGTAGTTTTTTTCTCCGCTTTGAAACTAACTGGTTGTTTTATTTCGAAAATCATTTTATACCGGCGATTTCTTTTCTAGGCATTGGTGCATTTTATATTTCCAATTTATATAATCGTCTCTGGAAATATGCTTCAATTGGAGAATTAAAATCAATTGTTAAAAGTGCAGCAATTATTAACCTCTTATTTATGACCTATACATATTTCTTGCAGATTAACCTGCCAAGATCAATCCCTCTAATAAATTTTATGGCGCTAGTTTTTGCTCTAGGAGGGGTTAGATTTTCATTAAGAATTTTAAAAGATCATTTCGAACAGCGGAGCAATAAGCTTCCTGAAAACCATGTTTTAATAGTGGGTGCTGGTGATGCCGCAGAAATGATTATAAGGGAAATGCATAAACACCCGGAATTAAATAAGGCTATAGTGGGTCTGATTGATGATGATCCTGAAAAGAAAGATCTTGAAATTCACGGGATTAAAGTAATTGGAAATCGCTATGATATTCCAGATATTATATCAGAGTATAGTGTTGATGAGGTTATTATTGCTATTCCCTCTGCTCCAGGTACTGAGATTAAAGAGATTTATAATCTCTCAAGCAGGAAAGAAAAGGTATCGGTAAAAACAGTACCAGGGGTTTATGAGATTATTCAGGGTGATGTCAATCTAAGCCAACTTAGAGAAGTTAAGGTTGAAGATCTTTTAAGAAGGGATCCAGTTGAATTAAAAACAGATAAAATTAAATCATATATTAAAAATAAAACAGTTCTGATTACAGGGGGAGGGGGTTCTATAGGCTCAGAGCTATGTCGTCAGATAGCAGGCTTTAAACCACATCAGGTAATAATATTTGATATCTATGAAAATAATTCGTATCTTTTACAGAGAGAATTAAAAGAAGACTATCCTGAGATAGATGTTAGAACAATTATAGGTAGTGTAAGGGATAAAAATAAACTCAATTATCTTTTTGCCCGCTTTAAACCTGAAGTAGTTTTTCATGCAGCAGCCCATAAACATGTGCCTTTAATGGAAAATAATCCAGGAGAGGCAGTAAAAAATAATATTTTTGGTACTAAAAATGTAGCAGCCATGGCTGATAAGTATAACTCTGAAAAGTTCGTCTTAATCTCAACAGATAAAGCTGTTAATCCAACCAATGTCATGGGAGCTACCAAGCGGATTGCTGAAATGGTTATTCAAGATTTTGATGTCAGGTCTCAGACAGATTTTGCTGCAGTAAGGTTTGGAAATGTTTTAGGTTCATGTGGCAGCGTGGTTCCAATCTTTAAAGAACAAATTGCAGAAGGTGGGCCTGTAACAGTTACCCATAAAGATGTTACAAGGTATTTTATGACAATACCTGAGGCTGTTCAGTTAGTAATGCAGGCAGGTTCCATAAGTAATGGAGGAGAAGTTTTTGTTTTAGATATGGGAGAACCTGTTAAAATAATTGATTTAGCAAGAGATTTAATTTCTTTAAGTGGTTTAGAACCAGGTAAAGATATTGAAATAGAGATAACTGGATTAAGACCTGGAGAAAAACTTCATGAAGAGCTGTTAAATGATTCTGAGGATAATAAAGTTACAGAACATCGTAGGATTTATATCAGCAATCTTGCTAAAATGCCTGAATTTAGTTTAAGTCAGGAACTTGATTCTTTATGGGAGTTACTGGATAGAGATAATAATAATAAATTAATTGATAAGTTAGTTGAATTGGTTGGGACTTATAAACCAAATAGAAGTAAGGTTAGAGAAGTAGTTTTTGCACAGGATTTTCAAAAAGAAATTAACTCAAAATAATTATTGGAG
>CAZLCX010000068.1:0-7622 GCA_964558325.1 uncultured Halanaerobiaceae bacterium | reverse complement strand
AAAATGAGAATGACCTGAAGAAGGATCTTCAAAACTCACAGTCTGATCCAGACCAGAGAACACAACCCTGTGGCTGCCTGATGTATCAAAGTTTTCGTAGCTGTAACTTGAAGTACTATTACTACGCTGAGTAAAATCACCTTTAATCTCCAGCACTCCAGCTGTAAGTCGATTACTGTGATCTCTGCTGTCCATCACAAAATTACCGGCCACTATTACCTGATCACCGGTATTTTTCATCACTAAATAGCCTGTTGAGCCAATACCATCTGACTCCTGGATCAGATAGTTTCCAGCAATATTTACGGTTCCTCCATTAACCATTAGTGAACCTCCAGGCTGATAGAGAAAACCATCAATACTTAATGATTGGCCATTAATATCTAAAGTTCCCTCTTCAATTATAGTATCTAAGCTAGTGTTAATATCTGAACTCATAGTTAGATTGCTTTTCACTTTATTAATCATAGTTATTGTATTTTGAGTGCTTATATTACTTATCTTTTGTTCTAGATTAAAATAAATTGTTGTATTAGCTGTTGTTTTTAATTCTTTAGTTGAATTCACAGATAAAGAACTATCAGATAAATCATATTCACTGCTGTCAAGATTAATAACTGCTATATTATCATCTTCAAGAGCAGCAGCTAACTCTAAAGAAGTAGAAGCATAATAATCTAAAACAACTTTTTTTGAAGTATCTGCATTATTAATATCAAGATTACCATTTTTAATTTCATAATCATTATAGCTGACAGTATAAGAATAGCTGCCATTTATTAGTGAATAAGTTGTTTTTCCCTCACTATCTGTAGTTTTTTCTTCACCATCGATATTAACTATTGCTCCATTAATTGGATTGTCTGCCTCATCAGAAACTGTAAATGTTAAATTATATTTAGCAGCTGTAAAATTAGCTGTCACTGTCTTATTATTATCCATTGTTATAGTTTCTGGATTATTAGCACCACTTAAATCCCCTGACCAGCTGCTGAAATCATAGCCGCTCTCAGCTGCAGCGGTCAGAGTTACTTCATCATCATATTTGTAATTTGTTTTGTCTGGATCAGCTGTGATTGTTCCGCTATCAGTCGGATCAAGATTTAAAGTTAAGCTGTAGTTAATCACAAAATCTGCACTGGCAATACTGCTGTCTGTCATGCCAGCTTTAACAGCCACTGCTTTCAGTGTTGTGTCATCACTTATTGTAATTGCTCCACTGTATAATGTTCCATTACTTGCTGAAGGATTACTGCCATCAGTGGTATAATAGATCTCAGCATCAGCTGTACCTGTGCTTAACTCTACTGACTGGGCTCCAGTATAAGTTCCACCTGCTATTGAAAACTGTGGTTCAGCTATAACGTCCCAGGCTGTAAAATTAGCTGTCACTGTCTTATTATTATCCATTGTTATAGTTTCTGGATTATTAGCACCACTTAAATCCCCTGACCAGCTGCTGAAATCATAGCCGCTCTCAGCTGCAGCGGTCAGAGTTACTTCATCACCATATTTGTAAGCATATTCGTTTGGTGAAACCACAATATTTCCACCATCTGAAGGATCTACATTTTTATAAAGAAAATAATTTATAATGTATTCAGCAGTTGTTATATTACTATCAGTCATTCCCTGTCTTACTGCAATGGCTCTTAAATTTGTATCCTGATAAATTTCTAATGTTTCTGTATAAAGAGTACCATTATCGGATGAGAGATCAAGCTTATCATCAGTGGTAAAATAAATTTTAGCATCTTCAGTTGTGCATGTAATTTCTACCTGTTTAGCCTCTGTATAAATACCTTCATCTACTGAAAATTGAGGAACTGCTACTTGACCCTGGGCTATAAAATTAGCTGTCACTGCCTTATTATCATCTATTGTTATAGTTGTATGATTATTGCTGCCGGCCAAGTCCCCTGACCAGCTGATAAAATTATAGCCGCTCTCGGCTGCAGCTGTCAGAGTTACTGTTTCTCCATATTTATACTCACTCTTAGCAGGATTAGCTGAAATTGTTCCGCTATCAGTAGGATCAAGATTTAAAGTCAAATTGTAGTTAATCACATATTCTGTACTGGTAATATCGCTGTTAATCATACCATCTTTAACAGCAATAGCTTTAAGGGTAGTATCATCATTGATAATAATAGCTTCAGTATAAAGTATTCCGCTATCTCCTGAAGGATCAGTATTATCAGTGGTGTAATAAATTTTGGCATCATCAGTAGTGGAGCTGATTGTAACTGATTGAGAACCAGTGTAAGTGCCAGAGTTTAAAGAAAATTCAACATTAGTAGCTGTAGTTTCTTCAATATTTGCATCTTCTTGAAAAACTGCCTTTATACTCATGTCCTTATCAATTAATATTTTGCTGTCACTAATTTTATCGGCATCGGAACCAGTCCATCCATTAAAAATGTAATTTTCTGCTGGTTCAGCACTTAATGTTACAATAGTGCCTTTAGTAATTTGATGTTCTCCTACATTTGGGGTAACAGAACCTTCTCCTTCCTTTAGAATTTCTAAGGTATGCTTGACTTGACTTTTATTGTCACAGGCCGAGAGTATTAGGAACACCGATAACAAAATCATAAAATAAATAGTAATATTTCTTTTCATATAAATCTCCTTCTTCCTTTTAAATTTTGTTGGATAATATATAATTCGAGTACTAATAAAAGCTAAATTTATTTCCAAAAATCAAATAAATAAATTCAAAAATTTCAGATTTATCATCTTCAGTGATTAAGTGTGCAATATAACTATCATCTTCCGAAATAATTTCTAGCTCCAGAGGAACTCGGTCATAAATAGAAATTGTTTTAATATCTGAAATTTTAATTCTAAATTCTTTAGGGCTTATTTCCAGGTCTTGTTTTAATATTAATTCATCATCATTAATAATCAATACAAATGGTTCAAATTTAAAAAAACCTGTTTTCAGCTTGATTTTTCTTTCTAAATAGTTATTTTTCATAAGATCACCTCTTAATTTATATTCTTAATATACTCATTTATTCTTACAATAGCAAGGCTTTAAGTTAATATGTCAATGACAAAAATCTGTCATCAAAATGTGACAAAAAAATTTCTATTATAAAAATATATGTTATAATTAAAATTAATAAAGTAGAGAGGAGAATTTTTATGCAATTCAATCAAAAATTAGACTTATTAATGGAAACTTTAAACATAACAAATAGTCGTCTTGCCCGGGCCTTATCAGTTGACCCTTCTCTTGTAAGTCGCTGGAGAGCAGGCTTAAGAAAACCAAGTCAGAAAGCAGAATATTTAAAAGAAATTGCTAATTACATAACATCTATCTCTAAAATGGAATATCAAAAAGCTGCTATTTATGAAATTATTGGTTTGGATATTGATAGAAACCATAAATATCTTTATTCACTTGCCGAGCATTTATATATCTGGTTGAAAGGCGATAAAACAGCTAATGATATTTTTGTAGAAAATTTTTTTAATAGTATTAGTAAGAAACAAAGCAGTAATCCAAAAAATAATATAAGTTTTAATGACTTTAAAGTTGAAAAAACAGAAGATGATCTTGAAATTTTAAATGGGATTGAAGGAAAGAGAGAGGGAGTAATAAAATTTCTTAATGCTGTCTTAGCCAGTAAAGAAAAGAAAACTCTGCTGCTTTATAGTAATGAAGATATGGAATGGTTAACTGGAGATAAAGAGTTTTATCGTAAATGGAGTCTCTTACTTAAAAATGTAATTGAAAAGGGACATAAAATAAAAATAATTCACACTATCAAAAGAGAAATGTCAGAAATGCTGGCTGCAATCGAGTATTGGCTGCCCCTTTATCTTACGGGAGCTATTGAGCCTTATTATTATCCAAAATATCAAGAGAATATATTTCGTCGAACGATTTTTGTTGCACCAGATATATCTGCTTTAAGCTGCAGTACTATTTCTGAATATACAGCTAAAGCCCAACAATTTTTATACTGGGATCCTAAAAAAATAAAGGATTTAACTGAAGAGTTTAAGATATTACTTAAGGGATGTCGTTCTTTAATGCGGATTTATACCAGGGGCGATACATATAATTTTAATCAGTTACAAATAGAATTTGAAGAACAGGAAGGTGAGTTAATTAGTATAGCTGATATGTTTTCTTTTGTTACAATGCCAGAAAGTTTATTAAATAAGTATTTAGAGAATAGTGCTCTAGATAATAATAAAAAACAGGCTGTTTTATCAATTTATAATCAAAGATATAATGCTTTTAAGTTAAATCTTTCAGATTATAAATATAATGAGATTATGACACTACCCAATAAAGAAGAATTTTTAAATAAAGAGACTTCAAAAAAAATAGTTAATTTTTTCAGTAAAATAGACTTTAATTATACTCTTCAGGATTATTGTGAACACATAAGGCATAATATTCATTTATTAGAAAATCATAAAAACTATCATCTTTACCTAATTGATAATTTTCCTTATAAAAATATAAAATTAGCTGTAAAAGATGAAGTTGGTGCAGTTATAAGCAGAAATGATGATAATTCAATAATTCTTGCCTTTAATCAGCCTAATATGACAAACTCTTTTTACACTTATTTGAATAATATAATTAGAGAGATACCTGATAAGGAAAAAAATAAAAATCAAGTAATTAATAAACTAAATACCTTTATTGATAATCTATTATCATAATTTAAAATAGAAGAAATATTAGTTTTAAATTATCTTAAAAGAGTTAGTTTATAATAGGCTTAAGCAAATTAAAATCATTTTTAGATTAACATAAAAAATTAGATTAATGTTAGATAAATGTTTAAAAACATAGTAAAATAATAAAAATAGATTAATATTAAAAATAATCTAAATTATTTGACTTTACTTCGCATTTGTGGTATTATACTTTCAAATTATTCGTTATTATCGAATTAGGGTTGTCATTAATGAACAAAATAAGGAGGAATTATTATCATGAATGAAAACATCATTAAAGCGTTAGAGAACATTGTTGGAGAAAAGTGGGTAGATACAGATGTTGAAAGAGTTTTATCCTATGGGGGAGAACATACTATGAAAATGTGTTCTGCTTCTCCAAAACCAGCAGAAGATTGTGTTGTGGTTAAACCTAAAAATGCTGAAGAAATATCTGAAATATTAAAATATGCTAATGAAAATTTAGTTCCTGTTGTACCTAAAGGTGGAGGAACCGGTCTAGCCGCTAATGGAATACCATTAGATCCAAGTATTATCTTAGTTTTAGAGAGAATAAATAAAAAAATTGAAATTGATGATGTCAATCTTATGGTTACTTGTGATACAGCTGTGACTTTAGGTGATTTAATAGAAAAGATGAGTGAACATAATAAGTTATATTTCCCCTTACACCCAGGTGATGAAGGCGCTCAGGTTGGAGGCATGGCTATAATGAATGCAGGTGGTGTAAGAGCAGTAAGAGATGGTATTATGAGAGATCAAATCCGTGGACTTAAGGTCGTTTTACCTACCGGAGAAATTACCACTTTCGGCAATAAAACTGGTAAATTGATAAAAAATAATGCAGGGTATGATCTGATGCAGTTAATGATTGGCAGTGAAGGTACACTTGGTGTTGTTACTGAAGTTACATTAGACTTAAAACCTGAGCCTTCTCAAAGTGCTACATTGGTTATACCTTTTGAAAAAAGAAGCGATGCTTTTGCAGCTGTTCCTAAAATATTACAAGAGGGAATAATACCCATGGCTATTGAGTATATGGACAGAGATCAAATATTGCTGACAGCTGATGATCTGGGTAAAGAATGGCCAGCTAAAGAAGGAGAAGGCGATCTAATGATTATTTTATCAGAGGATAGTGAAGATGACTTATATGAAACTGCAGGTGCATTAGAAGGCATTTGTGAAGATTCAAATTCTATTACAACTTATTTTGCTGAGACTACTAAAGAACAGAATGATTTATTAGAAATTCGGAGTCATTTTTTACCTGCGCTTGAAGATAAGGTAGTTGATGGTTTAGATATTACAGTACCCCGGAGTGAATTAAATAATATAATGATAGAAATAGATAAGTTATCAGAAAAATATGATATAAATATCCCGATTATTTCTCACGCTTCTGATGGAAATTTACATCCATTTATAATAAAAAAAGATGCTGCAAGTGATGAAATACCGGATTATTATGAGAGTTTAAAAAACGATATATATAAACAAACAATTAAATTAGGAGGAACAATAACAGGGGAACATGGCATTGGTTATATGAGGAAAAAACAATTATTATTACAGTGTTCTGAAAAAGATATTGAATTAATGAAAGGTATCAAGAAAGTATTTGACCCTAATAATATCTTAAATCCTAAAAAAATAATTGATATCGATTGATAAATTAAATAAAACTTTTCAAAAGGAGTTTAATATGAGTGATAATAAAAATGTTTTGGAAGAAGTAGAAAAATCAGCTTATGAAAATTTAATGTCAAAAAGGACTTTAGCCTGTTCTCAAGCTGTTAATCTGGCAATTCAAGAAAAACTTTTTGATGGTGAAGTAGATGAATTAATTATTAAAGCCTTAGCCCCCTTTGCTGGGGGCAGCAGAGAAAATTCTCTCTGTGGAGCTTTAGTAGGTGGAATAATGGCTTTGGGTATTAAATATGGGGTTGAAATGGATCAAATGTCGAGTCTTAAGAGTCTAAAGGATTCATATCAACCAGCTATTAAATTTTATAAAGAATTCGATAAAGAAAATAAAAGCAGATTTTGTTTTGATATTATCGGATATAATTTAAATATTGAAGAAGAAAGGGATGAGTGGCTGGAGCAAAATGGCTGGGAATTATGTGCAAAAAGATGCGGTCAGGCAGCTAGAAGTGCAGCCAAAATTATTTTAGAAGATCAATAAATATACAGACATTAAAGTAATGAGGAGGTAGTATCTTGAATATTATAGTTTTATTAAAAGAAGTTCCAGATATGGAAAAAGTTAAGTTCGATAGAGAAAAGGGAGTCATTGATAGAAGTTCTGCATCTACTCAAATTAACCCATTTGATTTAAATGCCTTACAGGCGGCTGTAAATATAAGAGAAGAAGTAGGTGGCAGTATTCAGGCAATTAGTATGGGTCCTGCTAGGGCAGAAGATTCTCTTAAGGAAGCAATAGCAAGGGGCGCAGATGAAGGATTATTATTAACTGATAGAGCCTTTGCAGGATCTGATACCTGGGCAACATCATTTACATTGGCAAAAGCGATAGAAAAAATTGATGATTACGATTTAATTATATGTGGGGAAATGACTGTTGATGGTGATACAGCTCAGGTAGGACCTCAGGTGGCAGAGTTTTTAGATATACCTCATGTTGCATTTGTTTGGGGAATTGATGAAATAAAGGATGATAAAATAATTGTTAAATCAGATTTATGGAATGGAACATATTTAAATGAACTAAAACTTCCAGGTTTATTGACTGTTAGTAAAGATATTAATAATCCTCAACTTCCCTCTTTAAAAGATAAAATGAAGGCAAGGAAAGCTGAAATTAAAAAATGGGGATTTAAAGATATAGCTACTGAAAATTTAACTGATGAAGATTTTGGTCTTTCAGGTTCATTAACTAAGGTAAAAGATAT
>CAZLCX010000067.1:0-8471 GCA_964558325.1 uncultured Halanaerobiaceae bacterium | reverse complement strand
ATTTTGACCCAGGGGTTTACTTATTTTTTGGATAATTGTATAGTTGCAAAGCCCTATTTACAATGTTAGAATTTATTCAGCAAGTGGAATAAGCTCATATAATAATTAAGCAAAATCAACTTTTACACTAAGCTTATGTAATAATATTGAGTGGGGGTAATTTAGATGTCTAAAACAGTTAAAGAATATATAATTATATTTTTAGGGACGGCCATAGTTGCTGCTGGCCTGGCCATATTTCTAATTCCATCCAATCTGGCTGTAGGAGGGATTTCTGGGCTGGCGATTGTTATAAATAGCCACTTTCCCCAGATTCCTGTTGGTTTAACAATGACTGTGATGAATGTTATTTTGCTGCTGCTGGCTTTTTTATTGATTGGGCGGGAGTTTGGAGCCAGGACTATTTTTGCCAGTTTCACTTTATCCGGTACTATCTGGCTGATGGAGCTAATTCTTCCTATTACTGGACCTCTGGTTGAGAATATTTTTCTTAATTTATTTTATGGAATTTTAATGGGGGCCATTGGAATGGCTATTGTCTTTCATAACAATGCTTCTACCGGTGGTACTGATATTATTGCAAAGATAATCAATAATTTTTATCAGATTGATATCGGAAAATCTTTGCTAGCTGCTGATTTTATTGTTATTTTGCTGGCAGCATTTACTTTTGGAATAGAGCTTGGACTTTATGCTTTATTGGGAATTATGATTAATTCATTTACTATTGATTATATTATTGCCGGATTTAATCTTAAAATACAGTTGACTATTATAACTTCAAAATCTGAGAAGATTAAGAGTTATATTAATCAGAATATTAAACGAGGGGCTACAATTTACAAGGCTGAGGGTGCTTTTACCGGGGAAGCTAAAGATGTGATAATAACGGCTATGGATAAACGGGAATTTTTTGCTCTTAAGTCTTATATTGCTGAGGTAGATGAAAATGCCTTTGTGATGGTTTCTCATGTTAAAGAGGTTCTAGGAGAGGGATTTAGTTATTAATATAGTTTGTATTAAGCCTTAATAAGTAGTATAATAAACGGTGAAGTTTTATAATTAAGGTGGGTTAGAATGAATGTTTTAAAACGGCTTTACAGCTATTTAATTCCATATAAAAAGAGATTTATCTATGCAATAATTAGTATGGTGATTCATGCTGCTTTAACTGTGTTTTTTGTTAGGGTTTTTCAGGAGTTACTTGAGACGATTATTGCAGATATATCGGCAGATGATGGCGGTATTTTTATTCTTTCTATGATTTCGCTGGGTATGATTATTCTTTATTTAGCAAAAGATGTTGTTTATTATGCCCAGAAATATTTGAGTAAGTATGTTTCCCATAAAATTATGAGGGATATTAGAAATGACCTTTATAATCATCTACAGAAACTTCCTTTAAGTTTTTATAATAAGAGTAAGACTGGTGAAATACTTTCAAGACTTACTAATGATGTTAAGGTTCTTGAAGGGGCTATTGTTGATAGTTCTGTTAATCTTGTCTATAATTCCCTAACTGTTATTGGAGGATTTATATATTTATTTTACTTAAATTATAGATTAACTCTTTTTCTAATGGTAGTTATGCCTTTAGTTGCCTATATAGTTGTTAAATTTAATAGAAAAATTAGAAATAAAAGTAAAGAGGTTCAAATTAAGATTGCTGATGTTTCTGATATTATCCAGGAGACTCTATCGGCTATAAGAGTTGTTAAATCCTTTGGACGAGAAGATTATGAATACGAAAGATTTCAGGAAGAAAATCAGGCTAATTTTAGGGCTACAGTTAAGAATTCTCAATATAAGGCGGCTTTAAGTCCGTTAGTTGAGTTTTCTTCGGCCTTAGGTTTTACAGCAGTCCTCTGGTTTGGAGGAAGGGAAGTTATGCACGGAACAATGGGCCCTGCCGAGTTGATTGCCTTTTTTACAATGATTATAACGATTGGCAGCCCATTACAATCTGTTACAAAAGTTAATTCTACTATCCAGTCAGCAATGGCTGCAGCTGAAAGAATTTTTGAAACCCTTGATTATGATGTAGAAATAATTACTAAAAAGAATCATATCAAGCTGGATAAGATTAATGGTAGGGTTGAATTTAATAATCTTTATTTTGCATATGATGAAGAGACTGTCCTAAATGATATAAATTTAATTGCAGAACCAGGTGAATCGGTTGCTCTGGTGGGACCCAGCGGAGCCGGTAAATCGACTTTAGTTGATATGATACCTAGATTTTATGATCCTATTCAGGGTGAAGTTTTAGTTGATGGCCATGATATTAGAGATTTGGATGTTGACTTTTTAAGAGAACATATAGGTGTTGTACCCCAGGAGACGATACTTTTTTCTGGAACTATTAGAGATAATATTAAATATGGTGACCTTGATGCTTCAGAAAGTGAGATAATTGCCGCAGCTAAAGCCAGTAATTCCCATGAATTTATTATAGAGTTTCCAGAGGGATACGATACCTACCTTGGAGAGAGGGGAATTGGTCTTTCTGGCGGCCAGAAGCAGCGAATTGCCATAGCTAGAGCTCTTTTAAAGAATCCTTCTATACTTATTTTTGATGAGGCAACTTCTTCTCTTGATACCGCTTCTGAAAGGCTGGTCCAGGAGGCTTTAGACCGTTTGAAAGAGAATAGAACTACTTTTATTATTGCCCATAGATTGAGCACAGTTATTAATTCTGATAAAATTGTTGTTTTAGAAGAAGGCAATATTATTGAACAGGGCACCCATCAGCAGTTGATTGATCAGGAAGGATTGTATTATAAGTTATATCAACATCAACTTGCTAAATAATTAAGAGTTTAGTAATTTCAGGATACTTCGGATAATTCTTAATCCCTTGTCAAATCGGCACTCTTTCAGTTAGAATAATTAAAGGCTAAAAAAAGTAATCTAAAATAAAAGCTTCTTATTCGCAATTTTGCGGGAAAGGGGCTTTTCTTTATTGATAAATAAATGAAAAATTTTTAAGGTAGTGTGGTTTAAAAGAAAGTTATTGATAATATTGGCATGGGGTTACAATTTTTTAGCAGAAGTGGTTTTGCTGGTGAGGATAAAATTTTATTAATAACTGCCATGAATAGACGGGAGTTCCCTGCCTTAAAATCCTATATAGCTAAAGTAGATGAAGATGCTTTTGTTATGGTTTCTAAAGTTAAAGAGGTGTTTGGCAAAGGATTTAGTTATTAAATTGGTCAATAAATAATTTTTGACTTTAATTTTATAAATTATAATAGTATAATAATAATAGATTTTAATAAGCCGGCATTGGATTCTTGGCTTTTATGATATTTAAGAAAGAGGGTTGATTTTATGAAGGTGCTAGAGATTTATCAGCATAGATCTAAGGATATTGAGAGTGAGATTTTTAAGTTAAAGAATGGTCGCTTAATTATCAAGCATTCAAATTCTCAGACTGAGAAGTTGAATATCAATCAGTGGGAAGAGATTAATTACATTCCTGGGGATTATCTTTTGGTTGACCGTAAACCAGATAAAAAAGAAAAAAGGGCTATTAAGAATTTTATAGAAGAAAGGCCCAGGCTGGATAACGATAAGTGCCTGCCAGGGCGATTATTTGATAGGGTGAAAAATGTTTTTAGTTAATAAATTAACTCGGCTTTAAATTAATTTTTCTTTAATAAACTCAACTATTCTGCCTGCAGCTTTACCATCTCCGTAAGGATTATTTTTTTCCGCCATTTCATTATATAGGCCTTTATTTGTGATTAGCTCTTTAGCAGTTTTATAGATAGCTTTGTAATTGGAGCCGACTTTTTTAACTGTGCCTGCAGATATTGCTTCAGGTCTTTCTGTTTTTTCTCTTAAGACCAGAACTGGTTTACCCAGGGAGGGGGCTTCCTCCTGAATGCCTCCTGAATCTGTCATAATCATGTATGATTTATTCATCAGATTAACGAAGGGTTCGTAATCCAGGGGCTCAATCAGATGGACTCTGTCAGTATTTTTAAGGATCTTACTGGCTGTTTGCTGAACCTTTGGATTTAGGTGAACCGGGTAGACTATCTCTATGTTTTTATCATCAATTACTAAATTTTTTACCGCCTTAAATATTTCTTCAAGGGGCCTGCCTAAATTCTCGCGACGATGGGCTGTTAGCAAAATTATTTTTTTCTCTGCGAAGTCAAGCTGATTTAAAAGTTGGTTTTCAAATTGATAATTTTCTTTAATTGTATCTAAAAGGGCATCGATTACTGTATTGCCAGTAATAGTAATTTTATCAGCTTTTATATTTTCTTTAAGCAGGTTATCTTTTGCCATTTCTGTTGGGGCAAAGTGGAGATCAGCCAGAACTCCTGTTAGATGGCGATTTATTTCTTCAGGAAAGGGTGAATATTTATCTCCAGTCCTTAAACCGGCTTCGACATGGCCTATTTGAATTTGCTGATAATAGGCTGCAAGCGAGGCAACAAAAGTGGTAGTTGTGTCACCATGGACTAAGATTAAGTCAGGCTTTTCTTTGATGAAAACAGCTTCAAGTTTTTTTAAGACCCTTGAAGTTATTCCGCTTAATGTCTGGTTGGATTCCATGATATCCAGGTCGTAATCAGGTTTGAGCCTGAAAAGATTAAGGACCTGATCTAACATTTCCCGATGCTGGGCTGTAACTGTTAAGACAGTATCTATTTTGCTATCATTATCTAAGGCTTGAACGACTGGTGCCATTTTAATGGCCTCTGGCCTGGTACCAAAGATTGGCATTACTTTTAATTTATCCACTATAATTCACCTGCTTATTATTAAAATATCATTGTTAATCCAAATAATACTAAGATAATACCACCCATGTAATCTGAGTATTTCTCAACAATTTTAAAATTTCTAATGTAATTAACTGTTTTAAAAGAGAGAAAGGTTAAAGTAGTTGTAATTAAACCAATTATGATTGAATTGAGGATAAGTGCGTTTATCTGTTGGGCATACAGGGTAGAAAATCCAACTCCTAAAGCATCTATACTGACTCCAATACCTAGAGCTATATATTTAGTTAAGCTTAGGTTATAATAGATGCATTCTTCTTCAATCTGGCGTCCTTCATTTATTAAATATAGGCCTAATATTAAAATTACTAAACCGCTAAAGGTTGCTGTTATTTGAATGATATTTGAATTGATGAAATTACCGATTAGAGCTCCAGTTAAGGCAAATAGGAACTGGAAGAAGCCAAATGAAATTATTATTGAGCTTTCTTCTTTAATACTTAGCTTTGTTCCACAGCCAAGACCTAGAGCTACCCCAAATGCATCAAGTGATAATGCTGTTCCTAATATGATTATACTGAATTTTAACATGAAATTCTCCTTTTTGATTGCTCCCTGTCTATTCTATGATATATCAATTAACTTAAAAATTCAATTTATATTAATAAATCAGAAGTTTTTTCTGTACTAAAATAGAGAATATGTTATAATATATTACGATAATTCAAGGATTTATTTTAACTGGAGGGTCGAAGTATGAACTGGAGTATAAAACCTTTTGCTGAACTGGGTAAAGAAGAGTTATATGAGATTCTTAAATTACGGGTAGATGTATTTGTTGTTGAGCAGGAATGTCCTTATCCAGAGCTGGATGGAAAAGATAAAAAGTCTTATCATTTAATTGGAACGGAAAATGAGGAGATTATAGCTTATTCCCGATTATTTTTACCAGGAGATTATTTTGAGGAGGCTGCTATTGGCCGGGTAATAGTAAAAGAGGAGTATAGAGACAAAGATATTGGAACAGAGATGCTAAAAAGATCTATTGAATTTTTGATAGAGGAGAAAGGCGCTAAGGATATTAAACTATCTGCTCAAAATCATTTGAAAAGTTTTTATGGAAAACAGGGATTTGAACCTGTCTCTGAGGTTTATCTTGAAGATGGGATACCCCATATTGATATGTTAAGAAGTTATAGTTAGGAGCTAAAAAATTAATGCAATCTAATCTTAAAAGGAAATCAAAAGAAAATATTTCTTATAAAAAATTATTATTGTTTTTTCTACCACTGGCTGTAACGCCTACAATTATTGGCTTAAGTCATTCAATTGTAGATGCAGCCCTGGCAAGGATGCCATCTCCAGAATTAAGTATTGCTATTTTTGCTATTGTCAAAGGATTTTCTAATATTATTAAATCTCCAATTTATACAAGTCGTCAGGTTATCTCAGCAATGGTTGACAGCAAAGAAAGTTATATTTTAACCATTAAGTTTTTAGGAGCTTTTTGTGCTTTCTTTTTATTGATTTTGCTTTCCTTTGGTTATACGCCATTAGGGGGAGTTGTTTTCAGTAATATTTATGGTTTAAAGGACCCTGAACAGCTAGAGTTTGCCCGGGCAGCCTTAAGAATTACCGCTTTTATGCCAGTAGTTGAATATTTAAGGAATTCTCATCAGGGTATTGTTATTTCACTGAGGAAGACCCAATTAATTTTGCCAGGGATTATTCTGCGGTTAATATTCATCTCCAGTTTTTTATGGTGGGTTGTTCAGTCACAGGCTTTATTAGGTGTCGTTGCTGGAAGTATTACCTGGCTATTTGGAATTGGACTTGAAGCAGTCTTTATTATCGGTAGTTTATTTTTCTTTTTTAAATCACCTGCTCAGGCTGCAGAATTGATGCCTCCAACAAATAAGAAAAAATTAGATGTTAAAAGCTTATTTAAGTTTTTTATACCCCTGGGATTAATGATGTCTTTTGCATCCTATGTTCAGCCAATAATTCAGGCTGGACTTGGCAGAACAGAATCTCCAACAGAAGCTCTAGCAGTCTTTGGAGTTTCTATGGGGTTAATGTTTGTTTTATCAGGTTCTTTAAGTATGCTTCATAATGTTTCGCTGATCTATGCTGAGGATCATAATGATGAGAACTGGCCATTGATTTTTAAATTTTGTCTCTCAATTGGTATTTTAGTCAGTTCAATAATATTTATTATTTCTGTAACTCCGATTGGTTTCTGGATTTTTAATAAAGTTATTTCTGTTTCAACTGAAATAACTGAACTGGCAATGAAGGTTATGTTCGTTCTGGCAGTTGTGCCTTTATTTAGAGCTATTAGAGAAGCTTTCTGGGGTCTGTTGATGACTGAAAAAAATACCAGGGCTATTGGTATTTCAAAACTGATGAATATTATTGTAGTTGTTATAACTTTAATTATTAGTATATTATTTGTAGATATTCACCCGGCTATAATTGGCGGCCTGGCCTATACTTTAGGTGAGGGTGCTGAGACTTTTGCCGTCTGGTTTCAGGCATATTCTGGCTGGGATAAAGAACAGGGGGATGTTATTTATGGAGATTAATAATTTCAACAAAGAAGAGGCAAAAAAGGCTCATGGTGGAAGTATCCTGGCTGCTGATATAATTTCAGATAAGATGAACCCTCCCTTTGGACATGCCTGGGGTTATTTAGAAGATGGTGGAGAGATGGAGACCGATCTCCATCCAGCAGCAGAAATATATATAATAGTTAAAGGTCAGGGCCAGGTTAAGATTGAAGGTGAAACCTCTGAAGTTGAGGCAGGAGATGTTATAGAAATCCCACCAGATAACAACCACAGTATTTCCTGCAAAGAAAATCAGGAGCTTTTATGGGCTGCCTTCTGGTGGGATAAGAAAGATTAATCTTTTTTAGGAAACCAGGGGAAGAATATATTAGTTTTTTCAGCATATTTTTGATAATTTTCATGATCTTCATAGCGTTTTTCTAAAAGTGGGACACCAGAGACAAATCTGACCAGGAAGGTTATTAAAATAGGACTTAATATGATTAATAAGCCTCCGACTGTATCCAGGGCAATCAAATAGATTCCCCACCAGAGGAGAGCTTCGCCAAAATAATTGGGGTGTCGGCTATATTTCCAGAGCCCGGAATTCATTATTTCTGCTTTGCTTTCTCTATTTTCAATGAATTTTTTTAACTGCCAGTCAGCGATAACCTCAAATCCAAATCCGATTAGCCAGACTAAGACACCAATGTAGCCAAGGAGACTCATTGTATTAACATTATTAGAAATTATTTTTATTGATGGATAGACTATAATATATAACAGGAAACCCTGAAGCATGAAGATTCTAAAGAATGATTGGATATAAAAATTATTCCAGTTTTTGCGCATCTGCTGATAACGGAAATCTTCAGGCTTTCCTATTTTCCTGCTCAGGATATGAATTCCTAAACGCCCGCCCCAGACTGTGACCATTAAAGCTATTAAAATATCTACAGTGGCAGTTTCAGTTCTTATTAATGTAAATAAGACTGCAACCACATAACCAAAACCCCAGGCAATATCTACATAGGAGTTATCATTTTTAAGCATACAGAAAATATAGAAGCCTGTGAAATAAATAAATAATAAAATTGCCACCTGGACAAAGATATTCATTAATTATCCCTCCAATTGAATATAAATTATTTAGAGATTAAACTTAAGGCAACTGAACCTGGAC
>CAZLCX010000066.1:0-8633 GCA_964558325.1 uncultured Halanaerobiaceae bacterium | reverse complement strand
ATTGTATTTTGAAGTTGAATTATTTTATCTAACATTGCAAATACCTCTTCTTTAAAAAGAAATTCAATCAGCATATACTATTTATATATATTCTTTAAAAGTTTGAACTTTCCTGCTATTTACTGAAATATAGTTTACAGGCTTAAAGAAATTAACGGAGGTGGTAACCGGCAGGTAACCGTTGGGTAATTAACAGATATACTAAAACCAGGGGCCAGCAATTTATTTGCCAGCTCCTGGTTTATTAGTTATAGATTAAGCTATAAGTTCAAGAAATTCTCTGACAAGCTCCGGGTCAAACTGACTGCCTGCTGCAGATTTGATTTCTTCTAAGGCCTCTTTTTTTGAAATTGCCTTACTGTATGGCCTCTCATTAGTCATGACATCATAGGCATCTATAATGGATATTATTCGGGATAGGTAAGGGATATCTTTACCTTTGAGTTGATTGGGATAACCTCTGCCATCCCAGCGCTCATGATGACAGAGAATCTCTCTGGCTATTATGGCAAATTCTTCAGTCGCTGTGGCTATCCGATAACCTCTCTCAGGATGTTCTCTTATTATCTCCCACTCTTCCTCAGACAGGCTTCCTGATTTATTTAAAATCTCCTCACTGATTGAAGTCTTGCCTATATCATGGAGGCTGGCCAGAAGTGAGAGTTTGTTTAGCTCAGAACCTGTTAAGCCTAATTTTCTGCCTAACTTTTCAGAGAGTTCTATCATTCTCTCGCTATGTTCCTCTGTTTCATCACTTTTAGCTCTGAGGGTATTTAAGAGGCTGGTCACTATCCTATTTTTTGTGCTCCGGCTGGCCAAAAGCTTATTTTGATACATATTATTATCTGCTCTTTTTAATGTCTGGGTAATCTCTTCTGACTGGTCTACTTTGGTGGCCAGACCGACTCCCAGGGAGATCGGTAATTTATTTTCCATTGTTTTTTTGCATTTATCCTTAATTCTCTCGACTATCATTTCAGCCTCTTCTTTTTCTGTAGCCGGGAGTAAAACAGCAAATTCATCGCCGCCAAACCTGGCTAAAATATCCTCTGACCTTAAGGAGCCTTTAATTATATCGGCTGCTTCCTGAAGTAATCTATCTCCTAATTCATGGCCATGACTGTCATTGATAATTTTTAAACCATTTAGATCTGTCATAATTATTGAGATTGGCAGCTGCCGCTTTGTATCCATTCTGGTTAATTCTTCTTCAAAGAATCTTCGATTATAAGTATCTGTTAGTTCATCATGGAAGCTTTTATATTCTATCTCTTCTTTGTATCTAACCTGTTCCAGGGCTGTTGCCATGTGAGAAATTAAAATTTCAGCCAGCTCTAAATCCTCTTTAGTAAATGCATTCTTTTCAGTTGCTACCGCCTGAAAAACCCCAAAATCTTTAATTGGGATACTAATTGCAGATTTAAAATCAGGATTAACTGGTGAGGCATCCTTATCCTTACTTAAGTCGTTAACCAGAAAACTTTTTCTCTGGCGATAGGTCTTACCGGCCAGGCCTTCAGTTACTGGAACAGTTAAATTTTTATTGACAGTAACTGCATCAGAAGTTATCTTTGTTACTATTTTATCATCTTCAACTAAACTGATATCGCAGAGATTAAAATCAAGAATATTTTCGGCGGCTTCAATGGTACCCTTTAAAATATTCTCTTCATCTTCACACTGACTGAGATTAAGGGCAGTCTGATGGAGCTTCTTAACAATATTTTTCTGTTTTCTCAGTTTATTTTCAGCTCTAATTCTATTTGAAATATTATGAAGATAGGCTATTTCATATTCCCTGCCTTTATACTTAATATAATGACTGGTTACCTCTACTGGAACCTTTTGGTTATCAGAGTTTAATATTTCTGTTTCAACCTTTGTAATCTTTTGCTTTTTGATAAATTTCCAGTTTTCATTGAGGTCTTCTTCCTCAAGTTCAGTTATTATATCTGATACTTTTTTACCTATTAACTGATCTTTAGAATATCCTAATAGGTCAATTGTTTTCTTATTTATATGTTGAATAATACCCTCAGGGCTAATTCTTAAAATGGCAATTGCAGCATTCTGGATTAAATATTTATTGAATTCCAGAACTGCTTCTCTTTTCTTTCTTTCGGTAATATCAGTCTGCAGAGATATATAACCCTGTTTGTCATCTTCTAAATTAATTGCAGTTTCTATTATATGAATAAAAATATCATTTCCCTGCTGGTCCTGATCTTTAATTTCTGAGGTAATTGTCTCGCCGTTGAATATTTTTTTAAGATTATTTTTTGATATTTCCAGATTTTTATCAGATACCAGGGATTCTAAAACATTTGTGCCGATTAAGTCTTCTGGGGCCACTTTATTTATCTCAGCTAGATTCTGATTAACATCTATTATATTGGCATCTCTATCACCGATTAAAATCCCAACTGGAGCCAGGTTAAATATTTTTTGGTATAATTCCTTCTGTTTCTTTAATTCCTGTTCAGTCTTCTTTAACCCTGAAATATTTCTAACTACAGCCAGGATTTTATCATCCAGGTATGGTACTAAGCGGGTCTCATAATAATGCTTTTCATCATTTCTTACAACTGTAAAATTAAATTTATAGTATTTTTTCTTATTTTCTTTATTAGTTATATGATCTATTATTTCCATTGCTTCTTTAATTTTTTCTTCTGATAAAAAATCACAAAAATTTTGGCCTATCAGTCTATCTTTAGGTATTATTAAATCCCGGGGTCTTCCAACAAAACAATCAAGGATCTCCCCTTCTTGATCTAATATAAATAATGGGTCAGGCAGGGAATCAAGTAAATTTTCCTTTATTATCATATCTTTTATTTCGCTATCGATCAAGGCATCATGATTAAACATCTAAAAACCTCCCTGAATATTTGAATACAGCCATTATTATATTATTCAAGCAAAGTATGAAAGTTCCTGCAAAAATATAGTAATTTATAACTATTTTTCTCCGTTACTTATTCGACAATAATTAAAAAAGTAGTCTGCCCAGTAAAGGATATTTAATTTCAACTGCATCATGGGGACAGAGTTCCTGGCAGCAAAAACAGCGGATACAATCGCTTAAATCAATCTCTGCCTGCTCTTTTATAGTTATCACCTTTGCCGGGCAGTTTTTAGCACAGATTCCGCAGGCAATACAGTTATCAAGAACTACCGGTTTTGGTCTGATAAATTTTTCAATTAATTGACTGATAGATTCTGGCAACCGGCGGTCAACTAAATTAGAAGTTTTATCTACCCTGGGGGTTTTCACTTCAATAAAATTTTCCTTTACCGCTTCCGGTATAATCTCCTGATCAAAATCTATTGATATCCCTCTATCATTGAGAGTTGCTGGCCAGGGATCGCTTCTGTATTTATCTTTTCTGAGTAAATAAGAAACAACGATATCTAAATAAATGGCATCAGTTGAAGCGATTATTGTCTTAAATTTCCTGGGATTACCACTGGAGGGGCCATCACCTTCCATGCCTATAATCCCATCCATAATTGTTAATTCAGGTTTTACAACATCATGGAGATCTATCAGCATATGACAGAAATCACTAATTTTTTGAAGATTAAAATGATACTCAGCTTTTGTAATTCCTGGAATCAGGCCAAATAAATTTTTAATAGCCCCTGTATATAATGTTAGTCCATGGGTTTTTAGCTTAGGTAGATTAATAATAAAATCTGCCTCCTGAACAAAGCTGCAGATTTCAAATGACTTTGACCGATATCCTTCGGGACTGTCCAGCTTAAATTTTTCTGTATTATAATTTAATTCATATTCTCCTGCTTCAACCGATTCTAAATAACCGCATTTTGAATAGGCAATTTTTAAAGTAGTTTTATTAAATGGACCTCCTGGACTATCTGCCAGAAATGGCTGGCCTCCATATTTTTTAACTGTTCTGGCCACTGCATTTACAAATGTTGGATTAGTTGTTACAGCTTTTTCAGGTGATTTTCCCATCAGTAAGTTAACTTTTAAAAGTACTTTTTTTCCTGCTAATTGATTGGTGATTTGTTTATCTATAAAAATATTATCTATAATCTCTTCTAGTTCTTTAATATTATAATTAGCTTGTTGATAAAAACTTAGATTACTTGCCACTTATATCAACCCTCTCTTAAGCCGGTCTTGCATATTTAAAAATCAGTAATGTCTCAGCTGCCTGGCCAATACTAAAGGAAATAGCAGCAATTATTGCCGGTGAGATAAATACTGCGAAATTAAGGGGAACTATAAAAATAAATAGAGAAATAAATACAGCCCCAAGATTAACTGCTTTCCCGTAACCAATTAATCTTGTTGTCTTTCTATTCATCAAACGGCCCCAGTAAACCTCTCTGACAGCTCTTATAAACGGTAGAAAACTCAGGGCAATCAATACATATCTTCCTAAATCAGCCACTTCCGCTGAAACTCCAATAGCATAACGGAGAATAAAATAACCGATTGGTGACAGGGCAATTATGAAACTAATAATTGTTAAAATTATACCTGTTGCCAGGCAAAATCTTTTTACAGTCAGCCAGTTTTCCTTCTCAGTTTCTGTATTTAACTCAGGACTGACATAAATCAGGGAACATTGATGGAGGTTTCTCATTGTTTCCACAATTATCATCATAAGTCCATAAGCGACCCCAAAGGCCGCTAAAGCCAGTGTTGGGTCGGCCTGACTTCTGGCTATCCCACTCTGAATTAATGGCTGAATAAAAGACCTGAGATAGCGCATGGCAGCAAGGGGAATAAAAAAGCTTAAAATATGACTTACCCTGAGTACAGTTTTATTTTTAACCGGCAGTAATTCAGCTGCTCTAAGAGGAGATTTATAGTAATAAATAACACCAAAGACTACTACCAGGGCCTCTATGCCGATGCCAGCTGTCCAGGCCAGACTGGCTGTTATTACCCCTGAAAATAACTGAAATTTTACTGCCAAAAATAAAAAGATTGAAATTACAAACAGTCGAACAGCAGTACCGGCAGTTACAATCCTTGTTCTTTCATGACTTATTACAAGACCTCTGTGAAAATTTCTTAAAGTTTCAACAATCGGTAAAAATGCTGTTATTCTTAAACCTAATAATGTAAATTTAATTGTATCCAGGTCATTTAAGCCCATGATATTTCTTAAAAACCAGTCACCAAGAGGGGTATATCCTAATATGGCTAAGATAATAAAAAATAGCCCGGATAATAACCAGACTAATTTTGAAGCTGTTAGATAACTTCTCCTGTCATCCACCATTGAAACCGATATCTGCATAAACATTCTAGTTGGGGCTTTGATAGCATTGGAAATCCCTTTAACAATTGTAAAGACAGCTATACTGAGCTCAGGATATGGTAATCTGGCTATTGCCGCATTCATTAATGTATGGATAGAAGTTATAAAAAAGGGGGTCACAGCCAGGGGTATAAAAAACTTTAATAGTCTTTTATAATTAATTTTTTGGTTTTTAATTTTATCAGATTTCTCCATTATCATCACCACATCTTAACTAATTCTATCCTGTATTTTATAACATTTATAACTTTATTACAATGATATAATAAATATCTTTCTCTTTAAACCTGATTTATTTTAATGTATAATATTCACGTAACTGATTAAAAAATTAAATATTATTTGAAAATTAAGGTTTTGAAACTGAATGACTATAACTATTAGGAGATGATTCTATTGAGAAATACAGGAACTATAGCCAGAGGAATTAGATTACCAATAATTAAAGAGGGAGATAATTTAGTAGAAATTGTTGTTGAATCTCTACTCTCCACTCAAAAAGAAAATGATTTTAAATTTAAAGATAATGATGTTGTTGCTGTAACTGAATCTATTCTGGCCAGGTCTCAGGGAAATTATATAACTGTTGACGATATTGCCAGTGAAATCCAGGAAGAATTTTCAGGAAAGGATGGTATTGGAGTTGTATTTCCTATCCTGAGTAGAAATAGGTTTTCTATGATATTAAAGGGGATTGCCAGGGCCGGTTTTGATATTTATATGCAGTTAAGTTATCCCAGGGATGAAGTTGGCAACCCGTTATTTAATCCAGCAAAATTAAGAGAGCTAGATATAAATCCCTATAGTGATGTTTTATCTGAAAAAGATTATTTAGATAATTTTTCTGATTACAGGCATCCATATACAGGTATCAATTATTTAAAATTGTATAAAGAAATTTTTCAGGCTGAAAGTGATGCTAATCTTGAATTTATTTTAGCCAATGATCCTGCAGTAATCTTAAAATATACCAGCGAAGTTATTGCTGCCGATATCCATACTAGAGTTGAAACTAAGGCAATCTTAAAAAATAATAAAAAAGCAAAGATTATTGGGCTTGATGATATCTGTAGCAGTCAAATACATAATAGAGGGTTTAATGAGAACTATGGTTTACTCGGTTCCAATAAAGCTACTGATGAAAGGTTAAAATTATTTCCTAGAAATGTAGACCAATTTGTAAATCAAGTTCAACAGGCAATTTATAAAGAAACAGGGACTGAAGTTGAGGTTATGGTTTATGGTGATGGTGCCTATAAAGATCCTACAGGGAAAATTTGGGAGCTGGCTGACCCTGTTGTATCTCCTGGGTATACTTCCGGCCTTGAAGGGACTCCCAATGAAGTCAAGTTAAAATATTTAGCTGATAATGACTTAAGTGACCTTAAAGGAGAAGAGCTCCTGGATGCGATGAAAGATAAAATTGAAAGCAAGGCTAATGATCTAGTCGGTAATATCAAGGCCCAGGGTACAACTCCAAGAAAGTTAACTGATCTCTTAGGGAGTTTATCTGATCTTGTTAGCGGCAGTGGTGATAAAGGTACTCCTGTTATTTTAATTCAGGGTTATTTTGATAATTTAGCTTCTGATTAAATAATAAAAATTGTTTCATAGTGAATTAAATATTATCTAAATTTATCACCATAATTTCATCATAATTTACCTGTATACTTAAAAACAGAATGAGATATTAAATCTATTAAAGGCTTTAGTTAAGTTAATATTAATACTTTAATGAAATGTGGGGCCCACCTCTATTTAAAGAGGTGGGTTTTTTCTTGATTTATTAAGAATACTCTATTATAATTAGGCTATTGCCTCAAATTAAATTTATAAACGGAAAGGTCTGATTAGGATCTTATTTAAATCTTTCTTTTTAATATATTATTTATATATTGCTGTTATCTCTTACGGAAATATTTATCTTGATGGAATTGGTATATCAGCCAGCCAAATCGGCTATATGGTCTCCACAGCCAGAGCTATCTCTATTCTTATCCTGCCAGTCTGGGGAATGGCTGCTGATTATTTTGGAGCAACAAAAAAGGTTTTAAAATTAGCAGTTGGAGGAACAATAATCTCATTACTGGCATTTCCCCAAACAGAAATTTACTGGATGATTTTTATTATCTATATAATCTTTATCTTCTTTGAAGCTCCTATTGTCTCTCTATCTGATGCGTTGGTTTTAAATCACCTAAAAGATAATTCTGATCAATATGGCCGCTTCAGAAGTTGGGGTTCAATAGGTTATATGCTTGCAGTAACTCCTGTAGGTTTTATGATTGAAAGAACTGGAGCTAGAAATATTTTCTTTCTAGGAGCATTAGTTATGATTATTGCCCTCGTAAATGTTTTTAAGTTGCCTAAAGGCGGTCGCTCTATTAAAATTGCCAAGATAACAGATTTTAAGCTTATTTTAAAAAACAAAAAACTATTTAAATTCTTGCTTTTTACTTTCTTTATTCAGATGCCTTTAATAGCAAATTTTACATTTTATCCAATCTTCTTTAAATCCTTAGGTGGCGGTGAAACTTTGCTAGGTTTAGCCCTTTTAATTGGAGCCGGTAGTGAGTTAGTCGTCTTTCAAAAGTCACCTTTTTTCTTTAAGAATTTTAGCTTAAAAACTATTTTGTTAATTTCTGCAGTCAGTTTTTCAATCCGCTGGGCTCTAATTGGTTTTTTCCCATTTACAACTGTCTTAGTGTTAACCCAGCTCCTTCACAGCTTGACCTTTGCCTTATTTCACGTAACAGCAGTCAGGCATATCTCAAAACTTGTAGGTCTTGACTTTCAGGCTACAGGCCAAAACCTTTATGCTTCCACAATCGCTCTCAGCACAGTTACAGGGAGCTTGCTTGGAGGGATAATTTATGATTTTTCCGGTGGAGCCAGCCTATATCTAATTGGAAGTTTTATTTCAATTACCGCTGGGATTATTTATTTCTATCATCTTAAAAGAAACGAGGCTCTGACAGAAGCCAGAGCCTGAATAATTTTATTTAATAATATTATTTACTAAAACCAGTACCATTACAGACAGAACATTTAACTTCTCCAGAGCCCTGACAATTAGGGCAGGGAATTCCTTCTTTACTCTTGCCTGTTTTGAATTCACCTTTACCCTTGCATTTTGCACAATCAACTACCCCATCGCCATGGCAAGTTCTACATTTAGCCATATTTTTCCTCCTTTATAAAATTATATAATTATAGCTCTAATTCCTTTGAAGAAGATTGGAGCAATCTAATTATATTTAAATCACTATTATTATAAAGATCAATATAATTATCATCAACTTCTATAATTGGTCTATCCGGGTTTTTAGG
>CAZLCX010000065.1:5924-8700 GCA_964558325.1 uncultured Halanaerobiaceae bacterium | reverse complement strand
ATAAAAAAACCAGGATAAGAAACTTATCCTGGTCACTCAAATTTATTATATTCTTTTAGTTTTAGAGCTTACCATCAGATCCAAAGAATTCTTCAGTTAACCTGATAACATCTTTTCTCATCGCTACTACAAAAATTACGTTAATTGCAACAGTTAATGCCATAAAGAGATCAAATAATCCCCAGACTTCCTTGAGTCCACCAACTGCACCAAGCACGAGCCCAATCAAAAATAAATATCTAAATGGTTTTACTACTTTATTTCCAAAAACATATTGCAGACCAGTCTCTGAATAAAATTCTGCCAGCAAGATAGTAGTAAAAGCAAAGAAGACAGTGGCTAGAGAAACGATAATATCTCCTGAACCAGGGAGTCCCTGATTAAAGGCCAGTGCTGTCAAACTTGCTCCAGTTTCACCACTGGTTAAAGTACCTGTAACCATAATAACCATAGCAGTCATGGTACACATTACAATTGTATCAATTAATACTTCGAAGATTCCCCAAATACCCTGACGGGCTGGATGGTCAGTAATAGCAGTTGAGTGAGCAATAGGGGATGTACCCATACCGGCCTCATTAGAAAATACTCCTCTAGAAAAACCATGCCTGATAACCATCATAAAGGTTGCCCCGGCAAAGCCACCAGCCTGGGCAGAGCCAGAAAATGCAGAACTAACTATCTCAGATAAAGCTCCAGGAATAGCACCTAAATTCAAAATAATTATAATTACTGCTCCGATAAAATATAAAACAGCCATAATAGGAACTACTTTTTCGGCAAACTTACCAATTCTCTTAATTCCACCAATAATTACTATACCAGCAAAGATAGCAGTTATAATTCCAACTACTAAATTATTTGTATTAAATGATAGGTTTAATGAATCAGCAAGTGCATTTGACTGAACTGCACCGCCTATTAAAAATTGAATGAAAAAGAGAAAACTCCAGATTATGGCCAGGGGTTTCCATTTTTCACCTAAGCCATTTGTAATCATGTACATAAAGCCGCCTCGATAAACACCTTCTGCGTCTTTCTCGCGATGGAAGATACCCAGCACAACTTCAGCATATTTAACAACTGCAGCTAGAAGGGCAACTATCCACATCCAGAAAACTGCTCCAGGTCCACCAAGACCGATGGCAACACCAACTCCGGCAATATTACCGGTTCCTAATGTACCGGCCAGCGCCGAAGACACTGCCTGGACAGGTGTTAAAGTACCTTCACCCTTTGTTTCCTTTTTAAAAAACTTACCTAAAGTATTTTCCATTATAAAGCCAAACCTGGTAAACTGAACAAATTTTAAACTAAATGAATAGATAATTGATGCCAGTGTTAATATTATTACCAGAGGCCAGCCCCACATCCAACCAGCAAATTCCATTAAAGTATCCATTAGAGAACCCATTAATTATCATCTCCTCAGTTATAGCTTAAAAAGATTACTTTAAGTAATTTAAAGCAGTCATAATATGCATTTTTACACCTAAGGGCAATACATCTTCATCAATATTAAACTTTGGATGATGATGGGGATAATCTGTCCCCTTCTCATGATCTGCAACCCCGACAAAATAAAATGCAACTGGGGCAAATTCACTATATTCTGCGAAGTCCTCACCTAACATAACCTGAACATCAGATTCAATATTATTCTCCCCTACTAAATTTCCTGCAGTCTCACTGACAAGATCAGTCAAATCAGGATCATTATTTAAAAGTGAATTCCCTAACCTGGTCTCGAATTCATAATCCAGCCTATTTGCCTTAGCGGTATTTTCAACAACTCTTTCTACCCTATTCCGGACATCTTCAAAACCATCATGGAGACAGCGAATCGATCCCTCCATTTCAACTTCTTCTGGAATAATTGTCGGAGAAGAATCAGCTATTATTTTGCAGAATGAAATCACTGTCGGCTTAATTGCATTAAGCTCCCGGGACTGCATCTTATAGACGTTATCTACAATACTAGTCGCACCGGCAATAGGATCAATACTATCATGTGGGGCTCCAGCATGTCCGCCTTTTCCCTTCAGATTCACTTTAAAGTAATTACTGGAAGCCATTATCGGCCCCTCAACTATTCCAATTTTCCCAGATTCAATCAATGACCAGAGATGAATTCCAAAGACGGCGTCAACTTTAGGGTCTTCCATGACACCATCTTCTATCATTAAGTAGGCTCCAGCATCCTCTTCATTAGGTTGAAAGGCAAATTTAATATTGCCATTAATTTTTTCTTTATTCTCGCTTAAGATTTTAGCCGCAATTAACATCATAGACATGTGTCCATCATGACCACAATTATGGGCTACCCCTTTGTTCTGAGATTTAAACTCCAGCTCATTTTCCTCCTCAACAGGAACTGCATCAATATCCGATCTTAACATCACAGTCCTGCCAGGCTTATCACCTCTAAGCAGGCCAACAACGCCTGTTTTAGCAATCCTTTCTACTTCCAACCCAAGTTCAGTTAAGTAATCATAAATTATTTTAGAAGTTCTTTCTTCCTGAAATCCTAGTTCTGGATGGGCATGAAAATCTCTCCTCAAAGAAATTAGTTCATTATTTAATTCCTGTAACCTCTTTTCAAAAAACAGTTTGATTCACCTCCATCTCCATTCTATGGTTGATTGTCGACAGTTCACTACTTTATTTATTAAAGATTAAAATCAAAATTCCTCCCTAAACATGATAGTTATTTTTTTAATTTTCTAATTTCTGAAAATCATAAAAATTAAAAAGCCTTTACTAAATAAAAAAGACC
>CAZLCX010000065.1:0-5824 GCA_964558325.1 uncultured Halanaerobiaceae bacterium | reverse complement strand
TCAGGCCCTGATTAATCAATCTAATATTTTAAAAATTTATTACGGCTAAAAACAAGCTCTAACCATAGTTTATAAACTGAATTTAGCGGCATGTTCTGACAGCTCCTGGGCCATACCTGCTAAAACCTCTGAAGCTGTAACAATCTCCTCAGTTGAAGCACTCTGTTCCTGACTGGAAGCAGCCACTTCTTCAGCAATACCAGAGGATTCCTGACTTACTGCAGCAATTTCTCCAATGGCAATATCAACTTCACTGCTCCGAGAACTCATCTGTTCAGTACTATCAACAATTACCTCAATCAATTCATTTAGCATCTCCACAGCCCCCTCTATTTCCGAAAAACTAGCTCTAGTTGTTCCAATAGCAGTCACGCTCTCGTTAACCACAGTATTAGTATCCTCCATCTTTCTGGTGGTTAGAGCCACACTATCCTGAATTTCTTTGATCAGACTATCAATTTCCTCAGTAGCCTGAGAAGATTCTTCTGCTAAGCCCCTGATTTCATCAGCTACAACACTGAATCCCCGTCCTGCCTCACCTGCCCGGGCTGCCTCAATGGCAGCATTTAAAGCTAATAAGTTGGTCTGTTGAGATATTTCGCTGATCATTTCAACTATCTTTCCGATTTTATCTGAAAGAACAGTTAATCCTGTGATACTCTCAGCCATTTTCATCTGATTGCTGTGCACACCCTGGATTTGCTCGGAAGTGGTTGTTATAGTTTCGCTACTTTTAACCAGCTCACCAGAAACTACTTTAGCCTGTTTTCGCATCTCACCATTTTTACTGGCTACAGTCTTTATTTCTCCACTCAATTCATTTATGGCATTTTGAGTATCCTCAACCTGGGCTGATTGTTCTTCAGAGCCAGTTGCAACTTCCTGGATAGCACTGCTGACTTGCTGAGAAGAAGCGGCAATCTCCTCGCTAGAAGCAGATAATTCTTCGCTATTGGCGGAGAGATTATCTGCAATGGAGACGATACTCCCAATAGTTTCCTTCAAATCCTGACGCATTGAATCAAGGGCTTTACTTAAGATTCCAATCTCATCCTTGCGTTTTAGAAATTTATCTTCTATTTTGCTGGTCAGATCTCCTTTAGCAACCTTACTTGCAAAAGAAGTAGCAGAAATGATTGGACTGGCAATCCCACCGGCAATAAAATAAGCAATTATCCCAATTAAAATACCGACTATCCCAGTAATTAAAAAGATAGTATTCCGCATATCACCAATACCTGCTAAGATTTCACCTTCCTGAATTTCAACTACCAGGCCAACTACCTCATCTCCTAATCTGGTAACCTGGAGTTGACCAAACACGTCTTCTCTATCATAGTTTAAATATTTTTCACTTGCAAAAAAGCTTGTATCCCCCTGTCTAATCGGCCTGGAAAGTAATTCGCTGGCTTCAGTATCTATGCTCTCATTTAATACAGCGTTAGATGCATATTCACCCTGGAGGGTGTTGGTCAAGAGCAGACCATCAGTATCTATTAGATATGCATCTCCGGTCCTGCCTAATTGATCAAGCCCCTCATGGACTATCCCTGTAATATCCTGATCATAAAACATAATATTTAAAGAGCCAAGCACCTCCCCCTCAACTCCCTGATCCCGCACAGGGTAAGAAAGGACCATTACATTTTCTTCTGCTATTTCAGAATAAAAGAGATCTGACCAATTTAACTCTCCAGCCAGAGCAGTTTGAATATAATCCCGGTCTGATAAATCAGTATTAACCGAAATATCATCATCAGTTGAATAGACCAAAACCCCATCTGGACCAGTCAAAAACGCCATATAATAACCATACTGCTCCATATAATAAGGTAGCATTGAATCTAAAGTTTCCTCTACCCGCCCCTGCCAGATAGGATCCTGTAAATCCCATTCAACCTCCTGTAAAATATTCAGACTCTCATATATATCCCGGGAAGATGCCAGGACCTCTATCCCTGTTTCCCTTTCTGCAAAATAACTTTCAAGATCCGAGCCAGCCAGCTGGGCAAACATCTCCAGAGTAGAACTAGCCTGAGTTTCAACTTGTTCACGGGATCTATTATAAGCTAATAATCCGACTACTAAGACAGGCACAATAGCAACTAACAAAAAGAGAACAATCAATTTATTTTTTAAATTCGCTTTTAACATTTTGCATTCCCCATTTACTGTATATTTTTATATTTAAACCAGTATATTCTCCAATAAAAAATCTGCTGCAAAGCGTCTGCAGCAGAAAAGTTCCTGTCTTATGCAGCCTGGCAATCAATGAAACATCTCTGACCCATAGCTTTGCGTCACCGTCTTACAACGATTTTGCCAAAATTATTAAATTGAGTAAATCTCATTCAGACAACAATTCAAGAAACTTATCTGCTAACACCGGATCAAACTGACTTCCAGCTCCTCGACTGATCTCAGCCATAGCTTGAACCTGATTAATGGGCTGCTTGTAATTTCGGGCATGTGTCATGACATCATAAGAATCAATAAGAGAGATAATCCGAGAAAGATAAGGTATTTCCTCCCCCTGTAATCCCCTGGGATAACCATTTCCATCCCAGCGTTCATGATGGCTTAAAATTAGTTCTGCCACTGGAGCATATTCTGCAATAGAACTAACAATATCATATCCTAACTGGGGGTGTTGGCGAATCATCTGCCATTCTTCCTCAGAAAGCTCATCAGATTTTGTTAAAATCTCTTTGCTAATATTAACTTTACCAATATCATGAAGATAGGCTAACATCTTAAGTTTGTTAATCTCCTCATTATCTAGACCTATTTTATCTCCAAACCTAACTGCTAATTCCTGCATCCTCTGACTGTGTTCTCTGGTTTCATCACTCTTATCCGATAGAATACTCAGCAATCCCTGAATCACCTTATATTCACCGCTGCTGGAATTTAACCTTTTATCCCAGTAAAGGTTTTCTGTAGCTTTACTAATAACCTGTCCAATTTTCTCCTGAAAATGTTTCTTTACAGCCACACCAGTAGAAAGGGATAAGGATAAATCCGAATATTCTTCTGCCTTCCTTTTGATTTCTGAATTCAATTTTTCAGCTGTATTTCGGCTTGCATTGGGCATAAGCAGGATAAACTCATCTTCACCCCAGCGGCCCACTATATACTTATTCTCGCTTACTTCCTCTAGCAATCTTGCTGTAATTATAAGAATTAAGTCTCCTCGTTTATTATTATGATCTTCATTAACCCTTCTTAAGCCATTAACATCCACCATTATTACCGAAAAGGGAAGCTTGTTCCAGGTATCCAGTTTCTTAATTTGCTCCTCAATTTCAGCCCGATTAAAAATTCCAGTTAAGCTATCATAGTTATTAAGATAATTTATCTTCTCCTGGTAAGCAGTAATATCCACGTGAGAGATTATAATCCCCTCCTGGAAGGGTCTTACCTTCATCTCAAACCACTTCTTTATTTCCCCATGATCACAGGTATAATTCAGATGATACTCTTGCTTTTCTCGATTTAATACAGCCTTAATCCCATTAGCTGCCATCTGTGCAGTTTCTGAACCATTCTGAACCGATTTCTCCAAAACACCTAAATAATCTATTCCTCTTCCTCTCCAGTACCGATCTAAACAATTTTCCTCAGCCGCCTGGTTCCAGCTTAAATTGGTATATTTAATCGCACCTGCTTTATTTAAAACCACAAGACTTTCCGGGATAAAATCCAGAATTTCCTGGATTTTTCTTTCTTCATTAGTTTGATAATTGTTTTGTTCTAGCATTTGTAGCATTTATTCACCCCTTTATCAATGTTATTTTTTGTTAGTAATTAATTCAATATGTGATATTGATTGATTATATTTTAGATTATATATTACATTACGAAATAAGTCAAGACTATTTTACTATAAATTTTGCTTTTTATATTCATTTCGTGTTAAAATAGATTTAGAAATAACAATTTGTGAGTTAAAAGTTTGATAATGGAGGTTAACAGGAGAAATAAGATAACAGGAGGAATAAGATGACAAATTTCGGCTCCCAGTTAAAAAAACTTCGCAAAGCCAATAAAATAACCCAGAAAGACCTTGCTCAAGCTCTAGGTCTGGCTCAAACAACTATAGCTAATTATGAAAATAGTTCCCGCTTCCCTAACCAGGAAACATTAGTCAAATTAGCAAATCATTTTGATGTTTCCCTGGATTATTTGATTAAAAATGAAATGAGTCAGCCTACATCTATTGGTAAGAGCGAGCAGGAATTAAAAAAAATGATAAAAAAAGATCCCCATTTCCAAAAAAATGAGGAAGCAAGAAAATTATTTTTAATTTTACTTGATCAAGCTAAAACCAAAGCCCAACATGATATTTTAGCCCAGGTTCAAAATCAGGATGACATTGTTAAAATCTATACAGATATTTTCCAGCCAGTATTATATAAAATAGGCGATCTCTGGTCAAAAGGAATTATCTCCATTGATAGAGAGAGGTATTTCAGTAATTCTATCTTAGAGCTAATGTCCTGGCTCAAACAAAGACTTGATAAATCTACAAAAAAAGATTTAACTATCCTAGGTTTTGCCCCAAACACAGAAAGCCATTACATCGGTTTGAGGATGGCAATGGATATATTTCAAATAGCTGGTTGGGAAAGCATCTACTATGGCAATAACCTTCCTATCAAAAACATCTTGAATTCAATCTCTTTCCATCAGCCAGATGCAGTTGCTTTTTCTATAACATCGAAGGAAAACCTCAACGCCCTTCTGGATACAATTAAACAAATCAGACTAAACTATAATTCAGAAAAACTGAAAATTATAGTAGGTGGTTACGGAGCTGTCCAATTAAAGGAGCGATACCCGGCCCTGGAGATTGATGCAGTTATTGATAACCTGGCCGAAGCAGTAGAAATCACAGAACATTTAATCTCAAACTGAAATAAATTAAAAAGAGCCTGAGTTAAACTCAGGCCCTGATTAATTAAAATATTATTTTAAAATTTACTACGGAGTTTCTACTTCAAATTCAAAGTCTTCCCAGGCACCAAATCCACCGGCAAGATTGATAGGCTTATAACCCATATCCTGCAGTAATTTAACAGCTATTGCTGAACGGGAACCTCCCTGACATAAAACAACAAATTCTTCATCAGGGTCTTCTACATAATCGCCTATTTGAAAGAAAAGCATACCGAAGTTAACATGCTCTGAATCTGGAATATAACCATCATTACGTTCTTCAGTTGAACGGACATCTAGCATAATGTACTCTTCGCCATCTTCTAAATCAGCCTGAAGTTCCCTTACACTCATTTCTCTTTCTACTTCTTCTGATAATTGCTCAGCTAACTCTGCACCTGTTAAAACATCAGCAGATACATTTAAACTTAAGCCCATGACCAACATTACAGCTACAACACTAACTAGAATTTTTCTCTTCATTAAAATTTTGTCCCCCTTTAAGTTTTAGTGAATACGTTCTTAATAACTACTATTATTATATCCTATTAACAGAAATTTCACAAGTGTTTTTTAGATTTTTTTTAGTTTTTATTAGTATTGAAATTTCATGAAAATTAACTGGATTAATAGAGTTATCTAAGAAAAACTGATCCGAACATAAAACCTATTAAAAGGGACAAATAAAGCAATATCAGCCATTTGGTGTGATATGTGTAACATACAGTTGTCTGATCCAGGGTATATAATTATAGCTTATTTATTCTTTGAAAAACTGCTCGTAAAGTTCAGAAATCTGAGCTTTCATACTTGAAATCGGACCAATTACTTCTATCTCTTTTTGACCACGGCTAAAAACCTCGCGACAGGGTAAATCAAATGTTGG
>CAZLCX010000064.1:0-8850 GCA_964558325.1 uncultured Halanaerobiaceae bacterium | reverse complement strand
TTATGACTAACAGAAATTATGATATCAATCCTATATTATATGACATATCATTGTTATTTATCTTAACAAATCAAGCAAATTATAATAATAGTATTTTCTGTTTCGCATCTTCTTATCAGAGAATATTATTTTTTCTTCTTCCAAAGTAGAAAGATATCTCCTACAGGTTGTATCAGGTATTCCTGTTAGAGAACTTATTATTTTTACATTAAAAATTGGTTTTTGATACATTGTTTTTACTAGATCTACTACATTAGTACTGTTTATCAAGTTCATTGCTTTTTCTAGATCTCTTTCATATAATTTATCTATCTCTTCAATAAGATCAATATTTTTAATAACTTGCTTGTTTACACTTTCTAAGAAGAATTTAATCCACTCATTCCATCCATTGCCTTCTTCTCTTGTTCCATTAAGCATTCTATAATATTTGTGTTTATCTTTCTCTAGAACTTCACTAATAAATAGATTAGGATAATCAATAAGGTTTACATCATATAAATATAAAGGAATTAATATTCGTCCTATTCTTCCATTCCCATCTAAAAACGGATGGATTGTTTCAAACTGAGCATGTATTATTGCAACCCTAACTAATGGGTGTAAACTATCTTTTGAATTATTAATATATTTCTCTAGATTAGACATATATTGATCAACTAACTGTGGTTGAGGCGGAACAAAAGTAGCAGTTTCTAGAGTGCAACCCTCTGGGCCTATGAAATTTTGAATAGAACGATATTCTCCTGGAGCTCTATTTTGACCTCTAACTCCACTGCTCATTAAAATTTTGTGTAATTTCTTGAATAAACGAGTTGAAATAGGATATTTTTCTAAAGCATTTTCTCCATAATTTAAGGCATTATAATAATTTAAAACTTCTTGAGCATCATTATTTTTTTTGTTTTTATCAATATCGAATTCTAAAACTTCATCTAAAGTCACTTGTGTACCTTCTATCTTGCTAGATTGTACAGCCTCCTTTAAACTAAAAGGGGTAATTAAAAAAGATTCATTAATCTTAGATTTTTTCAACATAACCTGATATTTACCCACATTAGTACTAGCATTAATTAGTTCATTATAAAATTCCATAGGATTAATCTGTTCATCTATTGGTAATTCATATGGTTTAAATGGCTTCATTTAAATCACCCTCACTTTTATTTTCATATTATACATTTTATTATAATATAAACGGCATATAATTACAATTATTTTCAATAATATATTTTATGAAAATAAAAGAAGTTAAGATAATACGTTTAATGATATTCAAATAATACTTTTTAGATTTAAGAAATTAATAGGGTCCAGGATAACTCCCTTTGTAAAATAAAACTTACATAGAGTATAGAAAATATTCAATCTGAATCTAATTAGCTGAAATTATTATTATAATCAATATTTTTGAGATATAAATAACTATAAATTGATTTTTTAAAAACCTGTAATTTAAATTATTGTAAGGCCGTTTTATATATTATATACCTTAAATATAATATCAAGTAAGTCAAATTATCATTATTAAAAAATAAAAAATCCCCTTTCTGGTAGAGTAGCTCTTTATTATTTGGTCTACCTACCAGAAGGGGATCATAACATTTCATCTTATATATTATTATATATATCTACTTAATTAATCTTATATGCTAGTTTTCGAAATTAAAGTTTTTAACTATCCCCTCTAATTGCTCTGACATATCAGCAAGTCTAATTGATGTATTAGTAATTTCATTTAACGCCTGTTCTTGCTCTTCAGTAACCCTTGAAATATCGTTACTACTTTCACTGACGTGCTCTACTTGCCCGGTGATTTTCTCTATATTACCAGTAATCTCATAAATATTTTTTACTATCAAACTAAACTTATCTTCAAGTTCGGCTAATGACTCTTTACCTTTTTCAACTTTTTTATTATTATCTTTAACTATTTTTGCAGTTTCTTCAGAATGATCATTTAGCTTTTCTATTATCTGTGAAATCTGGCTAGTTGATTTTTGTGTCTTTTCAGCTAACTGCCTAATTTCATCAGCAACTACTGTAAAGCCTCTGCCAGCACTTCCTGCTCTTGCAGCCTCAATGGCTGCATTTAAAGCCAGCATATTTGTTTGACTGGCAATATCTGAAATTAAAGTTATTACCTGTTCAATTTCTTCTACTGAATTATTTAAGATATTTATCTGCTTAATTGTTTTTTGAGAGCCTTCAACAATATTATCCATTTCCTCTTTAGTATTTTGCATCTGAGCTTCACTGGTTTTAGCAATCTTTTCTACTGATTGAACTTCATTTTCAACATTATTAATAGACTCATCAACTGTATCAGCTATTGATGATAACTGATCTGTTGAAGCTGCAAGCTCTGCAACAGCAGCAGAAGTTTCCTCTGAAGAAGCGGATAACTCTTCACTATTTGCTGATACTTCTATTGCATGATCTGAGATATTTATAATTATTTGTTTAATATTTTCAGTCATTTGATTAACAGATCCAATTAGTAAACCTAATTCATCTTCCCTATCTATATCTACACTTTTACGTAGATCACCCTGGCTGGCTGCCTCAGTAAGTTCTTTAAGTTTATAGACTGGACCGGTTATACTTTTTGTGATCTTAATTCCGAAAAAGATGCTTAAAATCAAACCTAATATTGCCACAGTAACCATCGTATTTACTGAAGCTGTTTGTGCAGAAATAAAATCATTATTTAAACTCCCATTTAAGAGTTCAAGATCATCAATTAAAGCAACTCTAGTACTTTCTATACTGTTATGAGTTCCTTCAATTTGATCTGATACAACAAATAAATCATTTATATTATTATCATAAGTATTAATATATTGATTAATTAGATTATTAAATGTTTCTTCATCGCTAGAATTTGTTGATACTTCAAGTTCAGAGGAGAAATTTGTTGCTTCAATTTCATTATCTACTGAAATAGATATCCCATCAATATTATTTCTCAGTTCCTTAAGACTAACATTTATCTTATTTTCTATCTGATTAATTTTGTTATTATCTTGTTCTTGTAAATATTCTCTTAAATAAGAGTTGATTTTTAAAATATTATTGTTTAAATTACTAAGTAATAATTCATTATCTTCTTCAAAAGTTAAATCACTTTCATTTAATAATTCTGAAACCTCTCCTTCTACTGTTACTAAATAGTTAAACTTATTATTTTGTTCTTTTAAAAGTTCATGTAATTTTATTATCTCCTGCCTATAATTTTCAGTAAATTCTAATACCTCTTTTCCTTCCTGTTCATCATAGCTACTAATATTTTCTGCTTCTTCTTCTATCTCTAATATTATTTCTTCAATTTCAGTTACCACTTCAGGATCGTTATCTAAGATCATAGCATTAACTCTTGTATTAATCCTATTCGCATCATTTGTCAATTCATGACTTGTAGTAAGAATATCTGATGCCTCTCTCATTGAGTTAGTTCCTATATATGCTGTTCCCGCCAATACAATTAAAGCAATGATTAATAAAATATAACTACCACCAATTTTTTTACCAATATTTAAATTCTTAAACATATATCTATGTCCTCCCTTAAGGTTTCAAACCATTTATATAAAATTCTATTAATTCATCAATGGATTTTTGAAAACTATAAATATCATCTCCATCAAATAATTGATTTATTAAATCAACTTTATTTTTTCTCATCTGTTCTTTTTCATTATCCAATATTCTAACAAACTCCTCTACTAAGTCAGGATCAAATTGAGTACCAGCACAAGCTTTTAATTCCTTAATTACTTCCTGTTGACTAAAAGCAGACTTATACGATCTTTTATGTAACATCACATCATATGAATCTACAATTGTTATTATCCTTGATAATAGGGGTATTTCTTCTTCTTTTAACTTTCCAGGATAACCTTCTCCATTCCAGTGTTCATGGTGGTGTAGAATAAATTTTGCAATTGATTTAAATTCTTCAAATTGCATGGCAATCTTATATCCTGTCCCTGGATGTTTGATAATGGATTTCCACTCCTCATCAGTTAATCTTCCTGGCTTATTTAAAATTTTTTTCGGCACAATTACTTTTCCAATATCATGTAATAATGCCAGTTGATCAAGTTGATTTAACTCAGAAGCAGATAAATTTATTGCAGTACCTAATTGTTTTGCCCTAAACCTCATTCTCTCAGCATGTTCTTTAGTCTCCTGGCTATTTGAACTTAACATTATGAGCATAGATTCAATAACTTTACTGCGGGAACTATTAAAATTGGTGATTTTACTCTGCTGCATTATTTCATCAGCTTCTGCTATACCATTAGAAATTTCTCTTTCAGGATCAACTATTTCTGAAGTTCCTACACTTAAAGAAATTCTAGAATCTATTATATCTATATTTATGTCTTTATTCTTAAAGAAATTTATTAAATCATCGACTTCTTCCTTTCTTCTTTGTAAAAATATTATTATAAATTCACTATCTCTTAAACGAATTGATATATCAATTTGAGTAATATTTTCCTGAATAAGCTCGGCAATAATTTTTAAAACTTTATTACCTGTCTCATAACTATATTTATTATTAATTTTTCTTAAACCATTAATATCTATTTTTACAATTGTGACTGGATAGATGTCCTTTTTAATGAAATTATTTAATACCTGTTCCTTTAAAAAATAAATATTATATAACCCAGTTATATTATCAATATATCCCTCCTGATTGTCTAAATTATGAAACTTTGCATTCTTTTTCATAAAGCCCTCCTTAATAACGTATTTTTACCATAAAAACGAGTTCATTTTTATAGTTTATCACGAATAATTCTTATTGGCAAATATTTTTATTAACTTTTTATGAGACTTTATTTAAGATAAAAAAGTTAACCTGAAATTAATTCCAGGTTAACTTAAATAGCCACTTACATATATTTTTTTATCTATTTAAAATACTTGTTTATTGTATCTAAACTTGATGATGGAAATTTTTCTTTTACCTCTTTAAAACTTTTAGAGTCCTGATATAAATTATATGCATAGGTATAGCGAAGAATTTTAGGACTTACATTTTTATTAATTTCTGCGTGTTCTGCGTATCTCTTAATCATATCCTGTACATATCTTTTGCTAATTCTCTTTCCCTTTACGCCTTTACTCATTGAAGTAAATATAAACTTTCGGTTTTCTCCCAATTCTTTAAGCTGTCTTTGGTTCCAGCTACTTAATAAATTAACTAATTCATCGTCTAAAGAGATTCTTCTTTTATTATCTTTTAATAATATAATATTATTTATCAAATCCACTTGATTCCAAGTTAGATTACATATAGGAGATAATCTAAGACCTGTATTCAAAATTAATTTAATTAATAAATAATTCCTTTCACCAGTAATATTTTCTCTATTAATCTGACTTAATAATCTTTCCTGTTCCCTTTTAGTTAAAACTTTCCTCGAGTTATTATCTGACATTGTTTTCTCCTTATCCCTTAAATTTTAATAATATCTATTATTATAACAAAGTTTTAATTGCATCAATAGTAATTAGTAACATTAAATGAATATTTATACTGGCGAGAGTATTAAATAATATTTGGATCTAAGTCATAATCTGGACTTGCTGTGAATTATTTTTCTATTATACCAACCTTCAATAAATTGAAATATAGATAAAGAAGTATCTTGATAATATTTATATATAATTTAAAAATTACCTGATCTTACTAGTAATATATAATTAATTTTTCCATTTGTTAAGTAAATTTACTCTTAAATCGACTTTTACTTTTATATATCAAATATAAACTCATTTAAGCGATTATTTGCCTTCTGGGCTAATGATCGATGAATAAACCTCAATAAATTCTTCAAAATTCAACAAAATAGTAATCCGAAATACTCTTAAATACTCTCAGCTGAAACGAAAAAACCTTAAATTACTTCATATTTCAGTGCTTTTAAGAAAGATTTTTTATTATTCTTATTAATAATATTAAAAAGCCTATAGCTTGAAAGAAAATAGGAATACCAATTATTATTTTATGCTTTAAAATTTCTTCTATTGGTTTTTCAAAGAAGAATATATTTATTAAAGCCATTAAAAACAATATACCTGTTAAAACAATTCCATTTATCAAAAATATAGCGCCTAATAATTGACCAGTTGTAACAGAACTAGGTAAACCTACTATCTCAATAGATACATCGGTAAAATATTCTCGTACACTTTTAAATTCTATTCACCAGGACAAACAATTTCTTAATATCCTTCGCAATTCGCCACGTTTAAGAAAGCACCTCTTCTATTTTTTTATTTTTATTCTCCCTTTTTCTATTTTTTCTTGACTACAATGGAATTAATAAACTTGTCATGCCAAGCCTGGTTAGTGTCATCTATTAAAATCCAAATATATCCTAATGAAAAAACTAAGCCTGAAATAATTTTTCCTAAAGTTTCTCTTAAAACCATTTTAATAAATCCAACAGGAACTCCTTGTTTATCTACAACTATTAAACCTAACATAGCTTTTCCTAAAGAAGTCGAATTAAACATCATTATTAACTCTAATACAACAAAAATTAAATAAGCAACTGCAATCCAACCTTCACCTACAAAAAGTAAAAATGGTAATACAATAGCCAAACCATAATCAATAAAATACGCAAAAAGACGTCTAACCGGACTACCTAATATTAAATGTTTCTCTCCACTAGTAACAAGCGTATTACAACTTGGACACACTGTTTTTCCTACTGGAATTTCAACTCCGCAATTATTGCATTCCACATTTATTCCTCCTCTTTAATTTTTATATCTGCTTCTTTAACAGCTTCAGGAACTTATACTATTCCAGTTGCTTAGGTTTCGACATCATTGGCTGTTCTGGCCAGCTTGTAAAGGAAGCTAACTATTTTGGCCATTTGTTAACACCTCCTTTGTTAGTTATAAATCTCTGAGATTTCTCTGGCTGTCTCCTGAATGTTTTCTCTAATTTCAGCTGGCTCTAATACCTCTATGCTGCTGCCCTGACTTAATAACCACTGTTCTATGCCTCTACCGAAGATTTCAGCTTCGATTATGTAGGCATCATCCTCATCTGCTAAAATTCTGGCTGTAGGCAGTCTATCTAAGACAAATTCCACTGAGGGGCCCCAGTATTTGAGCTTAATACTGGCCAGCTTGCCTGGAATCATGAACTGGACTCTCTTTTTGAACTGGCCTTCCTCGAATCTATCGGTATAGGGAACTTTAAAATGCTCATCAAGAATTGTGTAATCTATGATTCTATCGAGGCGGTAAGGGATTTTATAATCGTCGGTCTGATCTTTGAATTCGGCGATGAGGTAAAAGTAATATTCTGAAAAGATCAGGCCCAGAGGCTTTAAGCTCCTGGAGATTTTCTGATGACCGCCTCTTTCATATTCTATCTCAAGTAATTTCTGCTCCCTAATTGCTTTATTTAAATCCCAGATAATGTCCAGGAGTGGTTTTTCATGCTGGAGGGTGGTGTAATGGAATTTTTCGTTTAAGATCATATCTTTGACTGAGCTTTTTTCATCTGTGGAAGTTAGATTTAATAGTTTTTCTGTTAGCTGGTTAAGTTCTGCTTTATTAAATGCCCTTCTATCCAGGATGATCTTGCAGATTGCAAGAAGTTCTTTGTTGGTTAGACAGTAATGATTATCTTCTGTTAGCTGGTGGCCGTCTTCACTCCGATTATATTCTACAGTTATTTCTTTATTTGGGTAGAGGTAGTAATAATAGTCTTTTATCTCCCTGATATATCTCTGGATTGTTTTTGGGTCTCTATTATATTTATCTGCCAGCTGCTGTTTATTGACTGAATCTCCCTGGTTTAAGGATTCGAAGATGTCAAGGATAATTACTGATTTTGAGAGGTCCTGGGTTGGGTTCATTGGGTCTCCTTTCTTTTAGCATCTGATGATTAATTTTTGTGATACTTTGATAAATCGTCTCCAATTTCCTGGCCAATATAATATTTGCCTGGTGGGATAGTTGCTGAAGAATTACAATTATTAACCAGGCCATAATTAAATCCGACTAGACCTCCGACTCGTTTATCTCCTTTAATAATGCCTGCTGACTTTGAGTTTAAGACTGCGCCATTATTCTGGCTTCTAAATACTCCTTTAGCTGTATAACTGTCAGCCATGGCTCCAAAATACCAGTTCCTGCCGGTAAGGCCACCTACATCTGTGTTTCCTTCTACTGTAACATCAGTCTTACAATTTTTTATTAAGCCGTCATTATCCCCGGCAATGCCTCCTATTATTTCACTGCCGGATATCTGACCGGTAACCGAGCAGTTAATAATTTTTGCTCCCTGATTAATGCAGCCGGTAATTCCGCCGACAAAACTGCGGCCATTAATATTTACATCTACTAAATGTAAATTTTTAATAGTTGACTTATTTCTAAGAATTGCAAATAAGCCAATATCTGACCTGGCTGGCATATCCAGCTGCAAGTTATATATTTTATTGCCATTGCCATCATAGCTGCCAGTAAAATAACTGTCATCAGAGTTTGAATTTGCAATAGGCAGCTGGCCATTTTCTGGATTAAGGTCATGCATATTTAAATCCTGAGTCTGTAAGAAATAAGCACCTGGATAATGCCTTATCTTCAATAAATCTCTGGCTGTTTCAACTATATATGGATCGTCTTTAGTTCCCTGGCCAACTAATGAATTTAGGATGATTAACATTTTAGCCTGATTCCTCCCCTTTTTGTGCTTTTGAGTATAATATATCATTCAGGGGTGGACAGTTAATGTCTGGCTAAAAAATTAATTTTCATAATATTATAATTGTCTAAATATTGTTAATCTCCTGCAGGTATTTT
>CAZLCX010000063.1:0-8984 GCA_964558325.1 uncultured Halanaerobiaceae bacterium | reverse complement strand
GAACTTGAAGCTATCCGTAAAAACAAAGAGAAAGAACGGGGAGGATTTGCCGAAAAGTTATTTTTGGTTGGTGTCGAAGAATAATGACTCTGGATTTTAAAGGAGGGGATTAAAAAATGATTAAAGTTGTGGCAAAATTTGTTGTCCAGGAAGACAGGGTTGATGACTTTAAAGATATGGTAACTGAATTAATAGAGAAAACAAGGAAGGAAGAGGGCAATGTTTTCTATGAGTTATATCAGGATGTAAGTAATCCTCAGACCCTGGCATTTATTGAGGAATGGGAGAGCCAGGAAGCCTTAAAAGCCCATATGGGGACTGATCATTTTAAGAAGACAGTGCCTAAACTGGAAGGTTTATTAATCCATGATATGGATGAGCCAGAAATTAATATTTATAAGTTAGTAAAATAAAATTTCTTTTTTATAAAATATCTCTGGCTGTTTAATTTTTATTTATCTAAAAAAACGTGGTTTCAAGGAGGAGGAAATCATGGAAATAACAGGAGAAAAGGTAATCATCAAAGAAACTGATGAGAATGACTTAAAGGACATACAGAGGTTATGGAATAACGGTGATGTAATGAAGACAGTTGGTTTTCCTGAGGGCCTTGGCCAGACTTTTGCAGAGATGATGCTCTGGTTTAATAATCTTCAGGCAACTAATAAGGCCAGACATTACATAGTTTTAAGTAGTGATGATGATTTCTGTGGCGAACTATTTTACAGGAAAGATCCTGAACATAAAAGGGCTGGACTTGATATTAAGCTCCTGCCTGAGGCCCAGGGCAGGGGCCTGGCAACTGAAGCCTTACAGTTATTCATAGATTATATTTTCAAGAATGAGGATGATATTGAGGCAGTCTGGACTGAACCTGCCAGGGAAAATAAAGCTGCCAGAAGGCTTTATACCCGGGTTGGCCTTAAAGAGAAGGAGAGGCCTGATGACATGGGGTCTAAAGGGTCTTACTGGGAATTAACCAGGAATGACTGGCAGGAGCCTAATACTTAAAGGTTAGATTGAATTATAGCAGGAGGCATAAGCTAATGAATTTTATAGAATACAGGGATACCTATTTTGAAAATAACATAAAAGTACTGGATATTAATATCCTGCCTGAAAAGACCTGTAATTTCGACTGTGTCTACTGCCCCTTTCCCAGAACAGCCAATCAGGTTGAGGACCAGCAGTCATTTCCAGGCATGGAGAGCGTTCTGGCAGAACTTAAAGATAAGCTGGCGGCCGATCCAGTCGACTTGGTCTTTATTAACTCCAGGGGCGAGGCCCTCCTTAATGACCGCATTGGCGAGATTATTGAGCTTATTAAATCCAGGGGCATAGCAGTCAGGCTGCTCTCTAATGGTTATCTTCTGGGCCAGGAAAAATTTATGGAGCTAGCCAATAGCTGTGATCAGGTTATCGGCGAGATTGTAGCTATTACTGAGGCTGATCTCCAGAAACTCCAGCGGCCCCTGGTTGGCTATAACCTTGAAGATTATATTGCCAATATGAGTTATTTTAATAACCAGTATGACGGCACTTTTATTCTTGATATAACAATGCTTAAAGGCTACAATGATGATAAGGCTTCAATCGAGAAACTAGAGAATATCATAGCCAGGATATCCCCGGACAGAGTAGAAATTGGTAATGTCAGCGATCAGCAGAAAAGGGAGCAGTTTGGGATTTCTTCTGAAAAGCTGGCTGAAATAACTGAACTTTTAACAAAGTAAAGTTGTATTTTCAAATAATATAAGAAGGTGCGTAATATGAGTATTGACATTGGGAAAATTAGTCAGGAATATTTAGACAACATATTAAAGTCACTGCCTGAAATTATTATTATCCTTGATGAAATGGGTAATTATCTGGATATTTTAACGGCAAATGCGGATGATTTAGTTGATGATAAAGAAAATTTAATCGGGAAAAATGTCAGGGATATCCTGCCAGCAGCTGAAGCTGAGAAATTTATTGAGTTATGCCAGTCCTGCTATCATGATGAAGAAGTTAAAAGCTTTGAGTATGATCTTATGCTCAATGGAGAAAGACAGTATTTTGAAGCCCTTTTTTCAGCGATTGAACATCAGGATAAAATTGGCAGAGTTATAGTGACCTCTATTCGAAATATTACCAGACTGCGGCAGACAGAGCAGAAATTACAGGAACAGCAGGCCTATTTCAAACAGCTCTTTAATAATTCAACTGAGGCTATTTGTCTTTTAGATAATAATCATCAGGTAATCCAGGTTAATCAACGATTTGAAGAATTATTTGGTTACAGTGAAGAAGAGATTAAAGGAAAAGATCTTGACGAGTTTATTCTGCCAGAGGAATGTAAAAATATTGGGAAAAATTATACTAAAGAGGTAAACGGCGGCAAAAAGGTATCAGCTGAAACAGTCAGAAAAAGTAAAGACGGCAGTAGAATAGATGTTTATATGCAGGGTTTTCCTGTTAACTTAACTAATGGTCAAATAGGAATTTATGCTTTATATACTGATATCAGTGAGAGGAAACAAAAGGAAAGAGAAATTGAATATCTATCTTTCCATGATGAGATGACCGGTCTGTATAATAGAAGATATTATGAAAATGAATTAGAGCGGCTGGAATCTTCCAGACGAATGCCAATTGCCATAGTAATTGGAGATGTAGATGAGCTTAAATCAATCAATGATAATTATGGCCATAAATCAGGGGATAAAATTATTAAGAGTGCGGCTCAGGTACTCGGTGAAGTTAGCAGGAGCGAAGATGTGGTTGCCAGAATGGGCGGAGATGAATTTGCTGTTATCTTACCTGAAACTGATGCTGAAGCCGCTCAAAAGTACTGTCAGCGGATTAGAAATGAGATAGATAAGTTTAACAGCCAGAATAACCTCCCCTTCAAGCTTTCTATTTCTATCGGCTTTTCTATTTACCATGAAGACTCCAAGAGCTTAGAAGATGTCTTTAATCAGGCTGATAAGCAGATGTATGTTCATAAAAAAAGAAAATAATCTAAAGAGTGAAATTAATGGCTTTAACTATTCTTTCACCCTTTTGCAGTTCAGGCTGAAAAACAATTTTTTAACATCAATTGATATTTTGTTGATCTTAAAAACATTAGTCTGGACAATCGCTGCTATAGCGCCCTAGGCCCATTGGGATGCCTTTATTAATATTACCTATCTCTTATAGGCTGCATCTGCAGCGGTCCTGGAGCGGATACTTACCTGGTTGAATCCATAACAGGGATAATAATATTATAATTAGAGCAAAATATAACTTTAAATATTTTAATTAAGTTCAATAAATTAAATGGTAAAAAGACTGCAGTATTGAAAATGGGGCTGCAGCCTTTTTTTATTTTATAAAAGTTGTGAAGCCTGTTCTGCAAGCCTTGATCTTTCTGATCTTCTCATTTCTACATGACCATAGTTATCCTGATTCATAAATTTATCAATTACATAAGAAAGAGCATTTGATCTTTTTGAAAGATATGGCTGATCAATCTGATCTATATCGCCAGTTAAAATAATTTTTGTGTCTTTTCCGGCTCTACTAATAACTGTTTTAATTTGTCTTGGTGATAAGTTTTGAGCTTCATCAATTATCATAAACTGGTTTGGTATAGATCTTCCTCTTATATATTGAAGAGGTTCAATTTGAAGTTTATTACAGGTTTTTAGCCTATCAATAATTTCTTCTCCGTTACCATTACTTATATAATCAAAGTTATCATAGATCGGTTTCATCCATGGTTTTAATTTTTCTTCTAATGTTCCAGGCAAAAAACCTATTTCATTTCCAACTGAAACTGTTGGTCTGGTAATAGTTAGTTTGTTATAAATATTTAAATTGGAAACCTGTTCAAGTCCAGTAATGAGAGATAATAGTGTTTTACCTGTTCCAGAAATCCCTGAAATTGTTATTAATGATATTGAAGGATCCATTAATAACTCTACTGCAAATATCTGCTCTCTATTTTTAGCTCTAATACCATGGATTGATTTATTTCTTTCTATTAAATTTAATTTGCCAAGGCTATATTTAGCAAGTGCTGTCTGTTGAGCATCACAAGCTTGTAACTCAATTAATTGATTATTTATTAGATCTTTATTTTCTTTATCAAAGTCAATTTTCTTTTTGCTGTAAAGTTTATTAATTATAGTTTTTGAAGTAGTAATAGTTTTGTAACCTTTATAATTTTCTGCAATTAAAGTTTGATCTGTTGTATAATCTTCAACAGGAACGCCCATCTGCATAGCCAGGAGTTGCAGGGTATAATCCTTAGTAACAAGTATAGATTTTGTCTGGCGTGCAATATTGATAAGTCTTAAATCAGTGGCATTTTTAATTTCATTATTGATCTTAGTGTTAACCTGTGAGTATTTATCAAAATTATTATCTAAAGGATTGCTTTTGTTTATTTTAAAATAGGGGTAGAAAAAATTTTTATCAAAATATAGAGTGATTGTTCCTTCAGAAGAAATTTTGTTACTGACTTTTTCTTTAATTTCAAAATCAAATACTTTTTCATCTAACTTATTTAAAAATATTTTTCGAAGATTTTTAATGATGTCTCGAGCATTCTTTCCAATTTGATCATCAGAACTTTTTTTCTTATTGAGCTCTAATAATACTTCCCTGGGTATGATTATTTCATTATCTTCAAAATTGTAGATCGATTCACTGTCATATAACAGAACACTGGTATCTAGAAGATAAGTTTTTTGATTTTGATTCATTAATTTCCTCCCTTAAACTTTGATAAGTTAATTATATAATGCTTATATTAATTTTTATTTACATACATGTAAATTTTAAATTAACAATATGTTAAATTTTTTATTTGTTTAAAGATGGAAATATTTTTTATGCTTAAACTCTTAAAAGGTTAATTAGCACTAGTCCTAAATTAGTGTTTTCATGTTAAAATTATAATATAATTAATTATAACCAAAAATTTCAAGAGAAGTTTTTCATAATGTTAATATTAAATAATTTCATTATTAAATAGAAATATATGGGGGCTGATGGTGCTTTTAAATATTTGTAATCTGAAAATATTTTTGAAGTAATTATAGGAGGGGAAAATGAGATATTTACAAAATAATATTGAAAATTATTCAGTTAAATCTGTAATTTTATTTTTTATAGTTACTTTTATATTTTCTTGGTTTATTTGGTTACCAGTGATCATTTTTAATTTAGATACTAACCAGAATCTTATAGGGTTATTATTATTTATGTTAGGAGGTTTTGGCCCATCTATAGTAGGGTTGTTTTTTCTAAAAAAATCTAACAATATAAAACTAAAAGAAAGATTGCTAAGTATAAAAAAGATGGGGATAAAATGGTTTATACTGAGTTTAATAATATACCCTTTAATTTTTGCTGGTGCAATTTTGATTCACAGCTTATATAGCAATAATCTGCCGGAAGGGGATTTAATTAAAGATATGCTTAATAGCCCAATGATTTTTTTCATAAGTACTATTGTTATTTTTTTACTGGGACCTTTATCTGAAGAAATTGGTTGGCGTGGTTACGCTCTGGATTCACTTCAACATATTACATCTCCTTTAAAAAGCACATTGATAATAAGCATTTTTTGGTGGGCTTGGCATTTACCTCTGTTTTTAATGCCAACAACCATTCATGGAGAAAATGGCATAAATTCTATTTTTGGATATGGATATTTTTTTACAATTCTAGGCTATTCTGTGCTTTTTACGTGGCTTTGTAATAAAACTAAAAATCAAAGTATTTTAATTGCTATATTTGCTCATTTCTCAATTAATTTCACTATTGGAGTTCTTTTGCCTTTTAACGATAATATTTTTGCAATTACTATGTTTTTACTTTTAGCTTTAGCACTAGGTTTGTATTTAGCTGATAGGAAGCTTGGACTAAATAATATTTAAGATATTATGTTTTAATCACTTTTTCATCTTTTTCTAAGAACCAATAAATTTATTGGTTTTAAAAAATCAAGCTCTCGAAAGGGAAATAATAAACCTTTGATCGATAGTATTGCCGGAGAATCAACCCTTCTAAACGGATATAATAAAATTGGAAAAATTCAAGGGTTTAATCCTTCAAATCCGCCTGAAACTTTAGATTCTATAGCTACAAGCTGGGAAGAATCGATAAATGCAGGAATTTCGGTAGGGCGATTATAAATTGACTGGCTGGAGTTAGAGCCATCTCCAATTTTAAAAAAATGAAGGCAGTAAATGTGGAAAGAAGGTGTTAGTTTAATGAATTATATCAAGCTTGATCGAACTAATATTGAAAATGAACATATTTGTTGTGCTTTTTCAGACAAAAAATGTTCAGAAAGTTATGAACTTAAAAAGCAGTGGCTAAAAAGACAATTTGATAATGGATATTCTTTTTTGAGGTTAGATGAACGGGCAAAAGTATTTATAGAATATGGCCCAGCAGAAAAAGCCTGGCTTCCAATTATTGCACCAAATTATGTGTGCATTGGCTGTTTTTGGGTTTCTGGTAAATATAAAAAAAGCGGACATGGGAAAGCCTTGTTACAACAAGCAATTATTGATGCAAAAAAACAGGATAAAGACGGGTTAGTAACTGTCGTTGGAAAGGAAAAATTTCACTTTATGAGTGATACTAAATGGCTGCTTAAACAGGGTTTTGAAATATGTGATGAAATACTTTATCACCTGTTTTTTCAACTAGTAAAGCTGTAAGTGCAGCGCGTTTGGCTTTACTACATAGCAGAGGTTATTTTGAATATGATGATGAGGTTTGTTTTTATTGACCTGAATTTTCTCAAAATGGTAAGGAAAATATAACTATTCAACAACTTCTGCAACATAGAGCAGGACTTTCCGCAATTGACAAGAAGTTAACACCTGAAATTATTAATAATCATAAAAAGTTAGATAAGATACTTGCTAAACAATCTCCACATTGGAAGTCTAGTACATAACAAGGATATCATGTGTGGACAATTGGTTGGTATATGAGTGAATTACTTTCTAGAATAGACCCAGATGGAAGAAGAATTAGTCAATTTATAAAAGAAGAATTTAATCATAAAACTGATGGAGAATTTTATATTTGAATAGATAATGATTTTGATATGAGAAGAGTAGCAGCATTAATTCCTTTTTTAGAGATGAAAGGGATATTATCAATGCCATTTAAATTTGTTAAAGAATTTTTTAAGCCTTGGCCTTTAACATATAAATTTATGTTAAACCCTACTTTTGCAAGTGATCATAGTAATTTTAATAAGAAAAAAATATTGAAACTTGAGATTGGTTCAGGAAATGGTGTTGGAAATTCAAGGGGATTGGCATCTATTATGAATGAATTGTTTATTAATAGTTCTTCGTCCTTATATCTTAATGAGTCGACTATTTCGACTATTATGAAATATCCTGATGAACTGAAACAGGGATTTGAAGACAGGGTTTTTAAACAGGATGCATTTAGATTTCATTGCGGTTTTATGAAACCTAGTTCTAAATATTCATTTTCTAATAATAAAGAGTAATTTGGTGGTTTTGGAGCTGGGGGAAGCTTTGTTATAGTGGATCCCAAAAACAATATTACAATGGCTTATACCATGAATAAAATGAGTTCTAACATGATCAATGGTGATAGGGAAGTTGCTCTGAGGAATGCTGTATATGATTCCTTAAATTAGAACTATTTAAATTCAAGTTAGTTGGCCATAATAAATTTTAAAAAGAACCGCACCACTTCGTATAACACAGTGTTCCCGCTACGGCTAAAAACTAGCCTGTCCTTTGGGACATGCCTTCTGTTACGATGTTTGCTGGAGTTATTGTGAATTAAAGGAAGTAAATATTAAGCAAACATTGTATCAGGCCCCGGTGGGGCACAGGCACGTCGGGAATACTGGGAACGTTATGTGAAATGCTAAGGGAAAATTTAAAAAATGGAGATTTAATATGAAAGCTATTATTGTAACAAGATATGGTGGTCCTGAAGTTCTTCAGATAAAAGACGTACCAACTCCATCGCCAAAAGAAAATGAGGTTTTGGTTAGAATCCATGCTACAGCAGTGAACAATACAGACCCAGTTTTTAGAAAAGGCAAGCCTTTTATCTCAAGGTTTTTTACAGGGTTATGGAAACCGAAGTACTCTATCCCAGGAGATGTTTTGGCAGGTGAGATTATTGATATCGGTAAAAATGTAAAAAGATTCAAGATTGGGGATCGGGTTTATGGGTATTCATCAGATACTTTAGGCACACATGCTGAATATATTTGTTTGCCTGACAATTCCGCAATAATCAATATTCCTCAAAATATTAGTTATGAAGAAGCGGCTGGTATTGTTGATGGAGGGCACACAGCCCTTGTGTTTCTTAGAGACAAAGGAAAGATTAGCGATAAGCAAAATGTGCTCATTTATGGAGCATCTGGTTCCGTTGGTACCGCAGCAGTTCAAATAGCTAACAGCTACGGAGCTGAAGTAACCGGTGTCTGCAGTACCGCAAATATAGAAATGACCAAAGCAATAGGTGCAAAATGGTGTATAGATTATACAAGAAATGATTTTACACAAGGAAATGAGAAATATGACGTTATATTTGACACTGTAGCCAAGAAATCATTTTCTCAATGTAAAAATGTATTGGCGGAAAATGGTATATACTTAACAACCTTTCCAACCCCGGGTGTGTTAATCAAAGGATTACTTCAATCGAAAGAAAAAGGTAAGAGGTCATTTTTTATTGCTGCCGGGATGAAACCTGTAAATGAAAAAATAAAGAATTTACAATATATTTCAGAATTAATAAAAAACAACAAACTAAAAGCTGTTGTCGACAGAGTATACTCAATGGATGATATAGCAGAAGCCCATAGATACGTTGAAACAGGTCATAAAAAGGGAAACGTAGTAATCAAAATATGTCAATAAAACACCCCCAAGCACATCACATAACAGCGAGTACCCGGCTGCGCTTCGCTCCGCCCAAATTGGCTCCCG
>CAZLCX010000062.1:0-9013 GCA_964558325.1 uncultured Halanaerobiaceae bacterium | reverse complement strand
AGCTTTTTTTGTATCAATATTTACTATCTCACCCCTGGCCACTTCACTTAAGACCAGTTTTGTGTAAAGTAAATCAGAACTACTATTGTCTCCCACATATTTTATCTTACCAGTAACTTTATCTTCCATATCACTGAAAGTTATATTTTGACCGACATATTTTAAATTATTCATAATTATTCTCCTTTAATAACAGATAATTTTAAACTTTTTCTTAAATTATCTCCCAAACCACAAATAGCATTTCTTTTATATTGCTGAGAATAGCGTCCTGGTATTGTCTGATCAACCACATTTTTTAATAATTGATTATATTTTGAAGTATCAATTTCACTTATCCTTTTTCCTGCAAGATAATTTTCTATATTTACTGCTCGAAAGGGCTTTGCACTCAAGGCACCAAAAAAAATAACAGCATTTTTGATCATATTCTCTTCTATTTCTAACTTGGCTCCTAAATTTAGCCTAGCAATAGTTACAGATTTTCTGCTTCCAACTTTATCAAAATATAAAAAATTAAATTTATCAGTTTCAGGAATAATGATTTCGGTTATTATTTCATCTGAATTAAGATTATTCTGATAAAATCCTTTAACAATATCTTTAACAGAAACTATTCTAGTATCATCAATGTTTTTAATTTTAAAACGAGCAGATAAAGAACTAAGTACAGGTAAAGAGTCAGCACAAGGAGCAGCATTAGCTATATTACCACCTATTGTTGATCTATTTCGTATCTGAACTGAACCTACACCTTTGGCTGCAGCTGCTAATGAGATGAAATGTTTCTTAATAAGTTTATTTTCACTTATTTCAGCAAAGGTAGTCAATGCTCCAATCCTGATCACTTTTTCATCTTTTCTTATATATTTTAATTTGTCAATCTTAGTCATATCCATTAACTGGAGCTTATCTTTCTTTAATTTATCTAAATTCAATAAAAGATCTGTCCCACCTGCCAGAACCTTAATCTGATCATTTTCTCTTATAATTTCTAAGGCTTCTCCCAAAGATTCAGGCTGATAGACTTTAGTTTTCACTGTTATCAACCTCCAACCTTCGGGCAGCATCTTCAATAGCCTTAATAATATTTATATAACCTGTACATCTACACAGGTTACCTGCAATTGCTTCTTTTATATCTTCCTTTGTAGGGCTTGTGTTTTTCAGTAACAGAGCTTTAGCTGACATTATCATTCCTGGTGTACAAAACCCACACTGTACAGCATCATTCTCTTTAAAAGCACGTTGAATTATATCTAATTCACCATCTTCTTCCAAACCCTCAGTCGTAATAATCTTACTCCCATTAACCTGAACCGCCAGTATCAGGCAGGATGTAACAGCTTTGTTATCCATAATCACTGTACAAGCTCCACATTCTCCTTCACTACAACCTTCTTTTACACTCGTAAGATTAAAATCATCACGTAAAAGATCCAATAATCTTTTATCCGGTTCTGTATCTATTTCCACATCTTTTCTATTAAGTGTAAATTCTAATTTCATATTAATACACTCCTATTTATTGAATATCTATTAATTTATAAAATTTAAAAAATTAAAACTAAAAATATAATCCTATCTTAACAAAATAATATAATTATTCCGTCAATAAAAAGTCAAAAATAATCAACTTCTTTTTTTATTATAAATTTATCAAGTTTCTAATAATTTTTTTTCGTAAGTAGTTCCTATATCATTAAAAATTTCAAGTGCCTCATTCCTATAAAATTGAGACGTCTCTATAACATGGCCCTTATATAATTTTTTTAATTCATTATTATCTTTAATCTGTTCAGCTATCTCTCCTTTGATCCAATAAAGTAATCCTTCCCAATATCTTTTTGGGTATTTATTAATAACCTGATCCGCTTGTTTTATAAACATACATGAATTATGACTGTTTCCTTTATGCAGCATAATCAGTGAAAGATAGCCAAAAGCCAGAACGGAATATCCCCAAACAGTTGGTAACTTATCAAAAGCATCTACCGCCTGTTTAAAATAACTTTCAGCTTTTTTCTCTTCTCCATTATGAAAAAGGGCAATCCCTTTATTGGTATAGAAGGTACCTAAACCAGAAACTATATTTTTCTTTTCACACATAGTTATAGCCTTTTTATAATAGGTAAAGGCCTTTTTGAAGTTTCCATTCCTCCTTTGAACCTCTCCCAGATAATTGTAAAGGGCAGCTTTACTTAAGGTAAATTTTTTCCCTAGAATCTCTTCCTCTTCAAATAACTGCAGTGATTCTCGGAAAAATTTATTGGCTTTAGTAAAATCATGCCTGTATAAATTAACTACTCCTAACAACCTTCTAGCAATAGCTTTTTTTATTAATTGACCAGTATCACAGGCTATTTCATCTAATTTCTGGGCATTAATTTCTAGTAAATCAAAATCTTCAATTTGAATCCCAATAATGGCTAATTCTTCATAACCTTTCATAATACTTGTGAAATCTTTAATCTTTTTAGCCTCTGAAATCATTTTTTTGATATGAATAACTGCCAGATCATATTGACCTTCACCAACGAGATAATAAAATCTCATATGAAGAAATTTAACATGGAATTTTTTCAACTGCTCTGTTTCACCCATCTCAACCTCTATTTCTTCAATCAAATTATTTATTTCATCCAGATAAGACTGTGCATCTTCTTTCCTGAGCAGTAATAAATAATCTTTTTTCAAATGTCTGTCTCTGGCTACAGGATATAATTCATGGGTATAGTTAAAATATATCTCAGCTTCATGGATTAAATATTTTAAATGTTTAACCTTATTTCCTGCCCGTGAATAGTGATAAATCAACCGAGTATAATCTTCGTGATTTTCATTATTAATCTTTTTTTCTAGAACACAGGCAATTCTTTCATGGAGAATTTTGCGCCTGGAAGTTGACTGTTCATTATAAATAAAATCTCTAATTTTAGAATGGGTAAATAAATAACTGGTAACACCATTATCTTCATCAATTTCTTTTATTAGATATTTATCTTTTAATTCCTCAATTATTTTAATTAATTCCAGGTCTGATTTATTGCTTAATTCGACAAGAATATTATAACTTATTTTAGTAAAAAAGATTGAAATTAATTTTAATATTTTAAGAGATTCTTGGGAAACAGTCTGGATTCTATTTCTCAAAATATTTTTGCTCTGCGAGGTTAAATCAGAGAAGACCTCATCGCCCTGGTCCTGATTTAGTAAATTTAGATACTCAACCAAAAAAAACAAATTTCCTTCAGTTTCCTCATAAAGTCTATTTAAGACTTCCTTAGAAAGTTCTCTCTTTCCACAGTAATTAACTGAAAATTCCTTGATTTGAGAAAAAGAAAGTCGCTTTAACTCTAATTTTTCTACTATTCTATCTTTATACAGCCCGGAAAAACTATTATTTATAAGTCTTTTCCCTGAATTACGGGAGGTTGCAATCAGCATAATATTTTTGTTCTGGCTGTATAACAGATTCTTTATCAAAAATAAAGTTTTTTTATCAGCCCAGTGGAGGTCTTCAAATATAAAAACCAATTTATATTTTTTTGCGATTTCAGAAAACAAATAGATTAGAGCATCATTCAAGGAATTTGATGAAATAGAATCTATCTTCATCTCTGTTACTACATCCTCTTCCTCTTTTAAAGAAGGAAATAAATTAGAAACAACTTGCCGCCAGGAAAACATAAGACCTAATTCATCTAAATCAATTTTATTTTCTAACTGCTGTAATATATATTTCCAGGGTTTTAAATAATACCTCTCTTCTGCTTGAAAACAAAATGTTTTTAATACTAATAGATTATCCTGTTTGCCGCCAAATGAAACATGGTTTAAAAGAGTAGTTTTTCCTATACCGGCCTCACCAAATACAATATATGATTGCTTGTTTTCATCGATCAAAAAATTATTAACTGCATTCTGGAGTTTTTCAAAATTATTTTTATGACAGATATATTCTTCTTTTTTAGGCTTATTTCCATTACTTTTAACAATCTGTAATGTCTGTTTTGTCTTTTCGTCAGGACAGATACTTAATTCTTCTCCAAGTTTTTCTTCCAATTTCTGATATGTTTCAATAGCTTTTGCTTTTAAAGCATTATTGCCATATAATTCAATTAGTCGACAGTAAGCATTTTCATTAAATTCATCTATTTTTATTAATAATTCGAGATAATGAATGGCTTGATCGGTTTTTCCCTCATTATAGAGGTAATCTATATATTCATTCAACCTCTTAATATATTGAGTTCGATAAAAATTTCTTTGTTCCATTTGCCAGCTTTCAAATTCTATATTATCCTTTAAAGCAAATTCAGCTAAAAATTCTCCCTGATAAACTTTCACTGCTTTTTTGGTATTTTCAGCCAGAAGAATATCAACATCCAGATTTAGATTGCATTTTTCATGTAATTTAATAGTAGAACGGTCAGGTGTTGTTATAATCTTTTTATTAACATTCTTTTTTAATTCATAAAGTGCATTACGTAGATTTTTTTTTGCTTTCCTCTCAATCATTGAACCCCATAATAATGATGCTGTTTTATTACGATCAACATTTTTATTAACTAGAATATAATAAAGTAATGCCTCCACCTTTTTATAGGGTAAATCTATTATTCTATTTTCTACTTTAACTTCTGGTTTACCCAAAAGACTTGCAATTAATTCAGGCATTATCATAACCTCCTGGCTGAATTTTATGCTAAATAAATGCTCTTTTAAATGTTGTATTTCTCAACAATTTCTTTTACCATATCCTCTTCTGCTTTGTAGGGCAGGGTGACATGACCCCTTCCTTTGTGTTCCTCATTCCATTCTATCATTGTTTCAATAGCGTGATCATTGCGAGCCCAGGCTCTCCGGGCTACACCACCATGAACATCCCAATCCAGTGATGATTTAATAATATCATCTACTCTTTTACTTCCGTCAAGGACAAGACCAAAACCACTATTAAAACATTTGCCGATTCCTACTCCACCACCATTACTTTGCACAGCCAAAGTCATTCCACGAGCCGCATTACCTGCAAAACAATGAATAGACATTTCCCCCATAATATTACTGCCATCTTTTATATTAGCAGTTTCTCTAAATGGAGAATCAGTACCACTGGTATCATGATGGTCTCTGCCCAACATAATTGGTCCTATTTCATTGTTTCTTACCATTTCATTAAACTTAAGTGCCATTTTTACACGGCCAGGACCATCAGTATAAAGTATTCTAGCCTGCGAACCAACCACCATATCATTCTTTTCTGCATCCTTAATCCACTGATAGTTATCATAATCCTGAGCGCGACGGTCTTTATCTATACACTCCTTGGCTGCTTCATCTGTCTTAAGCAGATCTTCTTTTTTACCACTCAAACATACCCAACGATAAGGACCATAACCATAATCAAAACAAACAGGGCCCATTATATCCTCTACATAAGATGGAAAGATAAAGCCTCGGGAAGGATCGGCTGAATCTTTCGCAATCTCTTTTACTCCAGCATCATAAATGGCCTTCATAAAACTGTTGCCATAATCAAAGAAATAAGAACCACGGTTCACTAGTTCTTTAATCAATTTATAATGTTTCTGAAGAGACTGATCTACAGCCCTCCTGAATTCCTGGGGATTATTATTTAACAAGTTACGTGCTTCCTCAAAATTATAGCCAGCAGGACTATAGCCACCTGTATAAGCTTCATGACAAGAAGTTTGATCAGAAAGAAGCTCCACCTCTATCTCGTTTTTAACAACATATTCTAAAAGATCAACCACATTACCGTAATAAGCAATGGAGACTTCTTTACCCTTTTCACGATAATCCTCTACCCAATTAAATACTTCCTCTAAGTCACTGGACACCTTACCGACCCAACCCTGTTCATAACGGGTCTCAATTCTAGATTTATCAACCTCAGCAATTACTCCAATGCCACCAGCAATTTCAATTGCTTTAGCCTGTGCACCACTCATTCCACCAAGACCTGATGTAATATAAAGTTGTCCACTCAAATCTTCATCATAATCATTACCTAAAAACTTACGCCCTGCATTTAAAAGGGTAGTATAAGTTCCATGAACAATACCTTGAGGACCAATATACATCCAGCCGCCGGCTGTCATCTGGCCATAATTAGCAACTCCAAGAGCAGCAGCCTTATTATAATGCTTTAAATCATCAAACATACCTATCATCAGAGCATTGGTTGATATAACTCTTGGTGCTTCTGGCTTAGAAGGAAAAAGCCCAAGCGGATGTCCTGATTGTATGACAAGGGTCTGATCCTGAGTCATATTTTGTAGATATTTTTTAATCAACCTATACTGCATCCAATTCTGACAAACCTGCCCTGTTTCCCCATATGTAACCAACTCATATGGATAAAGGGCTACATCAAAATCAAGATTATTATCAATCATAAGCTGTAAGGCTTTACCCTCAAGTGTCTTTCCCTCATATTCATCAATTGGCCGGGCCTTGATTTCCCCATGAGGACGATAACGATAACCATATATTCTTCCCTTTGTCATAAGTTCTTCCATAAATTCTGGAGCTAATTTTTCATGTAATTCAGGGGGGATATACCTTAAAGCATTCTTTAAGGCTAATTCTTTTTCTTCGCGATTTAAAGTCAGTTCCCTTCTCGGAGCCCTCCTGATACCTTTTTTAAATTCTGTCTTTTCCGGTAATTCATTGGATAATTTTATTTTCATTGCATTTGAAACATCAAACTTCATCTAATCCCTCTCCTTCCTGTTAATTAGTAATTTTATATATTCATAATTATCACACTTATTATAAATAATAAGCGTCAAAAGAGAGTCAATAATAGAGCTGAATTGATTTTTCTTTGACGAAATTAACACTTATTCTTTAATAGTTAAAATAGTAAATGCAATTTTAAAATCAATTATAGAGTTTAATATTATTATATACATAAATATCAATAATTAAAACATAATTAAGTTTATTAAAATTATTCTATTTCAATTCAAAACCCACCGGTTACCCGGTGGCTTCTGTTCATCTATATAAATTTAAACTGCTTCCCAAAATTCCAATAAAGTCTTGCCTATTAAGATCACTAACTATAGAGAACACACAAATCTCCGAATTAGATATATAATTAAATTCATGGATTGCGAAAAATGACTACAAAATATCTAATCTGACATCTTCTCTTTTACTTCAATACTTAGACTGTTTTTACTTAATATTAGTTTAAGCACCAGTTAATAGCGTTGGCTAATAATTTTTTCATCTCTGGATGTTTTAGTACTTCTAATTTGTGACCTGGGGTTAAACAGCACACCTTACCTTTATTGAATTTATGGGCCCAGCCAGCAATTTCTTTTCCTTCTTTTGAAACTCCTTCAAGAAGAATATTAGTCTCGCTAGAATTTACTTTTAAAAAATACTGCTCATCCTCAATTTCAAAATTATTTACACTCTCCACCACAGGATGAGTTTCTTTCACTATTACCTTTATCAACTGATGCTCATCTGGATGATAATCAAAATATCCTTTCACCAATTTATGATACTTTCCTTCTGTTGGATACGCAGTTAAACCTGTATGGAGAACTAGATAGCCACCTCCATTTTCAACGAAGGTATACAATTTATTCTCATTTTCTTCTGATAGCCAGGAAGTTTTTCGCTCTTCATGGCTAACCCAGCCTGCTTTTGAATTAATTATTAAATCATAATTGCTTATTTTATTCCAGTTCAGATTTGAAGGGTCATTTATATAGGTTGTCTCAATATTTTCTTGCTTGAGGACACTTCCCAATCCCTCTTTCAGATAATCTTCTGAATGATAATAATCTCCTAAAAGAACTAAAACATTTTTTATCATAGAATTTCCTCCTAAAGTTATATCGGATTGTCAAAAGTTTTTATTATTTTAGTCTTAATTCCTTGTTATTTAAGGTGGTTCTTGTTCGCCGATTCATTAACAGCTTGTTTTATCCTCCCACGAATTGTTTGATCTTGCCGCTGCTAGCCTGGGGTAGCAAGATAACAAACTCCAAAGACTATATTAGCTAAATTTATATCTTAATAATTTTATAACTTCATCATTTCCTGTCTGACTTCATCTGGTACTTTTTCCAACGCATATCTGAAAATAACTCGGGGTAAATTATCTACATTATCTATTAAATAATTATAAATATGATTAGGGTAGCTCAAATAAGCATATTTAAGCAACCAACCTACTCCCTTTTGTACATGAATCTCTGAATCATGTTTTAACTTGTCTGAAACCTCAAAAACCTTTTCAATCCTATAATTTACTTTAAAACTTCGAGTAGATTCTAATAAACTCACTGGAGCAGCTCGCCTTACATAAGTTTTGTCAGAATCTGTCCATTCCATTACCTTCTTGAATAATTCAGGATACCTTTCAACCATGGGATTAAGAACCCGGTAACAAAAAATATCACAACTTCCCCAACTATCAACATAATTATAAAGCCAATTTTCATAATAAGTCATAAATTCATGTTGATATAACTCTTTTCTTTTAATCCATTGAGTTATCAACCAAAAAATTTTCCATTCTCTTTTAGAAAGCAAAAAATCAAATAGTTCTATTAATTGATCATCTTCATCTGGCAAACTTGCATATACTCTCCTGGCAACTTTATTCATAGCTTTTGAACCTGATAAATCTTGAAGTTGATTATATTCATTTTCAACTATTGTAAGTATATTATTTTTATCAGTCATACTATCACTCCTTAACTAGACAATGCAATTTAGTTAATAACTTTTAATAGATCGAGACTAATATAAATATAATTATCTATTTTTCAATAAATTCCTTCATACTTAATTATTTAATTCAAAAACCACCGGTTGCCCGGTGGCTTCTGCTTAAATATATAAAACTAAATCGTTTCCCCCCACTCACCAATAGAGTCTTGCCCATAAAATGATTATCTCTTTTCTTTAATCTTTCTATCGGCCTCTTTGACTGCTTCAACAAACTTATCCCATTCCT
>CAZLCX010000061.1:0-9492 GCA_964558325.1 uncultured Halanaerobiaceae bacterium | reverse complement strand
GTAAAATAAAGTTCGGCTTCTCTGGCACAGTCAAAGGGATTTTCCTGACAGGTTGAGCTGTCATGGATGCAGTCTGCGCAAAAGAGGTGGTAGATAGTAGCCGGGATATTGGCAATCTTTAAACTGCTGCAGATATTCTCTTTCAGGCCGAGACGCCGGTAATAGGTCCAGTAGGAGGCCATCGCTGTATCGGCGTTTATCTCCTTTAGGGTTGGTGGCCGGCCTAGCTCTCTGGCCTTCTGGCGGTAGCTATCGACCAGAAACTTCCTGCTATAGGTCAGGCCCTGCCTCACTGACTAGCAGTGACTTTCCTAAGAGGTCATGATAGAGCACCAGCAGGTCCCCTGTCTTACCGCATTCCAGGCATTTATAATAGGCCCCGGTTTTACTGTTTGACTTCAGCAGCAGAGTCTTCTTGTAACAACTGGGGCAGACAATTTTCCGCTCCCAGCCAATAGTATTATCATCTGTTGGGGTAAGGTCTTCAATATCCATGATCAGATTCATTATCTCAACCTGCTCCTCTGGTAATCTCTCAGCTAAATTTCTGATTGTCATCTATTCGCCACCAGTGCTGCCGGCATTGATGGCTCCCTCCTTCATAGTTTTTATGGTTTATTATTTTACCTGGACTAATAAGCTGATACCGCTGTTATTAAAAAGGAACCTCAATTAGTTCTTCAACTTCAGGTTTAGCTGCAGCTGGCCAGTCGAGAAAATTAACTTCTCTGGCAATAACCCTGGCATTCTCGTAGGTCCTGCTGCCTTTCGTATTTTTGTCTACCTGGAGCCTGCCGGCAACGGCAACCAGCCTGCCCTTGCGGAGATTATCAGCACAGACTTCAGCCAGTCTCTGCCAGGCTCTGATTTCAATGAAATCGACATCTTTTTTACCCTCTTTATTTTTAAATGACCGCTCCACTGCCAGAGCAAAGCTGGCCAGGGGCTGTCCAGCAGAGGTATATAAGAGCTCTGGATCTCTGGTCAAACGGCCAATTAAATTTATTTGATTTAACATATTCCCACCTCCATTTTTATAATCGAGCCAGTAACCACCAGAGGTCCTGGTGATTACCGGCCTGGTTTTTGATAACCTGGATCTCTCCTGTCCTATGATGATTTCATCGGACCCTATTATTTCATCCGATAACTCTCACCTTCAAGCCGCCAGATATAGCGGCCATTATCAGTTGCCTCAATAATTCTATCCAGGAGACGCTGAGTTATCTGGCCCTGGAGGTCTTCTGAGTCAAGGTTGGTGGTTATAATCGTTGGCAGGAGATGATTATAGCGATAATTAAGAATTAGATGGAGCTTCTCTTTCTGCCAGTCACTGGCCCGCTCTGTCCCCAGGTCATCAAGGAGGAGCAGATAGGACCTCTTATACCGGGAGAGGGTGGCTTCCTCGGTTATTAGGCCTGAGTCATAGCTGTCCCTTAGCTCCTGGATTAGGTCTGAGCTGGTGATAAAATGGAAGCTCCGGCCGATATCTGGCCGCCCGGGGTAAAAGGGATTGCCGGACTTTTCAGCAATATGGTAGGCCCACTGAACAGCTGCCTCCCTAAAAGCTGAGACTGCCAGATGAGTTTTGCCCAGGCCATAACCGCCAGTAAATAATGCCCAGTTATTTTTGCGGCGTAAATCTACAAAGGAGGTGGCGTAGGCTTTAATCTCCTTTATAATCTTACTGGCCTGTTTTCCTAATGGGCCTGGCTCAAAATTCTCAAAGCCTTTACTCCGATATCTATCAGGGAGATCAAGGCTCTTTAGCATATTCTTTCTGGCTAAAGCCAGCTTATCGTCGGCTCTGCCATCTATTACAATACTTTTAGAGTCTTTAGAAGTATTTGTCATATTCATTCGCAGCTTTCTTGTTTCCTGAATCGCTGCCTGAAACTTTTCCTTTTCCACCGGCCTTACCCCTTTTCTTCTGATTAAATTGAATAACATTATCCTCTTCATGTTTTGCTATCAATTCCCTGGCTTCTTCGACAGATTGAAGTTTTAGATTATACCAGTTATTTAAAATGCCCTTGAGGTAAGAAAAATTTTTCTTACCCTGAAAACCGGTCTGTTCAATCGCTAAAACAATCATCTCTTCACTTAAGCCTTTATTCAGATAGCCCTGAATAGCCTGATAATAGGTTGGAGTTAATGGGCTGCCAAAGATCTCATTGAATTTAAGAGCAATTTCAGCAGATTGATCTGCAGGCTGATCTGGCAGGTCTACTCCTACAACTTCAGAATCACTTAAGTTCTTTAAGTTCTTGTTTGTATTTTTTGCCGTTTTGTCAGTATCTTTTTGGGTATTTTTCTCCGTTTTTTCTCCATTTTTTCCTGGAGGAATATAGACCTGGTAATCCTCATAATTACAGACCTTTATCAGGGTTTTTCGACTGTCTTTTTTTAGAGTAATAATCTGATCAGACTCTAAAAGTTTTAAAAAATTATTTAATTTGGTAGTCGACCAGCCCCAGCGGTCAGAAAGATATTTTAGTGAGGTAATTCTCTCCCCTCGTTTTACAAGGATTAGCTTATTGTCAAATTCAATCTCTTTATCTTCTTTATTAACCAGCATTAAGAGATCGACAAATGCAGCCCGGCGGCAGAAGGGCTCTCTTACCTCCCAGAGCCAGTGGTTCATGATTGACCGATATAACTTTATCCAGCCAAATTTCTTATTCTCAATATTCATTAAACCACCGCCTAGGCTGATTTATCCGGGTCAACATCTGCCAGGACTGGCTCAAGTCTTTCAGCATAACAGTAATCTATTAACCAGCAGATAAAATCATCGGCCAGGAGCTGGGAGCAGTTATCCAGGGAGAAATCATGTTTCCATTTATTATTCTTATCCTGGATAAACCTGTCTTTCATGATTAGATGGGTTTTATCCAGGTCATAAGCAAACTGCTGGCTGATAACATCAAAGAGGTCAACTATCTCTCTCTTCTGACTTTCAGTAATTTCATTTATCTGTTTATCCCTGATAACCTGGTCCAGCTCTATTTTGACCTGGAGGGGCTGATTAATCAGTTTATGGATATCTCTTAAGGCCTCGGCCTCTTCGTGCTGACCAACATGGACAGTTAACTTCATTCCCTCTTTTAAACTATTTATAGAAATCCTATTTTCTTTAAAGTTCATAGTTTGGTTTCTCCTCTAAGGGTTTAATTGAATTATTTTCAATAGTTTCTAATAGATGCAGCTTTCTGGCAGTGGAAAGACAGTCTAAACTTCCGTCTTTAGCTATGATTTTATCAATTAATTCCCGGGTATTACCTTTGTTTTCCCGGTAGTATCTCCTGAGTTTATCAATAAGAGGTTCAGGAGGATCTACTGAAGCCGGACTGGCAGTAATCTCTGGCGAAGCTTTTGTTACCTGACCATCATTATCCTCTTCTGAGGCGATCCCTAAAGCAGCTGCCAGGCTGTAGCGCCGGGCGTAGGTGATGGCTGAACCGGCCTGCTGGATCTGGTTCATTTTATTGTCGTTATCCTTTGGCAGAATTAGTGGACCGAAGGCCAGCCACTGGCCGGAGGTATGATAGATCCTGGTCATGAGTTCTATCTCGCCGTTCTCACCGGAGCGGACTTCCTGGGAGAAGCTTAAACCCCTCCCGGCCATGGCTTTTCTGGTGTGGTCGATTAGGTCATCCAAGGTCATATATTTATAACCCTGGCCTGCAGCTGTTTTTTTAGGGTTCTGGACATCCTGCTGGAACTGGTAGAACTCAGGCATGATCATGTCGGCCTTATCACTCATATGCATATTTTATTCACCCTTTCTATCTGGTATATACAAACCTTTAAGAATATGCTATAATTTAAGTTAAGATATTTTTTCAAGTCTTTCGATCTCATCTGTTGCTGCAGGTGAGATCTTTTTTATTGTCTCGACATTGTTGATCCGCTTGTAAATGAGCATTAACTTTTTTATCTGCCTCACTCCCTTCAAGAATTTTTAATTATTACTATTATTCACCTCCTGATGCAAAAGTGTTGCTATTACAAAACGAATACTTGAATTAAAAAAATATACTGTGAAAAGCATCAAAAATTATACAAAAGAAATATTTAATGCCTGATTAGACTGGAGGCAAATCTTTATAAAGCTTTAAATCAGGGCATTGGAATAATAAATGAGTTTTATTTTAGACAAAATATTTTAATTGCAATACCATAATTTTTATGCTCTAAATCAAGATTACACTTTTAAATTACAATTGTCAAGTGTAAAATTGAAAAAAACAATAAAATTATTTTGAAAAAGACTTCCTTTTTTAGTTTTTATTCTGTATAATGATTTTAAGAGGTGATTCATTTGGGTAATTTTCCAGAAAGATTAAAAAAATTAAGAGAGGATAAAGGTTTAACCATGGCCGAGCTGTCCAGAAAAATCGGTTCTATATCCCAGGGGTCTCTATCTCATTATGAAGCCGGAACCAGAACACCTGGTTTAAATATTCTAATAGAATTGTCTAACTTTTTTAATTGCTCCATAGATTATTTAACTGGTCAAACTGACTACAAGAACCAGGAAGAACTCATAAAGAAATACCATCTTGATGACAAAAGTGTGGAAGAAGTTCTTAAAGGTTTAGAGTTATATGAAGAAAGCGATTTAAGTGTTAAGCAGGTCGAAGAGTTTATGGAATTATTAAATACTATTAAGAGGAGTTAACCAGGGGGCATGCTATGATTAATATAGAAATCACAGATGAAATTAAAGAACTGGTGCAGGAAACTATAATTAAATATGGTGGCAATGAGCTTGATTATATTATATCGGCTATGAATATTGAAATCTATGATCTTCCTAATGCATTTATTAAAGAAGAAAGTCTAAGTGTTAAATATGATAATCGTACGGTCATATTTATTGACTTTGAACTCGATGCTGATAGATTTAGTTACAGATTAGCCCATGAACTGGGGCATATACTATTGCACGGTGATGCTTGTAATCATTTATACAGACATAAACGCAAGGGTTTTGACCATAGAATATTGGATTATGAGGCAGATTATTTTGCTGAGGAACTCCTAAGTTATAGAGAAGTTGATATTTGAATAAATAATAGTATTTTTAGGTTTCAAAACTGAAATTATATATTTTTTAATCGTGATTGTGAAACTAATAATATCTAAAATATCCTTACTAATTTTGCTATCAACCTGGTTATTTAAATTCCTAAATGGAATAATATATATAGAAACTGTCCTTTATGGCGATATTTATTACTCTCTTCTCTTTTGAAGGGAGTTGATTTTTTATAGAGCTACTAATTCTCTATCTCTGAAACTAATCCATAAAAAAAACACCCTGATTAAAGGGTGTTATTTTTTCTCTTTATAAGATTTAGGACAGGGAAATGCAATCATTCTAAATTTATCCCCAGGTAACAAATCACTATCTAAACAAAATTCTTGATCATCATCTATTAGATCTCTTAACTTATATTCAGATTCATTGATTGGTTTATAGGCAGCTATTAATAATACTGCTAAAAGTTGTAAGAACTAATAAAATAAATCCTGGAATTTAATTTTTATCCCTGATAAAATTATATTTTTCATTCCTTCATTTACCAGACTATAATTCCCGGTTATACCTTCTCCCTTAGCATATTCGATACCTCTGCCGATAACAACAGGAATCTTTTCTGAGGTTTGACCAAAATGGAGAGCAGCTGCTCCCGCAATTTCATCAGCTATAAGATCAACACCACCAAATTTAGGTTTTCCAAATAAATCATCAGTTCCAAATTTACTATCTACAGGTACAATCCCGGAACAACCTATTGCTATGTCTGTAGATCCCCCTCTTATACTAACTTCAGAATCTGTAATTATTACTGCAAGTTCTTTATTGGTCTTATCTTCAAGATACTTTTTAATTTTTTTAGCACTTTTATTGGGATCTTCTGGCAGTAATGTTGCTTTTCCCTCCGGGGAATTAGAAAGATCAACTCCAGCACTGGTACAAATTCGGCCATTTCTCTCTGTAAGCAGCATTGATGGAATATTATCAAGAGCTTCTTTTGCTTTTTCTTTATTGTCAGCCTGTCTTAAAATATACTCCTGACCAAATTTACTAACAGGTATGGCAGCAAGAACCTCTCCTTCCTGAAGTATTAATTCGACCTCTTCTTCAAGCATTCCAGTACTTTCAGCAATAGCTTTAGCTTTTGAACTCGGTTCAACTTCTTTTAGATTTACAATTCTTCCCTCATACATTGAAACAACTTTAGAAGTAATTATGACTACATCATTATCTTTTAGTTCAAAATCCTCTTCTTTACAGGTCTCAAGTATCTTTTCTGGAAGATTATCTCCTTGTTCAATCAGACCAATTTTTTCCAGAGAATAAAAAGAAATCTCTTTCATTATAACCCTCCTTAGTTTCTTCATTTATTGTCAAAAATTTAGACCTTTATTTTTACCAGGCCCCTGTTGTTACAGTGATTTTTATATAAAAGCCTGCCTCCCCTTTAAGTTGAGGTATATTTGTATGATTAGACTGGCAGGTAATCTCAAAATTAAGGAAAGGCGGCAGGGATTACTACTAAAATTATTTCTTTTTTACTGGCTTATATCCAGATTCAAAAGAAATTTACTGTCTATGTGATTGTTCTGATGACCGGCAAAAATATTTACCCTAAGTCTAATCTGCCGATTAGTAAAAATATTAACATCTAGTCAAATTAAGATTACTCATAAAGTTTTAGATATCACAACCACAGCTATTTGATATATTAATAGACATTGAAAATTCGCTGTTATCTTCATCCATTTCTAGAGTTATTTCTTTAAGAAGCAAATAAACTTTATCTGCTTCACCATAAATAATAGTGGATAAAGAATTGCTCTCATATTCTAAATTGCTTTTACTAATTATATTAATAACTTTTTTTACTTTTTCATTAACTTTTTTAGTGTTTAAAGGATAAAAACTAATTTGACAGGAAATCATTATTTGTTTTCCCATAAGGCGCAGATAAATCCTCCTTTCTTTTTATCAGCCAGGCTGTTTTCTGTATCCCAATTTATTTTTTCCTCTGAAATATCAGGTGAAATATAAAGACACTCTTTTATTTTTATTATATTATCTCTGTCTAATTTTTCAAGATCTTCAGGCTCTCTAAAAATAGCATCTCTAAAAACTGAATCTTCTTTTTGGGCCTGCTTTTCATATAACCTGCCCCAGTCAGAATCTTTTCTAATTGTTCCTAATAATATTTTCCCACCTGGTTTAACTACTCGCTTTATTTCTTTAAATGCCGTTTCAAGATCTTTTATGAATTCTATTGCTGCCATGGAAAATACTGAATCAAATTTATTATCATCAAATTCTAAATTAAGTACATCCCCTTTTTTAAAATTAATATCTAAATTTAATTTTTCAGCTTTTTTCTCTGCTTCTTCTAACATAGGCTGAGAAATATCTATCCCTGTTACTTTACAGCCCATTTTAGCTAATTTAATACTAAAGTTTCCTGTTCCACAACCTATATCAAGAATTTTTTCTCCTGGCTGAGGTTGAAATAAATCAAAAGCTACTTTAGTTTCTACTTCATCAACAAATCTACCCAATTCTGTATCATACCAACTATCATATTCAGATGCTGCTTTTTTATCAAAACTCATGATTTTTGCTCCTTTCAGAAGTTTATTTTAATTAAGATTTAAATAAATTTAAGTCATTATATTTAGCAGTTGAGCCATAAGATTTATTCACAGGATACTTCAGTTTATTATTCTTTAGCTTTTAGCAATTATCTCTTCAATATCTATATCAAGCCTATCTGCCATTAAAATTGAATAGATAATCACATCTGCTAATTCATCTTCCCTATTTTATCGCCTTTAATAACACGAAGGACAATTTCTAATTTCAGCTCAGGATCATGTGATTTAGGCATCTAACTATTATAAAATGTTAATTAACTAACTGTTCAATATTCTATAGGGACGTGATAAAAAAATTATAATAATCCCCACCAAGGAATATATTTGTTTAATAAAAATGATAATACAGATGTTATTAAGAAACTTATAAAAGCTATTATAATCCCATGTTTAAACATTTTTCTTAAATTAACTCCATAACCAGCAGTAACTGCTAAACATCCATTACCAGAAGCAATGGCAAAAGATAAATTAACTGCGACTGTTAATGCAAAAATAATAGGTACTGAATTTTGGCCTACTTCTACAAAGTGTTGTATTATTAATGGCATAATTAAAGCAGCACTAGCAGTATTAGTTGATATATTTGTAAGTATTGTTGTTACTCCACATAAAATTAAAAATAACATTATATTATTATAATTTGAAAATACAAGAAAATTTTCAGTAATAATATTTGCTAACCCTGACTGTTCTAACAATTTAGCTAAAGCCAGGGCGCTGGGCCAAACAATTAAGATGGTTATAGGAAAATTTTTCATGCTTTTAATTGAAAGAACATTTTCTTTTGTTTCAGTAGGAACAAAAAATAATATAATTCCTAAACTAAAAAATATAAAGGCCGGGTCAATAAAATTTATATATTTTGAGTAAACTGGCTCCAAAAAAGCAGATAATATTGCTAAGATAAAAGCAATTCCGGAATATACTTCACCTTTTTTTATTTTACCCATAGCCTTTAACTCTTTTTGATAAGTTTCCTTAGAACCAGGCAATTTTTGATTTTTTCTTTGTAAAATATGACTTAAATAAAAACCAATCAAAGGTAATAAAACAAGAGTAAAAGGAAGCATTCTAATAGTCCATTCATAAAAATATATATTTCTATTAACAGTATTAGATAAAAACTCATAAATTAAAAGATTTTGACCACCACCTAAAGGAGTAGGCAAACTTCCTATAGAAGCCCCCCATGCGATAGCTAATAATATATTAGTGGCAATAGAACTATTCCAACGTTTATTATTAGTGTCAAAACCTGAATAATTAAGTAAAGTTATAGCTATAGGGACAAAAACTACAGCTGTAATAGTATCAGTAATAAATGAACTTAAAAAAGCAGCAATTAAAAACCATGCCCAAATTTGTTTCCGCACATCATTCCCAACCATTATCAGTAATTTTAATGCAATACGCTTTGCAAGCCCCCATCTTCTCCATGCAACTCCAATAGCTCCACTGCCTGCTATTAAAAAAACTAATCTATGACTGAATACGCTAACTATTTCTTCAACTGGGGCAATTGGAAAAAATGTTGTTACTAAAATAGGAACTAATGCTGTAATAGCAACCGCTACAAACCCAGTAGTCCACCAAAAAGTCATCCATAATAAGACTCCCAATCCTCCTTTTGATTGCAAGTCAAAGCCGGGAATTGGTAATACCAATACTACTAAAAATATTAGAGGTCCTATTAATATTAAACGAACATTTCCTGTATCAACTCCATATGTATCAACCAAATATCTTCCTGTCTTTTTCAAGTCATTCATGGCTAAATCTACTCCCTTTTGAAAAAGC
>CAZLCX010000060.1:3777-10039 GCA_964558325.1 uncultured Halanaerobiaceae bacterium | reverse complement strand
ATGTTAGAGATGTAACTGAAGACACTCCCGAGCACCCTGAGATAGTTGAGATAGCAAGCGATATTCACGATAAAACAATCGATTATGTCAGAACTCCAATCGGCTCAACTGAAGTTCCAATTACTGCCTATTTCTCAGAGGTAACAGATCGAATATGTTGAAGAATTCGATAGACTTCAGGGTGTCGAATTTATAGAAGAAACTGAAGATGGAGCCCTCTTTGAACTCGACCTAGAAAACTTAGGCTGGAACTAAAATCATAATAAACTAAATTAAAACTGAGACAATTTAGACTATAGCAAAATCAAATAAAACCAACAAACCCTGGAGCAGTTGAAAGCTCCAGGGCTTTTTATTCTCGTTTTTTATTCTCTCCTCTTATTCTGACAGTTTAAGATAAACTCTAAATTATCCCTACTATCGCCTCCTGGAATATACTCTATTTCAGCCCTGGCCCTGGCAAAAAATCTCTTCTCAAGCTTTCTTGCCTCATCTATTAAACCCTCAGACTGGAGAAGTTCCAGCACCGCTCCATAATTTTCATTTAAGATAAGTCTTTTAAACTCATCCTGGCTGCGGCTATCCTGGAGCAATAAAATCACTGGCAGAGTATAGATACCCTGCCTTATATCCTGCATTCCTGGCTTTCCTAACTTTTTAAGATCTTCAGTAAAATCCAGGAGGTCATCCTGGATCTGAAAGGCCATTCCTAAAGCCAGGCCTAGCCTATAATAATGGGCCGATTCAATCCCTGAACAGCCAGCCTCAACAGCCCCTAAATATGTTGCAATCCCAAATAACAGACCGGTCTTCCGGCGTACCTGCTTTAAATAATCTCTGTAAGAAATATCATAATTATAGCGATTATTAAATTCAGCCATCTGGCCGGCACAGATTTCAGGCAATTTCTTGCTTAAAAACCTTAAACTATCAGCAGATAAATTCTTAAAAAATAACTGATAGGCCTTACTTAAAAAATAATCTCCAATAAATAGTGCTGGCTCAGAACCAAACTCTTTAAGAGCAGAGGGCTCACCTCGTCTCAACCTGGCCTGGTCTGCAATATCATCATGGACTAAGGTTGCCATATGTAAAATCTCAATAGCGGCAGCAGTTTCAATATATCTACCTGCAGGCCTGTCACCGGCAATATCAGCCTGACTGGAGATTAAAAATAACAGAGATCTAATCCTCTTGCCGCCAGCATTTAAAAGCCTGGACTGAGCCTGATTAAATACAGCCTCAGTGGAAACAATATTCTCATTTATAAATTCATCCAATTCTCTAAGCCATGGTTTAAACCGGATTCCAAAGGATTGATTAATAGAAGTCAATTTCTCAATATTCCCTCCTCAACTAAGCAGATAACTAATTATCCAGATACTATTAAATGCCAGCATTAAAACTGCAGACTTTTGATCGATATAAGCCAGCTTCTGTCTATGACCTTCAACACCTTTAAAGGCGGACCAGGCCAGTCTATTGGCCAGAGGCAGGGTCAGAAAACCTGCCAGGGCAATCAGGCCAAAAGTTCCTGACAGCAGATAATAGGCCAGCAATAAATAGGGAGCCAATAAGATCCCTAGATAAACATAAAAACTCTTTTTTAAACCTAAAAGTCCAACCAGGGTTATTATCGAGCTATCGGCCTCAATGTCCCGCATATCATTGGACCATAAAATAGCAACAGTCAACAGCCCCATTGGTAAGGACAGCCCGAGACCAGGCAGATAAAACTTACCTGCCAACCCATAATAAATAGCCTGGGGAATCAGCAGCCCTAAAATTACAAAATTAGCAGGTACTCCCAGCCCAATATATTTTAAACTGATCGGAGGAGCGGTATAAAAATAACCGCCGGCTATTCCAACTGCCAGTAAGATAAGCAGGGGCCAGTATCCAGTCAGAACAATAAAAATAAATCCTCCATGGCCGCCAAGGGAGATCAAAATATAGGCAACTTTTAAAGCAAGTTCCGGCTCTATCCTGCCCTCAACCAGGACCTTACTGGGCTTATCCTGCTCCTGGGTATCTATCTTAAACTTAACATCATAATATTCATTAACGATGGTAATTCCAATATGAATCAACATAATCCCGACCAGCAAAACAGCAAATCTCCAGGCAATAAACTCCCCCTGTTGATAGGCAAACCCGGCTCCTAAAATCGCCGGCAGAATTATACAGGGCCAGGAGAAAATCCGCAATAACTCCAGCCAGTCCTGAAAAGTCCCGCTCTTAGCCATTAAAACCACCTTTACTTTCCTGGATGCCAGTTTGAAACTAAAAGACAAAGGCCAGTTCAATTCTTTAAACATCGATTTAAACCTGCAAAACCAGACCTAATTCAACCTCTTAAACTCCAGCTCAGTCCCATAAAATCAAGTATTAGCTCTCTATAAATATATTCTATAAATAATTTTATTTTCCTTTATTTACTTATTAAAACAAAAGTAAAGCCCCTGCCCTTAATGAACAGGAGCCAGAATAAATATTATAATTGCTGATAGCTGTAACTTAAATTAATATCTGAAGGTGGAAACTCTTCAGTATAAAGTCTCTCAATCCTGGCTAATAGTCTCTGGATTTCCTCTTCAGTCTCGTCTATCGCCAGCATCAGATAATGCCTGGGCTTCCAGCGGGTTACAACATCGCTCTCCCTTAAATTCTCCATTAAAACATCCCGTAAGATCACTTCAGACTTATTGACATCTACAGGAGTAGCCTTGCCATTCAATTGAAAGTGGATTAAAGAAATATCATAATTATTCCGCCTGGATCTCCTCTTTTCCAGGGCAAAAATACTGGAAAAAGTCATCGGCCCACACTGGAAGATATCGCCCTGGCATAGTTTATTCTTCTCAAAATAATAAGCAGGGTCCTCATCAATATCTGTCTCAAAAAAATCTGAAATCTCCTGCTGAAGTTCTGGCGGCATTGGTAGATTAGAATTCTTTAAAAATGTCATCGCCTCTTCAGTCTTAATCAGAGCCAGGTCTGGCCTATTATTCTTCTTAAAGGCGTCAATCATATCAAGATAAAGGCCAATGCTTTTAGGATGGGTTTTTAAGGCCATTTCATACATCTCAATTGCATCCTGAAATCTATTTAAGTTTATTAAAATATCACCGGTCCTGGCTACAGTCTTAAGATAAAGTTCCCGATAATAACTCCGTAACTTAATTAAATAATTGTCTGTGATATACTGATTATTCAAAAAAGCCCCTTCATATAGTTCCAGGGCCCTCTGGTACAGCCTTAAGGCCCGCTCCTGATCATCCTTTTCTTTGGCCTTCTCAATTATATTAAAGAAATAATCAATATCAAGCCAGTATCTACTCTCAGGATTAAAAGTATATCCTCCCTGTTCGCTGAGTATAAAGTCTGTCCCATCAAGCTTAATATCCTTGCGGAGTCTATAGACCAAAGCCCGTAATGACTGTCTCGGTTCAACATTATCATCAAGTTCCAGCTTTTGAATTAGCTCCTGATCTGTCAGCTTCTTACCCTTATTAAACAAAAGAAGCAGGAACAAATGCCAGCGCTTGTTTAAATTCTTATTCTCCCCGGAAAAAAGAACCTTCTCTTCTTTCCTCACCAGCAAATTTCCAAAAGTATAGATATAGAGCTTTTTTTGGGCAATAGCAGTCATATTTTTCCTCCTCAAAATATCAACTATAAAACAGAAAAAGTTTAACAATATTTTCATTTCTAACATATAGTTCTATACTTGAGTAAATTCCCCTTCTTTATTTCTGTTTTAATTAAAACAAACCTGATAACAATTAGATGTTATCGGTTTTGTCATTATAAAATTTGTCTAACACTAATAAGTATTCAATAAAACAGATTTTCCCTATATTAAGCCCTGAAATTAAAAATAACCAATTCCAGAAAACCTGAATTTATAATAGGCTAAAATTGTCCGACCTTTCTTAAACTTAGGTGGCCCTGGCTTAAATTATAGGTGCCCCTGGGCTGGATCTCTAAACTGACTAATCTCAACCTTTAAAGCTTTATCAATCTCAGCAAGCATCTCATTTTTGTCATCAGGCAGCTTACCCTTAAGATCCCAGTGGTTGGAAATATGATCACTTAACAGAGTCGAACTTACCTCTAGGTTCTCAAGGAGCAGTCTGGTTTCCTCTAAGGCCTGGTGGCCATCTAAAAGCTTAAACTCACCCTGCTGGTAGAGCTCAAATAACTTAGTACCCTCAATTGGAATGAAGGTTCTCAGCCTAATAAAATCAGGGTCAAACTGATTTAAAACCCTGGCACTATTGACGGCATGCTGTTCAGATAAGGCCAGGCCACCGACTCCAACAAGGTAATACTGGCTCAGCTCTATCCCGGCTTTCTTAACCTTCCGGCCGGCAGCAATAATCTCCTCAGGAGTTACCCCCTTATTGATCAACTCCAGGGTTTCACCATCTCCTGATTCCATTCCGGTATGAATCCTGCTTAAACCTGCCTCACGTAAACTCCTTAATTCCTCAGCAGTCTTCTTATTGACATACCTGGCAGAACCATAGGAAGTAATTCTCTCTACTTCTGGAAACTCCTCTTTAATCAGCTTTAAAAATTCCAGCAGCTGCTCAGTTTTCATAATTATTGTATTGCCATCAGCCAGAAAGACCGACTCCACCGGCCCCCTGTGAAACTTGCTGACAGCCTGGAGATGCTCCTTAAAGCCAGCCAGAGTCTTAATCGTAAACTCCTCATCACTATACATGGAACAGAAATTACAGCGATTATAGGGGCAGCCAGTCGTCGCCTGCAAGATCAGGCTCCTGGCCTCGCTTGGCGGCCGATAAACTTTACCCTGATAGGGCATAAACAAAAACCTCCTGTTTTAAATATATGACGAAATTCCAAAAATAAAATGAACTGTTGCTAAAATTATTGTGATTCTAGCCAGAGTAATATGAACATTTAAAGGAAACCGCTTAATCTTCTTTCTGGTTAATACCATAACAGCCCCTGTGCAGAGCAGAAATATATAAGTTATAATTCCCAGCCAGGCAACTAAAGGCAACCCAAAATACATATTATAGGCCCATTGAGCTATAGTCTGCATACAGTCACCTCCTTTACCAATCTTTTCATATTTTATTTGGCTGAACCACCAATTTATTCTGTTAACTATTATATCATATTATTCAGATATATGTAACTTTTAACCAGATCTGGGGGGCAGCTGACAGTAATCAGCAGGCTAGCACCTTCGTTCCCTTACTTTTAAGCCCATAAAAATATCCCCTATCGCAATCAGCCTGAATTAATCACTAATTACCGACAGGGGTTTAAACTTTGGCTGAGATATTGCATCTCAGAATAACAAACCTTTACAAGGCAAATTTATTACCTTTTAATTCTTCAATAATCTCCAGGTTATCTGAATCACCTTCGATAAACTTAACCCCTAAGGCCAGGCTTCCATCTATCTCTTTCCTCCGGTTAATCCTGGCAATATTGCCGATAGTTGAAATCCTGTAATCGCCATATTCAATCTCCAGATCAATATATTTATCAGGGCTCAATTCATCATATCGGGCATTCTTATCCAGCAATAAGAGCCCGGACTTACTGATATCAATGGTTTCGCCAACCCTATACTCACCGTCTGCCTTTTTCATCAACTCCTGTATATCATCGCCAAGCCTGTATTTAACTCTGGTCTTTAAAGGATACCTGACTGCTCTCCGTTCATCTTTTCGTTCAACAAATTCAGGAGTTTCAACAACTACCTGGGGGTCCTGCTCCTGATAATAGCTCAAAATCTTGCTGTGGAAGAAATATCTCCCCTCAGGAGACTCCTCCCTGGCAAAACTTATATTACAGGCCGAAAGCTCCTTTAAAATCGTATTGGGCCGCTTGCTATAAACAATCAAATTTACCTCATCATCATTAATTGAAAGCACCTTACCACTATAAAGTTTAGAAGGCCCCTGCTTTTTCAGGTTAAAATCAACCATTAGATTCCTCTTCAGAAACCGGCTAACATCATAATAAACCTCAACCAGCCTACCATTACATTCCTCACAGAAGTCATCAAAATTACCGACATCACTAGAGGCAGCAGTATAATATTTGTTTCCACATTTTTCACATTTAAACCAGGTTGGCATTTAATCACCTCCCCATCAGCGCAATTTCCTTACTCTGTGCCCTTAACTTCACTCAAATCACTCTCATTGTCATATTCGTTAATGGCACTGACTCTATAATATATATTCTCCGTATCGCCGATTTCTCCTTTAAA
>CAZLCX010000060.1:0-3677 GCA_964558325.1 uncultured Halanaerobiaceae bacterium | reverse complement strand
TAATGGCACTGACTCTATAATATATATTCTCCGTATCGCCGATTTCTCCTTTAAACCTGATAACCTTATTATCACTATCTTCTGGTTTCTCTACTTCAACAGCAGTCTCCTCGTCAGCATCTGCCTTTTCAAAATCACTCTCACCAACAAATTTATAAACTATATATTTATCGACATATTCATCAAGATCAATCTTGGCATTAGCCTTACTCCTCCGCCAGGAAAGCTCAGCTTCATCCCTGTTAAAACTAACATTTCCTGGAACTTCTGGATAAGGCTCTTCAACCTTGAAATCCACAGTGATCTCATCAGCTTCATATTCCCTGTTATCAACATCATAGGGAGTCTCAACTTTCAGCTGATATTCTTTATCAAATTCTAAATAATTCTCTTCTTCCTCATCTGTAGAGATCCTATCCCGCCAATCGAGCAGGCTAATTATAACTTTATTTTCCTCTATCTCAATATTATTTGGATCAATAATATTATCATCGTCATCTCCATCACTACTGACATTTTTTATCCTAACCTCTAATTCATTGTCATCATATAATGCATTATTAAAACTGAGTTCAACTTCCTCTAGATTATGAGGAACATCGGTCAACTGAGTTGAATCTTCGTAATCGATAGGGTCAATTCCAGTAAAATCTATCTCCAGAGGTTTAAAATTCTCCAATTTTAGAGCTGCTCTAATTTCCTTATCAGCATTCATCTGGATACTGTAACTTCCTCCATCTTCAACAACATCTCCACTGTCCTTACCCTGCCAGCCAAGAAATTCATAACCATCGGCCACTTCAAAATCTATTTCAACAATTGAGCCATCCTCATACCGATATCTGCCTAAATCAGGCTCAATTGTTTCAACTCCATATTCATTATCAGCAGATAAATTCAAGTAATTATATTCAATATCAGTATTCTCCTGCAGTTCATCACAGCCGCTTAAAACCGGCAGTAAGATTAATATAAAAATTATTACTCCAAGTTTTCTAAGATAGTCTGCCAAGATTATCAACCTCCATTTCTGCTGGGCCAGCAGAGATTAATTCATAAACTCGCTGAGTTCAAAGACCGCCTCTTCCAGCAGAGTCCTCAATACTAAATTAACAACTTCCTGCTTGCCCTGGCCTGATTCAAACTCAACAATATTATCTCCCATGAATTCAAAGGCTTCGACACCAACTCTTTTACCCTCTATCTCATCTTTTAAACTCCTGGACCAGACAACTTCACCGCTGGTCGTATCAACAAGCCGCAAATCTATGGCGGTACTGGCCACAGCATATTCATTAGAACCACCAACACCGGCTATAGATAGCCCTGAGCCGCCAGATTTTTTATCAACCTGATATTCAGTTACAGCCCCATCTAAAATATAATCAGCACCTGTCAGTTCGTTCAATTCAGGCCCCTCACCAGATGGGATTAAATTATTATCTTTTAGTTCATGTTCATTCATTAAGTTATCATTACTTATTCTATCAAGCACTTTAAACTGCCTGGATCTCTTTAAAGCAGTTATCAACATATCTCCGGCACCCTGGCTGACTAAAGCAGAGTTAGTCTCGGTCCTCTGCCCGGTCTTATCAGCAATTTCAAAAACAGCCACTGATGATTTTTCCTCTGGTTCTGATAGAGAAGCCAGCAGCTGAGTTGACGTATTGACATTGGGCTGAGCTGATAAAATCTCATCGCTATCAGCCAGGATCTCTTCTTTTAACTGCTCAAACTCAGCATCATCTTCCAGGTCCAGTTCATCGCCATTTGCTTCTGCAATCACAATTCCACTAAATACCAGGATCAAACAGAGAGATATAATCCCTACTAGTTTATATTTCTCCATAGTCTGCCTCCTAAATCAATCATTATATCTTTATTTTAAATATCAACTTCAATTTGTTGACAGTTACCTTAATTTACAACATCGCTTTCAGCCAGGTCAAAGACTGCTTCTTCCAGCAGAGTCCTAACAACCAGGTTTATAACCTCCTGCTTGCCTTCACCGGTTTCAAACTCGACAATATTATCTCCCATAAAGGAGAATGCCTGAACACCAACTCTTTTTCCTTCTATCTCATCCTTTAAACTCCTGGCCCAGACAACTTCAGCAGTTGTCGTATCAACCAGCCTTAAATCTATGGCAGTCTTAGCAACGGCAGTCTCAGTGGAACCACCAACGCCACCCAATGTAATCCCCAGGCCGCCAGATCTCTTATCAACCTGGTACTCAGTAATGGCTCCATTTAAAACATAGTCAGCACCCCTTAATTCACCAAGTTCTGGGCCTTCTCCGGATGCCAGCCTATCTTCAGCCTGAAGCTGCTGCTCATTCATAAAGTCTCCTAGACTTGTTCTATCCAAAACATTAAACTGCCTTGACCTTGCCAGGGCAGTAATTAGCATATCTGTTGCCCCCTGGGTCACAACAGACGAGCCAGTCTCCTGCCGCTGACCTGTCCTGTCTGCTATATTATAGACAGCAATTGTCTTTTTCTCATCAGGTTCTGGCAGAGCCGCCAGCAGCTGGGTAGCCACAGTCACATTTTTTTCAGAGGATTTAATCTGGTCAGCCTCATCCAGAATTTTCTCCATAAGTTCATCTATTTCAGCCTCATCCAGCTCCTCAGCCATTGCAACTCCAGAAAATAACAATAGAGTAACAAGCATCAGAGTTATAATTCCAGCTAACCTTCCTGTTTTATATGTCATATTTATTTCCTCCTAACATCCTGTCTATTTACCAGCCACCAAAACCGCTACTAAAGTCATCACTGGAATAATCAATAATAGTGCTATCTCCGCTTTCTTCATCTACTATTTCAATGATTACCTCACCTGTCTGAGGATCTTCAGCTACAGAGATATTTAAGTTTCCGGCCTGGTATTCACTATAGGGGATCTCATCTTCATCCATTATCTTGTCAACTATCTCCCGCTGGGCAGAGCTATATAGCCTCCGCTCTAAACCATCAGCAAATCTTTGGATTGGATCTTCCTCTTCTTCAACTAAATCATTTTGTTTCTCAGCAGTATTAACGGCTACCTGCCGGGCATTTGGATCATTAAAAGTCTGAAAGCTCCAGCTCATTGTATAATTATGACCATTATATGCCATAACATTGCCTCCAAAGGCAACAATTAATGCAAAGGCAAGAATCAACGAAATCAACTTTTTCATTTATAACTACCTCCTCTAAAAGTTTATCTGAAAGCCAGCAACAGGATAAACCTTACTGTCTTCAAAACTACCGCCAGTATTAATGGCCCTGGCCTCAATAAATATATTATCTGTAATATTCCAGCCGGCAAAAACATGATACTCAGCTTCCCCTACAACATCGCCACCGGCACCTAGATAGAGGTTAGAAATCGGCTCATAGGAGATAGACATAAATCCTGCAATCTCATCTTCTCCTCGGAGATAAAAAATTTCACCGAGAAATCGTAAAGGCCTGCCCCCAGGTGCACCTAATTGGGGAGCAAATCTTAAACCTGAATTCACTAAATTATCACCATCACCATAGGTAGTAAAGACTGTACCTAATTTGTGATTTTTAAATTCAGGGGTTTCTTCCTCTTCCATCATCTCCCGGGAAGCTTCAATCAGCTCCATTCTCCATTCTAAATCATCATCCTCTTCTGCCATTACCGGACTGCCTATTACCAATACT
>CAZLCX010000059.1:5731-10121 GCA_964558325.1 uncultured Halanaerobiaceae bacterium | reverse complement strand
CAGAGATAGAGGCAACTTATTATCGTGGAGAGAAAGTCTATCAGAGATAAAATAGGGAGGGATTAATTATGGATCTAAAGATTAAAGGTAATGCAGCCCTTATCACAGCCTCAAGCAGTGGGCTGGGCAGAGCAGCAGCCAGAGCTTTGGCCAGAGAAGACGTCAATGTTGCTGTTAATGGGCGCAGTCAGGAAAAGTTAACTGAAACAGTCAGTGAATTAAAGGAGTTAGGTTCAGGTAAAATTATTGGAATTCAGGGAGATATTACTAAGAAAGCAGATATTGAAAATCTGGTCGAAAGAACCTATCAGGAATTTGGTCAGCTCGATCATCTAGTAACTTCAGCAGGAGGGCCGCCATCTACAACCTTTATGGAAACAACAGATGAAGACTGGTATCAGAGTTATGACCTTCTGGTAATGAGCGTTGTTAGAATAGTCAGGGCAGCCAGTCAGTATTTAAAAGAGGGCTCAGGGGGTACAATAGTTAATATAACATCTATGAGCACTAAAGAAGCTATTGAAGGCCTGGTCCTCTCAAATTCTGTTAGAATGGCAGTTATCGGTCTGATGAAAACGCTGTCAAAGGAGTTTGGTCCGGAGGTTAGAGCCAATGCAGTTCTGCCTGGACCCCATGAAACTTCAAGAATGCAGGATTTGATTAATGCTGGTGTCAAACAGGGCCGCTTTGAATCTTATGAGGAGGGTCTTGAAGCCTGGAGTGATGGTATTCCAGTAGAAAAGATAGGAGAGCCAGATAGATTAGGAGATCTTGTGGCCTTTCTCTCATCACCTCATTCAAATTATATTAATGGCACAGCCATTCCAATTGATGGCGGTAAGAGCAGCTCCAATCTATAAAAATTTAATTTACAGGTTTTAAAAACTTAAGTCAAAAATCTAATATTAAATTGTATAATAAAAAAGACCCTCTGATTTCCTGTCAGCAGGGTCTTTAAACTTTATAATATATTATGTTTTTATCTGCCATATCTAATCATCCTATTTCACCTCCATTAAAAAATATCTTTAAAAATATTTGGTGCTTTCGCTTAAACATTTCTGGATATGCTCTTCATAAAATTCTTCATTACTTGATTCATGTCTGATATCAAATTTTTCTAACTTTAAGAAATCTTTTATAAATCCCATTCTTATACCTCCTTTTTACTATCTGTCTATATTATAACCCTGAATATTAAATAAGTCAAGAATAAAATTAAAAAATTTAATTTAAATATTGATTTTATTAATATTAACCTTTACAAAACTGAATAATATTAAATAGCAATCTAAATAAAAAACAGGCATAAACCCCTGAATGCTAAGGGTTTATACCTGTTCAATTATTATTAAAGTATCTATAACAGGGCAAAGTTAAAAGTTAAAATATAAATCTAAATACCTATTAAAATTAAAATACTTAATTTATAAATTAATTATATTAATATAATTATTAGAAATTAATTTAACTTACTGATTAGCTGGTTCTTCTATTAATCTCTCTACCAGCCAGAAAACTGCTGGAGAAGGCAAATTGAAGATTATAGCCACCGGTATCTCCATCAATGTTAAGCAGTTCACCTACAGCAAAGAGTCCAGGTCTTAGCTCAGATTCCATGGTTTCAGAATTGATTTCATCGAGGTTAATTCCACCAGCTGTTACCATCGCTTCATTAAAACTACCCCGCCGCTCTACTCTTAATGGCAATTCATAAAGGAGTTCTCCAAAACTTTTTCTTTCAGCTCTGCTTAATTGGGCAGCCTGTTTATCACAGGGAATTCCGGCCAGTTTTAGTAACTTTAGTCCCAGCCTTTCAGGTATTACCAGACTTTTTATTAAATTTTTAAATAAACTCTGTCCTTTTTTATCAATTAGATCTATTAGTTTCTGGTCCAGCCTGGCTTCATTTTTGAAATCTACCAGTCTCAGTTTTAGTAAGTCGCCCGGTTTAATATATCTAGAATTATTTAAAATGCCTGGGCCAGAAAGGCCTTGATGGGTAAATAAGAGATCACCCTGCCAGCGTCTAACCAGCTTATTTTCTCGCCAGAGAGAAATCATAACATTATCTAAAGAAATCCCTGCCAGCTCTTTAAACTGGTAATTTTTTATATATACAGGTACCAGGGCAGGCCCGGGTTTAATTATTTGATGGCCAAGTTTTGCTGCCAGCTGATAGCCATCGCCAGTAGAACCGGTATTCTGATAGGAATTACCGCCAGTTGCCAGCACTATTAAATCAGCCTGATATTGACTTTTAGCAGTTTTAATCAGGAAATTATTATCTTCTGCAATAAAATTAATAGCTTGAGCGGGGGTATTATATCTAATTTTTACATTCTGATTTTTAGCTTCAGCAAGGAGAATATTTAAAATATCTCTGGCTTTAAAGGAAGCAGGAAAGACCTTGCCCTCACTGGTAGTAATAAATTCAAGGCCCCTCTGCCTGAAAAAATCTAATAAATCTTCATTACTAAAACTATAGAGAGGCCCTAATAAAAATCTTTCAGCCTCACCATAATGGTTCAGCAGATCTTCTACTTTGCCGCTATGGGTCAGATTGCACTGGCCGGCACCGGTGATCAATAACTTCCTCCCGGCTTCAGGGTTTTTCTCTAGAATAATTACCTGATTATTTTTACTGGCAGCATAAATAGCAGTAAAAAGACCGGCCGGGCCTGCCCCAATAATGATTATAGTCTTGACCATAGTTAGTTACCCCTTTAAAATTTATTTAAATAAAATTACATCTAAATATATTATATAATACTTTACCTAAAAACAAAAAATTGCCCCACCTGAGGGCACAGGTGAGGCATGTGGAGAAAACTACAAAATTAATTATAGCATAAATATAAAGGGTTGACAAGTGAATATACATTATCTGGAAATTGCAGTTAAATTAATTCAGTTTTACTGCCATTAAACTTACTCATATTCAGCTTCACCGGTATTAATCTGATCAATTCTAAAATTATATAGGAGTCCAAGAATAATCAAAACTCCACCAATCAGGCGGTTTCTGGAGACAGGTAAGCCAGACCAGTAATCCAGAGTTAGGCCAAAGGTTAGCTGACCAACATAAACTAAAAGAGTTGTGTAAATAACAGGTATTTTAGGAATTATATAATTAGAGGCTGAGACAATAGCTACCCCGACAAAACCTCCTAAATAGGCCCACCAGGGGATGGATCTCAGCTCTATTAAACTAAAATTAATCTGACTATTCATTACAATGGCAAGTAATCCTGATACAAAAAGGCCAACTGAATAATTAATTAAAGTACTCTGAAATATGCCAATTTTTTTAGCCAGATTTGAATTAAAGACCATCGATAAAACAATTAACCAGCCTGCAACAAAGGCCATAAAAATATATAACATAATTATCTAACTCCCTACAATCATAAAGACAATTCCGGCAAAGATTATACCAAAACCAACAATTTTTCTTCTATCAAAGCGGCTTGCTTTGATACCTACTAAGCCAAAATGGTCAATTATTATTGCAGCCACTGATTGGCCCAGGAGTCCCAGGGCCAGAGTTAAAGAAACCCCGATTGCGTTAAAGGTTATATTATTAAATAAGACTAAAAAGACCCCAAAGGCTCCGCCGGTGAAATAATAGAAAGGTATTTTCTTATTAAAGTCAAATTTTTTCTGTTTGAGCAAAATAATTGCTCCAACAGTTATTAAACCAACGATATGAATGATTAATAAAGCAATAAAATTACTGATTTCCCCGGCCAGAATACCGTTTAAAGTTACCATGATAGCAGTCAGCCCACCGGTCAGGATAGCTCCAAATTTAAACATAAGACCCCTCCATAAATTGTCTGGATTCTTAATTTATCATAACATCAAATCTGGATAAATAAAAATAAACTTATAACTCCAGGCAGGAATTTTCAGCTTAATCTTTAAATAATAAAATTAGATAATCAGATTAATCAAAGAGGGTGATCAAAATAGCCTGCATATTTTGTGATTTACCGGCGAAGAGAATAGAACTGGAAAATCAAAGGGCAATTGCTATCTATGACAGATATCCTGTCAATCAGGGCCATATGCTGATTATTCCCAGACGGCATTTTGCAAATTTCTTTGAGGCAAGGGATGAAGAAGTTATTGCTATGAATGACTTATTGAAGGAGGCCAGGGATTATCTTGACGAAAAATTTAACCCAGATGGCTATAATATTGGAATTAACATAAATGAAGCAGCCGGCCAGACAGTTATGCATCTCCATATTCATTTAATCCCCCGCTATCAGGGGGATATTGATGATCCCAGAGGCGGCATCCGCAAGTTAAAAAAGGAGTTAGTCCCATATAATGGTTGATTCAATAATAGATACTCCCTGGCTGCCCAGGGAGTATTCTTAAT
>CAZLCX010000059.1:0-5631 GCA_964558325.1 uncultured Halanaerobiaceae bacterium | reverse complement strand
ACTCCAAAACCTTTCATAATCGCAAATCCTTCAATTTTGTTGCTGGCAAAGGAATTAATAAAGAGCCCGGTTAAAGGGGCAGATAAGGCTGAAACAATTGAAATGGCAATAACCCTGCCCAATGCCAGATCGCCAATATCTGCAAAGAGAATAACAAAGATTGAGGCCATAATTGCAAAGATAAAGATCATAATCAGCCTGAAGGAGAAAAATTTCTGTAATCCCAGTGGCGTTACCCTTATTGTCATTAAGACATTGTCATCCCGGTCGTCCAGGATTGAAAAACCGATTAGGGCTCCAAAGATCATCGGCATCATCAGGGCAAAGACAGCGATGATCACATCGGCATAGATTTCAATCACAAAACCGGTATTCTCTTCTATATAGGGCAGGATAAATCTCCCGATAAAGCCAAATAAGAGAGGATAGAAGAGGATAAACCTGGTCAGAGGCTCTCTGACCCATTTTTTTAGTTCACTGATAATAAATGTTTTAATCATCTTAAACACCACTCTCTCTGATAACAAACTTTCGAAAACCTCTATTGACAAAATAGGCTAAAACCAGGGAGCCGACCACAAGATAGACGGCTGCCAGCACGATTTCCCAGATATCCAGACCGCCGGCAGTAGCTGTAATCAAAGTAGAAGAGGCCTTGGTCGGCAGCAGAAATAGGATATTGGAGTAAAGCTCACTGGAAATAATTCCAAATTCTTCAAAGGAGACAGGGAGCATAAAGACAATAAAATATTTCATCATCCCGATTAACATCTCGGTAAAGTCATTGGACCGATAAACTATCAGAAAACCAATCAGGGAGTGGAAGGTTCCAATTAGAATTATCCCAAAGAAAAGACCTGCCAGATTGATATTTATATTTTGAATTATTACAGCATACAGACAGACAATAGCAATAGTCACCAGATTAGAGATTAAATTGGCAATAGTCTTTGAACTGATAAATTCCAGGCGATTAATCGGTGATACAAAGAGGGATTTCAGCACACCTTCCTGCTTTTCAAAAAAGATTGTCACTCCGATCATCACAATCGCCATCGAGACAATATCAAAAAAGACCAGGAGCATAAAGAAACCTGTAATGTCAGGTACTTCAATTAGATGGAGCATTCCAATCCAGAAAAATGAAACAAGGACACTGGCTGTCATGATATGATATTTCTGCATTCTCTGGAGTTCTCCCAAAAATAAGACTAAAAAGGCAGTCATAGCTATTCCCTCCCTGTAATCTTAATAAAGATATTATCCAGGGTCATTTCCTGACTGTGCATGGTCAGGATCTTTTTATTCTTAATTACCTGTTGAAACTCCTGATTCTCCCCTAAATCATCCAGCTTAAAGCTGGCCTCCTTAACCTGGCCATTATCGCTATATTCAACCTTCAAGAGCCGGCTGCCATATTCCAGTTTTAAATTCTTAGGTGTATTTGTCTCAACAATTTTGCCGTCGGCCATAAAGGCTACCTGGTCACATAACTCCTCAACATCATTCATCAGATGGGTTGTTAAGAGAACAGTCCCGCCAGCCTCCTTGAATTCAGCAATCATATCCTTAATAATTCTGGCATTTTTCGGGTCAAGGCCATTGGTCGGCTCATCTAAAAAGAGCATCTTCGGCTGGTTCAGTAAGGCCCTGATAAAATTCAGCCGGACCTTCATGCCCTTGGAAAACTGGCCGACCTTCTTATCCTTATCAGGATAGAGGCCCAGTCGTTCCAGCATCTGATCAGTATCGGCATTTGTCTTATATAATTGTTTGAAGAAATCAAGATTTTCTTCAGCAGTCAGCCTGGAGAAATGGACCGGGATTTCAAAACCGACTCCGATATCCTGATAGAAGTTCTTATCATAGTCAGTAATAGATTTCCCCTGATACTTTATCTCCCCTCGAAAATCATCAAGCTGTCTGGTCAGTATCTTCTGAGTTGTACTTTTACCGACCCCGCTGGGCCCTAAGAGGCCAAAGATCTCACCGGTCTTAATCTCAAAATCAATCCCCTTAATAGTATCCTCCTCATTCTTAGGATACTGGTACCGCAAATTACTAATTGAAAACATATTTTCTCCTCCTTTTTGGCTGGCAGTAACCTTTACCTGGCAATCCCATTCTTTAAAATAAAGATCATCCTGTCAATGAAATTATAATAATCATCAAGATCAGCAGCTCCTATATTACTTAAATCTACATCATCTAAAAATTCATCTGTAATACTTAAATTAATAAAATATAAGATCCTGGCCACAGTCTGGCTGTCTATTTCAGGATCAATATCCCCGCTTTCTTTGCCGGCTTCAATTAAATTCACAAAAAACTGCCGGGATTTCTCCTCAAAATCCTGATAGATCTCATTTTTTAAATCATCGCTTTCGCCAGTGAAATAATTTCCAATGGCAGCAATCTTTGGATTGTCATAGGCAAATTTAATCCCAAGCCTGTATAATTCCCTGATCATTTCAAAGGTATCCAGTGATTCCATATCGCCAAAGGACTGATTAAAAAATTCTATCTTCCTTTCAGCAATAAACCCTATCATATATTTATAAAAATCCTTCAAATCAGCAAAATATTGATAGAAACTGCCCCGGGGAATATCTGCCTTCTCAATGATCTTACTAATACTGGAGTCATTAAAGGAATTCCTTGAAAATTCATCAATTCCAGCATTGATAATCCGCTTCTGCTTGTCCTTATCCAGATTAAAAAAAGTAGCTGTTGGCAAGTCCTCACCTCCTAAATGACACCACTGTCATATGCAGCTAAAAATTTTTTGTCTTGCTGTCTTTATTATATGACACCGGTGTCACTCTGTCAATAGCTATTATGAAAATTTTATAGATTCATGATGGAGCTCCTCTATACCTTTGATAGACCGCCTCCACACATATGCCAATTTTTCTTTATAACTATGGTATTCTACCTCCATATCCAGTGGTTACCACCTCCGTTTCAGCCAGGATTCTTTTAGAGGCTTTTAAGAGATTAAAATAGGTTAAATTCATTTTAGGATAATGGAATTTAATAATCTGTCTCAGGTTATTCAACGCTATTTAGTAATTTAGCTCAGCTTATCCAATCAGGAATTTATTTTTTAAAGGGAATCTACCACTTTATCTAGAATAATAAGATTACAGGAATAATAAGATTGCAGGTTTAATAATATAATCGGTTTATAATTTTAACAACAGGTAGCTTTTGCATTGCCATAATAAAATTTAAGGAGAAGAAGATGAAAAAAGAACTAAAAATATTTTCAATAGCTATTATTACCTTTATTGCCTTAATTACAGTAATCTTTATCATCAATCAACTCAATGCCATCTATAATTTAACAGCAGCAATCAATCCAGGCCTGGGCCAGGCTGTTTTAATAGCCCTAATAGCCCTTTCTCTGGCTTTAATCATCCTGCCGACCATTTATATTTTAAAACTGCCAGGCCAGCTAAAACCACCGGCAGAAGAGGATACAGAGGAATATACTCGCTACCTGGCAAAGTTACGAAGGCGGCTCTCAAAAAATTCGGCCCTGGCTGAGGTCTCTAAAAAGCTGAATGATCTTGAGGATGACAGGGAGGCAGTTAAAACAGCTCTCTCTGAATTAAACCGCCAGGCCAATCAGGTAATCGAAGATATCTCAGGTTATGTTTTCGTCTCAACGGCAATTTCCCAGAACGGCGTTTTTGATGCTGTTATAGTTTTAATAGCCCAGATTAGAATGGTCTGGCAGGTTGCCCATCTCTATAACCAGCGGCCCAGCCTAAAATCAATTATCAAGCTCTATCTCAATGTGGCAGCCACAGTCTTTATCGTCAGAGAAATCGAAGACTTTGAGCTCTTAGAAGATCAGCTGGAGCCGATGATTGCTTCAGTTCTGGGCAGTTCCTTAGGCGGGTTTGTTCCTGTTGTTAATACAGCCTCAGTTGTAATGATCAATTCAATGGTCAGAGGTTCAGCCAATACCTTTTTAACACTCAGAGTTGGTGTCATTGCCAAGAAATACTCTAAACCCCTCCACCAGGAAGAGGAGAAGGCCAAAGTCAGAAAGGCCGCCAGCGGGGAAGCCTGTCTGATGCTGGGCAGAGTTTTAAGTAAATCAGCCAAAGTCGTAACTAAAAGTGTTTACAATGCCAGCAAGCGGGCCACCAAAAGGGCAGGCCAGGCCGGTAAGGATAAAGTCTTAAATATAGCTGATGAGTCTAAAAATATCGCTGAAAAGATTATCTGCAAAATAAAAAATTAGAATTAAGGCAGGAAAATAAAACTAAAGTATTAGACCAGGCTTAAAGTTGTAGGCAGAAATTAAGTATTATATTAAATTCTAACTTCTGGACCATGCAAGTAATAATTTTAATTAATGGGCAGGTGTTTAAAGCATGACAGTTTTAAGATATTTATTTTATCTGGCTTTTTTATACCTGGTAATCCAGATTTTTCGGAGGGGATATTTTGATAATATATTCAGGGATTTAATAGCTATTCTTAAAAATAATTATAAACTAATAGTTGCAGTTTTATTAATCGATTTCGGCTTAATTTTATTTTTAGATCGGCAGCTCAGTCTCTTTTTTAAAAATTATAGTCTGGATTTTTTAGATAAATTAGCTGCTTTTGGGAACAGCCTGGGAGGTTTTAATACCTTATTTCCTGTCCTGATTTTAATAATATTGCTGGCCAGGCTATTTAAGTTAAATAGGCTTAGAAATTTAGTTCTGATTGCAGTTTCTGCTATTATTTACGCCAGGATAATCGTCTTTGTCTTAAAAATCATGATTTCCAGGGCCAGACCCTTTTATAATTATAATCCCTTTGAATTCTTTAAGTATCCCCAGGCCAGCAGTCAGCTAACTGATATTCTCAGGAATTTAAACTTTGGTGAGATTACTGAGTCCATCTATGCCAGTATGCCTTCAGGCCATACTGTTACAGCCTTTGCCCTCATCGTTCCCTTTTATCTCTACTTTCAAAATAAATTTATCCGTGGTTTTTTGATTTTACTGGGAATAACGACTGCCTTTGCCCGGGTTTATACAAATGTCCACTGGCCAAGTGATGTTTTTACTGCCGCAGTCATAGGCTCCCTGGTAGCAGCGGTGATTTATCAGAATAATAAATCGAGGATTTAAAACTAGAGATTATATCCAATTGGATTATACCATATCTTTTAAGCAATAAATAAATTAATTCAAAATAAAACATAATAAACTTTTATAAGAATACTTTACCAATGATACAAATTGATGTATAATAGAATTGTAGAATACTTTTTGGAGGTGTATAGAATGAAATCTACTGGTATAGTAAGAAAAATTGATGACCTTGGTAGAGCAGTAATCCCTAAGGAATTAAGAGATACAATGGGCATTGATGTAAAAGACCCGATGGAGTTTTATGTAGATGGCGATAAAATAATTATTAAAAAGTATGAGTCAGGCTGTCATTTCTGTGGTAACATCAGCAATAACACTTATTACAAAGAGAAATTGGTCTGCGATTCCTGCATTGAAGAGTTAGAAAAACTTGTAGAATAATTATAAATTAAATAATAGTAAGATTGGAGCAGCCGGTAATTAATTACTGGCTGCTTTAATTAATTTATTTATTAAATTTTCTGCCCAG
>CAZLCX010000058.1:0-10670 GCA_964558325.1 uncultured Halanaerobiaceae bacterium | reverse complement strand
CCTGGTTATTGATTCCAGGATTATTTATAATAGTCACAGTACTAGCATTTAATTTTCTTGGCGATGCACTCAGGGATGCAGTTGATCCCTTTGCATTAGATTAGGAGGTTTTTATAAATGAGTAATAGTTCCAGTCAATACAGGTCAGGTTTAGATAGAGTTACTGAAAAAGAGGTACAGATTCCATTTACAGGTCCTACTGGCTTAATTACCAATCATACCGGTAGAGATTATCAGATGAGACAGAATTTAGATTTACTATTAAATGATTTAAGATTAAATTTACAGTTAGATATTCAAAAAATATTTGCCCCGGAGCATGGTTTTAGAGGCAGTGCGGCAGCAGGGGAGAAGGTTGATGATTCCAGGGACCCGGCCAGTGGCCTCCCGGTAATCAGTCTGTATGGTGATAACAAAAAGCCGACAGCTGAAGTTTTAGAAGGTCTGGAAACTCTTATATTTGATATTCAGGATGTTGGAGTCAGATATTATACTTATATAAGCACCCTGTTTTACTGTTTAGAGGCTGCTAAAGAAAATGATTTAAATTTTGTGATTTTAGATAGATACAATCCTTTAGGAAGAAAGGTTGAAGGTAATTTACTTAAGCAGGATTTTAAATCATTTGTCGGAGCCACAAGCTTACCGCTGCGCCATGGGATGACAGTCGGTGAACTTGCTATCTGGGCAGTTGAAACAGGCAAAATAGATGGGCCAAAACCTGGAGAAGGTCTGGAGGTTATTGAATTAAAGAATTGGCAGGGAGAAACCTGTCAGGAAATATCACAACCATGGCTGGCTCCCTCTCCTAGCCTTCCTTCAACTGAAGCCACCATGCTTTATCCAGTTACTGCAATATTTGAAGGCACAAATTTATCAGAAGGAAGGGGTACAACCCTGCCATTTCAAATAGTAGGTGCCCCCTGGTTAAATAGTATGGTCTTAACATTAAAGATGAGGAGCCATGAATTTCCAGGGGTTGGCTATCGGCCCTTAAACTTTACTCCTAAAAGCTCAAAACATCAGGGAGAAAATTGTAATGGGGTTCAATTATTTATTACAGAACCTGAGAAAATAGACTCAGTTGGCCTTGGGCTGACTTTGATGGCTGAGATCATAAAGCTTCACCCTGAAGAATTTGAATTCTTTAAATTAGATGATAAAAGGTATTTTATAGATCTTTTACTGGGAACCGATCGTTACAGGAAAATTTTAAATAAATTAATGGCTAATCAGGAATTTGACTTTCAGCAGGCTTTAGATGACCTTAAAGAAGATTATCAAGGAGAACTTGAAATCTTCAAGGGGGAAAGAGATGAATATCTGCTTTATTAATTAGAGAGGAAGGCTAAAAATGAACTATCAAGATCTAGATCCAGATAAGATAATCTCAGATATGAGTTTGCAGGAAAAGTTAGGTCAGTTGATAATGGTCGGTTTTAATGGCCAGAGATTAACAGCGGAATTAAAAGAGATGATTAGTAAATATAATGTCGGGGGAATTATCTATTTTTCCAGAAATATAGAAAATCCTGAACAGATTTTTAAACTTTCCAGTGAGATTCAGAGATTATCAATGGAGTCTAATAGTATACCTGCTCTGATATCAGCTGATGAAGAGGGAGGAGTTGTAACCAGGGTTAATGGGATGACCCATATGCCAGGCTTAATGGCAGTAGGGGCAACTGGAAATTATCAGGAGGCCTATAAGGCTGCAAAAGCAACTGCAGAACAGTTGAAATATCTTGGAATAAACATGAATTTAGCACCAGTCCTTGATATTAACAATAATCCGAAAAATCCTGTGATTGGTGTCCGTTCATTTGGTTCTGATCCTTTAGAGGTTAGCAGATTTGGTAAAGAATATATTAATGGGCTCCAGGAGGCTGGGGTTGTCGCCTGTGGCAAGCATTTTCCAGGTCACGGAGATACAAGTGTTGATTCCCATCATGACCTGCCTGTGATTGAATATGGACTTGACAGGCTTAATAAAGTTGAATTAAAGCCTTTTAGAGAGGCTATTAAAGCCGGAATTGATAGCATTATGACAGCCCATATTGCCTTCCCTGAATTGACCTCAGAAGCGGGACTGCCAGCAACTCTTTCTGAAGAAATTCTGACAGGTATTTTAAGAGAAAAACTTGGTTTTGAGGGTATGATTATAACTGATTGTATGGAGATGAATGGAATTGTTGGTACCTATGGGACAGTTCCAGCCGGTGTTATGACAATCCAGGCCGGTAGCGATCAGGTTTTAGTATCCCATAATCGAGAAAAACAGCTAGCTGTATTAGAAGAACTTGAAAGAGCTGTAAATGATGGCCGTTTATCGGAAACCAGAATAGATGAGTCAGTGAAAAGGGTTTTGAGATTAAAGCAGCAGCGGTTGTCCTGGGGTGAACAGCAAAAATTTTCTGATAGCCAGTTTTCAAAACTGCTGGAAGAGGGAAATACAATAGCCAGAGAAATTTCGTCTGAGGCTATTACAGTTCTCCAGGACCAGGAAAATATCTTTGAAAAGCCTTTAGATAAAAATAATGAAATCTGGTTAATAAATTGTTCAGGAGATATCAGCAGCCCAGTTGAGACCAGCCCTGGTCAGACAGACCAGGCTTTAAAAAGTCAATTGGCCTGGGAGCTTTCAAAAGCAGGTTACACTGTAAAAGAATTTACAGGTTTGACTAATGAATTTTTTAAAGATAAAATATATGAAAAGAGAGATTTAGAGTTAGTTGTAATTACTAGAGATATTGTAAAAAATAAAGACCAGTATAAATTGATTCAAAATTTAATGGCTGCAGGCATTAAGCCGATTATAATTAGCCAGAGAAATCCTTATGAGCTTAAATTTTTAGATGATTTGCCAGTTTTGACTACCTATGATTATAGCCCCAATCATGCCAGGCCCCTGGCTGAAATTCTTGGAGGTAAGAGGCAGGCTAAGGGTAAGCTGCCAGTTGAAATATTGGAGGTCTAATTATGTATTTAGTTGGAATAGATGCTGGAGCTAGTAAGACCAGGGTCATTGTTATGAAAGCTGAAAATAAAAAAATAGTCGGTGAGGCCTATGGAACTGGAGCCAATTTTCAGCAACTAGGAGCTGCCGGTTCTGCCAGGGTAATAGCTGAAACCTGTAAACTTGCCCTTGATCCAGTTCTTCTCTGGAAGGATCGAGAAAAAGTTGATATCAGGATTGGGGCTGGAGTTGCAGGCTGTGGTAGAAAGAATGAACAGCTGGCTTTAAGAAATGAATTAAATCAGTTAATGGTTTTTAATGATCTGATTATTGAAGATGATGGTAAAACTGCACTTTTATCGGCCTGGAATGGCAGGCCAGGGATTGTTTTAATTGCCGGGACTGGCTCTATAGCTTATGCTTTAGATAGGGATGAAGTCTTTTATAGATCTGGAGGCTGGGGTCCCCTGCTTGGTGATGCTGGCAGTGGCTGCTGGCTTGGCTTAAAGGGTTTAAGTAATGCTATAAAGAGGTCTGATCGTAATGATAAAGATGATAAATTAAACTTTCTGTTTGAAAGTTTAGAAGTTGAGGTTGCTAATAAAGACCAATTAGTTAATTTTATCTATCAGAATGAAAAGGTTCCTAGAAAAGAGCTGGCCAGGCTGGCTCCAGTGATCCTTAATCAGGCCGCAAAGGGAGATCAATTTTTTCTGGAAATTGTTGAAGAAGGAGCCAAAGAACTGGCGGCTGAGGTTGTTGGCCTGGCCAGGAAAGTGGATGTTGAAGCTAGAAAAATTGCCCTGGCTGGCGGCCTGACTAATAATGATTTTTATAGACAAAAAATAAGCTCTTTAATTCAAACAGCTTTAGCTGATATTAATATGATTAAAAAGATTGAGTTGGAGCCAGTTTTTGGGGCTCTCCATCTTGCTGAAACTCTGAGATGATTAAATATCCGGGGTGGTATCAATGCTAACTATAAAATGTGCCCGTTGTAAAACAAAGATAATGAAATATAAAAAGATCGGCATGGGTAAAGTTTTGAGGTGCTATAAAGATAGGATAACCAGGCTTTATGATGGTGAAGTTGATGGCGATGAACTTAAATGTGGAAACTGCGGGACTGTAATTGGTCAGATAAAGGATGAGAAGGTCGATATGATTCAGGACCATTTCACATATTCAGGATCAAAAATCAGAAAATAATTCGCCGAGAGGATATTTATCATGGCAGAGATTCAAAAGTATATACCAGGTTTAATTTTAATAACTTTAATAGCTGTATTTTCAATATTTATAACTTCTTTTTTACCAGATTTTATAGGAGCAGTTTTTATTGCTATTATTACCGGGATAATTATAAATAACACTATTGGCGTTAATCGCCAGGTTTTTGGGCCTGGTATAAGGCTGGGGCTTAAAAAACTGCTTAAGATCGCCATTATATTATTAGGGGGAACGATTAGCTTCCAGCAATTTAACGAAGTTGGTCTGCCTGGACTCGGTTTAATCCTACTGATAATTTCAGTGGCTTTTATATTTACCTTTAAATTAGGAGATAAATATGATTTGACTTTAAAACAGAAATTGTTGATTGCTGCCGGGCTGTCTATCTGTGGAGATACTGCTATTATTACCATTGCACCGGTAATTAAAGCAGAAGATGATGATATTTTTATGAGTATCTGCATAGTTACTTTTTTCGGGGTGCTGGCAATATTTGTTTATCCAATGATTGGACTATTTTTTAGTTTATCAGACACTATTTTTGGGGCCTGGGCTGGAACTGCTATCAGTTCTACATCTCAGGTGGTTGCCACTGGTTTTATATATAGTGAAACAGCAGGCCAGGTGGCTACAATGATTAAGCTGACCAGGAATGTTCTGATGATACCGGTGATAGTTGGAATCGGGTATTATTATAATTCTAGAAATTTGATTGATAATGGTGGAAGTTTTGGAGAAAATAATAATGAAGCCAGAGAAAAAGAATATAGTCTAAAAGAAGTCTTCCCTAACTTTATTTTAGGATTCCTGGCTTTAATTATATTAAACTCCCTTGGCTTAATTCCTGCCAGGCTAGCTGAAGTAATTTCTCCATTGTCAAGATTTTTGATTCTCCTTGCTCTATCAGGAATTGGACTGGGAGTTGACTGGACTGAATTTAAAGAAATTGGAGGCCGTCCATTTATAGTTGGTTTTTTAGTTGCCGGGAGTATGGCCCTGATCAGTATAGTAATTAGTTCTATTCTCTTTCTCTAAAAGAAATGGTATAATTAAGTTAGTAAACTGAGAGGAAGAGATTGCAATGGATATATTGCTGAGTGAATTAAATGCAATTATTCTACTTGTAATATATTATTTTGTCTTTATTTCAGTTCTGATCCTTTTGAAGTTATTCAGTCCATTATCAAGAGAAATAATAAGAAAGAGTTATCATTTTTTTTATGGAATCTCATTAGCCCTGGCAGTTTATTTGTTTGAAAACTGGTATATTATTTTAAGCTTTTTGACTGGGTTTTATCTGCTGGCTTTTATTTATTTAAAGTTAGAAAATCGATATTTAAATTTTAAAATAATTGATTTTGACCGAAGGGAAACTACTTTTACTGAAAATAGAGAGCTTTATAAGCAATTGGGATATCTTTTTGTAATGCAGGTTTTATTGATTATAATCTTTCTGGCTTTAATGGAGCGGCCTGATGCAGCAATCTTTGGAACTGTAGTCTGGGCTGTTGGAGATGCTTCTGCCGGTTTAATCGGTAAATATTTTGGGAAAAATAGGTATCATAATTTTATTTTTTCAGATGAGAAGAGTCTCCAGGGTAGTTTTGCTTTTTTATGTTCAGGATTTATTTCACTAATTATTTTAACATTACTATTGCCAGTTTTTTTAAATGACATATATTTTATTTTTAAAATATTTCTGATAACAGTTGTGGCTACTTTGATTGAGGCTATCTCCAGAGATGGAATGGATACGATTACAGTGCCCTTAGTAGCTGCTGCTGTCTTTTCTATTTTAGTTAGAATTTAATCCTGGGGTGAGCTCAAATGGTATCTATCAAAGAGTTGATGGAAAAAACTAATAAGAAAGAATCTGCCAGGAAAGAAAAATTATTGAGAGCCGCCTGGCTGCTTAGTCTGCTGGCACCATTAAGTACTTTTATCGCCTATTATTTAGGAAAGACCCCAGTTCTGCTGGCGATATTTTTAAGAAGGACCAATGAGTTTATGGCTCTATTTTTAGCCTGGATTATTTATCTTAAATCCTGTCAGGCAGAAGTATCAGGCAAGCAGAAAGAGGCAGATAAGCTAGAATTTCTGTCAGGAATGATTATGGGTGGAGTGATGATATTTAGTGGAATTATAATTCTTTATTCGGCTATTAATCAATTAATCAATCAGGACCCGGCTGGCTGGCTGGTGCCTGGGATTTTAATAAGTATTGCCGGGATGTTTGTTAATGGTTTCTTCTGGCATAAAAATTATAATTTAAATAAAGTTTCTTATTCCTTAATAATAGATAATCAATGGAAATTTTATCGGGCTAAAACCTTAATGGATATAGTGGTCCTAATAAGTTTAATTATAACTTTTTATAATCTTTTAGGAGAAAGCTCCTGGTTATCTGATCCGATTGGTGCTATGGTAGTTGTTGTTTTTATATGGTTTTCAGCTATTCAGATTTTATATAATGGCATCAAAAAAAGACCTGAATTAAGATGATATTTCAAAATTAATTCAGGTCTTTTAATAATACTCTTTGTATAATTAAATATTTTATTATCTAAAGTTGATTTTACCCCCGGTTGCTTTGACGGCAATTAAGATGATTGCAAGCATCGCCAGCATTGTTGCCAGGGGAGCAATTTTCATTAATGCCATTTTTTCTACAAGATTGGCCAGGATACCGGTTAGGGCCCATAAAATCACCAGGGTATAGATATAATCTTTGAAGAATTTTAAGAAGAAGGCTGTAAGAAGAACTATTACAATTAAAAGAATTACAAACCAGAAGGATTCTGATCTGCCCAGTCTTCCCCAGTTAATGGCTGTCTGCCAGACAGTTATATTGGCCACTGTGGCAACTGAAATCCAGGCCAGATAAATGCTAAATGGAACTGTTAACCATCTATAGTTGACTGAACTTAAATTAATCTTCCTATAGATGATTATTAATGATATCAGGATACCTAATATGACAAAGATTGACGCTCCAAGTAATTCATAATGCCAGAGGAAAATCCAGATAGCATTTAGTATAGAGGATATAAAGAAGAAGTAGCCCATATCTTTAATATAATTTATAGAGCGGCTTTTCTTTCTAATTAAACCGATAGTTAAATAGACTATTAGAATTATTAGAGAGAGATAGATGACACCCCAGATAGAAAAAGTAAAGCCTGCTGGAGTAAAAATATTTTCATACTGATCAGATACCTCACCTGTAGGAATATCATTAATTGGCAGGATATTGGCCAGGGCATTAACAGTAATCATAATTATGAGTCCGATGATATTTAGACCCTGTTTTAGTTTTAAATCAGATGTTAATTGGCTATAATTTTGCATTATATTCACCCCTTTAATTATTATATTCTTTTTAGAATAAAAAATTCCTTTAAAAAAGAAATTTTAATTAGAAGTTTGCAGGGATAGCGATGATAATATTTAATATATATAGTAATATAAGTATCTAGGAGGCAGAATAATGTCAGGCTTGTATAATCAAATTTCCAGTGAATTCAATAACTTAAGGGATAGGACTTATAATAAAGCTTCTTTACTTGCGGTTTCAAAAGCGATAGAGGATGTTGTAATAAATTTTGATTTACAGGGGAGAATGTTTGTCTTCTTCCAGAAAGAAGAATTTTTCTTGCATGAGATTTCAAGATATCAACGGTTAGAGAAAATTTGCGATGAATTATATCTCTTTGCAGATAATTTTTCTGAAATAACTAAAAGTAAGTTTTCTGAAGCTAACTTTATTAATCTGGCTGATTTTGATGATAAGACAAGTCAGAATATGTTAAAGGAATGGACTGTAATCATTCAGCATCCTGAATATTCAATGGCTTTGATAACCAAGGAAATTGAAGGACGACAGACGATTGATCAGGATATCTTCCGTCAGTTTCAGGGGGGACTTATTTTTGAATCAAGTCAGGTAGATGCAGCAATTTTAAAGCTTGAAAACTATATCTGTGATAAATATGGAACTGACAGAAATTTTTGTAGGATTAATATTGTTAAGAATGAAAAAGAGAGAAAAGCTGAGAGAAGAAATCAAAAAATGCTTTCCTTATTTTTGAATAATGCTTTAGATCAGGTTGAATCCAGCTTTGATATGATGGCCAGTCAGATAGTAATGCTGGATTATTCCCTGGAAGAGAATGAGCGAAGGACCAGAGAGATCATTAAAAGGCTCTGTTTTGCCGCAGAATATAAAGATGAAGATACAGCCTTTCATTTAATAAGTTTAAGTTTTACAGCGACTCTACTTTATTCCTGGATAACAGATAATCCAGCAAAATTAAAAGAGATGTATTATGCTTCACTGATGCATGATATTGGTAAGATAGGGATTCCAGATAATATTCTCCTTAAACCAGGGGAGTTAACCCCTGATGAATTTGAAATTATAATGACCCATCCTAAGATTGCCTATGATATCTTAAGAAATACTGATCATAGTTTGTTACAGTCTGCCCGGAAAATAGCCTATACCCATCATGAAAAATGGGATGGGAGTGGTTACCCTGAAAGACTATCTGGTGAAGAGATTCCGATAGAGGGCAGAATAGTTGCTATAGCCGATGTCTTTGATGCTTTAATTTCAGAGAGGGTTTACAAAGAGGCTTATTCTCTAGAAAAAACACTCGATATTATGGCTGAGGGTAGAGATCAGCATTTTGATGGCAGGCTTTTAGATGTCTTTTTTGATAATATTGATAGTATTATCAATTTTCGGAATGATATTGCTAAAGAATTTACAGATTTTAATCCCAATCAGGTTGCTGAACATTTCTTTAAACTGGAGATAGATTTTGATCAGATGGCAGCTGCCGATAAACCTGAATTTTTTGAGATCTGTCCCCAATTTAAATAAAAAATCCCCTGGGATCATTTCAATTGTAAAATAATGAACCAGGGGTTTATTTTATTTCCTTAAAGAGGCTATTAATCTGGCTGGTTCTTCCAGGATATCAAAGACGTCATGAATATTATTGATGATAAGATCACTATTTAAGATAGTATCAGTTGCAGCTCCTTCATTACCAATTAAAGCAATCCCGATTGCTGCCTCTTCGAGCATTAGTCTGTCATTATTGCCATTACCGATGGCAATAGTTTCGTCACTGCCAATCTTCTTGATAAAATCTCTCTTAAAACCGCTGCCGTCTTCTCCTTTAATGATTGCAACTTCAACTGTCAGGTCACTGACCATCTCCCTGACAGTTCCAAAGGTATCTGCTGTCAGGATATAAATCTTAAAATCAAAGGCAAGTTTTTCCAGCCTTTTAATAACTTCTTCCGGGACCTCACCTCCAGTTGCCAGGGTACCATTAAAGTCAAAGGCCAGCTTGTTGATATTAAATGTATCATAGTTTGGAATTTCAATTTGCATTTTTATCACCACCGTTATTAGTATCTTCATGATTTTTCTTAAATATCCTCTATTAAATTTAATTTTGGAGTTTAAATGCAGGAAATTTTGGCTTAATAGAGAATTAATATATAAGAAAGAATAAATGGGGGATGATAATTATGGAAAGAAAATTTTTGAAAATAATCATAACCGGGGTCTTTATACTTGCATTAGTGGTTGTTTCAGGTCAGGTTGCAGCTCAAACAGTTCCTGAAATTGATGGTGATATAAATGCTGATGAGTATAGAGGGTCTGTTGAGACTGAGATTGGAATGGAAGTTTACTGGAATAATGATGAGGAAAATCTTTATATTGGACTAACCAGTCCTGGTGAAGGTTGGTTTGCCTTTGGTTTTCAACCAACTTTACGGATGAGGGATGCCTCGATTATAATTGCTGCCTTTGAAGGTGGTGAGCCAGAATTATCAATTGAAAGTCATATGGGCACATCACCAACCTCTCATGCTGAAACAGAGGAAGATTTTGTTGCCGATTATTCAGGGACAATTACTGAAGATGGTGAAGATGATCTGCAGGTGCTGGAGTTTGTAATTCCTTTTTCTGAGGATTTTATAGAAGGTGTTGAAGAGGGAGAAACCTATACTTTGATCCTGGCATATCATGATTCTGATAAGAGTTTTTCAGCAAGGCATACAGCCAGAACTGCTGTAGAAATTGAGTTTTAGATTTTAAATAAAAATAAATAGTTTAAATTTAAAAATCCCCTGTCATGAAAATGGCAGGGGATCTTACGTTTTTTGCTTTATATTAAAGTATTATATACTTTTTATAATGCAACAACGTTTGCAGCCTGTGGACCGCGGTCGCCTTCTACTACTTCAAACTCAACGTCCTGGCCATCTTTGAGGCTTTTGAAACCTTCAGATTGAATGGCTGAAAAGTGAACAAATACGTCGTCGCCAGATTCTCTTTCAATAAAACCAAAACCTTTTTGATCATTAAACCATTTTACTGTACCTGTGTAAATCATTTAAATATTCCTCCTAATTTATCGGTTGGGTTATACTACTAGATTTTTGACACCCAACAAAATAAATT
>CAZLCX010000057.1:0-10786 GCA_964558325.1 uncultured Halanaerobiaceae bacterium | reverse complement strand
TTTTTAATTTTCATTCATTTGGACAATTGATAATAGGGGGCTGTGGTGGTATCATAAATACAGGCAGGTCACTTTTAGGGGGGATTAAAATTAATACTATTGATTATGGAAAATATCTGGAGAAATATGATGAAACGACTGGTCTTTATCCTGAAGGATTAAAAGAGTTAGGTGTTAAATACCATGAGAAGGGTTATTTGACTAAAGGGGAACTTTATGAGCTGGCTCATTTAAATTCTACAAGAAGTTCATATCATGTGAAGAAAAACCCTGATGCAAGAGTTGAAAAGGTAACAGAAGTTGCTTATAATTTAGATGATGAATTCTGTCAGCTTGCTCTTTATACAAGTCTAACCGGGATTGGTACACCAACAGCTTCGGCTATTTTGACTAGTTTAAATGATGAGAATCACTGTGTTATTGATACCAGGGTTTGGGCCACCCTCTGGCGACTTGGTTACTTTGTGAAAGAAAAAGAGAGTTTTAAACCTGAAGATTATATAAAGATTATTGATGTTGTTAGAAAGCTGGCAGCTGACACCAGGTTCACAGTTGCTGAAGTTGGCTATGCACTTTTTGCTTATGATGTTGTTCACCGGGAGGGTAATCTGCATTAATTGAGAGGATTAAGGAATTGATATTTAGGATGTGGTTTTGTTGAATAAATTTGAGTTATTTGAAGAGATGAGATTTTATCTGCTTGGCCAGGGTTTCGATGTTGAAAACTATAAAGAGATTAATTATGGTCTTCAGTTCAGGGTAAATTTTCAGGGGAAATCTGAGCTAGTTAGAATTTTTGAGAGCAAAAAACAAGGAACCAGACTTGATCTTTCTCAGGTTAAAGATGAAGAGATATCGGAACTTATCAGGAGAGCCGAAATTTCTGCTAAAAAATCAATTAAAAATAAGGATAAATCAATAGATAACAATGTAACTGAAGGTCAAGCAGGGGCTGAACTAGGCGATTATGATGATCTGATTGGAGTTGACGAATCTGGAAAGGGTGATTATTTTGGTCCGCTGGTTATTGCAGGGGTCTATCTTGGTAAAGAGATGGCCAGAAAGCTTATAGAATATGGAGTTGATGATAGTAAGAACCTGTCAGATGGGAAAATAAGTAAACTTGCTATCAGGATTAAAAATAACTGTGAACATTCTATAGTAACGATTAAAAATCCTCGATATAATCAGTTACATAACAAAATTGGTAATTTAAATAAAATTTTGGCCTGGGGACATGCCCGGGTTATTGAGAACTTACTGGATAAAGTTGATTGCGATAATGTTTTATCTGATAAGTTTGCCAAAAAACATCTGATTGAAGATGCTTTAATGGAAAAGGGCAGGGAAATAAAGCTTGAGCAGCGAGTGAGGGCTGAAAGTAATCTGGCTGTTGCGGCTGCCAGTATTCTTGCCAGGGCTGAGTTTGTTTCTCAATTACAACAGTTATCAGAAAAATATGAGATTGAGTTTCCTAAAGGAGCCGCCAATCATATAATAGATATCGGTCAGGAATTTGTAAAGAGATATGGTCAGAAAGAGTTGAGCCAGGTGGCAAAGTTACATTTTAAAACTACTGATAAGATTCTTGATTTAAAGTTATTTTAGGAGGCTGATAGATGAGACATTTAAGCCATTATTTTTCTAAGAACCCGGTAATTGCAGCTGTCAGAAATGAGAAAGATTTACAGAAGGCTTTAAAAAGTGATGTTTATGCAATAGTTATTATGAAAATTAGTATACTGGAATTAGATAAAATTGTTGAAAAAATTAAAGCTCATGATAAATTAATTTTTATTCATATAGATTTGATGATTGGGTTAGGAAGAGATAAAGAAGCAGTTAAATATTTAGCTTACAATGAATTCTGTGATGGGATTATATCAACTAAAGGTCAATTAGTTAAAGAGGCAATGAAATATGACCTGATTGGAATACAAAGATTATTTTTACTTGACTCAGAAGCTTTAAGGACTGGAAGAAGCATCCTGGAAAATAATAATCCCTCAGCAATTGAAGTTTTACCAGGGGTTGCTGCTCCATATTTAATAAAAAGAATAGATAAGAGAATCTCCTGCCCAATAATCGCAGGTGGATTAATCAGGACTAAAGAAGAAATTGAAGACTTAATTGATCAGGGAGTTTTTGCTATTTCTACTGGAGAAAAGAGTCTCTGGTAATAATTTTTAATCTCTAAGGAGACTTGACAATGATATTGGCTGAATATAATTAAATTAAGCAAATAAAGAAGTTTGAGATTGGCTTTAGCATTAACAAGAGGTATTTATATCTTGTAAGAACTGATGTTTAAGCCATCTTTTTTTATCAGCTTTAAAAAGAATTGCTTAAGTTTTTTAAGCTTTACTTATATCTGGAGATAGTAATCTATTTAAAAGCTATTTTTAGATGATTCTATCTGGGCTAATTCTAAAATAATTTCCTGTTAAATTTGTAATGAAAGGAGAGGGGGTTAAAAGGTTTTTTATTTTGCAAAAAATGTCATAATATTATTAAAAAGGATAGCTTTCAAAAAGTTAAAGGGGGTATATAGAAATTGCGCAAAATAATTGGTTTAATGCTTGTCCTTGGTTTAATCTTTGTCGCCGCTGGAAATCTAGATGCACAGGAAGTTGAAATTGAGTACTGGCATGCTATGTCAGGAATGAAAGAAGATACGATTGAGGAACAGGTTGAAGCTTTTAATGAGCTTCATGATGATATTCATGTAAATGTTGAGTATCAGGGTAGTTATCGAGATGTTCTTGATACAACTCAGGCAGCATTTAGAGATGAAAATTCACCCCATGTAATTCAGAGTTCTGGTATTTTAACCAGGCAGTTAATTGATATGGATATTTTTGTTCCTCTGCAGGACACATTAGAAGATGTGGACTGGGATGAATTCTTAGATCCAGTTACTAATTATTATAATGTAGATGGAAAGCTATATTCAATGCCATATAACTCCTCAAGTCCTATTTTATATATAAATCAGGATATTTATGAAGAAGCAGGGCTGGACCCTGAGAGCCCACCGGAAACCTTTGCTGAAATGATTGAGCATAGTGAAGAAATTATTGAAAGTGGAGCTGCTGATTATGGCTGGGTAATGCCTCTTCACAGCTGGTTTTTTGAGCAGTGGATGGCAAATATGGGCCAGGATTTAGCCAATAATGAAAATGGTAGAGCTGGCAGACCTGACTCACTCCATTTAGACTCAGAGGCAGCCCAGGATATATTTGAATGGTGGAATTACAATTACCAGGAAGAGCTTTATGTTAACCCTGGCCTTGAGGACTGGCAGGAATCAAGATCAATCTTTGCCAGTCAGAATGCTGGCATTGCTATAGACTCAACTGCTGATATTACTTCTAAATTAGACTCTGCAGAAGAGCAGGATTTTTCAATAAAAACAGGATATCTTCCAATTCATGATGATTATGAGAGACATGGAACAACAATAGGGGGAGGTTCATTATGGGTTATTGATGGACATCCTCAGGAAGAAATTGAAGCTGCAGGTAAACTGGTAATGTATCTATCCAGCGCAGAACAGCAGTCAGAATGGCATAAAGCAACAGGTTATTTTCCTGTTCATGAAGATTCTATTGAAATCTTAGAAGATGAGGGCTGGTATGAAGATAATCCCAATCATCAAACAGCTTTAAACCAGCTTCTGGATACTCAATCTGTAACTTCTACTCAGGGAGCATTAATTGGTTCATTCCCAGAAATTAGAGCCCAGGTAACAGATGCCATGCAGTATGTCTGGGAAGAAGAAAAGTCAGTAGAGGAAGCATTAAAGGATGCTAAAATGGAAGCAGAAGATATTTTAAGAAATTACCAGCGTATAATTGTTGATTAATTTAAAACCAGATAACTTTCTCTAAATTTAGAGCCTGTTAAATTTTACTCTCATTGTGAATTTATTTATTTTATTATATAATAACAGCTAATTATAGTTTGTTCAGGAGGGAAATCGATGCAAAGAAAGTTAATTAAAACAGGGATTATCTTTTTAATTATTTCCACAATATTTATTGTTTATCCTGCAGGGTCTAGAGCTAATTCAATTGAAATGATTGAAGTATTCTTTCAAGAAGATCTAGGCGATGAGTATTTCACCGAGCAGGTTTTACAGCAGTTAACAGTTGAGGAGTTAACCGATATTCGGGAAGAATATACTGCTGGTTTAGGGGAATTTAATGAAGCTAAAGTAGCCGATCAGGACAATCATATTTATAATGTTTATTTTTCAAAGGGCATTATAGAGATGCAGATGGTTGTTAATGAAAACAATGAAATTGCAGGGCTTTATTTTATCTCTGTTACTGAAACATCTGGAGATTTTCTTAAAGTAGTTTCTGATTTTGAAGAACTTAAAGGCGAGGTAAGTTTATTATTAACCAGGAATGGAGAAGAATTAGCTGCAATTAACCCTGATGAAAAGATGGCAGTAGGTTCTACCTTTAAGATTGCTGTTCTGGCAGAATTGAATAGGTCAATCAATGCTGGAGAAAGGAACTGGTCTGATGTAGTTCAACTCAATGATTCTCAAAAAAGTCTGGCTTCAGGACAGTTACAGAACTGGCCTGATGGAACTTATCTAACTTTAAATACTCTGGCCAACCTGATGATATCTATCAGTGATAATACAGCAACAGATATTTTAATAGAAGAGCTTGGTCGGGACAATATTGAAGAATATAATGATATTGAAGGCCCATTTCTAAAGACCAGGGAGGCGTTTAAATTAAAGGATCCTGATAATGAGGAGCTTTTAGAGAGGTATCGGAAGGCGGAAATTGAAGATAAATATGAGCTTTTAATTGAGGTCGATCAACAGGAATTACCGTCAGGCACTATTTTTGATAGGGTGAGGGCAACTGATATTGAATGGCATTTTACAGCTTATGAAATAGCTGAGTTGATGACTGAAGTTAAGGAGCTTGAGTTAATGTCAATTAATCCTGGTGTCGCCAGTAAGTCTAACTGGGAGAGGATTGCCTATAAAGGGGGATCAGAACCAGGGGTTTTTAACCTTTCTACCTGGCTTGAGGCTGAAGATGGAACAGAATATTTCTTAACTGCTACCTGGAATAGTGATGATTTCCTGGATGAGGATAAATTTACCCAATTGTATAAAAATCTTATTGGGAATCTTCATTAATAGAAAGTCAGCCTGTTTAAGGAGGTATTTATGAGATCAGCTGGTATTGATGGCTGTCCTGGAGGTTGGTTAATGATTGGGGAAAATGGTAATAATAAATTAAGGTATAATTTATATGACAATATCAAAACTCTCTGGCAGGCAAATAATGATCTTGAAATTGCCTTGATTGATATTCCAATAGGTTTAAAAGAGACTGGTCCAGAGGAGAGAAGATGCGATAAATCAGCAAGAAAGATTTTAAATAATAGAAAATACAGTGTTTTTCCTGCTCCCTGCCGACAGGCATTGAAGGCTTCCTGCTGGAAAGAGGCAAATAGGATTAATAATGAAGTTAGGGGGAAGGGACTAAGTAAGCAGAGCTGGAATATTTCCAGTAAGATTCAGGAGGTAGACAACCTAATTAAGGCTGCTCCAGAGGCTAAAACTATTTTTAGAGAAGCCCATCCTGAGATTGTTTTCTGGGCAATAAATAATAGGCAGGAAATGAAATATAATAAGAAGAAAGCCGGGGGCTATCAGGAAAGGCTTGATCTTCTTAAAAACTATCTGCCAGGTCTTGAAGATTTGATTAACTTAATTCTTAATGACTATCGCAGGAAGGATCTGGCCAGAGATGATATTCTGGATTCATTTGCATTATATTTAGCAGCTAAATTATATATAAAAGATGATTGGGAGATAAAATCTATCCCTGGTGAGCCTGAAATTGATCCTGAGGGTATCAGAATGGAGATAGTTTATCCATTAAATAGTATCATCTGAAAGTGGGGTCTTAAAGCCTTTTACTTGTCCTATTGGCAGCGTAAAGAGCATGCCAGTATCAGGCTCATCCAAATTCCCAATAATCTTATAGACAGCTTCAATGGCCTTTTCTAATACCTCTTCTTTTTCGATGACGGTAAAGATAACATTATTGTGGTATGAGCCACCTCTGGCCCCGGTGAGATCACTAAACCGGGAGAAGATTGAGTAGTGGTCGGCGATTATATGGCCCATGCCTCTACTGTCAATTATTGTTGCCCCTGAAATATTATTTTCATACCAGCTATCCATTAATGGTTCAATCTTGTCAGGGTTTTCTACGATCACAATTAATAGTTTCATTTTCATCACCTTATTTATAAATTTAATTTATTGAATCTGTTAGATCTAAAGCTTTTTTAACCATGACAGAACCGAAAAATTCAAAGAAAATAACTGAACCTAAGATAATAGTAACCAGAGTATTCTCTGGTAAAGGTAACCTTTCTTCTGCCAGGATAGAAAGACCAATGGCAACTCCTGCCCCAGGTAAGAGGGCTAAACCTAAATATTTCCTGATTTTCGGTGGTATTTGATGACAGCTATCAGGAAGAAATGCACATAGTTTAGAACCTATTTGTAGACCTAAGACTTTACCTGAAATTCTGGCTATGATATAGATTAGACCTAATAAGCCCACAGTTATAAAACCTACAATATCCAGTCTTGCTCCAGCTAGAGTTAGAAATAGTACCAGGACCGGGGTATCAATAGTATGTAAGACATCATAAAATCTTCTAAAATAGGGAGAAAAGTTTACAATTATAATCCCATTAATTAAAGTTACGATTAAAAATTGTAAATTTAATTGCAGTGGCAGGCCAATAGCGATAAAGATTAGACCAGTAAATAAAATCTTTTGCTGATTTTTATTCTGGATATTGTTTAAAATTATTAAGCCGATAACTCCTAAAATGACCCCTATTAATAGGCTTAGTCCGATCTCATATGATAATTGGGTAAAAATATTTCTATTTAAAGTATTTCCAAAATAATAGATATTTAAAAATGTTACAGTTATACTGAATATTATAATACAGAAGAGATTATCTATTGCCACTAATGACATTAAAATTTTTGGAAAGCTGCCCTTTACATTGTTTTCATTGATTATATTGATGATTGCTCCAGGTGCAGTCGCCAGGGCCAGTGAAGCCAGGACTGCAGCCATGGCCAAATTATCGGTGTATAAATAAACGGATATAAAAACCAGGGAAAAAGTTATTATCAACTCTCCCAGGAAAAGCAGACTGAAATCCTGCCATTTTGTTTTAATAAATCTCCATTTTAATTCTCCACCAATTGATAACCCAATTAAACCAAGGGCAAAATTATTGATTGGTTGCAGATTATTTAGCCCTGAAGGTGAAATAATACCTAGCATAGTTGGCCCAATAATTAATCCAGTAAAGAGATAGCCTGTAACTGAAGGCAGTCCAATCCTGTCAGATAATCTGCCGCCGCCGAAACCTGCCAGCAATACAATTCCAACTAGAAGTAATACATTCAAGTTTAACATCCCCTAATTAAACCGCATGTTAATAATATATTCAAGAGTAAATCAAATTATTCCTGCAAATAATTACAAAAATATTTATTAGATTAATTTAAACTAAAGCCAATTTTCTTCTTTCCACTGAGTGACTATTTACTTTTGGCTTATTATATTGATATAATTAAGTACAGTTAATTATAATATTAATATCTAAATTTAACTAATATTTGAAGTATATTTATATAGATTAAATGGTATTTAGACCGCATTTATAGAGAATTTAAACCGGAGCTGGAGATTTCAGAAGAAGACCTCCGATGATTTTATGGATAAGCTTAATCCTAATACTGTCATTAGAAAAGTCACTGAAAAGTTTTTGGTAGGTAAGCAGGTTAAGAAAGAGACGAGCTGCTATGATAAATTATGCAATCCTAGAGGATTTCTGTTCTTCTATTGAGTATTTTTCCAGAGTGCATCTGATTTATAAGCCAATCATGAGCGCTGGGAGGGCAATGGTTTTACCAGGGAGATTGCAGGTGAAAACATACCTCTCTGGCAGCCAGTTTTGTCCTGAGATAGCCGAGAAGTTTATCGGAATTTATAAATTGTAGATTTTAATTATTGCCATCTTTCCAGGGTTGGCAAATATTCTTCCAGCATCTTTCTTGCTGTCTTTTTATCCATTTCCTGATTGGCTGAGACTACATTGGGGATACAGATCTCAATCATTTCCTCCATGCTCAGGTCAGAAGTAAATTCTCCATTCTGATAGCAATAATTACAGTAATTTTTGTTGATAGTTCCATCTTTATTTGTGCCACAGAGATTATCTGCTCCAGCTATTGGCATTCCACAACTCTGACATGAATTAATTGAAGTCATATTACCTCCTCCTAAAGATAAAATTTATTATTCTGATTATAATTATAACACTAATTTAATAAATAATCACTTTTAAATAGCAAATATTCTTGACGGAATTGGTGTATTCGGTTATAGTTATATTTAGAGTTAACAAATCAGCCTTATAATAATCTGGAGGTAATATATATGGGGAAAGAAGCAGCAAGAAAATACGATATAAAAGAACAGTCTTCCGTTTAGAATTTTTTGAAAAACACTTAACAGTCTGGGTAATATTCTGTATAATAGCAGGTATATTAATTGGAAGGTATTTTCCAGGCATCCCGGCTGCTTTAAATAGATTGGAATATGCACCGGTTTTAATTCCAGTCGTTGCCTATGCTCCAATAGTAATGTTATTATTGGGAGTTACTGATTTTGAAGTTCCATATGATACAATAATTTTATCAGTTGTTCTTTATGTAGTGGTGTCGCTTGTGGTTCAATGATAGGCGCCAGTAATTTTTTTGAATTAGCTGTTGCAACTGCAATTTCTGTATTTGGAATAACTTCAGGTGCAGCTTTAGCTACAGTAGTTGGAATATTAGTTGAGGTACCAGTAATGTTGATGCTAGTAGGTATAGCTAATAGAACTAAAGGTTGGTTTAAGGGATAAATTAAAGGAGGCAATTATGGAAAAATTTAAAGTTGGTTTTATCTGTGTCGGTAATTCCTGTCGGAGCCAGATGGCAGAGGGATTTGCCAGAGAATATGGCAGTGATATATTTGATGTTTACAGTGCAGGAACAGATCCGGCACCTGAAGTTAAACCTAATGCTGTTAAGGCGATGGCAGAAGAGGATATTGATATAAGTGAGCAGTATCCTAAATTGCTCAAAGAAATTCCAGCTGAACTGGATATCCTGATCACAATGGGTTGTAATGTTGAATGTCCTTACATTCCCTGTAAGTTTAGAGAGGATTGGGGATTAGATGACCCAGCCGGTCATCCAATCGAGGTCTTTAGAGAGACCAGGGATATTATTCAAGATAAGGTTCAGGATCTTATAGAAAAAGTCAAAGCTGGAGAATTGAACTTAAATAAATAACATTTTTACTTACCTGCAGCTAATTAAACTGCAGGTTTTTTCTTTTTGTTATCTTAAAAAAGTTCTTTTTTATTTTAGGAGCAGGAAAAATTAATTTATTGAAGAATATATATAATAAGATTATAATGTTTTTAATGGAAGGTAGGGTAATATGAAACAACGGATAGAACTAGAGGCTGCCTGTGAACTGGTAGCTGACAAATTAAAGAGTTTTCCAGCTGAAACTATAGAATTGGTTAATAGCTCTGGCAGGGTACTGGCTGAAGCTGTTAGGGCACCGATTAATCAGCCCCCCTTTGATCGCTCGCCCCTGGATGGGTTTGCAGTTAGGGCAGAGGATACCACCGGTGCCAGTGAACACTCCCCAGTAAGCCTTAAAATTGTCAGCAAGTTATATGCTGGCGATAGCCCGAAAAGAAAGATTGGTCCTGGCGAGGCAGCCAGGATAATGACCGGGGCACCGATTCCAGAAGGAGCAGATTCAGTAATTCGTCAGGAGAGAACTGACTGGGATGATGTCCAGGTCCAGATTAAGGCAAACTTAAAGCCTGGCCAGAATTATGCCCCAGCCGGAGAAGATATTAAAGAGGGGGAACTGCTCTGTGAACAGGGTACTGTACTGAGATCGCCTCAGCTTGGAGTTCTTGCCAGTATGGGGCTAAAAGAAGTAAGAGTCCTGCCAGAGCCAGAGGTTTCGGTCTTAACGACTGGCAGTGAGCTGCAGGAAGTTGGCGAAAAGTTAAAGCCAGGTAAGATCTATAACAGCAATAATTATATGATTTCAACCAGATTAAAGGAATGTGGGGCAAAGGTTATTAAGAGTCAGGTGGCAGTTGATGAGAAAGATATTTTAAGAGAAAAACTGGCTGACTTAATCCCAGAATCTGATTTTCTGGTGACGACTGGAGGAGTCTCAGTCGGTGAAAAGGATTTAATTTTAGAAGTCTTAGAAGAGCTGGGAGCAGAAATATTTTTCTGGAAACTTGCCATCAAACCAGGAACTCCAGTAGTCTGCGGTCGGCTTGATGACACGATTATTTTTGGACTTTCAGGCAATCCAGCAGCCTGCATTACTACCTTTGATTTATTAGTCAGGCCGACTCTGATAAAGGTAAATGGGCTTAAAAAAGAAAATCTCAAAAGAGAGAAGGCCATTTTTATTGATCAGTTTAATAAGTCAAGCAGCACCAGAAGGATGCTCAGGGCCTGGGTTGTTAGAACTGAGCAGGGTAATATTGTTAAACTTAGCAAGGGCAATCAGCGGCCAGGGGTCCTTAAGACAACCCTAGACTGTAACTGTTTCATAGATGTTCCAGCTGGTTCACCGCCGGTAGAATCAGGCCAGGAAGTAGAAATCTTTAGATT
>CAZLCX010000056.1:0-10804 GCA_964558325.1 uncultured Halanaerobiaceae bacterium | reverse complement strand
TTAAGATTATTTTTAAATTTATTTTAATGAATTGGGCAGATATAATTTAGCTGACAACGTTCTGGGGCTGGCCATCCAGCCAGTTTTCAATATTGGCAAAAACAATCTCGGCCCGCTTCAGGAAGGCTTCCTCTGTTGCAAAAGCAACATGGGGTGCCAGGATGGTATTTTTTGCATTTAAGAGGGGATGATCTTTAGGAATCGGGGGTTCCATCTCAAAGACATCGATCCCGGCTCCGGCTATCTCTTCATTGTTTAAGGCCTGGGCTAAGGCTTCACTATCGACTACTGGACCCCGGGCTGTATTGATCAGGATGGCATCTTCTTTCATCAGGCCAATCTTTTGAGCATCAATTAAGCCCTTTGTTGCTTCCTTTAGAGGTACATGGAGGCTGATAATATCACTTTTGGCCATGACCTCATCGATATCCAAATATTCTACGCCTAATTCAGCGCCAATAGCATGTTCTTTATGATTATCTACCAGGAGCTTGCAGCCGAAGGCTTTGGCAATTCTGGCTGTTTTCTGGCCGATTGAGCCAAAACCGATGATTCCAAAGTTTTTGCCAGCCAGCTCATTGCCGATTAAACCGGCTCTTGTCTTAGATTCCCTGGTCGCCTGGTCGCAGTCCTTGATATTCCGCATTAGTTCAATGGACAGACCAAAGACCAGCTCGGCAACTGCCTGATTGGCATAGCCTGAAGAGTTGGAAACCAGGATATCATTCTTCCTGCAGGCTTCCAGATCGATATGGTCGAAACCGGTAAAGGCAAGAGAGATCATCTCTAATTTTGGACATGAGTTAATGACATTAGCTGAAAGTGGTTGATTGGCTATAATCATTATCTCAGCATCTTTAGCCCTCTCAATCATTTCAGCATCATTTTCTGCCCTTTTAGCATATGTTACTAATTCATGACCCCGGGCCGCCAGTTTTTCTTTATATTCTGCCCTTTTTTCATCAGAAATGTTGATCGGTTCTATCATTACAATTTTCATTTTTTATCACTCCTTATTTTTTGATTTTTGTAATTAAATTTTTTGACTTAAAGCTACCATTTTATAACTTTAAGCTAATAAAATGAACTTTAAATTTATTTTTGCAAAGACCAGGACTTTATTTATTCCTGATGCTGGCATATAATTAATTTAGTTAATTTACAGCTGGCAATCTCTGGTCTAATTAACAGAAACTTAACGAAGGTGGTAACCGTCGGGTAAGGACCAGGTGACTGGCTGGATTTTTTAGTTAAAAGATAATCAGATGGAGAATTCCTCTAAAGATGACCCCGATAACAGCTGCTGCCATCGCCGGCCTGGCAACCTGTTTGACTCTGGGTCCAGCTGAAATTAATAAGGCCAGGCCTACTGGATCAAAGGGGTTTAAGGTAAAGCCTGCCACTCTGTTAAGTTCAGCAACTGTCATTACCTCTTCCCGCATTAGGTCAAGTAAGATGCCTAACATGGCTGTTCCCCCGGCTAAATACTTGGTTGCTATCGGCAGGACAGCGGCACCAGGGATTCCTATCCTTGTCAGGGCTGGAGCCATTATAGTTTCCAGGACAGCTATTGCTCCCACTTCTCTTAAGACATTCACCAGAAATATTGCTAAGATTAAGGGAGGAATCGATTTCTTGACAATCTCTAAACCTTCAGCTCCTCCTTTAAATAGGAGGGGAATTAATTTTAAATCTTCCTTATCTTCTTCAACTTCTATGTTCTTAGCTACCTGTTTAAAACTTTCTTCATCATCCTCGCCATGGATTTTATAGGCCAGAAAGCCGGCAAGTAAGCCACCTAAGACTGATGTCAAAATAGCTACTTGAATATTAAGACCGACTACTGCCAGGGGAAAAGCGGCATTGGCCTGGGACATAACCAGGACAGCGCCTAAGGTGGCAGCCACCTTTCTATTCGAAATCTTGCCATCCTGTTCCATGATCTTAAAGGTGGAAATTGGGGCTGCAAAGTTTACAAATAGGATCTGGATCATGGCAAATACCCCTAAGCCTGGCAATCCAAAGATAACCAGAACCGGAGAAAGTTTCGCTGCAATAAAAGCCAGGATCCCTTTATCTTCTAAAACTCTCATTAAAGCCATCAATACAACTAAGACTGGCAGCAATAAATATAGGGCCAGATCAACTCCAGTCTCTCCTGATGTAATAATTAAGTCAACTACTGTCTGCAAAATTAAGTCCTCCTTGAAAATTCTTGATTAATACCTATAATTACTTTTATAAATATTATAACACAAAACAACTTAAAAATATTCACTTACTGCTGACTTACCTATTCAGCTAATTAATCTCGGAATAAAATGTATATTTGTTTTTGCCAGTTTCTTTAGAAACATACATTGCCTGGTCGGCATTTTCAGTTAAGGTTTCAACATCCTGACCATCTTCAGGATAAAAAGCAACTCCCATGCTGGCAGTAATCTCAAAGGTTTTACCTCCAACTGTAAATGGCTTTTGAAAAGAATTGAAAATCTTATCAGAAACAACCCTGGCTGATTTCTTATTATTAATGTCTTTGCATTTAATAATAAATTCATCGCCACCGTATCTGGCTACAATATCATTATCCCTTAAATTCTCTCTCAATCTTTCTGCGGCCATCTTTAAAAGGTCATCCCCTTTTTCATGACCAAGGGTATCGTTAACCTTTTTGAAGCCATCAAGATCTAACATCGCCACCATGATAGATTTATTACTGGTCTCAGCCTGGGTAATTGCCTTATTTAATCTGTCAATAAATAACCTTCTATTAGGCAGTCTGGTCAGACTATCGTGATTGGCCAGGTATTGAAGTTCCTCTGTTCTCCTGGCAACCTCAGCCTCGAGCTCTTCATTAAGTTCTTTAAGTTTCTCTTCGGCCTCAACTCTCTCTTTAATATTCGAAAATGTACAGATAAGACCTAAATTATCTCCCCAGTCATCCTTAAGTGTTGCGATTGAAAACAGCACTGGCAGCTCTTTACCTTCATTTGTTTCCAGAACTTTATCCTGATGTTTAATCATATCTCTGGGATTCGTTCCAGAGAAAAATGAATAAATCAAACTATCATCTTTTATTATCTTATCTATTGATTCATTTAGTAGTTCTCGATTTTTATAATTTAATTGATTTAAGGTGCTCTGATTTACCATTTTTATTATACCAATATTATCAGTCACAATTAAACCCTCATTCATCGTTTCTAAAATATCACCGGCAATCCTATCAGGGGAGAGAGCCATTAATTTATATTTTTCTATCGAATATAAAATCCCTAGAGCCGGGATAAGAATAAATATAATCGAGAGATCTGGATATTCATCTAACCCTAAGTGTGGTGGTATTATATCAACAACAGTTCCAATTAGAAAGACAAGTATCAGAGTTCTTAAGATTAGTCTGGCCTGTTTCTTCTTCCTGGTGGCTCTGGAATTGCTGCCCCATCTCCAGAGCAGCAATATGGAAATAAAAATATATGAAATATAATAACCATAAAAAGCCAGGCTCCATTCTGTATGTTCAGCGGAAACAACCCAGCCGAGATTTAACTGAACCATCTGATAGTAATTATCCATATAAGAACTTATACTAAAGTTATAGATTAAAATAATCGTAGGAATATAGATTAAGGCCAGAAGCCATTTTCTTTTTAGGATACTATTTTTTTCTATTAAAACTAAAATAAAATGTAAAAAAAGGCTATAAAAACTTAAATATCCTGCTGCTCCTATTCGTCTCCAGAGTAATGCAGTGCCTGAACTATCTGCAGCCAGTGAAAAGCCAAAGGATAAAGCCCAGAAACTTAAAAACATTGAGATGGTAAAAAATAATCTGTTTTTAGAAGATTTATTATCTTTGTTGATTACATAAATTCCTAGAGAAAAATAGATTATAGCAGCAATAAAATAAACCAGGAATGGTATTAAGCGGACTTTAGAAATGACAGGCACCTCCTAATTTATAGACAGTACTTTTTTACCAGTTATTATATTATTCTCTATAAAGTAGAAAGTTCCTTCAAAAACCTTCCTAGGGGCTATTTGCATTTATGGATAATATCAGATAAAATATTCTTTAACTAATTAAATAGCAAAAGGATGTGGCAGTATGTCGAAACAGAATAATATTAATAAATTTAATGAACTGGGGCAGTTAACTGTTTTTCATTCAATAAATAATGATGAAATAATCCAGGGTTTGAAATCACAGGATAACCAGAATGCCGGTCAGATTAATCAAATACTGATCAGGCATTCAGAAAATAACTGTCTTGGCGGTGACATCTGGCAGAATTATTTAAAAGATCTAATCTTAGCTGATGAAAATATCTTCACTTTAAGTTGCGAAAAATATATGGTCTCTAAAGATAAGAGCCTTTATCAGGCAGCAGTCCATGATCTGAAAATATTAAAGAGGCTGCTCTCCCTTTCGATTAATGATATCTTTAAAGATTATCCCGGTAATCTTTATTCTATCGGCTCAGATTATAAGCCTATAGGAAATGCTAATGACAATACATCTAGAAAGGCTCAGAAACTCTTAAATGGCAGTCCTGAAGAGATTATTGATCAATTAAATAAATATTTTTATAACCAGGGTGCAGGCCTGCTCAATCAATACAGGGCTTTTAGCTGGGATAAATATAATTGTTTAGTCCCGGTTAATAATCCTGACTCAATAAGTTTTAGAGACTTAATCGGCTATGAGAGCCAGCAGAAGAAACTAATCAATAATACAGAAAGCTTTATAAATGGCCAGACAGCCTACAATGTCCTGCTTTATGGTGAGAGTGGAACTGGAAAATCATCGTCTGTTAAGGCTGCTCTCAATAAGTTTACTGAGCAGGGATTGCGCTTGCTGGAGATCAATAGTGATCAGATTAAAGAACTCCCTGACATGCTGGATTACTTAAGCCAGCGGGGCATCTATTTTATTATCTTTATGGACGACCTCTCCTTCGAAGAATTTGAAACTGAATATAAACATCTAAAGGCAATCATGGAAGGCGGAATTGAGGCCCGACCTAAAAATGTTCTCTTTTATGCAACCAGCAATCGCCGCCATCTTGTCCAGGAGAAATGGGAAAGCAGGGAGGAAATCCACCAGAATGATATGATTAACGAAAGGTTATCACTTTCTGAGCGGTTCGGCCTGACTATTCTTTTTAACTCCCCTGACCAGGAGGAATACCTTGAGATTGTTAAAGGACTGGCCGACCAGAAGAACCTTAATATCGATGAAGCCGTCTTAGAAGAGAAGGCACTAAAATGGCAGATGTGGCACAATGGTCAGTCTGGCAGGACTGCCAGGCAATTTATTGATTCATTATAATATTATCAAAATACAACTAACTAAATAACTTCCGGTAAAAATTCTTGCCATCTTCATCAAGATCATTGGTCCTGGCAAATCCTTCTCTTTCCCAGAAACGTTCATTAATAGAATTTGTCGGAGTCAGCTCAATATAGCTGGCTCCTTCTCTAATAATCTGAGCCTCGGCCATTCGATATGCTCTCCTGCCATAACCTGAATTTCGCATCTCAGGACAGATATAAAATTCTGCCAATAAAGATTTGCCATCTTCATCAAAATAAGTGCAGTACATCATAAAACCAATTACCTCTTCCTGTAACTTGAAAAACAGGAGTTTTAGTGGATTTTTCTCCCTGGTATTTAATTTTTCTATCATATTTTTATATTCACTAGAAAAGAAATGATTTTTATCAAGTTCTTCGCCATAAGTTGAATTTTCAGACAACTCAGTTATATAATCTTTAAATAACTTCCAGAACTCTTGCAGTTCAATATCTGTCTTAACTTCCTTCATTTTTAATCTATTATCCATATACTACCTCCCTAAATTTTATAATATCCCATCTGATTCATTCTTAGCAGCAAGCACATCACTGATAACCTGGTCTATATTATCTGCCTGCAGTACTATCAAATCATCTTCTCTGGCCATATCCAGGGCAGTCTTGGTTGCTTCACGCTCATCCAGGATAATATCTATCATATCATCCTTAAAGCCCCCAGCTAATAGACCCTGACGGACCAGCTCTGCTGTTTCGCCAACTTTTCTATTTCTAGGGTCAGGATCTGAGATAATAATATGGTCGTAATACTGGGCTAAGGTCTGGCCATATTCAATAATATCTTCATCTCTCCGGTTGCCTGTGCCTGAGGCCATTCTAATTATTCGGCCGGAAGAAAGGCTTTTTATGAAGTCACCGGTAGCTCTTATGGCTCCAATATTATGGCCATAATCTATAACAACCTTGTAGTCTTCGATTTCGATGATATTCATCCTGCCTGGAGATTGGCCCAGTGAGGCACTGAAACTGACCAGGCCGGCTCTGATCTGTCTGGCATTTAAGCCTAAAGCTGAAACTGCTGCCACAGCAGCCAGAACATTTTTAATATTAAAGATAGCCTTACCACCAAAGGTTATTGGAATCTCATTAGCTTTAGCAACTACTGATCTCCAGCCCTCCTTTTCAATAACTATATTACCATCCTGATAGAGAATATTCATGTTACCTTTATCCAGGTTATCCTGGAGGGCAGGATTGTCAGGGTTAATTGAAAATAAGACTGGTCTGGCCCTGGTCTTTTCCTGACAGGCGAGAACCAGGGGGTCATCGGCATTAATAACTGCATGGCCATCAGGTTTTACTGCTTCAATCACAGTCGATTTAAGCCTGGCCAAATCTTCCAGGGTATCTATTCCACCTTCCCCTAGATGGTCGGAACTTACATTCAGCAGTACTCCTATATCAGCCCGGGAATAACCTAGGCCACGGCGCAGGATCCCGCCTCTAGCAACTTCCAGAACGGCATGATCGATAGTTGCATCTGTTAAAACAGCTCTGGCACCAGCCGGGCCACTAAAATCGCCCTCCAGTACTGGAATATTATCAATGACAACAGCATCAGTAGATGTCATGCCAACGGTATTTCCACTTAAGCCCAAGATATGGGCAATCAGCCTGACAGTAGTAGTTTTGCCATTGGTACCGGTAACAGCAATAATCGGTACTGGTTGATAAGCCCCAGAGGGAAAGAGCATATCAATTACTGAAGCTCCAACATTAATCGGCTGGCCAGCAGTCGGATCAAGATGCATCCTAAAGCCTGGAGCGGCATTAACTTCAACTACTCCACCGATATTTTTCTGGAGCGGCTCCTGTAATGTCGGGGCGACAATATCGATCCCGATAACATCCAGGCCAATTATCCTGGCGATTCTCTCAGCTATCAATTTTACCAGGGGATGAACATTCTCAGTAACATTAACAGCAGTCCCTCCAGAACTGAGGTTGGCTGTTGATTTAACATATAGCTTCTCTCCTGCTGGTAATACAGATTCAAGGGACAGATCTTTGCCTGCCAGAATCCTTTCTGTCATTGTATCTATAGTTATTCTGGTAAGATTTTTTTCATGACCAACTCCCCGCTTAGGATCGTTATTAACTTTGGCTATCAGTTCCTGAACTGTAGAGATGCCATCACCGATTACAAAGGCCGGCTCTCTTCTGGCAGCTGCCACAAATTTACCATCAATAACTAAAATACGAAAATCTGATCCTACCAGCAATTTTTCTATCAAAACATCAGCACAAACTTTCTGAGCCATCTGATAGGCAGTTTCCAGTTCCTCTTCATTCTGAATATCAATACTAATACCCCGGCCGTGATTTCCGACCAGGGGCTTTACAACTACTGGATAGCCTAATTCATCAGCAACAGATCTGGCCTCTTCAGGGTTGCTAACTGAAATGCCCTCAGGGACAGGAATACCTGACTCCGCCAGGATTCTTTTGGTATATTCCTTATCATCGGCAATTTCAACTCCTAAAGCCGAGGTGCTGTCAATTAAGGTGGCCTGAATTCGCCGCTGATAGCGACCATGACCTAACTGGACATAGCTAAATTCATTCAACCTAATATGGGGAATCCCTCGCTGTTTTGCTTCCCTGACAATAGCCTCTGTGGAAGGGCCCAGCAGACTGGCATCTCTGATCTTTTTTAGTTGATAGATTAGAGGTTCAATCTCAGTAGTTTCTCCTTGAAATAATTTTTCTACTATCTCAACAGCAAATTGGCCGGCCTTCAGGCCAACATTTTCATCAATATAACTATATACTACATTATAGACAGTCTCTTCTTCTGTACTAAAAGTTTTCCCAAAGGAGATATCATTATCAGCCAGAGACTGTAATTCAATAGCAAGATGCTCAACTACATGACCAGCCCAGGTCCCTCTTTCTATTCTCTCAAAAAACCCTCCTGATCGTCCTGGAGAGCAGGTATGCTCATACAGAGAAGGCATCATTTCTTCCAGTCTGGTTCTAAAACCAGGCACCTGATCTGTCGGCTGTTCCTCCAGGCTGCCAATATCCAATTTCATGAAGATTACCGGCCAGAGGCTGTATAAATTAGGGCCTCTTAGGGCCCTTATCTCTAATATTCTCATTTAAATCTCTCCTTTCCAGCCCTGGTGTTCAGCTTACATCTCCTGGTCGCAGATACTTTCTTGCTCTTAAATCATAACCATGGCCATTAACAATTGTATGGACAATTAAATTTTCCATTGCAATCGCTTCATCATATCTAATATCAGCCACATTTGAATATTTTAGATTCTGGCCATCAAAAATCACGACCAGGCCAGTTCCAATCGCCTTAATGATATGGCCTTTTTCAATTATAATTCCGGCATCTTCACCTAAACCTATCCCTAAATTAACAGGATTAATACTTAAAACCTGCATCAACCTGCTAAATCTTCCCCGTTCAACAAAATGGGTGTCTATTACCACATTATCTATTAAACCTATTCCATCTCCAAGATTAACAGCACCTTTCTGAAGTGCTTCACTGCTATCTCCACCATAGATCATAGTTCTGGACATTGCTGCAGCTCCAGCACTGGTACCGGCTATAATACAGCGTTCCTCCAGATATCTCCTTTTGATCTCGTCAATAATCGGTGACCCGGCCAGAATACTGGTAATCCTTAATTGGTCGCCACCGGTAAAAAAGATTATATCGGCAACCTTAATCCTCTCCAGGAATTTAGGATCACCGGCTGACTCTCTACTGTCAACATTAAGAATACCGACAGAACTTTCTCCCTCCCTGGAAAAAGCAGCTATATACTCCTGGCCAGTTTCTTCAGGAAAGTTGGTGGCTGTTGTTATGATCTCAATCTTTGATACCTCAGCTTCAACAAGGGAGACCAGGGTAGATAAAATTTCTAGATCATCTTCTTTATCCTCTCTTCCCCCAATAGCCACCAGCAGCCCCTGAGGAAGATACTCATCAATTTTTAATAGCCTATTATTTAAAATTATCACCTTTGACCTCCATCTAAATACAAATTTAACAACTTATAATTATCTAATTTAAACAAATATATATACTTCAACTATACCCCTTTATTCAATAATTATCAAGCTAATTATTATTAAACCTCTAATGAACTCTTGCCTGGAAATTTAAAATTTGAATTAAAACCATAGGAATTAAAATTCCAACAATTGCAGGCCACCAGAGATGCAAGGGTATAGAAACTGTTGCTAAGATGCTCTGTAAAAACGGAGTGTATATAGCTGCTATCTGTAAGATAAGACCAACCACAACAGCAATCCATAAATATAGATTGGTAAATAAGGTTTTGCCAAAGGCCAGTCCAGATTTACGCCTGGCATTAAAGACATGGAACAACTGGACAAGGGCCAGGGTTCCAAAACTCAGAGTTCGGCTAATTTCCAGGCTCTGACCACTACTCAGCGACCAGAGAAAAACTGCCAGGGGTCCCAAGGCCAGGATGAGGCTGTGGAGGCCGACCTTTCTTTTAAATTTATTATCCATGATATTTTTATTCTGTTCCTGGGGATTCCGTTCCATTATATCTGGCTCTTCGTCTTCCCAGGCCAGAGATAAAGCAGGTAATACATCAATTACTACATTTATCCAGAGAATCTGCATTGCTACCAGGGGCATCGGCATTTGAAAAATAATCGCCAGAAAAATATAAATAATTTTGCTCAGATTATTAGAAAAAAGGAAATAGATAAACTTTTGAATATTATCAAATATAACCCGGCCTTCCTTAACAGCCTTGACAATTGTTGCAAAATCATCATCTAGAAGAACCATATCTGAAGCCTCTCTGGCTACCGAAGTCCCCCGCTGTCCCATCGAAACTCCAATATCTGCCTTCTTTAAAGCAGGAGCATCATTAACACCATCTCCAGTCATAGCAGTAACTTCATTATTTTTATTTAGAGCATCTATAATCTGAAGTTTGTTTTTAGGGGTAACCCGACAGAAAACCGAATTATCATTGATTATAGTGGATAATTCATCACCTGAAGCCGCAGAAATTTTCTCGCCGGTTATTGCCTGATTACTATTTGATATACCTGTATCCCTGGCTATTGCCATGGCGGTTTCTTTCTGGTCACCGGTAATCATTTTAGTCTTAATGCCTGCTTTTTTTGTCTGCTGGAGGGCCTCTTTCACTGATTCACGGGGTGGATCGATAATGCCAGTCAGAGCTACAAAAATCAGACCATCTTCAATCGTGGCTCTCATCTTTTCTTCAGAGTCAAGCTCATGCCCCTGTTGATAGGCAATACCCAGGATTCTTAAACCTTCTTTACCCATAGCTAAGTTCTTCTCTTTAATTTTTTCTCGTTCAGATTCAGTTAATTCCAGTATTTCTCCATTTTTTAGATATGATGTACACATATCTAAAACAACTTCAGGAGAACCTTTTAAATAAAGTTCCTGCTC
>CAZLCX010000055.1:9222-10849 GCA_964558325.1 uncultured Halanaerobiaceae bacterium | reverse complement strand
TCAATAACTCCCCGGTCGAGATAACTTTTAATACTTATTTCCACAGTTTCGCGAGTGGAATACTGAGGTTGATAATCAATTAACTTTTTAGCATTTTCTATTGAGAAAAACCCACTTCGGGCCAGATGGTAATAACTCTGCTCTGTCTGTTCTTCATCATCTATATAATCACACCATTTGTCCCAGTCTAAAAATTCAATATCTGCTTTTTGATCAAAGAACTCATACATCGCTTTCGCATAACCGTAAAGAGTAAAGGAATCTTCGGCAACTGCATGGAAGCTTTCTCCCAAAGACTGATTTCTGTGAGTAATTGCTTTAAAAAACATCTGGGCAACATCAGCAGCATGGACATGATGCAGGGTTTCCATACCAAAATTGGGTAAATATATCTTTTCACCGCGAGCAATCTTTTCAAATACTTCCGGGTCTATATTTCCAAAAGGACTGATAATCAACCAGCCTGGCCCAGAAATCTGGCCGGGCATAATAATTGTAGCCGGGAAATTATTCTGGCGATATTCTTCTTTTAAATACTGTTCACTCTGAAACTTATTTAAACCATAATCATCCAGAGCTTCTTTTTTAACTGTATTTGGATCAGCCGCTAAAATCTCAGTTCTACCGTGGGCCCAAATAGATGAGCAAAATAAGTAATGTGATAATTTTGTTCCCTTTAAAGCATCTACCATTTTTTTAGTATCTTCGAGCTTAAAATTAATTAAATCAACAACAATATCAGCATCCATATCTGCAATTTTAGCGTCAAAATCAGCTTCCTGATCCCTATCTAAAGTTACCTGCTCAACTCTATTCCAGGCTTGATCTTCTACATAAGGTTGACTCTGTCCACGAGAAATATTCACAACTTCATGTCCAGCTTTAACTAAATCAGGAACTAAATAAGAACCAATATGACCACTACCTCCAATAACTACAGTTTTCATAAAGCATTCCTCCTGTTGATAGTTTTTTTAAGATTTTCTATTTTGAATATACTTCAATTATAGCAGAAATGACTGGATTAGTTAAGCTGTACTGCCGCAGCTATACTTGAATAAAATATTTAACCTTGATAAAATTGGTTTAAATAAGAACATCTAAAAAATTTTAGAGAAAAATAAAACTATATTGTACTAGGAGTGATCAAACTGTCCTACTTAACTCAGGCTTTAGAAAATGATAAATTATCATTAAAAAACCGACTGGTTTTACCTCCAATGGCGACTGCAAAGTCAGATGAAAAGGGAGAGGTGAAACAGGAATTATTAGATTATTATGAAGAAAAAACTCAAGGGGGATATATCTCACTGGTCATTATAGAACACAGCTTTATTTCCCAACAGGGAAAGGCAAGTGAAGGCCAGTTATCTGCAGCAGATGATGACAAATTAGAAGGTTTAAAAAAACTTGCCAGTACTATCCAGCAAAATAACTCAAAAGCAGTAATGCAGATTAATCATGCCGGTAGTGCTGCCAGCAGTGATATTACCGGAAAGGAAATTGCTGCACCCTCAGCAGTAGTTCATCCAAATGGTGAAGCAGTTCCTAAAAAACTCAGCCAGAAAGAAATCCAAAAAGTTATTGATGACTTTAAAAATGCTGCCCGGCGGGTAAAAGAAGCTGG
>CAZLCX010000055.1:7954-9122 GCA_964558325.1 uncultured Halanaerobiaceae bacterium | reverse complement strand
AAGAAGCTGGAGTAGATATTCTTGATATTTCCGGCGGTTTATGCGGTTATAGTACAAAAGTTCTTGAGGGTCAGGGGTATTTTTCTGAACTCACAGAGCCAATTAAGAATGCTGTGTCTATTCCGGTCATTTTAACAGGAGGAATAACCGAGGTTGAAGCTGCAGAAAAATTACTTGCTGAAGAAAAAGCAGACCTGATAGGAGTAGGTCGGGCTATCTTAAATGACTCAAACTGGGCCCGGAAAGCTATTGAAAGTTTTGAATAATTGAATAGATTCATTTTTTTAACCCGGTACAAAACGGCCGTTTTGTACCGGGTACATATATATTAATATTCTTCTACAAAGTCAATATCCCACTCAACTTCAGCTAAAAATTCTTTCCATGAGAAATTATTATATAAAGCATATCTTGGTATTGTTGATTGCATAGGTCCCCAGTTTAGATGGGTCAATCTTATTGCTTTATATCTATTTTCAGTAACAGATATTATATTTTCCCAGTGAGATTTAGCTGATTCAATATATATCAGAGCTTGGTCCTTATTTGAAGTATGACCAGCATCATATTTTACCAATTCTACACCTGCTCTTAACTTATCTGCAAAATACTGGCTCAAATAGCTCCAGGCCTGAATATCTTTTAACTCCTGCTGGAACTCCGGATTAGAACTACTTAGGCCTTTAACGGCCTTCAATGCTTCCTCTGCGTTTTGATCAAGTGTATCTGCTAATTGTAGAGGATTGATTTTCTCAGCTGGAACTGACTTGTCATCACTCATATAACTGGCATAATCTTTAATAGATAAATAATCAGGATCCGTAACAGGATATTTCATTAATTGCTCAAGCGAATAGAAAGGAGACATTCTCTGGTCAGAAACTTCCCTACCTAATGGTACTGGAGTTAAAAAACCTTCCGAATAAGAGGTGAAATCAAAAGTTGTCTTAGTATAGGCTCCAAATAAATGTGGAAAATCACCTGCAAGCTTATATGCCTTTAACAGTTTAGTTCCAACATTATTTCCGTAACGCTGATTAAAGGCTGCTTCAAATATGCTATCTGATGTTTCTGGATTATAAAGCAGTCTCCCCCAGGTCATGTAATACATCCACTGCCGCTGGAATCCATAATTGGTCCAGTTGCTGGAAGAATTCTGTTTGTCTAT
>CAZLCX010000055.1:0-7854 GCA_964558325.1 uncultured Halanaerobiaceae bacterium | reverse complement strand
TCTATTGGTAAACTGATGTCAGTTATAGATTCCAGCGCTTCTCTTGTTATAAGCTCAGTTGAGACATCATTGGCAATGGCGTCACTTTCTTCACCGGCTGAGAGTGGCATTCTGTGAATTAACTTTGCTGGTCTTGATGCTTCCTTCATTCCAGCCACTATTGTATTTAATGCCCACTTTTCACGCTGTTCAGGTGTCATTCCTCCCATATTTTCACCAAGAGTCAAACCAAGACCTGTTAAATTAGGATATTCATTCAGGACCTGAGTAACTGATTCCTTTGTATATTTTTCAATCTGAGTTGTAGTATATGCCTCTCCATTATAACCCATCATATCAGTCCGCGCATCCGTATCATAATTTTTCTTGAATTCCTCAGATACAAAAATATTCCAGTTTACAAGATAGACTTCAATCCCACGTTCCTTGGCCATTCTAAATATGTTTTTATATAAAAATCTCCACTGTGCAAGTTCCGTATCTGTAAACGGAGTCGCTTTGGGAAAATTTTTGGAACGGATCAAATAAGGAAAGGGATGCATATTCCACAGTGTTAATTTGTTATATCTGTTATCCGCCATCATATCCAGCCAGCTTTCCCAGTAAGCTGTGTCTCTCATAGTTTCAAAATGCTGATCCAGCGACTCATCATATCTGTAGGATGACCAGGGAGTATTGACCTTAATGGCACGAAAGGCAAACTTAGGATTTACCTGTTTCTCCTCCACTTTATCTAGACCATTGAGCAGTATTTGATCCGAAATTTCAAGTAATCCATACATGGCACCTGATTCATCAACTGCTTTGATTATATGTCTTCCATCTCTTTCGGAGATTTTAAATCCTTCCGACTGAATTGATTCATCTGATGAAATTTTTACTATAATATCCTCATGTCCGGTTGATTCTGATACGTCTACCTTGACAGGAAGGTATTGTGATTCCAGTAATGTTCTTTCCAATTTAGTCACTGCAAAAGACTGCTGAGTTGAATTAAAATCATAGGCAATAGATACCTCAGGCTTATTAGTGACAGGAGCAAAAGCTGCGGAAGATATAGCTATTTTGCCTACCTTGGATGTTGACCAGCTGACTGAATTTTGTCCTGATTTTTCAATTTCTGTTGTGCTAAGGCTAACTGGATCTACAGAATTGATAACTGAGCTCACTATATGCGCGTTTTCTGTTAATGTTTTTATATTTGTGCTGATCTCATCTGCATAATTATTATTAGTTGTATTTGTAGCAGCTGCTTCTGGAACTCCCTGATACACATTAAAAAGGGAAACTGCTTCTGCCGAGATTTCTGAGCATTTATCCAGCGTCTTAATAGTAATTTTCGAACTTTTCGAATCAGGATTAGGTAAATAATACAGCATAGTCTTATTGAATTTACCTTTAGTTCCACTACTAACTGAGGAATTATTTAGATATATCATATCTTTATCCCCAAATTTAACTGATTTGATATTCATCTCCACAGTACTTTCAGCCTTAATACCAACCCCAACTACCAGCATCCGACTGCTTCCCTGTCCAACTGTATGAGTCCAACTGACTGCGTCTGAATCTGAAATTTGGCTGGAACTAAAATTATCTGATACCACTGTGTTTTCAGCTGCTAAAGTTATCGGGGCAATTACTACCAGTACTGATAAAAACATTATACTAATTATTATTTTTACATAATTTTTTCCAAGCAATTTAATCCCTCCAGAGTTAAAATGTTAGCCTGTTTATATTTTAATTACATATTAACCTTTATAATCATCAGGAATATTCTCCCAGCGGTCTTTTAATAAATGGGCTGCAGCCTTTGGCTGTCTATCTCTGGTAAACGCTCCTTTTTTATTTCCAGCCACACGATGGATACCTTCACTTGTATTAAAATCTGCAAAATTCCACATCTGTTCACCAACTACACTATCACAGGAATCAAAAACTTCATGCTGACCCTTTAAATATTCTACCTGATACTCTTCTGACCACTGAACACTGGGTAAACTATGGATTCCACTAAGAGTATCAGCACCATATTCAGCAATTACAATAGGCTTACCTGTTGTTTCCCAACCTTCAAGTTCTTTTTTAAAAGCTCCAACTCCATAATCTAAATTCGGTCCTCCCATTGCATACCAGCCGTAATAGCGATTCAATAATATTACATCTGCAAACTGATGAACATTACAATTTGGAAATCTAGCCATCATAAAATTGGTAAATGTATTTGGTCTCTGCTGGGGATCTAAGTTACTGGCATAGTCAAATATTTTCTCAAAATATGGTTCTGATTTTTCCTGACTTGTATCCGGCTCATTTGCCAGACACCACATTACCACACAGGGATGATTTTTATCTCTTAAGATTAGTTCCCTTATACTATCTTTATGATTTGCCAGGGTTTTGGTCTGAACTATATCTCTGTCAAAGAAATTAGATTCTTCACCTTCTCCTGTTCCAGCTGCTAGAGCATTATTCATTATATCAAAAAGCCCTACTGCTGGTGTTTCATCGATAACTACTAATCCTTTACGATCTGCCATTCGCATAAATTCTTCTGAATATGGATAATGAGAGGTTCTAATTGAATTCGCTCCAATCCAATCCAGTAATTCAAAGTCTCTTAAATTAACTGCAGGATTATAACCTCTACCAATGGTTACAGAATCTTCATGTTTTCCAAAACCTTTAAAATAAAATGGTTCTCCATTTATCAAAAATCTATTACCTTTAACTTCTACAGTTCTGATACCAATTGGAAGAACATATTCATCAATGACCTCATCATCTTCCATAATTTTTGCATGAAAATTATAAAGGTAGGCATTGCCCGGCTGCCAGAGTTTAACATCATTGATAGTGATTTCACCTTCTTTATTTTCAGCTGTGGCTGCAACATTCTCATTTTCATCAACTACCTCAATAAACACCTTACTTTCACCTGTAGTAATAACTTCATAATTTACTATTCCTTTATCACCATCAATATCTGTGTCAATAGTGATGTCATGAATATTTTCTTTAGGAGTAGTTACTAATTTAACATTCCGATGCAGTCCGGAATAATTAAAAAAGTCAAAAAAGGGAAATATAAATCTCTTGCCATCAGACATTTCCTGAATCTTCCCACATGGGATTGTTGTATAATCTAATTCATTATTAACAACAACTACTACTTTATTTTTCTCATCAAAATTGACTACATCATTAAGTCTGCCGCTAAATGGCATATAACCGCCCTCATGACTTGCAACTTTCTCACCATTAACCCAGACTACCGCTCGGTGAGTAGCACTGCCAAAACGTATATCTATATTTTTATTTTTCCAATCAGAAGGAATATAAAAATCTGTCTCATACCAGACATCACCTACATGTTCGCGGATACTCTTATCTGTAAAAATATCATTATAACTTGATGGTACAGCCATCAGTGTTGAATCTTTTAAACCATTTTTCCAACCATTATCTCTACCTTCATTATTCCTGTCTATTTTAAAATTCCAGATTCCTGAAATATCAACTACACGCCTAGTTTTTGTCTCAATTGGATACAAAAATGAATTCGTCATTTATTTATCTTCCTTTCTTCAAAACATTATTCTATTGAATAGTATTTAAACTGTATCATATACTGTTTTATAATTTTAATTATTTACTGCCTTTGCTTCTTTTTCATCACTATTTATTACCCTGGTTATTTCTTCCTTTTTTTCTGGAGTTAAATGCCAGATGAATTTAAAAGATAGAAAAGCAACAAACATCCCTAAAGCTGGTAAACCAACAGTAAGAAACTTAATTCCAAAGAGTGTTTCAACTGTCTGTTGAGCAAGATCAGGATTATAAGCTACTATAGCTAAACCCTGTCCAGATAGAAAACCAGCAAGCGCCTGACCTGCTTTTCTTACAAAACTATAACTACCATAGATTGCACCTTCCTGTCTCTGTCCACTTAAATACTGGTTATAATCGATAGAATCAGAGACCATACCCCAAACCAGTATGTTTGGAATTGTCATAAATAAGCTTGCCATTAAAAGGATTCCAATATAAATGTAAGGATTATCTGGTAATACTAAAATGGTACCATAAAAAATAGATGAAACTAAAGCACAGGTATAAACTGTCTTTTTTACACCAAATTTAGCAACAACTTTTGAAAGAAAAATAGAAACAATTAACATTGGAACAATTGAAGTTAGTCCTGTTAAAGATAAAAGCCTTAGTGACTGAAGATTTTCTCTAAAATAATAGATACTCATCGCCTGATTTGTCATCATACCTATCAGCATGGCAATCGAGCCAACTGAAACTGCAATAAAGGCCCGGTTTTTTGATAAAAGCTTTAATCCATCCAGAATCTTTAAAGGTTTTTTGGCACTTGTAACCTGTGCGGTGACTTTTTCTTCAACAGTGAAATAAGCGACCAGATAAGATATAAATCCGAAACCACCAAGAATTGAAGCAGCGATTAAAAACCCTCTTGCTTCGTTTTGAGCATAACGAGCTAAAATCAAAGGAACTACAAGCCTGGGTAGTAAGTTTCCTACCATACCTCCTAGTCCTCTTGCTACCGACAGAGAAGAACGTTCTGCAGGATCCTGAGTCATTACAGCCTGAAGTGAACCGTAAGGAATATTGACAAAAGTATAGGACATTCCCCAGAAAATGTAAGTTGCATAAGCCCAGACCAGTTTTTGAACCTGACTCAAGCCGTCGGGTGAATAGAACATCAGGATTCCAGCAATTACAACTGGAAAAGCCCCTCTTAAAAGGAAAGGGCGAAATTTATCTACTTTTTTTCCTTTATGCTTCTTTTGTCTTATCTTAAAAAGTTTATCTGTCAGTACTCCCATGAGTGGATCATTAATAGCATCCCACATTCTTGCAACTAAAAAAAGAGTCCCAACTGCCGCTGCTGTAATTCCTAAAGAATCAGTGTAAAAGGCCATTAAAAATCCTGCTGACATACCAAATGTTAAATTGTTTGCTAAATCTCCCAGCATATAACCAAATTTGTGTTTAAATGTAAGTTGTTTTTCCATAAGTTATCCTCCTTGTTTATTTTGTGATCACAATTTATATTTTATAATAATTTGAAATTTTAGTCTTTTACATTTCTTTGTTAATCCAATACATATAGTTATAAATAAATCTTCAAAAAATTAAAAAACCTAAGTTATCGCATAAACAAATAGCAATAACTTAGGTCTTGGTGATATTTAAATTTGATTTTAAATAAATTAACCTTCATATACCTTTTCTAAAGCAATATATCTTAATCCGTGCACCTCTAAATCAAATGAAAGTTCAAGCGAATCTTCTACTTCTAAATAATTTACTTTCATCTGGGGATAAGACTTATGTTTAAGATAACTGACTTCCTCATTGTTTAATTGATGGGGAAAACCCATTTTTGCCCATTCATCAAAGGCAGAACCATTTTTTCTATTTAACAAATAATGAGTAACTTTATATTTCCCGGATAAGTCAGTAATATTCAGATTAATATTTAATTTACTTTTTTCTTCAAAAACTGAGTATCTATTTTTTTCGTCAATTAATCGCAGATCTCCCTTTTTATAACCTTCATTTAAATAAGCATAATTATAAAATAGAATTTTTATTTGATTTCCTTCTCTTGTTATAATATAGTAATCATCCTGTTCTATAATCTCTGTACCCAAACGAGAGAGAAAAACAAAACTAAAATAGGAAGCTTTTTTTATCCCCTCAGTATTAATTATTCCTCTACCACCAAAAAAAGGAGATTCAGATATTGGCCATTCTGTTAATATATCAGATAAACTTAAATAACCAATCCCATCAATTATATTTCTAAGTTTAAGGGCATTATCACAAATATAGTCAGCCATAAAAACTGTATCATGGATATATTCTTTAACATGCCAACTCATATTCCATCTTGTAACTATGAGTTCTGCCTCTGTATAAGATTTTCTTAATAAATTCTTAACTTCTCCACTCTTTTGTAAACTATAATCTTTATCTTTAAACTCAAACACCAGTTTGTTTAGATTTTTTTCCGAATGAATTTTTTTCTTATTTATTTTGGAAGAGCGGGAGACCGAATTATGATAAAGATTCATATTATAAAAGTCTACTGGAATATCCTCACTCTTACAAAACTCTAAAAATGGTTCTGATTTAATAGGAGAAGCCATAAAATTTTCTGATGCCGGGCCAACTTTTATTTCTTCAGAAATATTTTTGATTTTGAGAGCTGTTTTTTTATAAAAATCATAGTATTCTTTATCTGTTCCAGCCCAGTGCATACCTGCAAAAGAAAATTCTGTCCAGACCTGAAAATACCATTTTGAGACATTTTCCAGACTATAACGGTTAATTATATGCACCATAAAAGAATTAATTAAATCCAGCCAAACTTCCATATTTTGGGGAGGAGAATAATTAGCATTATAATAAAACATTTTCCTGTCTTTGCTGGCAAGCATTTCTGGCATATAACTTAAAGATATAAATGGTTTAATATTTAATTCCAATAAAAAATCCAGTATTTCATCAATAAATTTCCAGTTATAATTAATATTATCTAAATTTCCACCTTTACAAACTTCTAATTCATCATTAAAAATCCCTTCAAAACGAAGATATTCAAAACCTATATCTTTTTGCATTGCTTTTAGTTGTTCTCGCAAATTCGAATTTAAAATACTGTTTGCAACACCAACATTTATTAATTTATTCCACACCTGCTTAAGTTTTTCACCATCTTTTTTACTACTTAGACTTATTATTTTTTTTTCCGCATTTTTATTATCAATTTTGCTAGAACAGAGTTTTTCTAAATAATTTTCGTATTTTCCAAAAAATTTTGGAGTGAATTTTTTAGTCAGTTTTTTTGATTTAATTTTGGCAAACTTACTCCTATATTCAGTGGGGCTGTATTTAAAGTGATTATTAAATGTACTGTAAAAACTTTTTAAATTGCCAAAACCTGTGATCAGCGAAAGATTACTGATGTTTTCCCTGGTAAAGATAAGCAGTTTAAGAGCTTTTTCTAAACGAACAAAATTTAGATAATCTTTAAAATTAGTCCTAATTGTTTTTTTGAATTTACTTGACAAATATGATGCATTATAATGATATTTATTTGCGAAACTTTTTAATGATATACTTTTATCATAATTCTCATCTATTTCCCGTAATATTTTAAAAATAATGTCATCACTATACTTCAAAAATAAATCATCTTCTCGATTACTTGAAACACAGAAATTATTATCTATTTCTCTCAGCAGTCCATCTAATTCTAGATTTAGCCTGCTAAATAAATCAAAATCGCTATTAATATAAATTTTCAGGATTTGAAATAATTTATTTCTTAGTTCAACAAGTTTAATATTACTTTCATAATTATTATTTATATTGTATAAATTTCTTTTGAACCCGGAAATAGTCTCTCTGCAAAAGCTATTTTTTAAGCTAAAAACTAGATGACCTGTTTCCGCTAATTGGTTTTTATACGAATTTACTAATCTGTATTCACTATAAGGATTAATAAGATATATATCATTTTCTTTTAAATTGATTAAACTATCTTTTTTATTATCAGAAAACAAATTATTTTTAAGCGAGATCTCACCTTTAATAACCCAAACTATTTTTAAATCTCGAACAAAGGTCTTTTTTTCAGGTAATGAATTAAGAGAAATATCAACAGGTAGGCCAAAATCATAACGAGTAAAGTCATAAATCATATTTTACGCTCCTAATTATTTTCCTTCATTTCTGTCTCCAGATCTTTATTTTTAGCTTTTGCTTTATACATTGCACTATCAGCATTTTTAATTAAAATTTCTAATTCTCTGC
>CAZLCX010000054.1:0-10856 GCA_964558325.1 uncultured Halanaerobiaceae bacterium | reverse complement strand
TCGAGATAAATCGGCTTAGAGAGTGGCCCTGCACTCTCCTTAACCGATACTTTTTTTAAATTGCTTTTACTCGATGTTTTTTTATATTGCTCTAAAATGTTATATCTAATTAACAAAAGCATTTACTTGTTAGCGCTTTCAACGATCTCTTTAAGCTCAGCTTGAATCTCCTCAGCTAAAGGTTCAGGCTCATGGCTTTCCATGATTTCTTTAACTCTTTCCTCAGCATTTACTATGGCTGTTTTAAAACCAGAGGCCTACCAGTTAGACCTCATTTACCGATCAAATATGTCAGCCCGGGCCTGCTCACTATGCATATTATCAATAGTATGCTGTTGGGTTAAGAAGTCTCCGCCTGGACCTACTTCTTTAATATCTTCAACAGCCATCGTATAATCATTAACATCAACTCCCTGGATAGCTCTCCTAACCATCCTGGCCATTTCGGCATCGAGAACAAGTTGACTATGGCTGAAAGCTATCCCAAGTTCCAGCATTCCCATTCCATATAACATGTTAGAACCTGCCATGGCCGGCAGCATCATGGTCATTTTCTTCTCGTGGCCTGCCTGGACATCAGACTTTTTAGAATCTGACTGGCCTGCTGCTGTATAGCCAGGCAGGTTATAATACTCCGCCAGTCTTGCTATCCCGGCATTACAGATCCCCATTTCTGGTGAGCCCACTGGAGCAGTAGATTCTGCCACATCAAATATAGTTGTGGAACTACCATATATCACTGGAGCCCCTTTATTAACAAGCTGGGCCAGGGTAATACCTGCTAGAACTTCAGATGATCAACTAGAGTCCCGGCAAGAGTAATCGGTGATGTGACTCCAGCCATTGCCATTGATAATACGTTGATAGGAATCCCAGCTTTTGCAGATTCAATTATAACCTGGGCTGACTCTCCATGAATTTCATAGGGACTCTGGGGACAGACCAGAGCAGAAATTAAAGGTCTATCTCTGAGTTTATCCATTCCCCCGGCAACTGCTGCTCCCATTTTGAAATACTTTTAGCATTCTCACCGCTGGTTAAATTTAAATGCATGCAGTGTTTGCTGGTATTATTTAAAAATGCTTCAGCTTCATGGAGATCAGTATTTTCCTCAGGTGAATCTATGGCACTTGCAGCTTAGGAATAAATATCAACCTGGTCCAGATAGTCAAACAGTCTGGCTGTATCAGCTACATCCTGTTTAACAGTATCTCTATATTCACCTGTTTGATAATTAATGATTTTATTACAGGGTCCAAAGGTAGTGAAGTTAACTCCGCTGTCACCTAATATTACATCATTTTCAGGATTTCTAGCTGCCAGCAACAATTCTGATGGAGCAGATTGAATGGCTTTTTCAATCATATGTGCAGGTATTTTAACTCGCCCATTACTCCGATCAACTTTAGCTCCTGCATTTTCAAAAATAGCCAGGGCCTCTTGATTGATAATATTAAACCCCATTTTAGCCAGTGTTTCCAGGGTAGCATTATGAATTTGTCTGAGTTCAGCTTCACTAAACATATCAACACTTATCCCATTTTTTACTGGATAATTTGCCTGTGGATTTCTAGTTGGCATAAATTTGGGATCATCTTCCTGATTAATTTCACTATTACTAAATAAACCATTTATAATTAAATCATCATTATGATTTGATTTCAAGAATCATTAGTACTGGGAAATCAAACTGGAGGTCTCTTTAAAGTTTGATTAAGCACTTATATTTTAGTATAATTAGTTTATGGTAATTTCCCATATAATTAAAGGATAACAGGACTTATTTAACTAAATATGGTTTTAAGGAAATAGGTGAAATATTATGGCTGAAAGTCAAAAAGAAGACTATCCTCTACTCTTTCATAAATCAACTAAAACCGACAAAACTTTGCTTTCCAGGCACAAAAAAGCAAGAGATGCGGCAGAGAGAGCAGCTAAAATTTTAAAAGATCAATTTCAGGCTGATAAGGTCTGGATTTTTGGCTCACTAACTCAAAAAGAAAGATTTCATGAAAGATCAGATATTGATCTGGCAGCCAGTGGAATCCCACCAGAAAAATTCTATAAAGCCTTTGGAACTATCACCAGAGAATTAAAAGACTTTCAAATTGACCTGGTAGATATTGATGATTGCAAAGAGTATTTAAAAGAAGCAATCAAAAGGGAGGGAGAGCTAATAGCTAATAGTTAAATTATAAGTATAAATCAACCCCTGATATTTAGTCAGGGGCTTTGTAGAGCAACTTATTTTTTTATTTTATATCAAAGCGATCGGCATTCATTACCTTGTTCCAGGCTGAGATGAAATCCTTTACGAATTTTTCACTGGCATCGTCACAGGCATAGGCCTCTGAGATGGCCCGGAGTCTGGAATCTGAGCCAAAGACTAGATCGACTCTGGTCCCTGTCCATTTAAGTTCTCCAGTTGAGCGATCTCTAATTTCATAGATATCTTTATCTTCTGAAGACGGTTTCCATTCATATGACATATCAACTAGATTTACAAAGAAATCATTGGTCAGCTTGCCAGGTTCCTCTGTAAATACACCATGTGCTGAGTTTTCGTAATTGGCATCTAAAACTCTCATACCCCCTACTAAAACAGTCATCTCAGGTGCTGTAAGGGTCAGCAGCTGGGCTTTATCAACCAGCATCTCTTCTGCCGGTACAGTATATTTAGTTTTGGTAAAGTTGCGGAATCCATCTGCTTCTGGTTCAATCAATTCATAAAATTCCTCTTCTGTCTGCTCCTGAGAGGCATCGACCCGGCCTGGTTTAAAGGGAACCTCTAGATCATAGCCTGCCCTTTGAGCGGCCTTCTCGATTGCTGCATTACCTCCTAAAACTATTAGATCTGCTAAGGAAACCTTTTTGTTTCCTGACTGGGCTCCATTAAACTCCTGCTGGATATCTTCTAGAACCTGCAAGACTTTCTCCAATTCTTCTGGCTGATTAACTTCCCAATCCTTTTGGGGAGCAAGTCTGATCCTGGCTCCATTGGCGCCGCCCCGTTTATCAGAGCCTCTAAATGTTGAAGCTGAGGCCCAGGCAGTCTTAACTAGCTCAGAGATGGATAAGTCTGTGGCTAAAATCTTCTGCTTGAGCTCTTTTATATCATCTTCATTAACTATTTCATAATCTAATTCTGGTAAGGGATCCTGCCAGACAAAATCTTCTGCTGGGACTTCCTCTCCTAGATATCTGGATTTAGGACCCATATCACGATGGACCAATTTAAACCAGGCTTTAGCAAATACCTCTTCAAATTCTTCAGGATTTTCATGGAACCTGCGGGCTATCCGCAGATAATCTGGATCATTCTTTAAGGATAAATCTGCTGTGGTCATCATCGGTCTATACTTTTTATCAGGATTATGGGCATCTTCAATCAGATGCTCGTCTTTGACATCCATGGCAAGCCATTGATTTGCTCCTGCTGGACTCTTAACTAGTTCATACTCATAATCAAGTAGAACTGTGAAATAAGCGTGGTTCCATTTAATTGGCTCTGGACTCCAGGCGCCTTCTATTCCACTTGTTATTGTATCCCCGCCTTTACCTGTCTTATAATCACTAATCCAGCCGAGTCCCTGATGTTCTAGAGGAGCAGCCTCTGGCTCTGGACCCATTAATGATGGGTCTCCTGCACCATGGCATTTACCAAATGTATGGCCTCCGGCAACTAATGCTACTGTCTCTTCATCGTTCATTCCCATCCGGGCAAAGGTTTCTCTAACATGTTTGGCTGATTCTTCTGGATCTGGATTTCCATCTGGACCTTCTGGATTGACATAGATAAGTCCCATCTGTGAGGCAGCGAGAGGCTTTTCTAATTCTTCATCCTGATCATATCTTTCTCTGCCAAGCCACTCATCTTCTTTTCCCCAGTAGGCATCTTTTTCTGGTTCCCAGATATCTTCCCGGCCGCCACCAAAACCGATAGTTTCAAAACCCATTGACTGGAAAGCACAGTCTCCGGCCAGGATTATCAAATCTGCCCAGGATATTTTCCTGCCATATTTCTTTTTGATTGGCCAGAGAAGTCTTCTGGCTTTATCTAAATTGGCATTATCAGGCCAGCTATTAAGGGGAGCCAGGCGCTGATTGCCAGACCCGCCGCCACCACGACCATCAAATAGACGATAAGTCCCGGCACTATGCCAGGCCATCCGGATAAATAATCCTCCATAATGACCCCAGTCTGCTGGCCACCAGTCTTTGGAATCTGTCATTAATTCAAAAAGATCTTCTTTTAAGGCTTTTAAATCAAGCTTCTTGAATTCTTCTGCATAATCAAAATCAGGATCCATTGGATTAGATTTCTGGGTATGCTGGTGGAGAATATCAAGATTTAACTTGCCTGGCCACCACTGTTCAGTCCCTGGCCCCTGATTACCTGGACTCTTACTCGTTGCTCCTGTTACCGGACATCTCTTTTCTTTGCTCATAAAAAACCTCCCTTTTAGGATTGCCTCACAATATTATAAGTAATTTAATATTTATGCTTTTCTTAAAGTATAAGTTCTCGATATACCCTGAATTACCTTCTTTGTAATAGAATTTTATATCTCCAGCAAATTTCCTCACCTGCTTTAATTTTCTAATCTATTTGGTAATCTTATATAGCTTATAAAAACTAATTGATTAAATCTTAGATTGGATAAAAAATATTAAATCTTTATCTTAAACTTTCCCCCTATTTATCTGATAAATGCCTGGTTAGCCAGTTTTTGCAGGTTACCATTCTCAGAGGCTGGTTCTCCCCCATCCATTTCTTCTAATTTTTCTTTGTTTATTACGGCCATCTTCAGCCCCAACTTATCACTGATATTTTATATTTATTTCTATCGCTTCTAATTTAATTGCAGTATGAGATTATTTTCAATAAAAAAACTAACTTTTTGTGAAAAAGTTCATTAAAAAATTGTTGAGTTTAATTTCTAGAAATATTCCAAGCTAAATTTACTCTTGTTAAGTTCTAATTTCTATGGTAAAATAATTAAACAGATGTTCGATAAGATTGTTTCCAGGAGGTTTTTAACATGAAACCCAGGACTGTTAATATGGTGGGCACCATCGATCATTTAGATCAGGTTACATCTTCTGATGAGGATTGGGCTCAGGGAAATGATTATTATTTTATCTGCAAAAGCCATAAGGAGTATTTTGATAGGCTTATGGCTGAAACAGAAACTACTCCCTCGGCCAGGGATAGAATGTCTCTATTTTATCTCCTCTCTTCACTTAAAAAGTTCAGGGTTCATCCAGATAGGTTTCTATTTTTTAATGATCTCCAGCCTAATCCCCAGGCTTTTAGAGAGCTGCTTTCACCTCAGGAGCAGGCTATAGTACAGCTGGCCTTCTACCTTTATACTGGCAGGAATATTTTCAGTATCAGCATATTCGATTTATTTAATAACCTGGAAGAGGAATATCCTGAAGTTGTCATAGATGTTTTTAAGATGAGGTTTGGTATTGAGGATGAAAGCTGATGGTTAATTTGCCTTCATTTTCTGCAGGAGAAGAGAAAGACTGAACAGGCTCTGGCCAGGTTTGGGGATTGCGGGTGGTTAAATAATGATATTTACATGATGGTGATCTATTAAGGTAATGCGAATAATGACAAATAAAATTAAAAAAGCCAGACTGGCTGCCACTGCTGGTTGAGAAGTGGCTGAGGCCTGGCTGTTATGTGAGTCTAAGACATAATTAAAATGTGAAGCCGGCCCAGAGGTTGGAATCTCTGTTAAAGGCAGAACTGGACGGGCTGACATATTTTATTTATTTTTTTCTGGTTCATTTTCTAATACACTTACAAAAATTTTAACTAGATCAGGATCGAACTGAGTTCCTGCACAGTTTTTTAATTCCTGAATAGCATCTTCTTTTGTCATTGGTTTGCTGTATGGCCTCTCATTGGTCATGACATCAAAGGAATCGACTATTGATATAATTCTTGATAACAATGGAATCTCCTGACCCTTTAATCCTTCTGGATATCCTTTACCATCCCAGCGTTCATGATGGTATAATATCTCTTCAGCTATATCCTGAAATTCTTCTGATGCAGCCGCTATTCTAGACCCCCGTTCAGGATGTTCTTTAATTAACTGCCATTCTTCTTCAGTTAAATTACCTGGCTTATTTAAGATTTCTTCTGGAATATAGGTTTTACCGATATCATGAAGGGTAGCCAGCAGGCTAAGATTATTTAGTTCTTCATTGTTTAAGCCAACCTTTTCACCAATCTTATAGGCCAGAGCCGTCATTCTCAGAGCATGTTCCTTTGTTTCCTGGCTTTTTGTCCCTAATATATTAAGAGAGTTTTTTACAATTTTATTCTTATCGCTATTGCTCTCAATTAATTTATGCTTATATAAACTCCGCTGAGCTCTATTTAATACCTCATAAAAGGTCTCGTTATTACTTTTAACTGCATACCCTAGACCAATTGTGATTATACATTCTTTTTCATTAAGATTTTTTAAATTTTCATCGATCCTATTAATGGTCTGCTCTGCTATAAATTCATCGCTATCAGGCTGATAGATAATAAACTCATCGCCACCATATCTGGCCAATACATCATCTTCGTCTATTGATGATTTTAATAACCTGGCAACCTTTTTAATTACCTGATTACCTTTTTTATGACCATAACTGTCATTAATCATCCTTAGCCCATTAATATCAGCCATAATAACATTATAATTTGCAGGAATATTTCTATCGATCTCATCTGCTTTTCTATCTATAAAAGTAGAATTAAATAGCCCTGTCAGATTATCATGGTAAAAGTTATAATGTAATTTCCTTTCTCTCTGCTTTCTTTCACTTATATCCACAATAAAGGCAAATTCATATTCTTCCCCCTGGTAATTTATATAACGACTATTAACCTTAACAGGTATCAACTTTCCATTCCTGGTTTGATGGAATGTTTCACAGGTTCTAGATTTCTCTTTTTTTATAATTCCCCATATTTCTTTCCTCTTCCACTTTGGATACATAGGGGCAATCTCTGAAACATTCATCTGCTGAAGTTTTTCTTTTTTATAATTTAAATAATTGCATGCTTCGTTATTGACATACTTAATTGTACCATCAGGATTTATCCAGAAAACCCCAAAGCCTGCCTGGTTAATCGAAAAATCTTTTAAACTTAATTCTTTGTTTAACATCTTCTCTTCTGTAATATCCTGAAAAAGAGTGATAAAAAAATCTTTTTTTGGACTTGTAACAGTTATCTTAAAGTATCTATCCATCGGCTCAAAATATGTTTCGAATTCTTCAGTCTTCCCTGTTTTAGCAACTTGTGCATATTTTTCTAGATATGGAGGTTCCTGTAGATTATATAGATCAGTGGCCATTGCCTTAACGGCTGTTTCCTTTGGAATTCCAATCAAATTTACAAATGCCTCATTAACATCCTTTATCTGATAATCAATAGGTACTTTACCTTCATAAATTATCTTATGCAAAGCTACTCCCTGTTTGATATTATTATAAATCAAGTTATAAATATTTTCTTTATCGTATTTATTAAATAAATCCATCATATGAACTCCTCTTAAATTACATTTTGATATCTTAAAGCTTTTAATTAAAATTATCAGGCCCCAGTCTTTTCTCCAGCCAGGAGCTGGTAAAGGCTAACACAGTACCTGTAATAATTCCCTCTACTAAGACAAATAAATAAAAGCCAGCCTGAGTTCCACCGGCCAGGGAGGTTAGAGCCTGCTGAATTGCTGTTCCCAGAACCAGGTCTGTAAGCTGAATTGCAATAATAAATGAAACTGTAGCTCCTGCAATTAACAGGACTATTCGTAAGAGCAATCTTTTCTCTGCTACAACTGAAAGCAAAAAAGCCAGTAATCCATAGGTTATCATAAAAAATATCTGGGTGCCAAAGAGAACTGCTACCAGCAAAAGGGCTGCCATGATTGTGGTTAGCTGTTCTCTGAGGTTAAAGCTTTTAAGAAATATATAAAGAGCCAGAGGCACAATAAAACTGCCAATAATGCTGGTCGTTCCCCGAAAGAGCATAAAGGAAACAAATATTATACCTAGAGTAAGAGCCCCCTGAGCTATTTTTTTGACTCTCATATATTCTCCTCTGCCCATTCTGCCAGTTCATCGGCATTTTTTGCTGTTACATCTGCTCCCCAGTTCTCAAAAACATGTGGTGCCATACTTAAAGCCCTGCCTCCAACAGCTACTTTGACATCTTTAAATTCCCTGCTGGCTTTAATTTTTTTTACTGCTTTTTCACACTGTTCAAGATAAAAGGGCATGGTCACTGAAAGAACTACCAGGTCAGGTTTGTGTTTTTGAAGGGCTGTCAAAATATTTTCAACAGGAACGGCAGCCCCTAGATAGATACTTTCCCAGCCTTTATTCTCCATTAAATCACAGAGCATTCGGATACCCATTTCATGTAGTTCACTGCCAATTGTACAGGCAACCAGGCTTAATCCGTTCTTTTCGGTGTCCAGAATATGGGGCCAGAGCTGCATCATTATATTTTGAGTCATATTAGTTATATAATGCTCGACATCTACTGTTATCTGATTGGAATTCCAGAGTTCTCCTACTTTAATCATAGATTCCTGAAAAATTTTCTGATAGATTTTTTCTACTGGAATATCTTTGTCCAGGGCTTCTTCTACTGCCAGTTGAGCCTTATGTTTATCTGTCAGCAAAAGTGAATTAAGATATTTAAACTGTAACCTATTAAGCAGAGCCTCATCTGAATTATCAAAGGTTCTCTCTTGAGAAGTTTTCCTATCAAATTCAACATTCTCAGTAATTTTAATGGCATTATTAAGATGAATTTCTGCTTTATTATAATAATCCTGGTCAAATTCTTCCCTGATAACCTCACCAAGTATTTTATAATGATTAATCATCTGTTCTCGAACTCTCTCAGAAGAAATATCTTTCATTCTTGAATAAAGAAGCCTGATTAACCAGTCAGCATAATCCTTAAAAATATCTTCAGCATTATACCGAACAGCAACCTCCAGAGTTTTTAGATTATATTTAATATCCCTAAACATCTTTGACTTTCGGTAATCATCATATTCCTCTTCCAGTTTTTCTTCTCTGACAAACTGCTTTTCAAAAATTTTTTTAGCCAATTTTTCTATTTTATAATCGGTAACATTATGCAATAAACTCATTATTTTTCATCCTTCCAGTCTTCACTGCTGAAACCTATTTTATTCTTATCCATATTTTTGGCTTTATATAGATTTATATCTCCACGTTTTAAAAATTCATCCATAGATTCCTGATCATCTAATTCTGCCACTCCGAAGCTAGCAGATATCTCATATGAAATACCATCCAGATTTAAATCTTCAAACTCAAGTCTAATCCTTTCGACAAATTCGACTGCTTCTTCTCTACAAGATTTTGGCAGCAATACACTAAATTCATCTCCGCCGATTCTGGCAGCCATATCTTCCTGCCGGATATTATCTGCAAGCAGTTTTCCTACTGTTTTCAATACTTCATCACCGGCTTTGTGCCCAAAGGTATCATTTATTTCTTTAAAGTTGTTCAAATCTATGATTACTAACGAAAGGGCCGAATCATGTCTTCTGGTCAGTGAATATATTTTTTCATAAAACTCATTAAAGGCCCGGCGGTTAGAAATTCCAGTTAGTTCATCAGTTCTTAAAAGCTTTTCTATTATTTCTCTGGATTTTTTTAGCTCAATATTTTTCTGAGTTAGCTCCCGGGTCTTATTGGTCAGTTGATTATTTAGTTTAGTAAGCTCTTTAAAATATTTTTCTCTATCAGGAAGTTGATGATTGCCTGCTAGAAAATAGATATCGTCTTCGTTTATTAGATAACAGTCAAAGGGAAATCCCAGCCATTTCTCCTGGGCTATTACTTCCTTTTTAAATTTAAGAACCTGTTTTCTAGTTCTTCCCTGCAGAGGTAGTTTTAATTTTACATCTTCCTCCAGCAGCTCAGAAAATTTAAGTCCTTTAATTTCTTCCTCTGAGTAAATTAACATATTTACAAAAGCCCTATTATATTTCTGCACCTTTAGATCCCTATCAAAAACCACGATAACCATATCCACAAGGTCAACTAATAACCTATCTATAGCTTTAGGACAATATTCTAACAGACTATTTTCTTTATTTCCGCATCTTTCAGGCATATTATCAATTTTAACCACTTCCCTTAAAATAAACTTGCCTAATATTAAAACTAAAAATTATTAGTTTAAAATTTTGATCTTTTAGTCCAGATTTTTTTGATATTAACTAAAATTTAAAACCGGCCTATCCAGCCGGTTGCTAACACTTCAAAAAACAGGCGGCAGCCAGGCAGTCTTATTTCTCTAATAAGATCCACGGCTTTGCGTCCCTGCTTCACAACAGGTTTGCCCAATATTTCTTATTGTATGATATCATCGTACCAAATTCTTCATTCAAAAACAAGTCTTTGTAATTAATGGATAATTTCAATTTTATTTGATAAAAAATTATTAAAGTCTACTCAAAATTAAAGAACTGGAGCAGTTTCTAGTTTTTTAATTGGTTAGACTGGCTGCTATCTGAGGAAATTGTCCAGTATTATTATTACCACTGGCGTTCATGATGACTATAAATTTCTTCTGTAATTAAACCTGCGTTCTGAAATAATCACAACATCATAAATCTAGAACAATATATATCTTCGACATAATTCATGGTAATCCTCTTTATTTATTTGTTTTTGGGATAATTTTTTGATAGTCAATAATTTAATTCAATATATAAACAAAAAGCCAGACTGGCTGCCACTGCTGGTTTGGGAATGGCTGAGGCCTGTCTGGCTTTATATGAAATTTAAAC
>CAZLCX010000053.1:9930-11122 GCA_964558325.1 uncultured Halanaerobiaceae bacterium | reverse complement strand
TTATTAAAACCGTCTATATTTTCTCCTTTATATCTAATGATACCAGAATCAGGCTCTACCAGTCTTAAAACTGACCTGGCATCTGAAAAATCAGTAGTACTTTCATCACATAGCTTCTGCTGTTCTTTAGTTAAAGTCATTTAGCCATCCCCTTTAATTTATTCTAACTCAATCCCCAGACCATCTGCCACCCTATTAACATAATTAAAATAGGCAATAACCTGATTTAAATCAAGAATATCCCTATCACCGAGTCCATATTCTCTTAAACTTTCAATATCAATTTTTTCAATAGAAGCAGGTCTTCTTGTCAGCTTTTCCGCATATTCCAGCATAGCCTTCTCCTTATCGGTAATCTCAGCAGTTCTATAATCATCAACAACCTGATCCATAATTTCCCTGGCTTTTTTCTTATCTCTAATTAATTTTTGGAGCGCCGCTCCATGGTGGGTTACTCAGTAGTGGCAGTCATTAATCGCGGAGACCACAGTCGCAACCATCTCCCGCTGTTTTCGGGTAATATTTGAACCAGCAAACATTATTGTCTTATATAAATTAAGATGATCCTCAAGTACCTGGGGATTTAAAGAGTGGACCTTTAATACATGGGCCACCTTCGAATTACCCCGTCCAGTAATCCTCTCATATATATCTTTTAATTTACCCTCTGCCTCGTTTTCATCAACCATATCAATCCAGGCCATAATTATTCCCCCTATTTTCTATTCATTCTTCATATTTACTTAAAATTAATTTGTTTTGGCTTCGTATTTTATTTACCATCGTCTTTTATTTCTGGGTCCAGAATATCTGCAATAGTTGTATTTTCAAGCTCCAAAAGCATTTTCTGATAGGCCTTTCTAAAAACTGCATGTATTTTACATCTATCTCTAATTTTACAGCCATGAAGATCATCAACACAATCAAAAATACCACCATCAGCTTCAAATATATCTGTTACATAAGCCAGTGTAATCTCTTCAGGGGGCAGATTAAGGGTATAACCACCCTGTTTCCCCTCTGAAGAGCTGACAATATTATGATTTGAAAGCTCCTGCATAACCTTAGCCAGATAAGAAGCTGAAACATTTTCAATTTCAGCCAGGTCATTAACAGATAGCTCCTCTCCATCTTTTTTAGCAAGTATCATCAATGCATGGATGCCATAATCAGTTTTTCTTGATGTTTTCAT
>CAZLCX010000053.1:0-9830 GCA_964558325.1 uncultured Halanaerobiaceae bacterium | reverse complement strand
TTTACCGCCATTTAAAGGGCAAATCAACAATGGTCTCTGGCTTTTCAACTGTCTCAAAAAGCTTTAAAGCCGCCTTAATAACCTCTAACTGCTGCTTTTTATCACCAGGTTCTCCAACTGGGCTGCCAAAGGGAAAGGGCAAATGGGCGGCCCGGGGCAGTTTATTAAGTTCTGCTACTTTTTTTATCAAATTAAAAGTAACGGTAGAAATCCCGCTTTCTTCAATCTCTCTGGCTAACAGTCCTCCGGACTGCTGACAGATTGGTCAGACCGGGATTATTAAAACAGCATCAATCTCCAACTTAGAAAGCTTTTCTGCTATCTCTTTACCAGTTGCAAATAACTGATCAGGTTTAGGTATATATCCTGAAATACTAAAGTTGTAATTAGATAATTCACCTATAAACCCCTCTTCTACCAGCTCTTTTAGCCTCTCAACAGGAAAAACAGTATTAATATCTTTATTAACATATCTCTTCTCATAATGCTCATGGGCTATCTCTATCTGCTCAGACTCAATCCCAAGCGGAATCTCCCGGAATGATTCATCTACATCCTCTCTATCCTCAATCTGAAAGGGTTTATCACAATTTACATATAACCCACCTGTACTGACTACAGCCACTTTACTCTCTTTTAAAGTTTTATTAAACTCAGCCCAGGGAGCTGTCTCATTTTCGACCCAGGGAAATTCATTAACAAACTTTTCTAATTTATTACTCATCTCTAAAACCTCCTATTTAATTCAGCCTTATTCTCCAGTAAACCCAGAGAATATTAAAAGCAATAAAAGTAAATAATACAACCCAAATAATAAAATCAGCAGGACTCTGTTCCATAGATAATAAAAGGCCTCCAATTGCTCCCAGTGACCAGATAATTTTTAAATTTAGCATGGCTTTAAATGATTCCCTGGAACCATTTCGACCAAGCAATGATTCAATCCCGATCCCAAATAAAGCCGCTGCTACCAGCCGGGTCATGACAGGGTCAACTGCCTGCCAGCCAAAGAAGCTCAAAAAAGACTCAGGAAAGAAAAATAACGGTATTGCAAAAATCATATCAATGATAAAATGGAGAACAAAAAATCTACTCAACCAATTAGAAACTCTATTATAAATCACAATCAATCCCCCCTGGAAATTAACTCAGATTTTAAAAATCTGAGTTAATTATAATATAATTTTCAGACTTTTACAAACTAAAATTTTACCTATCTCTAACTTAATTTTCCTGAAATTTTAAAGTTAAATCAGTAAGGACCTCCTCCTTACCCGACGGTTACCTGACGGTATCTTTGAGCAAATTTCACAAAGTATTTTAACTAAACAATTGTGATTTTTTATAATCAGTAGCACATTTGATATTTTAAAGATTTAGTGATAATTTATAATTAATCATTTAAAAGTTTTAAATTGCTAAAATGAAAGGATGATACTTCATGCAGGAAATTTTATTAGTTATTAATGATTCTCCATACGGCTCAGAAAAGGCTTACAATGCCTTAAGAACTGCCATGAACTTACAGAAAAAAGAGGAAGAAGTCCAGGTCAATATCTTTTTGCTCGATGATGGCGTAATAGCTGCTAAAGTCAACCAGCAGACTCCGAAAGGCTATTATAATGTTGAAAGAATGTTTAAATCAGTTTTAAGAAAAGATGGAGCTGTTAAGACCTGAGGAAGCTGTGCTGAAACCCGTGGGGTTTCAAAAGAAGAGATGATTGAGGGTGTTGAAGTTAGCGGCATGGCTGAATATTCTGACTGGGTCCTTTCTGCAGATAAAGTTTTTACTTTCTAGGTTTCAAAATTGAAATAATAAAATTATAAATAGCCTTATTTATAAGCAAAGACAGCCCTGACAGGGCTGTCTTTATGTCTATTTTAATTTTATGCCTGAGTTAATGCAAATTTAAGCTAAAACAAACTGGAAGTTTAGTTTATATTATTACTCTATTGATTACGCTAATTTATTTCTCCATCTGAGCTCCAGCCCCTCAGCCTGTAATACTCAGCCAGCATCTCTTCCCTATCTTCCTCAGTTATCATGTGTCCCTCGGCTGGTCCATCAGGTAAAGGCTCTTCCATAAACCGGGCTGGCAGTGTATCATCTTTTTTTGTAAAGCCATGCATTATATTAATCTTTCTGGCCTGATCCCAGATCCTGGCCCCAAGTTCCTGCCAGGGATTTTCGCCATCTAACTCAAGTCCAGTAGCAGCCTCCAGCATCAACTGATAACTCCCCTCACTGATACCATAGGTACCAAAATCACATTTCACCAGGGTATCCAGGGCAGCCAGCTTGTTCTGCTGATAAACAACCAGACTGGCCTTCCCTTCAGTCGAAAGCCGCTCAAGCTTCTTACCCTGCCATTCAAGACCGCCAACTTCATGAATTACAGGAAAAGAACGCTGGTGACAGCCACCTCTATCAGCAGTCATTAAAGCCAGCCCCATGCCTGGAGCTCCCCGGGGCGGCCAGGCCGGTGTTTCAAGTCCCTTTATATGAATGGCAAATTTATCTCCGCCAACAATCTTACTGGAAAATTCTTCAACACCTTCTGCCAGTAAGTCTGCTGTCCGACCTTTTCTAAAGGCTATTAGCTTAATCATTTCCCTGATTGCCTCAGCCTTGCCAAAACCCAGGTCTTTTAGCTCAGGGTCAGAATAAAGATTTCGATCTATTGCTTCAATCAGAAAACCAACAGCACCGCCAGCAGAAATCGTATCAAGTCCCAACTGATCACAGAGATTGGCCAATTTAGTAACTTCACGGATATCACCAAGCCCCAGGTTAGAACCTAATAGACCCAGGGTCTCATATTCAACAGTATCTGTCAGCAGGCCACTATACTTGCCCCGGCGAATTTTCCCGATCTTGCCGCAGGCAATCGGACAGCCACTGCAGGCTAAATCTCTATTCCAGAATAATTCTTCCTGGGGTTCAGTCTCCAGACCTTCTACCCCGGCAAACTGACCCTTAAAGTAATTCTCAGCAGGCAGCATCCCGATTTCATTGGCAAAGGGAATAGATGAAGGTGTCCCATTCTCACGAAAATTATCGACATCAGCAGATTGAGCCAGGTCCTGATTGGCTTTATCGACAGCATCAACAAATTTTGCCTTATCGGACACCTTAATTAAAGATTCACCCTTTACTCCAATAGCTTTAAGATTCTTACTGCCCATGACAGCACCTGCGCCACCTCGACCAGCCTGGCGATTATTCTCACAGGAAATCAGGCTGTATTTAACCAGTTCTTCCCCGGCTGGACCAATTGAGGCAACTCTGTATTGATCGCCATGAAGTTCTTTAATTCTGGCAGCAGTCTCAGATGTCGATTGATGCTTTAATTTTATACCTGATTTAATCTCTATCTTACCATTATCTATCAAAATATAAGATAAATGATCTGCCTTGCCTTTAATTATTAGGCCATCATAACCGGCATACTTAATAGCCTGGCCAAAATATCCGCCAAAATAGGAATCAAGCCAGCCGCCGGTTAATGGCGATCTGGTCACAACAACTGAGCGCATAGCTGGAGCAAAGGTCCCGGTAAGAGGTCCTGTTAAGAAAAAGAGGACATTATCAGAACTTAAAGGTTCAACTGAATCATCAATATAATCCTGATAAAGCTTCACGCCAAAACCTTTACCGCCTATATACTCCTCTATCAACTCATCATCTAGCTCTATCTCTCTAGTAGCATTAAAAGTCAGATCAACCTCTAAGAAACGACCCATATAACTTCCATATTTCATTTGTTATACACCCCCAGAGCGTCGGCAGGGCAGGCTTCCACACAGGGGACCTCGCCCTGGCAGAGCTCACATTTAAGGGCATAGTTAAGATCTTTATCGACTTTAACCATATCAACCGGGCAGGCCTCCTCGCACTGGCCACAGGCAATACAGCTGGCCTGATCAACCCTGACAATGCCAGCCTCTCTATCAACCTGCATTGCCCCTGTGGGACAGACCTGGCTGCAGACAGCATTCTGGCATTGATGGCAGATCTCAGGAAAATTAAAGACACCATCTGCAAAAAGATTGAGTTGAATACAGGACCTATCAGGGTTAAATCCCCCCAGTCTGGTAAATGAACAGACCAGGGCACAGGTCTCACAGCCAGTACAGAGGTCAAAATCTGCCACAATTCTTTTCATTTCAATTCCTCCAGCCAGACAAAATATTTTAGTCTAGTTAATCAACTTAATCAACCTGATCAAGTGCTCTTTGAGCTCTTTCCTTAGCCTCCTCAAGGGCTTCCTCGGCAGGAACATTCTCTATCTGAACTGCATCTGCAGCATCATCAAGGGCCTGCTCAATATCTCCACCAGTTGGGTCAATAACATATGGCGAAGCTACTTCTAGCTGATCTAATGGTGCCTGAGCTTCAGGGTTTTCTTCTAAGAATTCTGCAAATTCAGGAAGCTCCTGAGATGAATATCTTACTGCAAGGTACCCAGTCTTCATATTCCATTCAGCAGTCTTCTCTGGGCTAGAGAAGAAAGCTAGCCAGCGATAGGCAGCCTCTTTCTTTTCCTCACTAATATTTTCAGGAATAACGCCATATCTGGCTTCACCTACTGGAGCAGGATCTCCATGTCCTTCCCAGCCAGGCTGAACAGCTGCTGAAACAATATCAAAGTCAAGGTCACCCTGGTCGCCACTTGAGCCAGTATAACCGGCAGCATTACCTTCTAAGACATCATCAATAGTGTCATACCAATATTCCCAGCCGACACCACTATGATGAATACCCATTATTTCATCTTCATGGATCCATTTTCTAAATGCCTCCCAGGTCTCAACCCATTCTTCGCTATCTATCATTACTTCAGTGCCGTCATCACTGAGCACCTGGCCGCCCCGGGCAAAAACAGCATCCATCATATTATAGCGGCCCCACATCGGCATCCAGCCATATTCAACATCATCACGTTCAGCCAGTGTCTCTGCCGCTTCTTCCAGGCCTTCCCAGGTTTCCAGCATTTCAGGATCTAAGCCCTCTTCTTCAAAAAGATCATGGCGATAATAAAGAACCTGAGTCGTACCAAATAACGGAATAGCATACTGCTCGCCATCAATCATTGACATATCAAAGAAAGCTTCATAATAATCATCTGGATCAGTTTCATCATCTTCAGCCATCAAATCACTTACAGATGCCAGGATACCCCTATTGGCAAATTCTACAGTAGGTGTAGGCTCTAACATAACTGCCGCTGGAGGGTCACCTGCAGCTACCCCGGACTGAAAAGCCTGGAGCGCCTCATCGAAATCACCATAGGTAACTCCTCTAACCTTGATATCAGGATTAGCTTCATTAAATTCAGAAATCATATCTTCCATTACCTCACCAAGATAACCACCAAGACCATAATAAAAGTCTATTTCAACAGTATCAGCCTGAACAGAATTACTTGAAAAACTTAAGACTAGAGCAACTGCAAGTAAACCAATAAAGCCTGTCTTTAATAATTTTTTAAACATTTTAGCCTCCTTTTAAAAGTCTAAGAGTAAGTTCAGATCAGCCTTTGATTCCAGAACCGCCGACACCTTTAACAAACCATTTCTGAGTAATAAAGAATAAAATTAAGAGTGGAGTAACTACAATAGTACTGGCAGCCATGATTAACGGCCAATTAACACCATAAGCACCCTGCTCAATAAAAAACTGCCTAAGCCCAATGGTTATCAGATAAAGTTCTCTACTCCTGATAATTAATAACGGCCAGAGATAATTATTATACATTAAGACAAAGTTGATAAGCCCAAAGGTTATAAAGATAGGCCTGGTTAATGGAAAGAATATCTTCCAGAGTATTGTCCAGTGACTGGCCCCATCAACTTTAGCAGCATCAACTAATTCTGTAGGAACCTGCAAAAATGACTGCCTGGCCAGAAAAATTGCAAAAACACTGACAGCATTGGAAAAGATAATCCCTTGATAACTATCAAGCCAGCCAAGCCTTGAAAGTATTATATAACTGGGAACATAGGTTACAGGTACAGGCAGCATGTAGGTTGCCATTACTATGCCAAAAAGTAAGTTACGAAATCTAAAGGTCAATTGGGTAATTGCATAGGCAAAAAATGCAGTCGTAATTACATGGAGTACAACAATAGCGGTTGCAGTAAAAAAACTATTAAAAATATAAAGGTCAAAAGGTGCTGCCTGCCAGGTTTCAAGAAAATTGCCCCATTGAGGAACTTCTGGCAGAATTTCAGGGGGAAAGGCCCTGATCTCATCCTGGGTCTTTAATGCACTGGTAAACATCCAAAAGAATGGGAATACCATCAAAAAACTGATAACTGCCACAGACAAATTTAAGCTTATATTAGATATTTTATCTTTTAAACGATACTGCTTATTTTGACCAGATGCCATTTAATATACCACCTACTTTCTTGCGATAATTATTGATAATGGACATATTTTTTAGAAATAATAAATTGAGCAATAGCAAAAATCCCAGATATAAGAAGGATTATAATCCCGATTGTTGCCGCCTCACCAGCATTAAACCTCTGAAAAGCTGATTGATAATAATGGTAGAGCAATGTCCTGGTCGCACCTGCTGGGCCACCCTGAGTAATAATATCTATCTGATCAAAGGCTCTGAGGGCCTCAACAGTTAACACAACTGATAAAAAAAGTGTTGTCGGTGAAACAAGGGGTAATGTGATATACCGCAACTTCTTCCAGAACGTTGCCCCGTCAATCTTTGCCGCATCATAAATAGAATCTGGAATCTTATCCAGGGCAACTAGATAAAAGACCATAGACCAACCTAAAGTCCGCCAGACACTGACTATTATAACAACTGGCATTGCCCAGGAAGAACTAGAGGCCCAGGGCAAGGGAGAAATATTTAAAAACCCTAAAATATAATTTATTAAGCCTCTACTGGGATTAAAGAGCCAGGACCAAACAATAGCCATTGCCACCATAGGTGTTACCCAGGGTGAAAATAAAAGAGTCCGATGAAAGGTCTTAGCTATAATCTTGCCCTTCAGCAAAATAGCCAGTAAAAGCCCACCAAATACCGCCGGAACAACAGAACCTACTGTAAAATACAGGGTATTCCATAAGGTATCATAAAACCTAGGATTACTAAAAAGCTGTCGGTAATTTTCCAGTCCAACCATATCATAAGCAGGCGTCATAAGATCCCAGTTGGTCATACTTAAATAAAAAGCAAAGATCATTGGCCCTATCCAGAAAACTATTAATGGAATTAATGCTGGCAGGCAGAAAAAGAAAGCAGTTACTTTTTCATTTTTCATTTTATCCCAGATAGATAACTTATTTGAATTTATATTATCTGCCATAAGCAATATCTCCTTAATTACAAATTATTGATAAAAAGCATTATAATAAATCTCTTCATAGGAATGTCTATCAATATCCCTTGGATTGCCAACAGTCTGAGGATCTTCTTCTGCTGCAATAGCAAGCTCAGGAATCTCTTGTTCTTCAACTCCTAATTCTTTTAAGTTTGGTATGTTAATATCCTCTGCAAGCTCTCTAACTGCCTGGACAGAGACTAATGCAGCATCCCGATCAGTCATATTCCAGACATCTTCTCCTAGAGCAATGGCTATCCGCTTAAATTTCTCTGGATAACCAAGCCAGTTATATTCCATCACTGGAGCCAGCAGGGTACCTACAGCTGCACCGTGGGGTACATCTGGCTTAATTCCTCCAAGACTCTGGGTCATAGCATGAACTGCCCCGGCACTTTCACTGCCATATGAGAGACCAGCAAGCATAGCTGCCTGGGCCATATAATACCTGGCTTCAAGATCAACAGAATTAGCAACAGCCCTCCTGAGATATTTACCGCAATATTCAATAGCCAGAAGAGCTACTGAATCTGTCATCGGTTGAGCATAATGAGAAGTGTAACATTCAACTGCATGGGCTAAAGCATCCATTCCTGTACCAGCAGTAATATGAGCAGGCATCGACATATGAAGCTCAGGATCTATCAGGGCTATATGGGGGGCAATTAGCGGCCCTCCTACATTATACTTAACCTGCCTGTCATGATCTGTTACCACAGCCCACATTGTTACCTCACTGCCAGTTCCAGCAGTTGTAGGAATAGCAATTAAGGGAGTTATCCTCTCAGTCAATGGTTTTCTGCCAAACTCATATTCCAGGATAGAACCCCCATGGGTCACAATAACGCCAATACCCTTGGCAGTATCAATAGAACTACCACCTCCCAGGGCTATTAAGCCATCACAATCTTCAGACTGAAAAAAGTCTCTACCCTGATCGATTAATTCGATGTCTGGATTGGCAAAGACTTTATCATAAAGTGAATAACTATAGTCGGCATTCTTTAAAACCTCTTCTAATTTTTCCAGTAATCCTGCCTCTCTAATCCCAGGATCAGTAACAATTAATGGCCTGTTAATACCCTCCTCTTTTAAGTATTTTGGTAATTCAGAAATTGAACCAGCTCCGGTAACAACTTTAGTCGGCATCTCAAAACTCTTGATCTTTCTTAAATCAAGCAAATAAGACCCTCCCTTCCAGCTTTAACTAATTAATTACCTAAAATAATTATACATTTAATAATAGTAAAATGCAATATAGCCTGAATATCAATTTAAAACACCCTAAACTAATCCTGGCCTATTTCTGAGAGCATACCTCCCCTGTCAGATAAAATTATCTTAAAGGTTTCTCTTAAAGAAACATAAACAGGAATCGCCATCAGTACACCCAGGACTCCAAAGGAGAGTGAGGCAATAACAATAACTATGATGACTACAATTGGATGGGTATTTAACATCCCCCCCTGGAGAATTGGCCGAACTAAATTACTTTCAATCATCTGAACAACTGCCATTAAAACTCCAATTTGAAGCAGCATTATCCAGCTGGTCGTTAAGGCAATAAAAACTGCAGGGATAACTCCAATCGCCGGTCCGACAAAGGGAATGATCGAAGCTGCTGTCAGAATAAAGGCCAGACCTAAAGCATTTGGCATCCCAATTAAAAGGTAACCTACAAACATGATAACACCAGAAACTGCTCCAACTAAAAGCTGACTTGGAATATAAACTGCAAAGGTCTTATCAATCTTACCAATAACTGCCTTAATAGTTCCCCGGCGGTTTTTAGGAATTAATCGGAGGAAATTTTTAAATAATAAGCGATCATCCTTCAGAAAATAAATAACTAAAAATGGTGTTAAAAAGAGAATAACAACCATCTGGGCTAGAGAATCAAATAGCCCTATAAAATTGTAATCAGTTACCCGATTGCCAATTTCCCTGGCAAACTGAACCAGCCTGTCCTCTACATCAATTTCAGATAAAAATTCAATCTCATCGACCTCAGTTATAAGTTCGCTGACCCGAACAGCAATGGCTTCATAATCCCTTAAGAACCTGACAAGTCTCATCACCTCAGTATATATAATGCTGCCGGCAAAATAAGTAATAAAGAAGATTAATACAAGGACTGCCAGAATTGTCAGAAGGATAGAAAGAGACTTATTATCAATATACTTATATAAAAACCGAACAATAGGCCTAAACATATAATAAAAGAAAGTGGCAAGCAATAACGGTATTACTACTAAATGAAAGACACCACTAAGAAAATTTACCAGTTGAGGTATCTGGTTGATTATAAAGAAAATCGCCAAAAGTATTATAATTGCAAAAGTTATCTTAAAGAACCGACTTTGAAACATAATATGCCTCCTAGTGAATTATAAATAATTTATTGATATAAAATAGATTAATCTATATATAATATAACATATAATTAGTTTAATTTACCACCCTTACAGCCGAATTAA
>CAZLCX010000052.1:0-11680 GCA_964558325.1 uncultured Halanaerobiaceae bacterium | reverse complement strand
AATTGAAATCTGTGGCAGGTGTAAAGGTTAGGAGTATGGTGCTTGATTTTGAGTAAATCATATACTGGATATTAATAAAAATAATGCTCCCTGCAAGTGAAGAAGTCATTTATCACTCTCCACCCAGGGAGCACTTTCCAAAAAATATTTTATTTAAAGTGCATGATTTGCAGTCACATTTTCTTCAGACCAGATTTTTTTAGCAGACCAGGCTTCTCTCAGAGCTGACCAGAATTCTGACCTCATAATCTACTTCAGGAGCCATTAAAGGTTTATCTAAAATACTTATTATTTTAGAAGGATCCTCTAAATCTAAAAGCATTAAACCAACAGTATAGCGCTTCTTCCAGCTATCTTCCCAGTCAATTCCATTTTCACTAAATGCCAGGCCAAGATTAGTACCTTCAAAAATATCCCCAGTAAATTCTCCGTAATCATTTCGAAATACCATTACATAACCGTCTTTATATTTAGCCACACCAGGATTAAATAGCAGAGATGCCTCATAGGGCACCTGTTCAGCTTTTAGAATAGGATTATTTTCATGACGCTTTACCACTGGTATTGTAGTATACTCTTTATTTAATTCCATTTAATTTACCCCCCAAATCTTTAAACTTTTTCTTGATTCTTATTCAGCTTTCATAACCTTTAAATCTCCCCCAAACTCTCCTCCAGGAATTTGAATATTTAGAAGTCCAGGCTTAATTGTTTCATGTTTAATAATCCTGCCGTTCCAGCTAGCATGATATTTATTATCTCCGTTAAGAGAAACAGTAATATTTACACCATCAGTATTATCAAATATTCTAAGTCTGGCTTTCAGTGAGCTGTTGTCGGCATTAAATTCCTGCTTAATTATCCAGACATCTAAGCCAACAGTTAATTTTCCGGGTGTAAAATAGGCTGCAAACCAGCTCATCACTGGAGTAGAAAGCCCACTGAAATGATGCCAGCCAGCTCCCCTTTTAGACTGTAGGAGAAAGTGTTCAAAACAGGAATATGATTTATCCACTTCACTCTGCCAGAGTTCGAGAGCTGTAATGGCAATCTTATAAGCCAGATCTGCTCTATTTAAATCAAGCATTGTTTTCCAGATAAACCACTGGTGTGGCATCCAGACTGAACCGTTCCAATAGCCATCGTTTTTGTAATAAGGGGCAGTTTTATCTACTGTAGAAATCCCAATCTCAGTCCACATTCTTTCTTTAGAAAACAACTTATTGATTAACCTTTTTTCCTGCTCCTGATTACAGATTCCCGCAACCAGTGGAGAAACCCCATCAAGTCCCATATTATAATTTTTAGCGATATGATCTTTTAAAATATCTTTAGGCTTTCCATTTTGGTCATGAACAACATAAGAAAAATAACCGGAATCTTCATCCCAGGAGTATTTTTGCAGAGCTTTAGTAAAGATATCGATATCCTGATTAAATTCTTCTAAGTCTACTTCCAGTCCAAGCTCATAGGCAGCCATTTTTAATATTTTAGCAGTTCGTATTGCCTGAGCGGTATTTATTACCGGTGTGACTCTGTCTTCTAAATTATGATCATGGACATAAACCTGAGCTGGATAATCATCCCAGCCCCCTGAATTATAAAAATAATCCCATGTTTTTAAAAGATTTGACTTTAAACTTCTGGTTGTTGAACTGCCCAGACGGCCGGCTAAAAATTGATGATACTGTTTTAAGCGTGGATAAAAATACTGCAAAAATTCTTTTGACTGTAATCTGTTCCATAGTTCTAAAAACAGATAAAACTGTACAGGAACCGGGCTGCCGTGATGGATAAAAGCTGAGTGCTGGTCACCAGGCTCAGTCAAATAGGCATTGAGACATTCAACAGCCCTCTCTTCATCGAGTTCTGTTAGACCCAGACCAATAAAACCAGAATCCCAGGTATATAAGGAGTCCCACCAGCGCCCTGGGGGATAATGCTTAATATAGCCTCTTCTTATATAAGTCGGAAAGACCACATTTGTAAGAGTTGTGGCAGCCATCTTCTGCTGACTGAATTTATACTTTTCACCTTCAACTTTCTGATCAAATTCAAAGGCCTTTTTCCGGGCTTTATTGTAAATCTCATCAAGATTAATAGTTTTCTCATCTTGTTTAAATTTCTTTAACCTCTTTTCAACCTCATGGCGGCTTCCATTACAGACCATACCATATATCTGCTGACTTGAATAAGCTTCTAAAGTTATAGGACGTAAAAAAACATTGGTATAATGCATTTCTGGCTTTCCATTTTGATCATCTACTAGTTTTTTGGAAACATGATCATGAACTGTTTCTTTCATAAAAGAATCTAGGTTACTGGTTTCAAATTCTCTGATTTCAAAATCATTATAAAACCATTTAATCCCATAGTACTGATCAATATTTTCATATTTTAATATAAGAGAATTATCTCTTAATTTTTCTATCTTTTCGGGCTCTGGATTATATTCTTCAGAAGTAAAAGAAACCTTATCCTTATCTTTTAAAGCAGTTATTAATAAGCCATCAATCTTTATTTCAGCTCCACCAGCAGATATTAATTTGATTTCATATTCACCTTTATTTAAATTACCAAGCTGAATGATTTTGGTTTCAGCTATCTCAGCAGCTAAAAACTTTATTTCTTTATCTCTTAGTCCTTCCAGTTTAAAATTAAGAGCCTGACCAAAATCATTTTTATATCTAATAATCAAAACAGCTTTTTCGATGTCATTATTCAAATTAAATTTATAACTTACTCTATCACCCTTATCTCTACCAAAAGCACATCCCAGACCTGTGCCTTCAATAAACTCTGGCTCATGGATCTCTCCTCTTAATAAACCGTCAGGCATTAAATTATCCTGTGGTCTCGGACTCGAGTATTTCAGCTCAGTATAATCTAAAGCATTTATCCAGACTGAATCAGCTGCAGTATTTATTTTATATGATCGTTTTTGCGGGAAGTTGATATAGCCCATAAAATGCAGGACAATGTTTTGGACCGAATCTGTTTGATTAACACAATCACATCTAATCAATCTCGATTTTTCATCAAGTTCTGAATAAGAAATATCACAGTAGAGCTGATCCTTCCACTCGAGTTGATGTCTGTTAGAATAATACTTTAAATCAGAGGCAGCCTCCCAGGGATGATAATCTGATTCCCACCTTACATTCGGAATTTCAACTTTTCTTCTGTAGTAGCCAGGAAAAACACTAAGATCAAAGCGAATGCCTTGTGTTTGATCTGCAATATGTGAAATACCCAAATATTTTTTTGTATAGGGTCCCCAGTCCGGCAGCTGCAGATCATAACTGTTTTTTAGATTATCTATATCCATAATTTTTTTCACCCCATATATTACTTATTTAAGTTGATAAAATATATTAAATTTGTTAATTAAAAACCCTGTTCTACTATTATTTATGAAAGAACAGGGCTGTTCCAAGGAAGAAACAATTTATTTATATTTTACCTTTAACCTGCAGTTTTCAAACAAAAGCATAATTTCTAGTTTATTTTAAGCTTATAACTGCAGAATTATAATTATCTAAATCAACCGTTTTATTATTTACAAAAACAACTCTGCTTTCACTTTCTGGAAAATGTAGTCTGATTTTACTATAGGGAAGCTCATAATTTCCACTACAGCTTATTTTAAGCTCTATTAATTCCGGATCACAATCCATCTCTAATTTTACTTTCTTATATTCTCCATCCAAATAATTATAACTCTCTCCATCATCTTCAAATAAAGAATACTCCTCTTTACCTGAATTTTGGAATGGATAAATTAAAAAGCCCCTTTTTTCTTTTTTTCTTTTGGCAAAAGATATCTCCTGGTCCTGAATAGGTATTATAGAACCTTCTTTGATAAATAAAGGGATTGTCTCAAGGGAAACCCCAACTGCTATTTCTTTTCCACCCTGATAAACTTTATTAGTATTATAATCATACCAGGCAGTATTTTTTGGTAAATAAAGAACTCTTTTGTCTGCCCCTTTTTCCAGAACATTAGCCACCAGCATATATTTTCCCAACATAAATTCTAAATCCTGCTGATAGGTTTTTTGATCATCAAACTCATAAAATGTAGGTTTAACAATCGGGGTATGCTCGACATGTGATTCATATAAAAGATTATATAAGTAAGGTTTAATTTTTTCTCTAAATTTAACTGCTTTTCTAATTGAATCAACACTTTCCTCATACATCCAGGGTGTGTTTGCACTCTGATCGTCATTCCAGGAGTGAATAGTAAATCTGGGATAAAAAATTCCATTTTGAACCCATCTGACAAGCAGTTCTGGTTCTGGTGCAGGTCCAGCAAAACCACCAACATCATGACCAAAATTATAAACTCCAGACATCGTAAGCCCCAAACCCATTTTTATATTGTATTTTAAAGTTTTCCAGCTGGTATAGTTATCTCCGGACCAGGTCTGAACATACCTTTCCATTCCCGGACAACCTGATCTAGAAATTAAATAGGGTCTCTTATTGGGAGCATATTCTTTTTGAGCTTCAAATGATGACTTCATCATCAATAAAGACTGCAGAGGTCTGATAAGCTGCATATTAACTTTACTCCCAAAACCATCCGCATAAGCATTATCTGACCAGATCTCATATTCATTATTATCATTCCAGGTAGAATCAATTCCAAAGTCAAGCAGCTGATTTTTTACATTAGTTTTCCACCAGTCTACAGTATCTTTATTAGTAAAATCTAGATAAGAACCTAAATTGTCCCAGAACTGTGATACCTCTGCATCTCCCTTTTCATTTTTAATAAAAAGATTTTTTTCTTTTGCTTCCTCATATCTGGGATGATCTATCAACAAACAGGGTTTTATATTGGCACAGAGCCTAATTCCATTCTTGTTGAAAGTCTCCGTCATTTTTTCTGGATCAGGTATTTTAGAATAATTCCAGTTAAAAACATATCTCTTATCATCAATAGAAGTATAGCCTGATGATAATTGAAAAGAATCACAGGGAATATCGTGCTGATTACACTCTTTAATAAAGTTCATTAATTCTTTCTGGGCATTGGGAGAATCAGTATAGCTCATTGTTGAACCTGAATATCCCAGACTCCATTTTGGTTCAAAAATATTTTCCCCACTTAACCAGGAAAATTTTCTGGTAACTTCTTTCATTTCAGGTCCAAGGATCATATAATAATCTAAATCTCCGGCTTCAGAAGAATAATATCTGTACTGGCCGTGATAGTTATCTTTTTCTTTAGCAAAGTCAAATACTGCCTCACTCAGATTATCATAAAAAATACCATAAGAAATTTCAGTTTCAGTATTTCGCGTAATATAAAAAGGTATGTATTTATAAAGTGGATCTGATTTTTCTGCATCATAACCCATGGCATCAATAGTAGTCATTCGATAGCGGTTATTATTTTTTTCTATTTCTCCCGCTTTTTCTCCCAGACCATAATATTTATCATTTTCATCTTTTTCTAAATAATGATAAATTCCACTGCCAAAATGTTGATTAAAATTATAGCTCTGTGTTTTTCTATCAGCGGCGATTTTAACCCAGTCATTATTCTGTCTGGCGTACCATTTAACTTTAAATCCATCTAAATCTATTTTAGCTCTCAAACGATCAGTTTCAATCATGAAAAAATCTTCTTTTTGATAATAATTAAATTCTGGTAGAGAAAAAGGCGAAATATCAAATTTATCTCTTCCCTGATAAGGAACATCTGGCAGATTAGGTGCTACCATCCAAGTTTTTCCCATAATTAATTTATCTCTAATAAACATTACTCTTATAATATCTTTTTCAAGCACAAATACCTTAACTTTTAAGTTGTTATTATCTTCAAATTGATCTTCAAACGTTATTATATTATTTTCAACTTTATCCAGTTCAAATGGATATTCCTTTAAAATCATAACTAACCTCCAGACATCATTATTTACATTTTCATCCCTGACATTGCAATACCCTTAACAAAATATCTCTGGAAAAACAAGAATACTAATAATACAGGAATCATAGCAACTATATTCATTGCCAATAAACTGTTCCAGTCAACTGAGAACTGGCCAACAAAATTTGCTATTGCCACCTGAATAGTATATTTACTTTCATTACTTAAGACTACAAAAGGCCAGAGAAAATCATTCCATCTCCACATAAATGAAAATATAGTTAAGGCAGTTAACACAGGTTTAGATAAGGGCAGAATGATCATTGAAAATATTCTCCATTCGGAAGCACCATCAATTCTAGCTGACTCCAGCACTTCATTTGGAATAGTTGTCATGTATTGTCTAACCAGAAAAACTCCTGTAGGGGTAGCTGCAGGTGGAATAATAATCCCCCATAAAGAATTGTATAAGCCTAAGTTTCTAAGCACTATAAAAATTGGAACCATTATAACCTGCAGCGGTATCATTAAAGTTGCAATAAAAAGAAAGAAAATAATTTTATTGCCTTTAAAATCAAATTTTGCTAAAGCATACCCTGCCATTGAATTGATTAGCAAAGTTAAAGCTGTTGCTGTAATGGCAACAAAAATACTATTTTTAAAATAAGTAACAAAATTCCCCTTACTGAAAGCAGTAATATAATTTGAAAAAGTTATATTATTCGGTAGAAAAGTTGGAGGCCAGGAAAAAATCTCATTACTGGTTTTTAATGAAGAAATAAATATCCAGATGATTGGCAGTATAAAAATTAGACTAAAAATAAGTAAAATCATATACCATAAAATATTTTTAAATTTATTATTCATATGCATTACCTCCTCTTTTAGATATTTTAAATTGAACTATCGTTAATAAACCGAGAATTAAAAATAACATTACAGACATAGCAGAAGCATAACCCATTTCTCCAACCTGAAAAGCTTGTTCATATATTTCTTGAACCAGATAAGTTGTACTAGCCCCTGGTCCACCAGTTGTCATAACTTTAATTAACCCAAACATTTTAAAAGACTGGATTGTAGATAAAACAACAACTACCAAACTAGTTGGTTTTAAAAGGGGAAAGGTAATGTGACGAAACTGTTGCCACTTGCTGGCTCCATCAATTTTCGCAGCTTCATAATATACTTCTGGAATTCCCTGAAGTCCTGCTATAAACATAACCATAAAATAACCAACTCGAGCCCATACAGTTGCAAAAATGACCATAATAGTTGCTGATGTTGAGTTAGTAAGCCAGTTAACAGGTGCCCTTCCTGCCAGCTCAAGTAAATAATTTAAGATTCCAAAATTATTGCCAAGGATCCACCGCCAAGAAATACCAATAACTATAAAAGACAGCATTGTTGGTAAATAAAATATTGCTCTAAAAAATCCTTTAGCTCTAATATTTTTATCTAATATAATTGCTAAAATCATACTTAAGGTAAAAGTAATTGGTACTACAGAAAAAACATAAATTGAAGTTCTGCTCAAAATAGACCAAAATTCAGCACTATTAAAAAGTTTAATAAAGTTTTCTAAACCTACAAACTCTGGAGAAGTAATAACATCCCATTTAGTGAATGAAACATACAATCCGAAAAAAGCAGGAAAAACAATGAAAGTAGCAAAAATAAGTAAATTAGGTAAAACAAATAGATATGGTGCTATTTTCCTTTTCCAACTATACATATTTTCATCTCCTTTAGAAAAATTCGGTCTGGATTTATAAATCCAGACCGAATATAATCAATAATTATAAATCTTCAATCTGTTCTAAGGTTATCTCTTCAATTCTTTCTACAGTCTCTTTTGGAGTTTGCTCTTTTTGAATTGCTTGAACAATATTATCCCTTATATCATTAGTTATTCTAGACATCGCTTCATTATAAGCCCAATCTGATCCTGCTTCTGATGGAGAAGCTGCTAATTCATTACTAAAAATCTCAAACATTTCTGAGCCAAATGAATAATCTAATTTATTGTTATCTTTTCTAGCGCTCAAAAATAAAGATTCTTCACAAAACTTTGCATTTACTTCTTTTGAACTAAAATATTTAATAAAATCAGCAGCAGCTTCTTTATTTTCAGACTCATTAAATCCAGCAACAAACTTACCTCCAAGAACAGAAGATCTTATTTTACCTTTGGGCATATAAGCTACACCCCAATCGAAATTTTCCAAATTATCTCTATAATTTGTCAGCATCCAGTTCCCTGCCCAGTGCATTGCTGTTAAACCAGACCTAAAAAGGGTATTGGGATTTTCTCCCCCTAACCAAATTGAATCTGGTATAATTTGTCTATCATGCAATTCTACAAAGAAATCTACAGCTCTTTCTCCTTCAGAAGAGTTGACAGCAACTTCACTCCAGTCTTCTGAAAAGAAAGATCCTCCAGCCTGATAAAGTAGTGTAGACCAGCGATGTGGTGTGTAGTCAAAAGCTAACCCGTATCTAGCATTCGAATTTTCTACCACTTTTTCAAGAGCATCAGCCCATTCTTCCCAGGTCCATAAGTCATCTAAATCTTCTTCACTATCTGGTACTTCTATGCCAGCAGCTTCAAAATAGTCTTTATTATAGATAAGACCATTTGCTGTAACATCAATTGGCACTGCTAACATTTTCCCGTCGACCATAACATATGGATGACTTGAATCTACAAAGTTATTTATATAATCTTCTCCTAATATTGGGTTAAGATCCAATAAAGCTGATGAGAATTCTCCCGGGTTTGTCACCCTAGCAAGATCTGGAGGGTTTCCACCTGCAATCATTGTTTTTATTTTTGTGTTTAAATCATTATAAGGAACTTCAATTATATTAAATTCAACATCTGGATTTTCTTCTTTATAATCTTCAATAATATCTTCGAGTACCTCATCTTCATTTCCATCTGTAAACCAAACAAAATCAAGAACAGTCTCCTCAGCAAAAGCAGGAAAAGCCATCAGAACAACTAAAAGCAAAGCAGTAATTGTAATAAATAAATTTTTTCTCATTAAATATAACCCCCTAAATTTTTTAAGAAATAAAAAAACAGCTAAAAATCAATCCCCCCTTCCTCTAAATATATATTTATAATAAATGGTTTTAACCATTTAATTAACAAAATTAGACTTCATAATTAAAGTTGATTATCGATGACTAATTTTCCTGTTGGATCTGTATGATCTACTTCTATAAACCGATCATTTAAAATAAGACCATCTTCCCAATTAAAATGAAACTTACCATGTTTTGGATCATCAAAACTAATTTCTTCAGCATTTATAGCTAATTTAGAAACACTTATCTGATCAATAAAGTTCTTAAATGATTTAAATTCATTTTTGTTAGCTGCTCTAATAAGCCAGCTGTTTTTTCTACCGATAGATTTAAGTTCTCTCCCCTGGTTAATGCCCTCTTCAACTAATTTAATCTTATTGGCAGCAGTAGTAACAAAGAATGCATTATCTTTTCGAGCAAAATAATAATTATCTTTTTTTAAATATTCATCAAAAGCATAAGTAGGAAAGTAAGCATGAGTAAAATTAACAGGATGCTCAGCTTCAATATCAAAGAGCAGAAACTGAACATTTTTATACTGAACAACTTTAGGTAGATAGCCATTTCCAGCCCAGTATGAGGGCCTACCAAAACCTATTCTAACATTTTCACCGGGATGATTAATCCAGCATAGTGCTTCAGCATCTATAGTTAGTTGATTAATATGTTCCTGATACCCATTTTTAGCCGGCTTAAAGTCTAAGGCTGAAGTTATTAAATAATCTCTATTTTTATACAGATATAAATCCACAAAATTATTTTTCCCCTGAGTATTTTTAAAGATCAGACTTTCCTCTTCACCCCAATCCACATATTTTTTAAGCTCAGGATCAGGTCTATAATCTGAGAGACAATAGAGTACCTGAGCATTTGTTGCTGCATTTAAATATCCTACACCCCAGGAAACTCGACTCAAGGCATTTGTATAATTTACATATCTACCCTTAAGTTCTTTTTCATAACTCCGGCCGTGAGAACAGGCCATTAAACCATGATGACTGTTATAAGCGATTAATTCAAAAGTCATATCTATAGCTTTTTTCGCCTGTTTCTTTAAATCTTTGTCATCCGCCAATTCATAAAGAGCAAAAAAACCTATCAAATCTATTGGAATATAAGCAGTTGAATTCCATTCCGAAAAGCCCTCTGCAAAAAATCTTTCAAACCATTCTTCCAGCCGCTCTTTTGCTTTCAGATAGTGAGTTTTTCCTTCTATACCTGCATTAGCAAATTCTTTCTCAGAAAAGATTTGGCCGGCCAGCAATTCGGATACATGAAAGAGCAGAGCGTGATTTTCACTAAAGTACCACATAACATCATTGCCCTTTTCATCAATCCAGTACCGAAAATTTCTTATGACTTTTTCAGTATAACCCCAAAAGTCTCTGTCAAAAACTTGATCTCTATATTTAATCCATAACCAGAGTATCGGTACCAGATAAAAATCACTACAGTCTTTTCGTTTTTCTATTCCTTTCAGCTCATTCATTAATATTTTTTTAGCTTCATCAAGCTTTCTTCTCTTAGCTACCATTGCAAGCGCCTTCTGGGCAATCGACTCTCCATGTCCTATAATAAAGTTTAGACTGTTTTCTTTCCTTGAGTCCAGACTGTCAGCCGCTGGAAAAAAAAGTTCTTTTTGATAAATCTGAAGAGTTAAAGACTTACTTACTTCTAAGTCATCATTTATAGGAATTGATATCTTAATATGATTAAACCCCATCGGATATTCCTTAACATTACCTATTTCAACTTCTTTTTTATTTTTAGGAAGAACTAATGTTTTTTTAGCTCCCTCAATAAAATCTATAAAATCTCCGCCAGCCTCAACTTTAAGATTTAAATCTTTAGAAATTGAATTTGAAAAATGTAATTTGATTTCTCCTTTTCTGTAAGTATCAAATTTAAAGTGAGCACTCTCTAAAAGATTTTCAATATCTTTTATCTTTAAAGAATTGTTTTCCATTTCAATAAGCTGTTTTATAGTAACATTACTTTTTGACTGAATTGAAAAATAATATAAGGTATCTCTTTCTGCTAAATCATTAAAAAACACTTTAAGATTATGCCTTCCTCTATCCAGTTTAATTGAAATTCTCTCTGTTTTTTCAATATTTCTAGTATAGGGTCTAAAGTCAATAATTTTTTTACCATCAACCCAGATTATAACTCCTCCACAGGTTTTTAATATAAATTCATATTCTCCACTTTCAAAAACTTCTAACTGAGATTCAGCCCAGCTCTCTAAATATGTCGGAAGAAACCAAAACCATGATCTTTCCACTTTGGGATTTCCAAATGGAAAATAAATATCATTTATAGAGATATCATCGTTTAACTCAATTACTTTATTTTTAAATTCATCTAAAAATTCTTTTCTGCAGGGATACTGGTGAATAGAAAATCCTTCATCCAGCCAGGAATTATCTATTTTAGCTTCCATTGTATCTGAAGTTGATTTATAATTTTCTTCTTTTAATTTTGATATTTTCCAGTGATTTAAATAATCATCTTTTTGAATTGTATACTCTAACAAGTTGAGTTATTCTCCTTTCTTAATTACAATTTAATATTATTGTCAAATTATTTATTTTAATTATCCGAAAATTCATTCTGTAATTAATTATATAACAATTATTTTAACTCCGCTTTGAGTTTTCTGCTTTAAATATTGCAAATTTTTAGGTATAATTAATTTAAGAT
>CAZLCX010000051.1:7118-12083 GCA_964558325.1 uncultured Halanaerobiaceae bacterium | reverse complement strand
GCTGCTATCAACCACAGGGTTAAACTAAACTCCATTTCTAAGACCTCCATTTCAAGCTCTATCAATGCTTCTCTAATAGGTGTTATATTAACATTATATCTACCAGAAAGATTTTTAATTAAGATTTTATCGCCATCCTAGTATTATAATATCATTAAATTATTAACAATTAAATAGTTTTATTAATATAACCTCTTTCTACCAGGAATTTTATCTTTCTAACTAAAAAAGTAGCTTTCTACTTTACTCTCCTTGTCTTTAACCCACCAGGTGACAATTGACCCTATGGTCTTCTCCAATCAGGGATAAACTGAATTATTATTTTAATGTAAAAATTTAATTCCTTACCCCTCTTTTCAGAATTTAAATTAATTAGATTAAAACAAATCTAACTTTAAATTATAAAAAATTGATTTCATTTAATTATAAATAATAGTTCTTTATTTAAGTTGACATATGCTCATTAAGATTATATACTGTTATTGTTGTGAACATATGCTAATTATACTAAATAAGGGGTGGATGAAATGTATGAACTGGAAGATGGAATTATTAAGCTAAATCATGGTTCTATTAAGGAAGGAATGATTGCTGTTGCCAGCGGTAAAGGTGGAGTGGGTAAATCAACTGCTACAGTTAATCTGGCAATTGCACTCTCAAAGCTAGGAAAGAAAGTTGGAATTATTGATGCAGATGTTCATGGCTTCAGTATTCCTAGAATTTTAGGTCTGGAGAAATCTGCAAAAGCTATTAGCGAAGAAGAAATAATCCCGCCTGAGGTTAACGGGATTAAAGTTATGTCAATGGGGTCATTTGTCCCAGAAGAAAACCCTGTTATCTGGAGGGCTCCACTTTTATTAAGTGCACTACAACAATTTATGCAGGATATCCACTGGGGTGAGCTTGACTATTTGTTATTTGATCTGCCACCAGGAACTGGGGATATGGCTTTAAATATTATGCAGAAATTACCCCATGCAGAACTACTTATAATTACAACTCCTCAAATTACAGCTGTTAATGTTGCCGGGAGAATTGGTAAAGTTGCTGATAAATTAAATTCTGAAATACTTGGAGTCATTGAAAATATGTCTTACCATATTTGTTCAAATTGTGGACAGAAAGAATACATTTTCGGGCAGGGTGGCGGTTCTGAATTAGCAGATAAACTAAATACAAAATTATTAGGAGAAATACCTTTATTATCTGAAGTTAGAGATTATGCCGATAAAGGACAGTCTATCTTTGAATACTCTCCTGAATCTGATGTCACTAAAATTTATATGGATATAGCCAAAAAAATCAAAGAAGAAAATCATGAATTTGATCAAGATTTAAAACCAGTAGATCTTAAAGGCGCAAAATAGAATCTCCTCTGAAAAAACATTGGGTATTAAATTTTTATCTCACCTGTAACCAGGTGAGATTTTATTTTATATCTTAAATGCCAGAATCACCAATTTATTAAAAAACTTAATTTTAAAAAATCAATAAATTGTTATTCACTTAAATTGCGAACAATACCATACTTTCTTAATACAATTAAGTCTGTATCTATTTTCCCTTTTCCTGTGGGGCATAATCCACATCGATTAATTCTATAGATTCTGCTGTATATTCTTTTAAAACTCCATTGTATTTCTCCAGCCATCACCTCTTTTTAATTCTAGAATCACTCTTTCTCCAATATAGTCTTCAAGTAGAGGTTCATAGGTGGTTTCAACCAAACCATAAACTTCATTTTTCATTTTATTGACCTGGGCATCATTACTGCCAAAAATTGCTCCAGTCGGTGTTGTTTTAGAAATATGGCTGGTTGTTAAATTAATTATTATCGATATCTTTAATTACTCTGACCGGATTACCTCCTGCAAATACATTTGCTGGTATATCTTTAGTCACAACTGCTCCGGCACCAATAACTGCATTACTGCCAATCTTAATTCCAGGCTGAATAACAGCTCCTCCGCCTATCCAGACATTATCACCGATTATAACTGGAAACCCAAGTTCAAGGCCAGAATTTCTTTTGCTGGCTTCCAGAGGATGGGTAGCTGTATAGATCTGAACTGATGGCCCAAGCATTACATTATTACCTATGGTGATAGTATTGACATCTAAAAATATGCAGTTATGATTGGCATAAAAATTTTCTCCCAGGGTAATATTATAACCATAATCGCAGTAAAAATCAGGTTCTATATGGGGTTCTCTTTCAGTTTTAAATAATTCCTGGAGCAGAGATTTTTTCTTATCTTCTGCAGCTGGGTTCAGATTATTATATTTATGGCATAAATTTTTGGCTCTTGACCTATCTTCTGATAATTCCCTATCCTCAGGATTATATAATTCTCCTGCTAACATCTTTGCTTTTTCTGTTTTCACCTTTTATCACCTCGGATAATATCCTGTTCTTTCAAGCTATAGATATAATTAGATAATATATTAAAATCTCCTGCAAATTCAGCTAACTTTTAAAACTAAACTAATATAAAAAATCCCCCACTTTATCTAGATAAATTAAATAAGTGAGGGTTTAATCAATATAAACTTTACAATTAATTTTATTTTAATTTAAATTAAAATGCTATCTTTTAAACAACTAACCCGCCTATTCCTTAAAATTCTATTTCAACTGAATCTCTTTGAGAATGCCTCTGCATAAAGCCATCACTACTACTATGGAAAGCTATTATCACTTCCTGAGCTTCGCCCTGTTCTATATTATATCTTGAATCTTCATCCAGGGGAATAATGAATTCTGCAATTGAGCTCTCCTCTTCTCTTTCACCTGTGCTTTCTGTTATATAAGTCTCTTCAATCGGCTCATGGCTGGTAGCTGAAGTCCCTATATGCTCCTCTAACTGAAAGTTATTATCTTCATCGAAACCGGCAATAATGATTTTGGCTTCATTCATCCGGTCGCTAGCATCAAAACCAATTGAAAGCCAGCCGCTACCTGGACTTTCTAGCATCATATGCAGCTCATCTTCCTCTTCATTAAACTCCCAGAAAATATCCAGATCGATATCTGCGCTATAATGGTTAGAGTAAGTGAGATCTTCTGTAAGAATGCTTTCTCTGGTTACTTCTGTCTCTTCCGCCCCTGATGTTTCTTCTTCTCCATTATCATTGTTATTACAGCTAGTAATAATTAACGGCAGCAGAATCAATAGACAGACCACCTCAAATAACTTCTTTCTTTTAAAGATATTAGACATTAAACTACCACCCCTTCCTGCTGATTAATTAAGCTATTTTGCAAAATGCTAAATAAAGAACCTGTGGAGCTCATAGATTAAACCTGCCTGGGTAAGCCAGTAAAACCATAGAAAGACAGATCCTATCCCGACATATAATGAATGATCTTCTTCATGTTTTAGAAAATATATAAAACCTATGGTGACTATTGTTACACCTGCAATAATTATTGGAATTTGTTGTGCTGGTGGTTCACTCATAGAAAAAATATAGACTAGACTATCCTGATAAAATATATTGTATGCAAGTACACCTACCAGCATAAATATAAAAGATAGATATGGGGTTTCATGGTTTAAATTATTAATCCTGCTAAACTTTTTACTCAATAAATAAAGGATTAATCCAACGGCTATTATTGGAATCAAGAAGTTTATCAGGCCAATATTAACTGCAAAAACTGGATAACTAAAATATAAGCCCAGGCTGCTGATTATTTCCAGGGGAGAATCTATGATATTAAAACCCATAAACTCCATAAGATCAATAGATTCGGCCTCAACGGTATTTGAGTAGTAAATATCTGAACCTGTGGAGGCCGCTTCTGCCCAGAATAAATGGCGTCCGTCTCCATGGTTTATAATTTCAGGAGCACTACTGAAATTTAAAGAAGGAAAGATTCTTCTATTTTTTAATTCTGTTTCTTCTTCAACAAATCTATTTATATAGAGACCGGCCTGCCCTCGCATTTCCAGGTTTTGTGAATTAATAATAATTTTTTCATTATCATTTACAAATAATGCTGGATTAAAACCTGATATTCTGGTGAACTCCTGATAATCTTCATCACTATCTAAATAACCAACCTCAATAAGATTTCTTTCTGTATCCCTGTCATAAACAGCCCAGGAAATCCACAGTTGGTCATTAGATTTAAAAGCATCTATATTAGCCTGATTATTACCAAAGGCCTCTCCTAATTCTGCTCTCGCTTCTAATTCTCCTGTCTCCAGGTCTAGCTGACCAATCTTAAGAAGATAGCGATTAAATTTATCTTCCTGACTTGAAATAAACGTTGTTTCCGGGTTTCTTTCATGCCAGTTCAAAATTATTTTATCATCAATTGAGGCCATTTGAGGATAGCGGACCTCTTCTTCAAAAATATGAGTATTATCAAAAATATGTTCACTGTTTAAATCATCATAACCTAAAATTGAGATTGCATTCTGGTCTGACTCCTGATCTCTTTCGATATATGCTAAAACTAATCTGCCATCAGCTTCAGCAACACTTAATGAGTTAGGATAGCTAATCTCATCTCTTAATTTAACAGGGCTATCATCACTATTTAAATTTTTCATCATCAGGCTCTGGTCACTTGAACCTGGCCCGGCAAAATAAAACAAATAATCTTCACCTGAATAAGATATTACCTTGGGAAAGCCAGCATAGCCTGCCCTGGCAATCTCAGTTTCATCCTGAAGTTGACCACTATAATCAAAGGTCTTTTGATTGATGGTCCGCTGATCATTATCCTCTGAAATAGCAAAGAGGTTAAACTCATTCTCAGCAAATAAAGTATCATAAGAAATATTTGGCACCCTGCCAGCAATTTTAACTGGCTTTGACCATTCTTCCAGCCTGACATGTTGAGTAGCTTCTGGATTATTCTGAGAATAATTCCAGTAAAAAAATGAAAAAATCACTAAGATTATAAGTGAACCTGTAAAAAATAAAAATACTGGCCTCAATTTCTTCAAATTA
>CAZLCX010000051.1:0-7018 GCA_964558325.1 uncultured Halanaerobiaceae bacterium | reverse complement strand
GATTATAAGTGAACCTGTAAAAAATAAAAATACTGGCCTCAATTTCTTCAAATTATATTCTCCTCCTATTTAATAGAATTATTAAATCTATTACTTATCTTATTCACCGTTTGTTAAAAAATTCCTGCAATAAATGAGAAAAATAATACAATTTCTGTACTTCTGATATGATTGATTCGTTCAATGATATTAAGATCCAGGATTTTTTCAAGCCTGTCCTTTTCTTCTAAATACCAATCTTTATATTTAGGTCTATATTCAGATAAAATAATTGGAAAGAGCTGCTAGAGTTCTTCTAGAGATATATCAGACAGTTCTTTTCCCATTATAATTTCCCTCCATCATTTCAATAAATATCTCAGCCAATTCTGGATCAAATTGACTGCCTGCACAACAATTTATTTCTTTTAAGGCTTCTTCCCTGGAAACGGCTCTGCTATAAGGTCTATCATTGGTCATTACATCATAGGCATCTATAATTGAGATTATTCTTGCTAAATAAGGGATTTCCTCTCCCTTTAGGTTGTGGGGATACCCGTTACTATTCCAGTGTTCATGGTGGGCTAATATATCATCTGCTATTAAAGCGAATTCTTCAGAGGCAGATGCAATTTTATAGCCTTTTTCTGAATGTTTTTTCATGATTTCCCATTCTTCTTCATCTAGTTCTCCTGGTTTATTTAATATTTTTTCTGAGATTGTTGTCTTGCCTATATCATGCATTGTTGCCAGTAATGATAGCCTATTTAGCTCAGAGTTAGAAAGATTTAACCTTTCTCCAAAGTTAAAGGCTAATTTAGTCATTCGCATTGCATGCTCTTTGGTCTCACTGCTTTTAGCATTTAAAGCATTTAATAATCCCTGGACAATATTGTTTTTACTGCTTCTACTTTCTGAAAGTTTATTCTGATACATCCTGTCATCTGCTTCTCTTAAAACCTCTGCTATATTTTTGTCTGAACTCTCTTTAGTAGCGGATCCTAAAGCTATAGAAACAGGAATATCTCTATCTTCATTCTCCGATTTAATTTTATTTTTAATTCTTTTTATTATTTTATTAACCTGCTTACTATTAGTGTTAGGCAATAAGATTGCAAATTCATCGCCACCCTGACGGGCTAAAATATCCTCTTCTCTCAAAACATCTTGAAAAATTTCAGCTGTTTTTATTAAAATTTGATCGCCTTTCTTATGGCCATAACTATCATTAATAATTTTTAGTCCATTAAGATCGGCCATAATGAAACTTATAGGAAGCTGTCTTTCAGTATCCAGCCTCTCCATTTCCTCTTCAAAAAAGCGGCGATTATAAAGATTGGTTAAACTATCATGAAAGGATTTATATTTTAATTGTTCCTGGTAATAAGCTCTTTCTAAAGCTGCTTTAGTGTTTGAAATGAGTATCTCAGCCAATTCTAAATCTCTCTGACTGAAAGCTTTTTTCCTAGTCGAAATCGCCTGAAAAACGCCTATATCTTTAATTGGAATAGTTATACCAGACTTATAGTTAATATTTATTGGTTTTGCATCAGGGTCTTTTTCTATATCTGCATTTAAGTAGCTCTCATTATTCTTAAAGGCTTTACCTATAATTCCATAATCTATAGGTATTGAATCTAACTTTACTGGATCAGATGCTGCTGCCTGAATAAATTTATTATCCTCAACCAGAACAATGCTGCATAAATTGAAATCCAATATTTTTTTAGCCATCTCGACTGTTTGCTGACAGATTTCTTCTTCATTTTCAAAACTTTGAAATTTAACTGCTACTTGATTAAGCTCTTCTATTACCTTCTCATACTCCTTCTGTTTAGATATATCCATATGTATCCCAAACATTTTTAAAGGTTGACCATCCTCTGTCCAGGAAATAACCTTACCTTGATCTAATATCCAGACCCAGTGCCCTTCTTTATGTTTCATTCTAACCTCAGCAGTATAAAAATCTTCTTCTCCCTCAAAATGCTGCTTCAGGATTTCTTCAGCACTATTAAAATCATCTGGATGGGTTAACTCCTGCCAGGTTCCAATAGTTGTAGGTTCAAGTTCTTCCAGTCTGTAGCCAATCATCTCAGCCCATTTTTCATTAAAAACAGTTTTACCTGTTTGGATATTCCATTCCCAGGTCCCGGCATTAGTTCCTTCAATAATCCAATTCAACCTATCTTTCTGTCTTTTGATTTCTAATTTTTGTTCTATTCTTTCAGTAATATCGATATGCATTGAGATTATACCTTTATTTCCATCAGGTAAAATTATACTAGTTTCTTTTAAATGATAATGTTTAATCTGGTCATTTTTTTGAGGTGTTTCTATATCAAATTCTAAATCTTCTCCCTGAATAATCCTTTTTATATTACTTTTAGCCAATTCTTTATACTCTGGTAATACAAAAGTTTCAAAAATACTGCTATTTTCTAACTCATTTTTAGAATATCCAGACATCTCACATAAATTTTTATTAACTTCAATGATATTTCCATTTTCATCCTCAATAATAATTCCAATAGGTGCTGAATTAAAAATAGTCTGATATCTTTCTTGATTGTATTTTAATTTCTTTTCAGCTTTTTTCCTTTCAGAAATATCTTTAACAAAGGCAAATTCATACTCTTCAGCATCATATTCAAAATATTGACTGGTTATTTCAACTGGAAAACTATCTCCAGTGCCTGTAATAAACTTTCTCTCATAAGTTAAACTATCTTTTCTTTTTATCTTTTCCCAGAATTTGTTCCTTTGAAGAAATTCATCTTCAGGCATAAGGTTTTCAGCTGAAAGGCCTATAATTTCTTCTTCTCTGTATTTTAATCTATCAAGTGCTGTTTGATTGGCATACTCAATTATTCCAGCAGGGGAAACTCTAAATATCAAGAGATCGGCATTGTCTACAAAAAACTTATTCATCTCCAGTAATTTTTCTTGCTGAAGAGCTTCAGAAATTACTGAGATATATTCAGTGGCATTATTAATTTCCCCATATTTGGCCTGTTCTTTTTCCAGGTCTTTTACTGGAGTAATATCTGAGACTATTTCTACAAAACCTGCTATTTCACCCTCATTATTTAATTCAGGTATTGCTTTCATCTTCCATAATCTATTTTCATGTTTTTCCATGATGCCTTCTTCTATCTGTTTGGTTTCTTTAGCTTTAATTATTGGACAGCCTTTGCAGGTATCTTCTCTGTTCCACTTTTTAAAACATTTTAGGTCTTTTATGTTTTCTGGGTCTGTATCAAAATATTTAATAGCTGCCTGATTGGCCCAGATAATATTAAAATCTGCATCTAAATAAAAAACCAGCTCTGACATATTATTTAAAACTTCTTTATGATAAAATTCTTTATTCTGCATATTAAAAACCTCACTATTCTAGCATTTCCTAAAATATTCATATCCAAATTTCATTAATAATAAAATGGTAAAAATCGATTATTTTTTTGAAGATGTCAATATCGACTTATTAAACAGCCAATATAGCCAGTTAATATTCTGTGGCATTTCTATATTTATTATAGATAAAAACCTATTTTCCTGCAAAATTAATGAAATCAAAACAATTGTTATTATTATTTTTAATATAAATAAGTCTAAATCTTGAAGTTTGAAGCATTACCAGTTTATGCCATTAGCCATTTATAATAATTAAATTAATACACTATTTCTAATAATTCCCTGGACTTTTCAGCCAGATTTTTAAGTTTTGCAAATAGTAGCTGCTGAATTATTTTATTTATACTGATATAATTTTAGTAATTTAAGTTAAATTTAAAAAGTTACTGGAGGTGAGAGAAATGGCTAAGATTAATGGACCTCTTTGTACTGAGAGGGCTGGAAAAGTTTTTTCTGATAAGGTAGTCTCTGGGAGCTGGCGAGGGATTAATTATGTCCGGAAAGCCTGGAAACAGCCCTATACTAATAGTCAGGCTCAGAGCAGGAATCGGATGCGGTTTGTTGAAGCTGTCAGGGCGTATCAGGGGCTGGATTGCCAGGCAAGAGAGAGCTGGCAGCAGCTGGCCCAGAAACTTAATTATAATGGGAGTGGCTATAATTTATTTATTAGTCAATATTTGGAAAGATCTAAGAAAGACTAACCCGGGTTGGGGGGGAAGGGCGGTTTAACGGAGGTGGTAACCGGCAGGTAACCAGGGGGTGTCATCGGAAGTTATAACTCGATAAGATAATAAGGTCTGTAATAATAGCTAAACCTCCCCTGAAGCTGGTCAGTTTGCCAGCCCAGAGGAGGTTTTATTTATTATTAGTCTACATCTACCTGCTGGCGTTTGATGAATTTAATAGCTTCATGGCCTAAGAGGAAAATACCTCCGGCCAGAATGACTCTGAACCAGTCTACCAGAGTTACTCCTGCAAAGCCTAGGAATGAATTGACTGGTGAATAAATTACCAGTAAGACCATTGCTATGGAAATCAGGATTGAATAAAGCATCTTCCTGTTGCTAAAGAAGTTCCGATTAAAGATGCTTTTAAATTCATATCTCCGGGACATAATATTGACCCACTGGGAAAAGACGATTGTCAGGTAACTGATAGTGGTTGCCCGTTGATAGAGCCCGGTTCCTTCAACTACTGTCTCGGCCTGGCCATTAATAAATAGATAGAAGTTGGTAAAGGCCAGCCCACCCATTAAGACTGCCAGAAATAGAATTTCGCTAAAACTTTTTTTATTTACTATATGATCGTCGAGTTTTCTAGGCGGTGACTTCATAATAAACTCAGATGGTGGATCAAAGGTTAATGCTGTCAGCGGCAGGATCTCGGCCAAAAGGTCAATAGATAGAATCTGGATGGCCAGGATTGGGATTGGAGTCCCTAAGAGTGCCGCAGCCAGAAGGCCCAGGAGAACTATTGTCAGCTCTGCCCCGTTGGTTGTTAGAGATGCAATTACCGTCTTCTTTAAGTTATTATAGATTGTCCTGCCTTCTTTAATTGCATAGACCAGAGTTGGATAGCTATCATCAAGGAGGATTAACTCTGATGCCTCCTTGGAGACATCGGTTCCCATCTGGCCCATGGCCACACCAATATGGGCGCTTTTTAGGGCCGGAGCATCGTTAACGCCATCACCTGTAACAGCAACAATTTTCTGTTGATCCTTCAGATTCTTAACAATCCTCAATTTATCCTCTGGTGAGACCCGGGAAAAGATTAAGGACTGGTTTTCACTCATGGTCTGGCGGAGTTCATCTTCACTCATCTTTTCTAGATCCTTACTTGTAAAGACCGGGGCATCCTGATCATCGACTGACAGACAGATTTCTTTACCGACTGCCTGGGCAGTGGTTGCATGGTCTCCAGTCATTATATAGGTATCTAAATAGGCTTCATGGGATTCCTGGATGGCCTCTTTAACCCCTTCTTTAGGTGGGTCAATCATTGCCACTAACCCAAGAAAAACTACATCCTTTTCAATTTCTTCCAGGACATAATCGGTCTCATCGTCCTCTAGTTTTCTGGAGGCGATTGCCAGTACCCGCATGGCATTCTTTGAATATTTTTCATTTAATTGATTTAGTCGTTCTTTATCTTCCTCTGTTATTTCTACTATTTCTCCATCCTTATAAATCCGATTGGAAACTGATAAGACAGAGCTTAAGGCTCCCTTCATCTTCAGGTGATTCCCATCTTCAAATTCCCTGATTGAGCTCATCCGCTTCCTGTCTGAATCAAAACTAAACTCATGTAATTCAGGGTTTTCTTTGTCTTCCTGGGGAGAGCGGGTCCCTAGTTTGGTTGAAAGGGTAATCAGGGCGGCCTCAGTTGGGTCGCCAACAGCATACCAGCCAGGATGTTCATCATCTGGCTCATGGATCTCAGCATTGGAGGCCATGGTAGCTGTATCAAAGATAATTTCCATTTTATTAATTTCTTCTTCAGTTAATGGTTCATCATCATCGCCTAAGATGTCCCCCTCAGGTTTATAGCCGAGCCCTGTTACTTCATATTCCCGACCGGAAAAATAGACTTTTTTAACTGTCATTTCATTTTTAGTAAGGGTTCCTGTCTTATCTGTACAGATAACATTGGTTGAACCCAGGGTTTCTGCTGACGATAATTTTTTAACTACTGCATTTTGACCTGCCAGGCGCTTAACTCCCTGGGATAGGGCAACTGTAACCTGCATCGGTAAGGCCTGGGGAACTACAGCAACTGCGATTCCCAGAGCATAGACCAGGGCAAAATTGAGACCATAGCCCTGATAGATGCTGATTCCAAATAGTGCCAGGGCCACAATTACTGCAAATACTGCGATTTTATTGGCCACTGACTGGAGCTCGGACTGGAGTGGGGATATAGATTTATCTTCCTCCTGGGTCATGGAAGCTATCTTACCCATTTCAGTATCCATACCTGTCCTGACTACAACACCTCTGGCGGTACCTGAGGCAACTGTTGTCCCTAGATAGGCCATATTATCCCTGTCAGCCAGGGGCAGCTCTTCTTTGATCTGATTTGAGTGTTTCTCCTGGGGCATTGATTCCCCGGTTAAAGAAACATCATTGGTCCGCAGGTTAAATGATTCGATGATTCTTAAATCAGCTGGAATCTTATCTCCTTCTTCCAGACTGACTATATCTCCTACAACCAGTTCTTCCTGGGGAATTTCTCCAACCTGATCGTCTCTAATCACCTTGGATGGTGATTTAACCAGTTTATTTAGTGAATCCATAATTTTTTCAGCCTTATATTCCTGTCTAAAGCCAATAACTGCATTGATAACAGCAATAATTACCATAATAGTTCCGTCCCGATAACTACCTATGATAAAGGACATAACTGCAGCTACTAATAATAAGATAACTAAAACATCTTTAAACTGTTCTAGTAAAATCTTGACTAGTGATTTTTCACCTTTAGCGTCAAGGACATTTTTCCCATCTTTTTCTAGTCTTTTTTCTGCTTCCTCAGCCGTTAGTCCTTCTATTGACGTCTTTAAATTTTCTAAAACTTCTTTTGCTTTTTGTCTGTAAAATTCTTCAGCCATGTGATCACCTCT
>CAZLCX010000050.1:0-12716 GCA_964558325.1 uncultured Halanaerobiaceae bacterium | reverse complement strand
ACTGTTACAACTGGCTCAGCCATACTAATCACAGAAGCAACAGTTGGAGTCGTATTCTTTACACCATACAGAAATAAAATCAAACTAACCAATGATATTAAAGTTATTAAAATTAAATAAATGTATACTTTAAATCCATATTGATAGGATAAATCTCCTCTAAAAGCACCTATCCCTGTAAATAAGATTGCAGATACTGTACAGGTAATAAATACAACATGTAAAAATAAGGTATCTGACAATAAATGATTCCCGCCAAGAATATAAAAAGCATAAAATAATGATGCCGAAAAGGCTGCTATTATTCCAGGAACGGAAGCCACAACCTGAAAGTCAGAATAGACCAGATAAATTCCGGTAAAGGCAATAAAGACAGCCACTGCCTTTTTAAAGCCAATCCTTTCCTGACCAAATAACCAGGCCAGGACTGCCACTAAAATCGGATAGGTATAAAAAATTAAGGCCGCCAGTGAGGTCGGAATCATGTTAAAAGCTGTAAAATAAGAAAAGTTAAAGATTGCATAGGTAAAACCAATTAAAATTAAGCCCAAATAATTATAATCAATTATCTCTTTAGGATCAAATTTTTTTAAATTTATTATTCCTAAAATAATAGCTGAGATAACAAATCTAAAGGTCAATAAAGATAAGACATTAACCCCCTCATCATAGGCATTCACAGCAAAAATAGGCAGGCTCCCAAAGCCTACAGCAGATAGAAATGCAGCCAGAGAGCCATATAAATATTTCCTCTTAAGATCTTCTATCATAATTTATCCTGGAAAGTTTTCTGAGGCTGTCCCTGGAAAACCATATTCAAAACCAGCAAACTCTGTAACCAGGTCAGCAACATTCTCCCTTAATTCACCAGCTTCAACCTCACCTTTAATAGCCTCTGAGAGAATCTCAGCTATTAAAACCATCTCCTTTTCCTTCATTCCCCTTCTGGTGATTTCAGGTGTTCCCAGCCTGATTTCTTTTCCAGACTGCCCAAAATCATCTGATAAGAGAATATTACTTTCTTCTAATCTAGTAGATATTTCTCTAGAAGTTCCATAATCATCAACATTAACTAATAAGATATGGGAATCAGTAAAGCCGTGCTCTGCTGCAATAACCTTTATACCCCTCTTGTCCAGCTCTGCTCCTAACTTTCTGGCATTTCTAATTACCTGCTTACTATAATCATGACCATATTCTTTCATTTCAAGCAGGGAAGCAGCAAAAGCTGGCAGCCTGTTTAAATGATGGCTGGTAACTAAAGCAGGAGATAAAGCATCTCCAACTAGTTTGAAGGGTTCTTCTTTTCTCGATAAAATCATACCGCCCTGGGGCCCTGGAAATGACTTATGGGTGCTGCCAAAAACAATATCCACTCCCTGGTCTAAAGGATTCTTAAACATACCACCGGCAATTAGACCGGTCACATGGGAGGCATCATAGGCAAAAAATGTCTCATCTAAATGCCTTGTTCTATTCATTATCTCTTTAATAGGATCAGCAAACAGAGTTCCTGAACCACCAAATATAATTAATCTAGGCTTATAGGCATCGATCATCTCAACAGCCTTTTCTACTTCCAATTTTTGATTTTCATCATAGGGCAGGTTCTTAACTCTAATAGTCTTTTCTAATTGCTCAATAGTTCTCATCGGGCCAACCAGCCCATGGCCCCAGTCAGCCATCGATACTTCAAATACCAGGTCACCAGGATCAGTCAAACCCAGAACAGTAGCCATTCCGGCCATATGCCCTCCAATAGGCCTTAAATCAACAAAATCAGCCTTAAATACATCCCTAACTAAATCATGGGTTGCCATCTCAAATTCATGAATATAACGATTCCCAGTATATTCTCGCTCTTCAGGATGTAATGTTTCGTAACAACCATATCTATTTCCAAAATCACTGGCCAGGTAACTCCTTACCCTGGGCGTGCTATAATTCTCTGAAGCAATTAAATTCAAACATCTACTCCTATACTGTAAATGTTTTTCATGTAATTTTTCTAAATCTTTAGTATTAGTCATCTTAGCCATAAATATTTCCTCCTGAAATCTTACAATTTATTTTAAATAATTAAGTGCAGAACGGACATGCATTTCTACGCCAGTCTTTAAAGTATCTTCATCAATATCAAATTTGGGATGATGATGAGGATAATCAGTCCCTTTCTCAGCATTACCAGTACCCACAAAATAAAATACTGAAGGTACATAGGTTGAAAATTCTCCAAAATCTTCCCCGGCCAGACATCTATATTCAGTTAGGTTTTCAGTTCCACCGGCAACCTTTGCCGCTATTTCTTCTAAATCAAGAACCAGTTCTGGATCATTATAAACAGGGGAACTAGTTGCAGGATATTTTATTTCATATTCCAAATCAGAGGTATTACAGACCCCGGCAACTATTCTTTCCAGTCTCCGACGGGGTTTCTCATCAGTATTTCTCCCACCCTGATAAAGATATCTTATGGTGCCTTTCAGGTGGGCTTTCTCTGGAATTATATTGGTTGCATTTCCAGCCTGAAATTGGCCAAAAACTATAGTGGTGGCTTTCATTGGATCAATTTCTCTGGTCTGGATTATCTGTGCCTGCTGGATTATATTAGTACCGGCTATTATAGGGTCTTTAGAAAGATGAGGGGCAGAGGTATGGCCGCCCTTACCTTTAATAATAATCTCAAACTCATACAACCCTCCCATAACAGCCTCAGGAGCAAGTCCTATCTTTCCACTCTCTATTGGAGTCCAGAGATGAATCCCCATGGCAGCATCTACTTTGGGATCTTCCATAACCCCCTCTTCAATCATGAATCTGGCTGCCTCTGTCTCCTCATTAGGTTGGAAAACAAACTTAATATTTCCTGCAATTTCATCTGTTTTCCTACTCAATATTTTAGCAGCAACTAATAACATAGCTGTATGCCCATCATGGCCGCAGGCATGCATTAAACCTTCATTCTGAGATTTATATTCAAAATCATTTTCTTCTTCAACAGGCAGGGCATCCATATCTGCCCTTAATAAAAGAGTCTTCCCAGGTTTCTCACCCCTTAATAAACCTACAACCCCTGTCTTTGAAACTCCCTCAGTCACTTCAAGTCCTAATTCTCTTAAGTATTCAGCAACAATACCAGCCGTTCTAACCTCTTCCCAGCCTAACTCTGGATGTTTATGAAAATCTCTTCTAAGTTTAATCAATTCAGGTTCTAATTCTTTTATTTCTTCTTTTATATTCATATATTTCACTCCAGCTTATTATTTATATAGTAAATAATTTTCTTGGGAAATCAACAAAACATTCACAGCCATCTTCTGTTAGATAAATCGGTTCACTATTTTCAAAACCATAATCATCCAGCCAGATCCCTGGCATAAAATGGAAGGTCATATTAGGTTTTAATACTGTCTTATCTCCTGGTCTTAAACTGGCAGTCTGTTCACCCCAGTCAGGTGGATAATTTAAGCCATAAGAATAACCAACCCTTGATTCTTTAACTACTTTACTGCCAGAAATCGATTCCCGCCAGTAAGCCTCAACTTCTTCACAGGTTTTACCTGGCTCGATAAAATCTAAAACCTTTTCTACCCCTTCTATAACAACCCTGGAAATATCTAATAAATCTGCTGGAGGCTCACCAATATAAGCAGTTCTTGATAATGGTGCATGATATTTATATCTACAACCAGCCAACTCCAGTAAAACAACATCACCTTTCTCATATTCCCTGTCAGTCCAGGTTAAATGAGCAGTTGAAGTCCTTTTGCCTGAGGGCATAATCGGTGCTATAGCTGGATAGTCTCCTGTAAATTTATCAGTCCCCTTAATCTGAGCTTTATATACTTCAGCGGCAGCATCACCCTCTCTCACCCCGGGCTTAATATTCTCTATAGCTTTTTCCATAACATTCTCAACAATCCTGGCAGCATCCTTCATATATTCTAGTTCTCTCTCTGATTTTATCTGCCTTACCAGGGGCACCAGCCTGGTAGCATCAACTACCTCAGCATTATCAACTTCCTGCCTTAAGAGATTATAAGATCTAGGATTAAAATAATAACTATCCATTTCAACTCCAATTTTATAGGGATTTGGTTCAAGCTGATTTATTATATCCACTGCAAAACTAATTGGATGTTTTACTAAAGACTGAACATAATCATCTTCATAACCATATATATTCTCCTCAGATAACCAGGTAGTTATCCTGGCTCCATTGCTATCCTGTTCCCTGCCATACCAGACAGGTTCATCTTTATCAATAAAAACTATAACCCCCTGGGGTACATAAAAAGACCAGCCATCATAACCGGTTAAATAATTCATATTGGCAGGATGATTAACAATTAAAACCCTCAAACCTGATCTATCCATTCTTTCTTTAACCTTTTTAAGCCTTGCCTGATATTCCTCTTTCAAAAATGGTAATTTCATGGCAATCACTCCATTCTCAATAATTAGAGCCGGCAGCATACCTTGCCACCGGCTCAATTTTACTTATATTTACTTACCGATGGTTCCTAATTTTTATCGGCTTTTATAGATCATGATCTTCTTTAGCATTTTCAATATCTTCAAGAATAATGTCTAGCATAGTCTGGCCAACATCACCGACATCATCTACATATTCATCCCAGACAGGTTCAGCAAGTTCTTTAAATTCTGCTCTTTCATCTTCACTTAATTCAACAACCTTAATATCAGAATCATTTTCACGAATAATATCTAAACGCTCAGTGTTATATTCATCCTGCATCTCATATATATACTCATTTAAGTCAGTGGCTACTTCACTTACAAGTTCCTGCATTTCAGGATCTAAACTATTCCAGAAATCAAGACCTGCAGAAACACCACCAACATAAGGTACAGTTCCGCCCCAGATCAAGTATTCCTGCTGCTCATAAAATGCCATCTCTTCAATAGCAAATACCGGATTGACCTGGGCATCAATAGAACCTAGCTGAAGGCCACTATAAACCTCAGAATAATCCATCTGGGTTGGGTCAGCACCATAATTTCTGTACTGAGCTGATAATATTGAATCAGGCATAACCCTTATCTTTAAGTCTTCCATATCTTCAGGAGTTCTAATCTCTTTATTAGCTGTCCATACCTGCCAGCCTTCAGGGAATAAACTTAATAGATGTAAGTCTTTATCCTCAAAGGCACCTGCTAGATGTTCGTGAATGGCATCACTGTTAGCAAGTACATCAGCAGTTAATTCTAAACTATCTGGCCAGATATAGTGTAATGAAAATAAACGGGCTTCAGGAACGAGACCGGATACTACAGAAGGACTGGTCATTGTAAATTCAACATTACCCATCTGAGCAGATTCGGCCAAGTCTCCCATACCAGTACCTAACTGTCCATAAGGATATATAACTACTTCAACTTCACCATCAGTTTCTTCTTCAATTCTCTTTTTAAATTCCTGGGCCCAGGCATCCTGTACACTACCTTCAATCTCCTCTAAAGCAATACCCCATGTCTCCTGTGCTTCTACCTGTTCAACTAAAGAAAATGAAAGAACCATTGCTAATGCAATCATACCGATAAGGATATTTCTACTCATGCTTCTCATAATTAATTTCCTCCTTTTTATTTAAATGACTCAAAATCTTTAAAATAAAGTCAATTTCCAGACTATCTTTTTATTTCACCCCCTTAATTCAAGATTAACTATCTATTAAATTATACCTCCTGCATTAAACCTTTATTCTTTAAATGTATCCAAAAGCTACATCTCTTAAGAATAAGGCTATCTGCGGGAAGAAAATTAATAGCGCCGATGCAAACAGAAGAATCCCAATAAAGACCGGTGTCTTTCTAATAACTTCCAGATACGGTCTCCTAAAGACAGCAATCGCCGTAAATATATCACAGCCAAAGGGCGGCGTCGCCGATCCAATTGCAGCCTGCAGTGTAACCACCGTACCTACTAAAATAGGATCAATTCCAACTTGCTGAACATAGGGTTGAAATAATGGAGTTAAAACCATTATAACAACAATCGGATCTACAAACATACAGCCTATAAAAAACGCAACAGCAATAATAAATAATACCCAGGTCTGGGTTGGGTCAGAGCCAATTATAGGAGGCAAAACCATCTGAGGTATTCTAGCAAAAGATATTAACCAGGAAAAAGCATTACCTGCTCCAACCAGTATAAATACTACTGCTGTAATCATTCCAGTTGAAAGTGCGATATCTTTAACTTCATCCAAATGAACATTTTTATAAACAATTACCTCCAGTATAAAGGCATACAAGACTGACATTGCAGAGGCTTCTGTCGGACTAAAGAGGCCACTGTAAATACCACCAATTATTATTAGAGGAAAACCAAAAGCAAGTAATGCTCTTTTAAAACTTAAAAACCTTTGGCTCCAACTCTTCTTTCCTTGAACAGTGATATTGTGTTTTTTAGCATAAAAGTAACAATATATTGAAAATAGTAACATTATCAAAACACCAGGTCCAATTCCTGCTATAAATAATTCTCCAATTGAACTGCCACTGACCACACCATAAATAATCATACCTATACTTGGAGGAATTAATAAGGCAATATCACTGGAATTAATTATAAGTCCAATCGTAAATGAATCATCATAACCATCTTCTAGTAAATATGGTCTCATTGTACCGCCAATGGCCACTACTGTCGCCTGAGTAGAACCAGAAACTGCACCAAATAAAGTACAGGCAACCGAAGTAGTAATTGCCATACCTCCATTAACATGGCCAATAATATCTCTAACAAAATCTACAAGCCTTTTAGCTGTTGAGCCTGCAGTCATAATATCAGCCGCCAGAATAAACATTGGAACAGCTAATAATGAAGATGGTAAGATACCTCTTATCATCTGCTGTGCTAATATTGTTTGACCCATCTGCGGATAATAAATATTCATTATAATCAATGGTGCTGCAATTAAAGGAACCATCATTGGAAACCCTAAGAATAATAGAAAAAACATTATACTAACCATTAGTGGAAGCATAGCTTGCTCTCCCCTCTATATCTATTAATTTGTCTATTTCTCATTATCTTCTTCCTCCAATTCAGAAACTCCTACTTTTTCAACGATTTCCTCGACCTCTCCATATTCAGATTTCTCATCAAAAGATATCCAGACATCTTCCTCTTTAAGATTCTTTAAAAATGCCATAAAATAATGGATAGTTGTTAACCCCAGTCCAATCGGAGCAATTATCCAGATACTCCATAAGGGCACCTGCAACAGACTGCTCTGCCTTCCTGAGCTAAAGAGATCAAGAACATATTTACTAACAATCCAGGTAGTCCACCCAATAAAAATAAAAGTTCCTAGAGTCATAATATACATCATCAACTTTTCAAACTTTTTTGGAACTAAATCAGATAAGGCAGACATTCTTATATGTCTTCCATTTCTGGCAGCATAGCTTGTTCCTACAAAGGTTATATATATAATGATAAAAGTGTTAACCTCATCTACAAAAAATAATTTAGATCCAAATAAATTACGATCAATTACATTTGCAATTAATAAAAACGCCAGAGCTATAGTTCCATAACCAACAATAAATTCTTCAAGTTTTTTCATCCCTGCATTTATTTTTCTTATTACTGCAAACATTCTGCACCTCCTGTCAACTACTAAACTACTTATTCTTAAAATTAGGATAAATTTCTTTTCTGCTCATTAATTCTTCATTATATAAAACTATATGATCAATTAATGACTGACGTACTCCCTTTAAATTTTTCTCTTTTAAATTTTTAATAATTGAATAATGTTCTCTGGCAGATTCTTCTAAACTTTCTTCTTTTCTGGCATCTATTATCATTGCCAGTTTTAATTGATTATGGATCATTTTTAAGATTCTTTGAGTAAACTTTCGATTGGTTTTTTCCCATAAATATTTATGAAAAGCCATATCCTTTTCATTTAATTCTACAACCTTTTCATCTTCAGAAATATTTTTATTAACAACAATAAGCATTTCCTCAACTAAATTTTCAAGAGACTTAAAATCTTCCCCTTTTAAAAGATTATCTTCAATTATTAACTCCATCATTCTAACTTCTAATAAAACTCTTATTTCAAAGACCTCTCTAATCTCCTCTTCGCTAAATGAAGCTACAAAACTCCCTTTCCTGGGAATGGTTTCAATCAAACCCTCTTTTTCAAGCTCTTTAATAGCTTCTCTAACAGGAGCTCTACTTACATCAAGTTCCTGAGCAACTTTAGCTTCAAGGATATGATCTCCACCCCGATAATTCTCTAAAAATATCTCCCGTTTTAAATATTCAGCTACCTTATCACTTAAACTTTGATGCTCAATCTTTTTTGTCATAAGTTTATCCCCCATATTATTAGATTCCATTTAATGGGACGGGCTTTCAAAAGAATTACCGGGAAGAGATCTTAAAACTAATTATTTAGTAAATAATTTTCTTGGATAGTCATAGAATGACCTGCAGCCATTTTCAGTTATCTGGATTGCTTCACTAATTTCAAAACCATAATCATCAAACCAGATACCTGGTATGACATGGAAGGTCATATTTGGCTTTAAGACTGTTGTATCATTTGGTCTCATACTGGCAGTCTGTTCACCCCAATCAGGGGGATAATTCAGACCAAATGCATAGCCTAGACGGGATTCCTTAACCACATGACTCCCTGAAATAGCTTCACGCCATTTAGCTTCAACCTCTTCACAGGTAACACCTGGTTGAATGAAATCAAGAGTCTCTTCAAGCCCGGCAATAACAATATCTGCAGTCTCCTTTAATTTTTCATCTGGTTCACCTAAATATAAAGTTCTGGCTATCGGTGCATGATATTTATGATAACAACCAGATAATTCTAAGATAACTGCCTCATCATCACTGTATTCCGTATCTGTCCAGGTTAAATGAGGTGTATTAGTCCCTTCCCCGGCAGGCATTAAAGGAACTATCGCTGGATAATCGCCGCCAAATTCTTCAGTTCCTGCAAACTGAGCCTTTGAAATTTCAGCCGCTGCATCACATTCCCTAACTCCAACATCAACAACTTCTAAGGCAGTATTCATTACTTTTTCAGCAATCATTCCTGCTCTATTCATCATTTCTAATTCAACTTGAGATTTAATCCTTCTTGCCTTACCAACTAAAAAAGTTGCATCTGTAAAGCTTGCTGCTGGCATCTCTTCATTTAAAATCTGATAATTTTTATGGGTAAAATAGAACTGATCCATTTCTACCCCAATATTTTTATCAGTCCAGCCTTCAGTTTCAAAAATATCTGCAACAAACTGCATAGGATGTTTGCCAGTTGGAGAATGAACATAGTCGTCAGCATATTCTCTGATATCAGCATTGTCTAAATAAGTAGTAACTCTGGCAGCATTAGCATCCATACCTCTACCGACCCAGATAGGTTGCTCTTTGTCAAGGGAAACTATTACACCCTGATGAACATAAAATGACCAGCCATCATAACCGGTTAAATAGTTCATGTTTGCAGGATGAGAAGCAAATAAAACATCGATACCTCTGTCATCCATCATCTTCTTGACTTTTTTTACCCTCCGCTGATATTCTTCTTCTTTAAAAAGGGGTTTATGTTTTCTTTTTCCAACAGCCATAATTTAAACCCATCCTCTCATTTCAACTGCTTTACTTACTCTCCTTAATGCTACAACCCAGGCTGAATGACGCATTGATAAATCTAATTCCTGAGATACTTCATAAGAAGCAGTGTAAGCATCAGTTATCTGTTTTTTGAGTCTCTTTTCAACTTCTTCAATATCCCAATAATCATCTGTTATTCCCTGAATTCTCTCATAATGACAGACAATTGCTCCACCTGCATTAGCTACAACATCAGGTATTACCGGAACACCTTTGTCTTTTAATATCTTATCTGCCTCAGGTGTAATCGGGCCATTAGCTCCCTCTACAATCATCTCTGCTTTAATATTATCAGCATTATTCTTATTAATAACATTCTGGACTGCAGCAGGAATCAATAAATTACAATCAAGCTCTAATAATTCTTCATTACTAATCTGGTCATATTCACCTAAGTCCTGTAAAAGAGCTCCTTCTTCTTTTTTCATAAGCTCAGGAATATCCAGTCCGTCTCTATCAACAATTCCCCCACTAATATCACTAACTGCAATCACTTTGGCTCCAATTTCATGTAAATAATTAGCAATTGTAGCTCCTACCTGGCCAAAACCCTGAATAACAACTTCTGCTCCTTTAAGCTCTAGCTCATTATCTCTGGCTGCTTCTTTGGTAATATAAAAAATCCCAAGTCCAGTAGCTTCTGCACTACCAACAGTTCCACCAACAGAGGCCGGTTTATCATTTATAGCCTGAGGACAGTGAACACCAGTAATCTGCTCATATTCATCTAACATCCAGGATTGAGTCTTATAACCAGTCCCAATATCTGCTCCAGGAATGTCAACTCCAGGGCCCTTCGGTTTTAAGTTTCTAATAAATGATCTTGTAATACTCTCCAGCTCTCTATCACTGAGTTCTGAGGTATCAACTTTGATTCCTCCCTTTCCACCACCGGCAGGCACACCGGAAACTGCATGTTTAATTGTCATAAATAAGCCCAGTGCTTTAACTTCATCCAAACTTAGATTTGGAACAAATCTAGTACCATCTCTGGTTGGGCCTAGCGCATCATTATAGGCAACCCGGTAAGCATCATAAACTTCAAAATCACCATTATCTCTCTTTAAAGTTACGGCAAAATCACTAACTCTTTTTGGTCTTGATAATAATTTTAAAACCCTTGGATTAATATTACCTTTTTCTCCAGCCTTATTTAAAGCATCTAAGGCTGATTCAAATACATTATCCATTTTCTCACTCCTTTGATTAATGTGGGGCCGGTAGATACCGGCCCCTACAGGGATAGTTTTAGACCACAGGAACACATAGATCGTCTTTATGATCATTCATTACAATCTCATATTCTGAGCGGTCTATCCATTCTTTAATTATTTGAGCTATCTTAACTCTATCTCTTGCCAGTCTATTGCCGAATTCAGGATTTCTGGCATCAGCCCAGGTATTATACATATCTTTCTCATTTGGACCAGGCTCGATCTTATAATAAACAGGGGCGGCTACTCTAGCAATCTCTGCTGAATTATGGAAACGCTGGAATCCACCCATACTTTCTACTAAGCTCATATATACATCCAGAGGTATATCTACTCCACCCTGTCTGATTGATGAAAGCATAGGAAGAGTCATATCAGCAAGCGGGTTAAAGCTATCTGCTCCATGCAGCTGTAATAGCTGACCGCCGGCAGCAGTCCCATGACCGGCAAACACAGAAACCTTAAATGTAGTCTTTTCAGGGATTAAGCCTTCCTCTCTTAATGAATTAAGCACCCTTAATATACCTTCATCTGTAACTAAAAATCCACGGATACCAAGATCTATACAGCGATAAACTTCATGGATGTAATTTTTAATGGCATCATGACCTCTTAAGCGCATCCCTGAAACATAACCCTCTTCAGTTGTATATTGACGACCATTATCCCAGCCCCGGCTGGCACATGGGTTAACTAAAAGTTCTAAATTATGCTCTGCGCCAATTGTTGCAAATTCTTTTAATTCAGCGTCATCCAGTAATGTTGCTCCTCTAACCAGAGAGATCACCCTATGTACAGTGATGTCTCGCTTTTCAGCCTCATCAATCATAGCTTCAAGATTATCACAATTTTCTATACCAGAAATCTCCATTCTTGCATGGGCTCCACCTGGAAAACGAAGTTCAGAATCAGGCATATCATAACGTTCACCAACACTGAAACCAAATTCTTTTTCAATATGTTTTTTCATTTTTTCAAAACTCATCTTATATCTTCCTCCCCAATTTTATTCCTTAAAATCAATTATATTCGTCAAAGAGTTCTTCAAACTCTTCAATTGAATCCTTGATATGATAGACATGTTCATCTTCAGGGAACTTCTCTTCCTTAACATCCTTGATATATTCTTCAAAGGCCTTAATTTCAACCTCTGCTACATTGGCATACTGCTTAACAAACTTAGGAGTAAATGCCTGGAACATACCTAGCATATCGCCACAGATCAGTAACTGACCATCACATGGCAGTCCGGCACCGATTGAATATACCGGAATCTTTAACTTCTTAGCTATAAACTCAGTTAATTCAGGGGGTACAGCCTCTAATAATAGGGCTTCTGCTCCAGCCTCTTCAACAGCTATGGCATCATCAATTAGATCTCTGGCACTATCTACATGTAAGCCCTGGGCTTTAAAGCCTCCAAGCTGACCTGAACTCTGAGGTGTAAGTCCAATATGTCCAAAGACAACAATACCTGCATCAGTTATAGCTCTTATCTGATCACAGACTCTTTCGCCACCTTCAAGCTTAATGGCATCCATGTCTGCCTCTTTTAAGAATCTACCTGCATTCTCCACAGCCTTTTCCTTTGAAACCTGATAGGACATAAAGGGCATATCTCCAATACAGAATGTATTAGGAGCTCCCCTTCTGACATCCTGACAGTGGGCAATACAGTCTTCCATTGTTACTGGCACTGTACCTGAGTAACCCTTAACTACCATTCCTAATGAATCACCAACTAAGATCATATCCATTCCTGCCTGTTCAGCAAATTGAGCAGTTGGAAAGTCATAGGCTGTAATCCAGGCTACCTTTTCACC
>CAZLCX010000049.1:0-13408 GCA_964558325.1 uncultured Halanaerobiaceae bacterium | reverse complement strand
ATAAGACATCTTTTAATTCATCTATCTCCTCTATCGCCTGACCTGTTCCTTTAGCAACACAGGTTAAAGGATCATCAGCTAAAAAGACTGGAATTTCTGTCTCTTTACTGATTAATTTATCGAAATTACCAAGTAAAGACCCTCCGCCTGTCATAATAACCCCAGTATCCATTATATCAGATGCCAGTTCTGGCGGGGTCTGTTCTAATACACTTCTAACGGCTTCAATAATCGTTGCCACACTTTCGCTTAAGGCTCCTTCTATCTCAGAAGCAGAAATTTCAACATTTCTAGGAAGTCCTGACATTAAATCCCGGCCCCTGATTTCCATGGTTTTATCCTCTAAGACCATAGCGGCACCTATCCCAAATTTAATATCTTCTGCAGTCTTTTCACCAATCACCATATTATACTTTTCTCTAACAAATCTACAGATATCTCCGTCAAGCTGGTCTCCGCCCATTCTTAGAGACTCACTAACAACAATACCTCCCAGGGAGATAACAGCTATCTCCGATGTTCCTCCACCAATATCTATAATCATACTGCCTGTCGGCTCAGCAACCGGCATCCCGGCACCAATAGCCGCAGCCAGTGCCTCTTCAATTAAGTAAGTTTTACGGGCACCTACCTGGTTGCAGGCTTCTTCAACTGCTCTCCGTTCAACTTCAGTAATCCCCACAGGAATACAGACCATCACCTCTGGTTTAAAGATCGGTCTTTTGCTAACTGTTTTTTCAATAAAATGTTTAAGCATCATCTCAGTAACTTCAAAATCAGCTATTACCCCATCTTTAAGAGGTCTGATAGCCACAATATTCCCTGGTGTTCTTCCTAACATTCTCCTGGCTTCTGTGCCAACTGCCAGCGGCTTATTATTATCCCTATTGACAGCTACAACAGAAGGTTCCTGTAAAACAATGCCTTTACCCTTCTGATATACAAGTACATTTGCAGTTCCTAAATCAATTCCTATCTTTTGAGAAAAATTAAACATAATATTATATAGTCCTCCTATTTTTATAGCTTAGGCAGTAGTAATATTGCTAACTGGATCTTTTTGAATTGCTGCACCAATACCCTGTAATTTTTCTACAATATTTTCATAACCTCTTTCCACATGACTAATCTCATTAACTATAGTTAATCCCTCAGCTGCTAACCCAGCAATAATCAAAGCTGCTCCAGCCCTTAAATCAGTCGCTTCTACTTCAGCTCCCTGTAATTTAGAGGGGTGAACTAAAGCAGTATGGCCGTCCAGCTTAATTTTAGCTCCCATTCTGGCAAGCTCATCAATATGGGCAAATCTATCCTCCCAGACAGTCTCAGTAACAACTCCTGGTTCACTGGCCTGGGTAAGAATTACCATCATCTGAGCCTGTAAATCCGTAGGAAATCCTGGATATGGTAGAGTTTTAATATCAACAGATTTTAAAGTTTCAGGAGCTGAAATCCGAACACCAGAAATATCCTCTTCCAATTCAACTCCCATTTCTGTTAATTTAGCAAGTAGAGGTTTAATATGTTCTACAAGTACATTTTTTACATATACATCCTCACCTGACATTGCCCCGGCAATAATAAATGTGCCGGCCTCAATCCTATCAGGAATTATTCTATGTTCCTGACCTTTAAGTCTGTCAACCCCCTCTACTTTAATGATGTCAGTCCCGGCACCTTTAATCCTGGCACCCATCACAGTTAAATAGTTAGCCAGATCAATAATTTCAGGTTCTCTGGCTGCATTCTCTATAATCGTCTTCCCTTCAGCCATAGTAGCCGCTAACATAATATTAACTGTTGCACCAACACTGGGATAATCAAGATAAATCTGACTGCCCTTAAGTTTTTCTGCTTCTACCTCAACATGTCCATGCTCAATATTAACCTCAGCCCCTAAAGCTTTAAATCCTTTAAGATGAAGGTCAATTGGCCGGTTACCAATATTGCACCCCCCTGGAAGACTGGTCCTTGCTTTACCTTCTTTAGCCAGCATAACTCCCAATAAATAATAGGAGGCTCTTAATTTTCTGGCCAATTCTGGATCAGTAGCATAACTATTCACTGTGGCAGGGTCAACCTCCATAGTATTATCTCTGAAATCAACCTTAGCCCCCATCTTCTCTAAAATTGCTGCCAGATTTCTGACATCCCTTAAATCTGGAATATCTAAAAACCTACTCTTTGTCTCGGCAAGGAGTGCAGCTGAAATTATAGGGAGGGAAGCATTCTTAGCTCCACTGACCTTAATTTCTCCTTTTAATTTATTCTTACCCTTTATGTAAAATTTGTCCACCTTAAAATACTCCTTTCTGGTGAGAAAACATTTTTTATTTAAACCAACTACTTATTTTTAGACCTACTTATACATTATAACTATTCTTGATTATAAGGTAAATTCCTCTAAAAATCCAGCCTTATTTGGTTATTACCTCAAATATCCTTAAATATACCGAAAAGGCCCTGCCTAAAACTAGAAGAGCAGAGCCTTTATATAGTACTTTAGAATCATATTTCTTTTTTAAATTTATAGGCTGCAAGACTGACGACTTTGTCCTTATTAACCGTCTTTCCTGGTGCTTCTTTTTCCAATTCTGCCGGTGTCCTCGCCTTCAAAGTCCAGTAATGCAAATTCCAGGCCATCTTTCTAAATAACTTTTTATATTTCTGATAAATATTGCTGTTTTGATTAAGGCCAATAAAATCAGAAATATTACTCATTACAATATCAATATCTGTTAAATTATTAAGCTCAAAATATATTATAATAATCACTGTCTGAAAGTCTCTTCCCTTTAAATCAACTTCGTTTTTAAGAAAATCCATAAACCTCTGGACCTTATCGTTAGGTTCAGGGTAAAGATAATCATTGGCATACCAGATTTCATCAAAATTAATCTGATAAGTAGGTATATCCGGTCTTTTTGATCTCTCCTCTTTAATTAAATCTGGAGATTCAACCATGCTTAAAAATATCTCATCTCCATCAATTTCTATCATTCCAAGTGACTTTGAATACTCTTTAAGAACTTTTATAAACCAGTTTTTATTAAGATTATATTTATCAAGTTGATTAATTTTTACAATAACATCATCAATTTCAACAATTCCATAATAAACCAGTATTCCGGTAGTCATTCTAATCAGGTTAGTATTATAAAATATTTTATCCTCTATATCTGAATTATTCCGAATTATCTCTCTTAATTTTTCTGAGATAAGTTCTGGCATATAAACCTGGACATCATTTTCATTCCAGTAGGTACAGACAAGACCATAATCCTGTAATGCTCCAGTCAAAGACATCCCGGTCCCTGATTGATCAATTAGATAAAAACCTTCGTTATAATGGGAAAGTGTCTTTAACGGAGAATATATATCTTCAGTTAGACGAAAAACCCAGTCCTCTATTTCTTCAGGTATTAATTCAGCCAGGCTTTCGACCAGGTCTTCTTTATTCAACTGACTGAGTCCTGTAAATCCCCACTTTTTTCTAATCTCTGTTAACTCTTCCTTAGTAAAATCCATTAATAAATTCTTATAGGCATGGGTAGGATTATCTATATCAAAATAAACCTGATTATTTTCTATATTCATTTAAACTGCCTCCAGTATCTTAATCTTTTATCTTTTCATATTTTTCCTTTCACAACTTAAGAATTCTATATGAAAATAAAGATTCCTGCCTGGAGATAGTTTTTATTTTGTCCTGGAAAAAATTAATAAATCAAGATTTAAGTTTCTCTTTCTTTCTAAAAAATTTTCTAAAATTAGAAAGGATAGTCTCCCTTGAGAAAGGCTTATATCTTCTAACTAATAAAATATTCCCGCTGGCATGAGTTATTATTCGGTTAGCTCTCCCCCCTAAAAGATTATACTTAAATCTCCTGATTGAATCACCAACTATTGTTAAATCACTCTGATCAGCAGCCTCAATTACTGTATCAGAAGCAGAAAATCTCTCTTCAATTCTATAATTAATCACACAATCTAACTCATCAAAGTCAATTTCTGCTTGAGTTTCTCTGGGTTCATTGATAACTTTTTCAAGTTCCTGTTCTATTCGTGCTTTCTCATCAGCAGAAGTATCAGGATTAATCACATGCAACAACTCTATTTCAGCACCAGAATTTTTTGCCAGCCTCCTTGCCAGATAGAGTCCATAGATAGAATTTTCTCGACCATCATAGGCAACAGTTATTTTATTTAATTTCTCAGGAAAATGGCCTTTTAATATCCCAATATTAGTTTTGGCCCGCTTAAGAACCTTGCCTGTCACTCCTCCAATATTAGAGCGACGTCTCTCTTCTCTCTGCCAGCCCATTATAATCATATCTGGCTGCTCTAAATCTACCTGTTCTAAAATAGCAGCAGGAACACTATGATCATAGACAGTCAGACATCTTTCTGCATGTTTAACAGTGGCTGCATGTTCACAGAAAATATTATCTCTTTTTTGATAGTCCTCATCCAGCTCATCAAGCTCTGCATCTCTAGCATCCCTAAGTCCAATCTGATCTGGCACCTCAACAACATTAAGGCCGACAGTCTCATCACTCAATATGTCAGCAAACCTTAATAAGTCCATCTCAATTTCAGGGTCTGAAACAGGTACCAGCACCTTTTTCTTCCTGGCATCAGTAATTGAAGGAACTGGCCTATCTTCTATAATATCAAGAATTGTATATTCAGGCTCAGCTTTCCTACCGGCGTAGACCTTAAACCAGACTACCCCAAAAACAATTACCCCAAATGCAAATAACATCGGCATAAAGCCCAATTGGGGTAGTAAAGCCAGACCTCCTACAATTCCAATAAGTTGAGGAATTGGATAGAGAGGAGATTTGAAGGTCGGCTTAAACCAGGCCTGCTTTTTTTTCCTTAATACTATTACTGAAAGGTTAATTAAGACAAAGATCATAACATTAAAGGTACTCCCTAATTTAGCCAGATCCTCAACTTCCAGTAATAATAAAAGAACAATCATAGTTAAACCGGTTATAATTATTGCCCTGTAAGGTGTTTCATATTCATCATGAACTTTTATGATCCAGTCAGGTAATAATTTATCCCGCCCCATGGCAAAGGGAAATCTTGAAGAAGACATAATCGCAGCATTAGCCGTGGAAACTGTGGCAAAAAACCCTGCAATAATTATTACTATCTGCCCGACTCCTCCGGCCATAATATCAGCCACTGCAACAAGTGGGGCTTCTAACTCAACAACCTCAGCTAAGGGAAATACTCCATTGATTACTAACATAACACCTACATATAAAAGAGTTACTGACCCCACTGAAGCAATAAAGGCTCTTGGCAGATTCTTGGAAGGATTTTTAACCTCCTCAGAAATAGCCGATAACTGAGTAATCCCTAGATATGAAACAAAGATTAAACCAGTTGTTGCAAAAACCGAACTTACACCATAGGGCATTACCGGTTGTAATCTCTGAGGTTCCATAATAAATAAACCTCTACCTATAAATAAAGCCAATATAAGAAATAAACCTATTACAATTCCATTCTGAAGAGAACCACTGCTTTCTGCTCCCCGATAATTTAAAAAAAGTAATGCAACTCCGGCAGCAACGGCAGTAAGCATTACCGGAACAGGCAATAGTATATTTAAATATTCAGCCAGGCCGACCAGAGCAAATGACCCTTTAAAAACTAAGGCAAGCCAGGCTCCCATTCCTATAATTGAGCCAAAAACAGCTCCCATTGTCCGACTGATAAAATAATAACTGCCTCCAGCCCGGGGCATACCAGTTGCTAGCTCAGCCATACTTAAGGCAGTTGCCATTGAAATAATCCCGCCGAGTAGAAAAGAAAATATAGCAGCTGGTCCAGCTGAAGCAGCAGCTATCCCAGGCAAAACAAAGATTCCGGCACCTATCATCGTCCCTGTACCTATTGCAAATGTCGGAAAAAATCCCAGGTTTCTACCCAGTCGTTCATCTCTCTGTAAACCCATTAATATCACCCCATAATTAATAAAATATTTCACAATAATTATATTAACATTTTCTGCTTTTTCATTTGTCCCCAATAATACACTAAAAATTATCAAAATACAACAATATTACTGAAGTCTTTATATTATGAAAAATCTCAAAAGGATAAAATCCCACCATAAATGGTGGGATAATTCAGACTATCCTGAAGGCCAGAAGAAAAAGTCCTCCTTCCCCTTTCCAGGATGATTTCAATTATTGATTCAACCTATGTTATGTCAGGTAACTGGCAGTTCATTTAAACCAGCCCCTATCAGAAAATTATCGAATTAATTATTAATATTCCAACTAATTAATCAGCTATCTCTATCCTGTCAAATTCCTGTTGCCAGAGATCAAAATAGATAATATCTTTTTTAATTAACTCCCGGTTACCACTTAAATACTTAATTGCCTCTGTACTCTGCAGGGTGGCAACCATCATCGGAGTTGTATTTAAGATTCCATCCTGGCAGGGAGAAAATAACTCTGAGCCAGAATCAAAGTCGAACCAGCTGCCAATTGACTCACCTTCATCTGCAGCCACAAATTTAACCATTCCAATTGCAGCAACTACCCCTCCATATATCCAGGGTATTTCAAGCCTGCGGGCAATCTGATCAATATGGTTTCTCGCTTCAGGATTATCACTGCAGTCAATTATTAAATCAACGTCACCTGCCAGTTCCTCTCCATTGTTTAAATTAAACCGGCTATCATAAATTTCAACTTCAACTTCACTATTAATTTTTGCCAGATATTCCTTAGCTGCATGAACTTTTAACTGAAAAACATCAGCATCTTCTTCAGTAAAAAGAAACTGGCGGTGAAGATTTGCCAGTTCAACCTGGTCACTATCGGCAATTCTCATAAAACCAATGCCTGCTCTGGCAAGAATTTCTGCATTAATAGAACCTAAAGCCCCACAACCAACAAGAAGCACCCTGCCTGCTCCTAATTTCTTCTGGCCTTCATGACCAAGACCTTCAAATAATTCCTGGGCAAGATAACGACTACTTACCATTTTTTTAACCCCTTTCAACAAAATTCTGCATAGTTATCCACAATTATTGCGAACTTTTCTTAGTTATCCACAGAAAAAGTGGATAACTTGTTCATAAATATGCATTTTTTCCTACTTATCTCCTTTTTTTTTGAAAAAGTACTTTTTTAAAATTATCTATTTTAATTATCTTCATTCCATAATTTTTGGCAATCCACTCCATAGTTTTCCTGTTATAAAAACTAACATGTGTATCATCATATTTATACCACCAACCTGCAAACTTATCTGGCCCAGGATGAAAATGGGTCATAACTGCCAGGTAGGCTTCTGGTTTTAAAGCCTCAACAAGTACTTCAATTTCTTTTGCCGGATAATGAAAATGCTCAAAAACTTCCGTTGACGTTATCAGGTCGTACTTCTTTTTAAGTCTCTCTGGATAGTGATAATAAAACGGGTCATATAAGCTAACATCTATCCCATGTTCTCTTAAAAGTTCTGCCAGGACTGGTCCTGGTCCAGCCCCAAAATCCAGGGCAGTATCAATCCCGGCAAGAATATCCCGGAGGCCCCAGTCAATAAAGTCATGAAACATTTTAACATAGCCCGGGCTATTAAAACTATTATCATGTTCCTCATATCGCTCAACTTCCTCAACAGGCTCCGGGAGTTCATCAAGCTCAGCCATAATAAATCCACAATTTAGACAATATAAATACTCATCTGGTTCAATCCTCTCTATCTCTTCACTCCCACATAATCTACAACTCATAATTATACCCCCATAATTATCTTGATTTCTATCAAATTTATAAATTAATCTAGAACAAACCTCTTATTCTTAAATTATTAGCTTAAAATTTACCTGCTTTTCAGCCTAAGGCCTGCCTCCAGCAGCTTTAAGTTCTTGAACTTTAACAAAGACCTTAAATAAAGCCAGGCAGACAAAAGCAATGATTACACCAATCACTGCAGCCCGCATGCCAATGACCAGACTGCCTGCCTGATCAGCAATAAAGCCAGTAAAGACTGCACCTGCACTGTAAATAGCTGTATAGAGCGTCGAGAATAGGCCAAATCCTGTCCCCTGATATTCTTTAGGCATTACCTTTAGCACATAAGAATTAATCACCGTATTATGGCTTTTAAAGGTTACTCCAAAGAAAATTAAAGTAGCAATTACCCCAATATTTCCTGGGGCAGTTGTCAGATAAAAGAAGAGAATAAAATTAAATATATAAAAGACAAATAATATTCTTTTACTCCCAAACTTATCTGCTGCCCAGGCCACAACCATTTTAGTAATCAGACCACTAATGGCAACAATCGCAAAAAGTTGATTGGCATTACTAAAACTATACCCGCCGGCATTATGTAAAAAACTTGGAATAAATGACTCAAAACCTTTAATAGCAAAGGCGCCAAACCCGCCAACTAAAGTTGACCAGATAATAAAGCGATTTATCGCCGGCTCCTTAAGAATTTTTACAGTACCCTTTAACTTCGGCCAGATATCAGCCAGGGAAGCCGATTCACCACTGGCTCCTGCCTCCTTACTATTTTCAGCTGCCAGCAAATCATTCTTTTTAGCCAGCCAGATAAAAATAACCGAAGCCAGTAAAGCGCCTGCTGCCATAATATAAAAGAATGCAGAGACCGACAGCCCCAGGGTCTCCCAGATAAGAACAACAAATAATGGGGCAACTAACCCGGAAATCCCACCAAAGGTTTCCAGCAAAGCAGTTGAGACTGTCTCAAATCTATCCTGGCCTAAAATTACTGAATAGGAATAACCGGCTGTTACATATAAACCAGTTGAAGCACCCATGATAAAACTAAATAATGCCATAGCATAAAAATTAGGTGAAATTCCAACCAGCATAAGAGAAGCAGACATCAACAGACCTGTTCCAGCAATAACTTTAGGACAGCCAAAAATATCAGCCAGTATCCCTGAGGGAAATCTGGCCAGAGCATAACCTAAATATACCAGGGTAATCAATAACCCTGCTTCAGTTGAACCAACTTCAAAACTGCTCTCTATCGGTGTTACCAGCGGAACATATATAACCTTTGTAAGCCCCTGAAAGAAAAACAGGAACGAATTAGCAATAAATAAAGCTATAACATCTTTTTTCTCTAATCCCTCCACATCCAAACCTCCTGAATTAATTTTCACCAGATAACTTTATAATCAATTTCATAACTATTAACATTATAACATACCATTTAAAAACAAAAAAACATTAGTTTTAACAGAGGACCCCCTGGTTACCCGACGGTTACCTGCCGGTATCTCTTAACATATTTCACAAAGTTTATTCTAAATTAAAAACCTTATCTAACCAATAAATTTGAAATTAAAAAGGTATCCTTCCTGTGACGAAGAATTATATATAAACACTAATAAAATGAGGTGTCTTATCATGCTGGCCTCTCCTACTAAATATATAGTATTAACTTTAATATTGATATTTTTTATTTTTGCAACTTCAGGCTGCTCTTTTATTAATATAAGCAATTCCACTACCAGCTCAAATGCAATAACTGGAGAACTTGTCATCAAGCATAATTATCCAGCCTCCAGGCTTGATGATACAGAATATATAATGCCCTCAGCGGACTCATCTAATTCAGCCCAGGTTTTATCTAATAACCTCCAGGAGGAAGCCAGCAGTTTAATTATAGCCTTTAAGAAAGAAACCCCAACAGACTTAATAAAAACTATTTTTAACGATCATAATTTTATTGAAATTGACGAAAATCCTTCTTTAGGGGCTTATCTGATTAAGGCCCCTGACTACTCTCTGGAAGCAGCTCAAGACTTAGCCAGAGAAATAGATGAAATCAAATATATTGAACCGAATCAGAGAGTAACTGCTTTAAACGAAAATATTGATATTCCCATTGACCCTGACTATAATAAGCAGTGGAATTTATCCCTGCTCCGGCTGCCCCAAACCTGGAATAAAATAACCAGAACAGATAGAATTAGAATTGCAGTTCTTGATACAGGTGTCGATATTAATCATCCAGACCTCAGAACTAATCTCGATACCAGTAATGCTTATAATTTTATAGATAATACACGAAATGTCAATGATGATCACCCTCAGGGCCACGGCACCCATATTGCAGGGATCATCGGTGCTCAGAGGAATAATCTTGGGGTTACAGGCATCTTAGAAAATCTAGAAATTTTACCGATAAAAGTTTTAGAAGAGAGTGGTGGCGGAAGCTTCTGGAAAATAGGTGAAGGCTTGCTCTATGCTGCCGGGATTGAAGTGGAAGGCAAACCATATAATCCTCAGCCAGTTGATCTTATTAATCTCTCACTGGGGGGAACTGTCGATGATGAGGTCGGAGAATATTTACATGATATCATTAAGCAGGTAGCTGAGCAGGGAATCATTATGGTGGCAGCAAGTGGCAACGGAAATCAGGACTCCTTACTATATCCAGCAGCCTATCCTGAAGTCCTGTCTGTCGGTTCTGTCCGTTTAAATAATAATAATCCTCCTCAAAGAACCAATACTTCAAATTATGGGGTTGAACTCGATTTAGTAGCTCCAGGCTATCAGGTATATAGCACGATCCCAGGAGGAGGCCATGATTACCGCTCTGGAACATCAATGGCAGCCCCTCATCTTACAGGAGTTATTGGTCTAATACTTTCCCAGGACAGTCAGTTAAGCTTTTCTGAAATTAAAGAAAGACTCCAGAAGACAAGCATGAAAATAGAGGGACGTTATTTTGGAGAAGAGACAGGTTATGGCCTTGTCAACTCATACTGGGCAATCCAGAATATAAATCAAGTCCAGGTTTTTATCGGCACTAAGGAAAACAATCAATTTAATAAAAAAACTGGCATCAATCTCCAATTAAGAGATAGTAATTACCTCATTGAAGATATACCAACTGGAAACTATAAGATAATGGCCTGGATAGATGTAAATAAAGATAATATTTTAAATCCAGGTGATTATTATGCAGAAAGTCCAGTAATTAATTTTAGCCCTGAATATAATTATAACCAGAATTTAATTCTTGAAGAATTCAAAGGCTTTGAAGACCTCAGTCATTGATCTAATAAATTATCTTAATGAATTATCCCAATAAATTATTCTACTTGTTTTTTTAATAATCTTATCTAATAATTTTCAGGTAAAGGCTGATAAAATTCGATATTTTCAAAGCCATAATTGATAAATCTTAAACCTAGTAAGCTTTTTTCTAAAAAGCTTAAATTACTTTCAATTCTTTGAACTCCGGCATATAAAATCGAGAGGCTTTCAAGAAAATCAGGATTGCCATCATAGGCAGTCATCTTTGCAATTATACCATTCATTAGGTTTTCCTGACGAGCCCTGTGATCAAAGGGATATCCATCATATAAACCTGATCTTAAATAAGCTTCTGCTGCTTTGGAATCCATGAATTTTAAGCCCTGGGCTGTCTCTACTTCAATCCCTTCGTAGAGATCTATTACCTCAATGAAATAACCTAAATTGATCATTAAATAATCAGTATCTAAATGTCCATTAACTTCTCTGGCAATCCTTCTGGCCTCTTCAGATTTTAAAAACCTTCTCAGGGGAAGATTATATAAATAAATCTGATCATCTTTTTCTAAGAAAAACATAATTGTTGAAACTACTTCCCTGTCAAACTCTGAGACCTCCATTGCCTCATAGACAATCAAAAAGGCCTGACCATTAAGTCTTTCTGCCAGAATATCGGCAATCTCACCAGCTCCTTCTCCTAAATTAACCCCAGTTTTCAGCTCAACTCGACTCATAGCCATAACAGATTGGCAGCCAGTAAAGATACTTAAAATTAAAAGAACCGGTATTATAATTTTCTTCATAATGAATTCACCTGCCCTTTAATCAATCCTTTAATCAATCGCAGAAATTAAATTTTTATTAAACTCCATTCCAATTACATCAAAACCTACCTCTTCAATCTCACCGGTAAATTTATATTTTTCACCCTTAACAAAATTAATAAAATTACTCTCTCCAAAATAATCACCAGGGCCTATTCGCCCATCTTTATTCACATCAATCCAGGCAATAACCTGATATTGACCAGCTGGGATATCTTCAAATATAAAATCTCCACCCTTTAAACTGATTGCTTTTTCCTTAACTATATCTATTTTATCATCTTTTCTTTCACCAATGATAATTTTTAAGTCCTGAACATTATTAACTGCCCAGTAACTATTAATTAATCCATAACCGTGTTTATCATCAAAATCTTCTCCTGTTAAGCTAATAGCTGTCTCCTGCATTATTTTCCTAACATCCTGGGGAGCAATTCCACTGGCCAGCAGCAAACCAGCAACTCCTGTAACATGGGGAGCAGCCATGGAGGTACCACTTCTAATTCCATAATTTCCACCTGGTAAAAGACTGTAGATAGAATCTCCAGGAGCTACTAAATCTAAATTTCCACCATAGCTTGAAAAGGAACTCTTCGAGGGAACTTCTAAACCACCATAATCAATTGAGCCGACAGCAATAACCTCAGGTAAGTTGGCAGGATAAAAAATATATTTACTGCCTGTATTCCCTGAAGCAGCAATCATTATAATATTTTTAGCTGCAACCTCTTGAATCGCCTCAATTAAATAAGTCGGACTGGAAGTTGAGCCAACTGAAAGATTGATAATATCAACAGGCTTATTAATTATATTTTCATCTAAAAGTCCTGCAGCATAAAGAATCCCCTTTGTTACATTCCAGATATCTCCCTCTCCTCGATCATTTAAAACTTTAACAGGAACTAATTCAAGATCCCACATCACCCCTGCAATCCCCTGCTGATTATTGGTTGCAGCCCCAATAATTCCTGCCACATGGGTGCCATGGCCCTGATAATCCATAGCCTCTGAATTATCCTCTATTATATTATAACTCCCTGCTAAATCTACTCTCCCCTGAAGCTCAGGATGGTTATAATCTATTCCAGAATCAAGGACAGCTACCCTTATATTATTAGAGCCAGTAGTATCTGCCCAGGTCTGGGGTAATCTAATCAAGGGATAATTCCACTGTTCTGGATATTTCTCGTCATTAGGAACTTTAGTATTTAAACCCTCAGTCGTATAATTAGACTCAATATACTCTATTCCATTTAAGTTTTCTAAACTCCTAATAGAGTCATTTAGAGTTCTAACTTCTTGCAGCCTGGCCAATACCAGATCAAGCCTTTCAATCTGGTCAACTTTTTCCAGGCCATTATTAATTAAAATTTCTTCTCGCTCAGCCTGACTCAAACTCCTGGCAAATTTTATAACTACTTCATCTGATTTTTCCTCTGTTAGTTCAGTAATATTTACTAAATTTTTTGAATCTAAATCTACTTTGGCTCCAGGGAAGTTATGTTTAACTTCAATCTTGCCATT
>CAZLCX010000048.1:0-13925 GCA_964558325.1 uncultured Halanaerobiaceae bacterium | reverse complement strand
ATTCTTTTTATAAAGTCTTTATTATTTGACAAAATTATTCAGCATATAAGAACTAACTATATCATAAAGAAATTGAATATTATCCTTTTTGTCTTTAAAATTATGATGAAGCGGCGGTATATCAACTTGAATCATAATAAAGATCCGATATAAATTGGTATTTTCTTTATCTAACTTCATTTCAAATTCTTTTTCCAGTACTGCTACAAATAAATCATAAATTTCATTTATTAAAACTTCAGGAAAACGGACCTGTTTAAATTTTTCTTTCTGTTCTTTTTCATTTATTTCTGAACTATTGGTTAGATATCGAAACAATTCTCTTACGATTAATTTCTTATTTTTCATTTCTTCATAAATAACTTTTAGATAATTTATCAAATAATTTTCTTCTGCCTTCTCAAAATTATCCTTTAAAATATAATAGGATTCACGCCAGCTTTCTTCGAAAACTTCAATATAAAGTTCCCATTTATTTGGATAATAATTATAGAGGGTACCGACTGCTATGCCTACTTCTGAAGCTATTTTTCTCATACTGATACTCTGATAGGAATTATCTTTAAATAATTCCAGAGCTGTTCTGGCTATTTCCTCTTCTAAATTTTCTATAATCTTAGGCATTTCAAGCACTCCTCTATTATGCATTTTCATGCTTATATTTTAATTTAATCTTTTCCTTGCTTTCTGCTGCCGTCTTATTTTCAAGCTTTTTAATCTCTTTATAAACATAAATAAATAACACAACTGTTAAAAGAAAAGTTAAGCCATCTGCAATTGGCTGAGCCATAAATAACCCCTGCATATTAAAAATATTTGAGGATATAAAAATTGCCGGGATAAAGAAGATCCCCTGTCTGGATAAAGATAAAATAGTAGCTGGGATCCCATATCCTAAAGCCTGAAATAAAGTATTAACAGTGATGCTGAAACCTAAAATTGGCAATATTAAAGAATAATACCTTAATCCTGTCGAGGCAATATCTATAACCTCGCTATCTCTACTAAAAAAGCTGATAACCTGTTCATTAAAGAAAAAGAATAAAATAAATAAAATTACTCCAAAGAAAGTGGTCCTCTTAACTGTAACAGCAATTGATTCTTTAAGTCTTTTTATTTTACGAGCCCCATAATTAAAACCTGCTACTGGCTGAAAACCCTGGGTAAACCCGGCTGTTACAAAAAATCCAAAGGAAAAAACTCTATTAATAATCCCTACTGAAGCAACAACTGGAGCTCCATATATTCCTGCCATATTATTTAAAATAGTCATGGCCACGCTGCTTAATAGTTGTCTGATAAACGTTGGGGCTCCTATCTTCATTATCTCAGAATAAATGGATAATGATGGCCTAAATATCTTTATTTTTAAATCAAGAACACTTTTATTAGACTTATAAAAAGCTACTAAAATTATCGTAGAAACAGCCTGGGCTATAACAGTTGCCATAGCAGCACCGGCTATCCCCATATTAAAAGTAAAAATTAAAATAGGGTCTAATATAATATTTAAAAGGGCTCCAGTGCTTAATGCTATCATGCTCATCTTTGCGCTACCTTCAGCCCTGACCATATTATTCATATTCATATTGCTCATAGTAAAGATTGACCCAATAATAATTATTGCTGTATAGTTAATTGCGTAGGGCATAATAGCATCTGTAGCACCAAACAACCTCAATACTGGCCTTAAAAAATAAAGTCCACCAACTGCCATTAAAATTCCTAAAATTGCAGTTGTAATTACCGAAGTTACTGAAACCTGATTAGCCATTTCTTTATTATCTTCACCTAAAAGCCTGGAAATATAGGATGCAGATCCCATACCAAAGGCTAATCCTATTGCTGAAATAACCATAAAAAGTGGAAATGCAACTGTTACTGCACCAATTGCTTCAGTTCCAATTCTACCTACAAATATTGTATCTACAATATTATAAACTGCCGTTACCATCATTCCTATTATCGCAGGTATAGACATCTCTGTCAATAATTTAGGTATTGGTGTCTCTGCCAGTTTTTTTGTTTTTTCATCCTTATACATTTAATAACCTCCAAATCAGTTAAATGAATACTGTTCATTTAACTATAAAAAAAGACTTTATGAACTTTGTTCACTATAATATATTATAATGAATCTTGTTCATAAAGTCAAGTATTTTTAAATAATAGTATTAAATTACTTTGTGAAATTTGTTAAGAGATACCGTTTGGTAACCGTCGGGTAAGGAGCAGGTAAATGCAAAATATATATAGATTTTTTTGGAGTTTAGGAAACTACCTATATATCAACATGCTGTGAGAAATAGCTTAATCGATGGCAAAAAGGATAAGTGAATCGACAATTAAAATTAGAGTAGTCAAATTAGGAAGAAGATTTTAAATTGTAGCGGTTTACTCTTAAAATTATTCAAGAACTGAAAGATAAGACAGAACAATTTAATAAGAATGGGACTAAGGGGAAATTGGTGGAAATAGAAAAAGAAGTAGAGAGTTTTTGCAGGAGAAGGTTATTCACTGGAAACTGGTTAAAGAAATTTCTTAGGATGTCAGGAATCTCCAACAGAACCTGACGGCCTCATTATTGGAAAGGGGTTAATTGATAAATTTTATCTGCACATGGACTATCAACAACCCCTTATTTCCTATTATATAGATGGACCTTCTACAAATCTAATTCTTCTTTTAAAATCTGGATATATTCTGAGGGAAGCTGATGTTCTTTAGCACCATTGATTATATGAGCTTGATACCAGTCTTCAATCTGAAGGTTTTCAGCGGTATAATCTGAAATATAGGTCTGGGCTCTAATCTTCTCTGAGCCAGTTTCAATTTCGACTTCTACTCTCTGATAATTACCTTCATATCTATCAAGGATATTGAAATCCTCTGGCTTAAGCTGGTAGACAACTCCATAGACCTGGCTACCTTGATTGTATTCTATATTGGCATAGCAGGTATTAGAGCCGCCTATTTTATTACAGGTAAAGCTGTAGTTTTTAAGCATTCCTGTAGTTATTAGTTCTGCTGTTGGAATTCTCTCCTTGAGTCTTTTACTGCTCATATTTGAGCCGTAGGCAAAGTATTTAATATTAATTGACCTCCTTCCAGTCACCTGAGGTGATAAGATGGTATTTATCTAAGTTATCAGAATTATAAATATAGGTCCAGGCCAGATGCTGCTGGCCAGTTTCTAATTCTTCAACCTCTACTTTTTCTCGGTGATAGAAATCTGGATGGCCTTCAAGAATATCCAATCTCTCAAGGACCTCTTGTTGATAGTTTTGATCAATTATAATTAATTCGCCTTTTACCTTACCATCCCCTCTTTTCATTCCTGGAAAACTCCCTAAGTTGTATAATAATCCCTGGGTTTTAGCTGCTTTTATTTCAGTCAGATATGGCCTTACCAGCCTGTGATTGCTATATCCCTGCATTAATGTTCCGTAGACGAAAACTTTTATGGAAATCCCTCCTTCTGCAAGTTGAAATGTTGGATTGATTTAGCTGGAATTAATTTTGAATTAGACTGCACTGTCATAGATGCTCTGATAAATAATTGTTAATATTTTATTATTTGTTGTGTATATATTACCATAATTTTATTAATAATTCAATATATATGTATATAATTTAATATATTAGGTGAATTCACCTATATTATTTTTTTACAAAATACATAACACCAAAAAGCCAGACTGGCTGCCGCTGGTTAATGGGGGCTGAAACCTGTCTGGCTCTTCATGATTATTTCTACTGCACACAAATTATAAAAAAGTATTTCTTTAATTTACTTTATTTTGATTTTATCATTTGAATTCTAACTCTATTAAGTTAAATTCTAACTCTATTTAGTAAGACCAATTCTGATTAATTATAGTCAATGAGCTTTCTCTAATTAATTTTATTTAAAGTGATATCTTGAATTTCATTTAATAGTTCCTTCGCTTCATTTTCTATATTTTCGGCTTCTTTTTCTAATTTATCTGCTTTTTCATCATTATTAAGTGAAGAAGCATTAATTAGAACATTTAGTTTGGCACTATTAACTGCAGCCATCCCAATAAACCCTGCAACACCAATATCAGATATCGCATTAGGATTAGAATTACAAATAATTGCTCTAGCAATCTTCAATAACTTAAGTCCTAAATTCATTGTATCTAAAGGCGTCAGACTGGCAGCATATAAAGCAGATTGGATAGCTTTTCTTCTTTCTTCCTTTTCCTTTTCGCTATCTTTGGCCATCCTAAAAGCATTCATTACTTGATCAAAGCTTTCCGAATCTTCATCAATTAACTCAAGGGCCCTCTTCCTTTTTTCTTTAACTTCCGGTACTTTTTGCTTAAGAGCCTCATCATCAGTCAGATTAATTACCATTTCAATCAAAGCCGCACTAAGAGCTGCTCCCAATCCAGCCACACTCCCCCCACCTGGTGTAGGAGCTTTGCTGGCCAATTTTTCATTGAATTCATCTACTGTATATTCAGCAAACTTCACTATTATCTAACCTCCTTTGATTCATAAACTAATTTCCCATTTTTTATTACTTTTTTAACTATATTTACCCCTATATGATATGTTAAATGAGTATATGATGGTGCATCTAAAATAATTAAATCTGCTTTCTTCCCTATTTTTATACTACCAATTTTATCTTCTCTATTAATAGCTCTAGCAGCATTTATAGTAAGGCCTCTTACTGCTTCTTCTGGAGTCATTCCCATATATAATGTGGCAAGAGATATAAGCAAAGGTATTGACTCTGAGTAACAACTACCGGGATTAAAGTCAGTTGCAAGGGCTACTTCCAGGCCAGAATTAATCATTTTACGAGCTGGTGCATATTCTTCTTTTAAGCTAAAAGCAGTTATAGGTAAAAGTACAGGTGTAACTCCTTTTAAAGCCATTTTGCTAATATTTTTATCTGAAACTTTTAGCAGGTGTTCGGCTGAAATCGCTTTCATATCTGCTGCCAGCCCTGCAGCTCCAACAGATGAAATTTCATCAGCATGAATTTTAAGCTTAAAACCAAGCTCTGCTGCCCTTTTGAGAACCTGACGGGACTCCTCTATTGTAAAAGCCCCCTCATCACAAAATATATCACAGAATTCCGCACCACCTTCTTCTTTTACAGCAGGCAGCATTTCATCTATTATCAAATTAATAAACTTTTCTTTATTATCACTATATTCTTTAGGAACAGCATGGGCCCCCATAAATGTAGCTACAACATCTAACGGGTGTTCTCTGTCCAGGTCTTTCATTACTTTAAGCTGTTTTATCTCAGTTTCAGTATCTAAGCCATAGCCGGTTTTTCCCTCAACAGTGGTTACTCCGAAGGAAAGCATTGAATCCAGTCTTTTTTTGCTTACAGATTTTAAATCATTTAAAGAAGCCTTACGGGTGGATTCAACAGTATTTACTATTCCCCCACCTCTTTTCATAATTTCCAGATAGGGTACTCCTTGTAATCTCCAGCTGAATTCTTCTGCCCGATAACCGCCAAAAACAAAGTGGGTATGAGGGTCAATAAAACCAGGAAGGACTGAAGAGCCTCCAGCATCAATTAATTGACAATCATTTCTATCCCATTCTTTAATTTTATCTGCATGACCCAGATCTTTAATCTCATTACCCTCAATCAGGATTGCCGCATCTTCCAGCAACCCCAATTGATGATTATTTAATTTTTCATCACAGGTAACAAGTTCTCCTATGTTTTTTATTATTTTCTTCATTAAAGATCTTCCAGTAACCTGTTTTCCATTATCTGATCTGCAGAAAAATTTTCAACTTTAAGATAATATTCTGCAACATCAAAAAGAGCCTGAGCTGGGAGCAGTCCAATCAATTCACTTCCGATAACATTTACTCCATATCTATCAGCTTCAAATTTGACCATTTCAAAAGTCTGATAAAGAGCAGTTCTTGTATAATCTGTCATATTCATTGATACCTGCACAATACCTCTTTCCTGCATATCAATGCCTATAGCCTTACAATATCTCAGTCCACCATTAGAATGGCGAATCTTTCTGGCAATTTTATTAGCAATATCCAGGTCATCTGTATCCAGATTAATATTAAAGGCAACCAGCGGCATCCTGGCTCCAACCACAGTAGCCCCGGCAGTAGGATGAAGCTCTGCCTGACCATAATCTGGCTCCCACATTGGTTCTTTGATCTTTTCAGCAAACCCTTCATATTCACCCTTGCGTATTTTAGCCAGGTTTTTACGTTCAGAAGTGGTAGCAGCTTCTTCATAAAGGTAGATAGGGAGATTATAACGATCGGCCAGATCAGCAGCCAGCTCTTTAGAAAGTTCTACGGCCTCTTCCATGCTTACATTTCTAACAGGAGTAAAGGGGACCACATCCACAGCACCCATCCGGGGATGTTCACCCTGGTGCTGGTTCATATCTATTATATCTACAGCAATTCCGGTAGCTGCAATCATAGATTCCTTTAAACCCTCAGGATTACCGATTAAAGTTACAACCAGTCTGTTGTGATCTTTATCTGCAGAATAATCGAGAAGTTTCACTCCTTCCGTACTGCGAAATGGTTCAACTATTTTTTCTATTTTCTCTTTATCTCTTCCTTCACTGAAATTTGGAATACATTCTAAGATACTTGTCATATTAAAAGCCTCCTTGTTTATGATATATTTTAAATATATATTAATATTTTCCCGTCAAATATAAGTCAAAATTTAATAAATCATTTTATATATTCATCTCTTCTAAAAATAAACCTTAAAAAAACTATCCAGCTCCACGAAATAGTAATTGAAGGAATTGAAGCGGTTATTACAGCTCCCAAAAAAGACATATCCTCAAGTCCCAGTGGCCTAAAAAAACCTACAAATAATAATGTTGCCAGTAAAAATAGACTAACCCTCTCAAAAAAGGATTTAGGTGGGGATAAAAAAATTTTAATTAAATCTAATTCATCTTTCTGATTCATAAAAAATCACCCCCTAAACTATTCTTATTTTAAGTTAAGAATAATTCTATCATGTATCAAAGTTTTTATTTTTTCAATATGAGGATGCAGATACATATCCTCTTTTAAAACAGGTATTGTTTTACCTAATTCTTTTAAAACACTTTTGCAAACACTGGCCGGTGATAATTCTTGATCTATAAATTGGTGAGCCTGATAAACAGACAGCAGCTCAATTGCTAATATATATTCTAATTTTTCTACTATATCCTGTGCTTTTTTTGCTGAATTATACCCCATTGCAACATAATCTTCCTGATTACCGCTGGTAGGAATATTATCTATTGTTGCTGGATGAGATAAAGTTTTCATATCATTTAATAATCCTGCCTGTGTATACTGGGGAATCATTAATCCAGAATTTAATCCTGGATTTTTTATTAAAAACCAGGGAAGTTCTGAAAGATTTCCATCTATAAGTCTATTATTTCTTCTTTCGGACATCTTGGCAACTGAAGTAACAGCTATACATGCTGAGTCCATTTCGATCCCAACATAAGACGAATCTGGATTACCACCGGATAAAGCCTCACTTTTTTCTGCTTCAGGCCAGATAATAGGATTATCCGTACAGGAGTTCATTTCATTTTCTATAGTAACCAAAGCATCTTTTAATGTCTTTTTGCAGGCACCATGTAGTTGAGGAATACATCTTAATGAAAGGGCATCCTGTAATCGATAGTTTTTGTATTTTTGACATATCTCAGAGTCTTCAAGTAAGTTGCGCATATTTTCAGCAGTTTCTCTTTGTTCATCATGCAAACGCACCTGCATCAGCCTCTGATCATAAGCTTTAACTGTTCCTTTTAATACCTCTAAAGACATTGCCCCAATTATATCTGCTGTTTCTACAGCTTTGATCATATCATAAATAGATACAGCCGCCATAGCTGTAGTTGAAGTAGTGCCACTAACCAATATAAGACCCTCTTTGGCAGTTAATTTTTTTGTATTCAAATTCCTTTTTTGCAAGGCAGTTTCTGCTTCATAAAGTTCACCATCTACAAAAGCTTTACCTCTACCAATTAAAATATTAGCTATATGAGCCTCCGGACATAAATAACCTACAGATCCTTCTTTTGGTACATAAGGTATAATTCCCTTATTAAGAAAATCTTTATACATCTCTAAAATTTCAATTCTAATTCCGCTATAACCCTGTCCGGCATTCTGCAATACCATTAATATTGTAGCCCTAACCTCTTCTTCAGTCATAATTTCACCAACTGAAGTAGAGTGAGATAATAAAATATTTTTCTGTAATTTATTTATTTCTTTTCCTGTCAGTACTTTATTAGATAGAGCCCCAAAACCTGTATTAACTCCATAGATCACCCTTTTTTCCTCAATCCATTCTTCCACCAATTCCCTTGATCTTTTTACTCTTTTTTGATATTTTTTTGAAAATTTAACTCTAGCATTATATCTTACCACAGCAATAAATTCTTCTAAATTTAACCTGTCTCCAAGAATAACTTCATTTATAGATTGTGCTTTCCCTTCTAACATATGAGCCAACCTCTCTGTTTTTAGTAAGATTTAAGTAATAATAAAGACTAACAGGGGAAAGGTCTCCCCCTGTTAGCATTATAATTTATTCAACTATATCATCAATAAAGAACATTTTTATAGTAGAAATAACCTGTAATATGAAAACAAACAATACTACGCCTCCAGCAACTGCTGAAAGATATTTTATTCCATCAACACCCTGTTCTCCCCCTACATATGTTACCATAAAGACGGCAATAGCTCCAATAGAAAGACTCCAGAGCAATTTATGCCATTTTGCAGGTTCTTCATCAAATCTTAAACCTTTAGTACATAAAGCAGCTATTGTTCGCGTCATTGAATCAGCAGAAGTAGCAAATGAAAGAACTAAAGCTAAAATCACAGCAGGAACAAATAAAAAGCCTAAGGGAATATGATTTAATAGAGCCCATAAACCACCAACTGCTCCTGACTGTTCAATTGTATTAACCAGGTTAATAGAACCTTCCTGCTGCCAGTATAAAGCCGAACCACCCAAAACTCCAAACCATACTATACTAAAAACAGATGGAAGTATCCAGTTAATAATCAAAAATTGTCTTATTGTCCGCCCGTAAGATATCACAGCTAAAAACAGTCCCATTAAAGGAGCATATGCAATCCAAACAGCCCAGTCATATAAAGTCCACCACTGGACTAATGCTGAACCTCCAATATCACCGGGATCAAAGCCCCATTCCCAGAAGTTTTGTAACCAGTAACCAAAACTAACAGTAGAAGTTCTAAGAATATAAACTGTAGGTCCAATAATAAACAAAGTTACTAATAAAAGATAATATACTTTTGTATTTAAGTCTGCCAATCTTCTAATACCTTTTTCTAATCCTAGTATAGAAGATACTGTATAAGTTGCTATAATTACTGCTGCGATTGCAAACCAAATTATTGGTCCCTGACTAATTCCATAAGAAATCTCCAGACCGGTTCCAACGAGAGCTAATCCGGCTCCTAAAGTTGCAGACAATCCCAGAGCCATAGCAAGCAAGCTTAAAGTATCGACAATACTTGACCAGATTCCTTCATTCGCTTTTTCTCCAAAGAGAGGTGTTAAAGTAGAACTTACCATTAAAGGCTTCTTTCTATTAAAATAAACATATGCTATTGCCAATCCTGATAAAGAGTACATTGCATAGGGGATAAATGTCCAATTATAAAAACACCTTGCCAGTCCAAAAATAGCGGTAATAGATTCGCCAGGTTCTACCCCAACATTACTTAATTCCCCATAAACATTACCAAAATAAATAAGAGGTTCATTTGCTCCCCAGACAACAATTCCAGTAGAAATTCCACCTGTCAGGGCCATAGCAAACCACTTTACAAAAGAAAATTGTGGTTCGGCATCTTCTCCTCCCAGACGGATTTTGCCAAATTTAGAGAAAGTCAGATATAATATTAAAAAGAAGGTAACCATTGATGTTATTTGAAATAACCAGCCAAAATTATTCAAAATATCACCAAAGAGTCTTTCTGTTATATCGGCCAAAGCTTTATTATTAAAAATCCCCAATAAAGTTGCTCCACCTACAATTAAAAAACTTGGTATAAATACTTGCCATCTTAAATTATTTTTAGTTTTATTTTTTTCCTGCAAATCTTCTTCAGTTTGGGACATTCTAAATCCTCCTTATAATATTTTATTAATCAAAAATTTAGACTGTAATGAGTAAAATTGGCTAATAAAAATTATGTAGTTTAATTCATTTTGGAATCACCTCCCACAATTACTTGAAAAATATTAAATATTTATGTTCTTTAAAACATTATTAGCTTTTTCTATATCTCCACTCAGCGGCCTGTCTTTTTCAAGAAAGGGAATTTCTTCACGTAATTTATTAAACAAATAACTGGTTTTATCACCTATAACTTCTTTTACCCCTCTTAATTCAAGCGCCTGAGCAGCATGAATGCTTTCTATACCAAGAATATAATAAATATTATCTATAGATTTTTTTAATTTTTCCATTATATACGGGGCATTTGTAGCATGATCTTCAATATTTCCCGCCAATTCATTATAATCTCTTGAACTGGGATTAGATAGATGTCTCACCTCTGCATCAAGAGCACTGAATGGCTTCTGAATTGTGCCAAATGCTATCGTATCACCCATCTTCGGAGTTAAAAATCTATTTAAGCCGGTTGTATTAGGATCTGATAGATGTTTTGTTCTTGAAGTAGATATTTTTGAAAGATGACTGAGAGCTATTCCCAGCATTTCAAAACTTAAAATCCAGGATAGTGGTTCAAAATTTCCACAAGAAATTATATCTTTTTCTTCATATAGTACACAGGGATTATCATCAGAAGAATTTAATTGAATATTTAATTGTTTTTTTGCAAAATCTAAAGCATCTAATACGGAACCATGAACCTGAGAGGCAGTTCTAAAAGAGAGGGGATCCTGTAAATTTTCTGCTATACCATCCTGCCATATATAACTACCATTTAAATAATCACTTACCCTTTTTAAAGACTTATTCTGGCCCTTATAAGGTCTAAATTTTCTCACTCTTTTATCAAGGGGAGAAACATTCCCCTTAATCCCTTCTAAACTCATTGAATATACTAAATCTGCTATTTTCAATAATTCCTCTATCTCATTGACTATTAAAACCGCTTTACCTGCAGATAGTGCATTGGAACTCACTATAGCTAAACCATCTTTTGGGCCTAGATTAATAGGTTTTAAATCAACCCTGGAAAGCGCTTTTTTTGCCGGCATCCTTTTTCCATTATAATTTACTTCTCCTTCACCCAACATGGCCAGACCAATGTGAGACAGACAGGCAATATCCCCTTCCCCGACTGAACCTCTTTTAGGAATTACAGGATGAATTCCATAATTAAGAAAATCAACATACATTTCTACTATTTCCGGTTGAATACCTGTTCGACCAACTAGTAAGGTATTTAATCTGGCCAATAATGCTGCTCTGACTTCATTTTTATTTGCTTCAGGTTTTACAGCAACACAGTGAGAATAAATTAAATTTCTATTATATTTTTCGTAGTATTTAGAAAAAACTACCTGATCTTTATTTTCACCTACTCCTCTATTCATTCCATATACCGGTTTATCGGTATCCAAATTATTTAAAATAAACTTCCGGGCCTCCTTTATGCGCTTTTTTGCCTTTTCAGAAATACTTACTTTTTTTCTTTCTTTAACAATCTTGATAAAATCCTCTATTGTTAAATCAAATCCCGTTAATACAATTTCTTTACTCATTAATCTTACCCCTCTCTATTTATACAACTCCCCAATGATCCGGGCCGGTGTTAGCGGCAACTGAGAAAGCTCCGAGCCAAGAGCATCATTAACAGCATTAACCACAGCCGCTGCTGAAGGCACAGTAGCAATTTCTCCTATACTCTTAGCCCCATATGGGCCTTCATCCTCGCCTTCCTCAATCAATACTACCTCCACCTCAGGCATATCTGGAGCATTAACCAGATGATATTTGCTTAAAGATGGATTCTGAGGAATACCCTGATTGTCATATTTAATCTCTTCCATTAAAGCCATACCTATCCCCATCTGAACTCCTCCATAGATCTGATTCCTGACTGCAGAGGGGTTAATTGCCTTGCCTACATCGTGAGAAGCAACATATTCTGTTACTTCCACTAGACCTGTATATGTATCAACCTCAACCTCTGCAAAATGGGCTCCATATGAGGCGGGATTTCCCTTAGATTGAAAAAGATGATTAACAAATAACTCACTCTGATTTTCCTGCTGTATTCTCATAGCAATTTCCTGGAGACTCTTTTCTTTTCCATTTATATAAACTTTACTATCTTTTAAACTAATTTCAGCATCATTACCTATACCCTTTAATTTTTTTGTTTCCTCAATAAACAATTCTTTTAATTTCTCTGCAGTTTCTTTAACCGCCCTCCCCATCACAAAGGTAGTTCTGCTGGCCTGACAGCCTATATCATAAGGACTGCGATCAGTATCGCCCTCAAGCACAGTAATTTTTGTAGGATTTATATCTAAAACCTCTCCTGCAATCTGGGCCATGATGGTCTTAACTCCTGTTCCCAGGTCATGAAAGGCCGCATCAATTAAAATTGAACCATCTTCATAAATTCTCATATTGACTCCAGAAAAATCCTGATATGCCCCAAAATATCCGTTAACATGGGTCGCACATGCCAGTCCAATACCTTTTTTAAAGCGTCCTTCTTTATTTTTTGAAGATGATTTTTGCTCCCAATCAAAGACTCTAGCACCTTTAATCAATGCTTCTTTAATTTTTGCATTACCTAATCCCGGTCCATTCATTGGATCCTTATCATATGAATCAACTAAGTTTTTCAGCCGAAACTCAACTCTATCTATATCCATTTTTTTAGCAATCCTATCAATATTTAGTTCAATCAAAGTATGAATTTGAGGAGAGCCAAAACCACGGCAGGGGCCTCCAATCATAGTATTAGTATGAACCGCCTCGCCTTTAAACTTCTGATGGGGGATCTTATAAAGTCTAGAAACCTTTTTACCCATAGCTGGGATTAATATCTTTCCATTTGAAGTATAAGCACCGGCGTCTATTAAAATATTTATATCCCGGGCTAAAATTTTGCCGTCATCACTCACAGAAGTTTTTACTTCTCCTACTGTATTACTCCTAACCCTTGTTGATAGAATATTTTCTTTTCTGTTAAACTTCAATAAAACCGGCCTCTTAAGATCACTAGCAATATAAGCTACCAGTGGTTCAAGAAAAGTCTCCTGTTTGGCTCCAAAACTACCTCCCATATTAGTTTTAATTACTCTTATTTCATTTAATTTTCTGTCGAGCACTTCAGAAACTACCAATCTCACTGCATATAGCAGCTGGCAGGGGCTAAGAACTGTTAACCTTCCATCTACTGAGGGATAAGCCAGACAGGCATGATTTTCCATGGCTGCATGGTGAACCATTGGAGTCTCAACTCTATCTTTAAATACATTTTTGCTATTTTCTATTACTTTATCTGTCTCCCCATAGGAAAATTCAAATTCTGCAAAGGGATTGTCAAATATATTTATCTTTACATTTTCTTCCCTAGCTCTTTCTGGATCTATATATGGCTTTAGTTCATTATATTCAACTTCAATTAATCCTGCTGCTTGTTCAGCTGCTGCCTTGCTCTCGGCAACAACTGCGGCAATACGGTCGCCATAATACCTGGCTTCTTCAGATAATATTCTTTCATCTTCTAAAGATTCCTTGCCTTTATACCAGTGAAAGGCATTATATCTTGTCTCAGGAGTATTTTTAGCTGTATATACCTTGACAACCCCCTCAACCTCTTCAGCTTTTTTTGTATCAATATTTACTATCTCACCCCTGGCCACTTCACTTAAGACC
>CAZLCX010000047.1:0-13992 GCA_964558325.1 uncultured Halanaerobiaceae bacterium | reverse complement strand
ATTAACTGGAGTCAGAGACTGTCGAAGCCAGATTTTCTCTGGATTCTACCTCTGATTTTTCTCTGTCTTTCCTGTGATTATCAAATGCCGTTGAAAGCAGAAGTTTAATTCGATTCTGCTGGTTGACCTCGCTGGCACCTGGGTCATAATCAATCGGCTTAAGATTGACACCATCATAGGCATCTCTTAGCTTTTTAACCATACCCTTACCGACTACATGATTTGGCAGACAGGCAAATGGCTGGAGAATTAAAACATTCTTGACACCACTTTCGATTAGTTCCACCATCTCACCTGTCAAAAACCAGCCTTCTCCAGTCTGATTGGCCAGGGAGATATATTTTTCTGCTCCTTCTGCAATTTCATAAATTGTCTCAGGAGCTTCAAATCTCTTGCTAGCTTTAAGGGCATTCCTCATGGCCCTTCTATAGATAAACTCGATTCCGCCAATACCAATTTTACTTATTAACATATCCCAGAAACTATTGGAAAGTTTATGATATTTCTCCTGGGCATTATACATGGAATAGAGCACAAAATCCAGAAGTCCTGGCATAACTGCTTCTGCTCCCTCTGATTCAAGAAAATCTACCAGATGATTATTGGCATCTGGATGGAACTTTACCAGAATCTCACCAACTATACCAACTCTAGGTTTACTAAGATCTTCTTTTAATTCAAGTTGATCAAATTCTTTAACGATCTGTTTAATATCTCGATTAAACTGGAGATATCCTCCATTTTTCAGGGTATCCTGGCTCTTTTCGACCCATTTTTGATAAAGCTGTTCTGCTGAACCTGGTATTTTTTCATAGGGTCGGGTTCTGTATAATACCTTCATTAAAAGATCGCCATAGACTACTGCTTTTGTCATATCATCAAGAAGACTCATGGTTATATTAAAGCCTGGGTTTTCATCAAAACCTCCAGGATTCAATGAAATTATCGGAACATCTTCAAAACCAGCTTCTTTAAAAGCTTTTCTCAGAAAGGCTATATAGTTGGTAGCCCTGCAGCCTCCACCGGTCTGGGAGATTATTACTGATGTTCTATCTAGATCATATTTCCCAGATTCTAAAGCCTTCATTATCTGGCCTACTACCATAATTGATGGGTAACAGGCATCGTTATTTACTGACTGCAGACCCATATCTACAGCCTCTTTATCAACTTCAGGTAATAATTCCATATTATAACCTGCATTCTGAAAAGCTGTTTCTAAGAACTGAAAATGGATCGGCGACATTTGAGGAGCCAGGATTGTATCCCGTTTCTTTCGCTCTTCAGTAAAAATGTCTCTTGGATAGATCTCTTCTTTACTGTTAACTTCAGGCTTCTTCCTCATATCACCCTTTTTATCGCGTTCTTCAAGGGCTGCCAGTAATGAACGGAGCCTAATTCTGGCTGCACCTAAATTGCTGATTTCATCGATCCTTAATAGGGTATAGATATCGCCATGACGTTTGATAATCTCTTCGACCTGATCCATTGTTACTGCATCGAGGCCACAGCCAAAGGAGTTGAGTTGGACTAATTCCAGGTCATCTCTACTGGCAACATAGGCTGCTGCCCGGTACATCCTGGAATGATAAACCCATTGATCAACTACCCTAAGCGGCCGCTCTGCCTTATCAAGATGGCTGATTGAATCCTCAGTTAAAACTGGCAGTCCCAGGGTTTCAACCAATTCTGGGATACCGTGATTGACCTCTGGGTCTGTATGATAGGGACGGCCTGCTAAAACTATACCTGTCTTATCATTCTCTTCAATATATTTTAATATTTCTTCCCCTTTAGCCTGAATATCTGATTTGTATTTCCAGTATTCAGTTTCTGCCTTTTCAATAGCATTTTTTATTTCAGCATAACTTAAACCTTCATCTTCCAACTCTTCTGCAAGTCTTTTGATTAATCTGTTCTGATCATCAAAGGGTAAGAATGGATTGATAAATTTAATGTTTTTATCTTCTAAAATTTCCATATTGGCTTTAATTGATTCTGGATAGGAAGTAACGATTGGGCAGTTATAATTATCATCCATCTCGTCATCTTCAATTCTATTATAGACTATACTCGGGTAGAAAATCTTATCAATCCCTCTATTTTCTATTAAATCTACAATATGACCATGAACCAGTTTAGCTGGATAGCAGACTGATTCTGATGGAATTGTCTCGATTCCCAGTTCATAGACCTCCTGATTAGATTCGGCTGAAAGTTCAACTGAATAACCCAGTTCTGTTAAGAAGGTATGCCAGAATGGATAATCCTCATACATATTTAAGACTCGAGGAACTCCGATTCTGCCCCGCTTGGCCTCTTCAGGGGCCAGGGACTCGTAACCAAATAGCCGTTCTGTCTTATAACGGAACATATTTGGAACTGTTTCCTGGTAAGACATACCGGCACCTTTCTCACAGCGGTTACCTGAGATAAAGGTTCTGCCTCCGCTAAACTTTTTAATTGTTAAGCGACACTGGTTTCCGCATTTACGACAGCGGCCCTGTTTGGTTTCTACCTCAAAGTTTTCCAGTTCTTCTCTGCTTAAGATTGAGGAACTTGAGCCTTCAAGGGAATCGGCCCGGTTTCTGGCTATTAAAGCTGCACCAAAGGCACCCATCAGGCCAGCGATATCAGGTCTGACAACTTCCTGTCCAGTAATTTTCTCAAGGGATCTTAAAACAGCATCATTATGAAAGGTACCGCCCTGAACAACAATATTTTCGCCAAGCTCTTCATTGCTATTATATCCTATAACTTTATATAAAGTATTTTTAATAACTGAGACAGCCAGACCTGCTGAAATATCTTCAATTGTAGCCCCTTTTTTCTGGGCTTCTTTAACCTTTGAGTTCATAAAGACAGTACACCTGGTTCCAAGATCTAAGGGGTTATCTGCCTCAATTGCCAGCCTGGCAAAATCTTCAACGCTATATTCCAGGGAATCAGCAAAGGTTTCAATAAAGGAACCACAGCCTGAAGAACAGGCTTCATTTAACATGACCGAATCAATTACTCCATCTTTAATTTCCAGAACCTTCATATCCTGACCACCGATATCCAGGATAAAATCTACCTCTGGTGAGAAAAACTTGGCCCCGGTATAATGGGCGACAGTCTCTACCTCACCAATATCGACCTGGAGAGCGTTTTTAAGTAGATCTTCTCCATAACCAGTTACTGCTGAACCTGAGATGATAATCTCAGGATTCATCTCTGAGTAGAGATCCAGCAGGGCATCTATTGATGTTTTTAAAGGATCACCCTGATTGCCGCTATAATATGAATAAAGCAGCTTGCCATCCTCAGCGATTAAAACTACTTTGGTAGTCGTTGAACCGGCATCAATTCCTAAAAAGGCTGAACCCTGATAGGTTTTGAGATCGCCTTTTTTAACTTCATGGCCGGCATGACGTTCTTTAAATTTATTATATTCTGCTTCATCTTCAAATAAAGGTTCAAGCACCTTATCTTTACCAAGTTTTTCTGGGGGCAGCTCAGAAATTTCTTTCAAGAGTGTTGAAAAACAAAATTCTGACTCTTCCTTACTATCTAGAGCTGCTCCTAAAGCCACAAAATAATGGGCATCATCAGGGGCAAAGATTTCATCATCTCTTAATTTCAGGGTATCTATAAATCTCTTTCTTAATTCTGACATAAAATAAAGGGGTCCACCTAAAAAGGCGACTTTTCCTCTGATTGGTCGGCCCTGAGCCAATCCACTGATTGTCTGATTGACTACTGCCTGTAAAATTGAAAGGGCAATATCCTCTCTGGCAGCTCCGTCATTTAATAGAGACTGGACATCTGATTTGGCAAAAACTCCGCAGCGAGCAGCTACAGAATAAATATTCTCACCATTTTTAGCCAGCTCATTAAGCCCGGCTGCATCTGTCTCCATTAATGAGGCCATTTGATCAATAAAGGCTCCTGTACCTCCAGCACAGGCAGCATTCATCCGCTGTTCCACTGCATCCCCAAAATAGGTGATCTTGGCGTCTTCTCCACCTAATTCAATGGAAACATCTGTTTCAGGGATCATCTCTTTAACGGCATTACTGCAGGCCACAACCTCCTGTAGAAATGGAATATCCAGCTTTTTGGCAATCCCCATGCCGCCAGACCCGGTTATTGTGACACTTATCCTTGATTCATCAAGAATTTCAGCTGCTTCAGTTAATAATTTTTTTACAGCTTTCCTGACATTAGAAAAATGTCTGGTATATTTTTTATAAACTATCTGGGTCCAGGCATTTAATATTATTAATTTAACTGTGGTGGAACCAACGTCCAGACCAACTCGTAATTTATCTTTCATAGTAAGCCTCCTGTAAATTGTCAGAGCTCCTTTGATTATTATATATTTATCTCACTTTATATTATACTATATAATTGAAAAAGTTTAAACCACGTCGGTGTATTTATGTTTTGATAACTATTAAAAAATAAAATAGATTAGCTCTTTGCTCTTATACTATAACATGCATCCCACTTTCATTTAAGTAGATATTTTACAAATTCAAAATTTTTAAAAGCAGGCCAACTAAATGACCTGCTTATATTAATCAATAATTTAAAAATGTTAAACTTAGGATTAATTAAGAATCAATTAATCTTTTCATTGTCTCTGTAACTGGTCCTATTGTTGCTACTGCAATTATTGTCCCGACTCCCAAAGTTGCTCCCATTGAAAACCCAATCAGACTAAAACTAAAGTCAAGTGACATTCTGGCTGATTTCAAAGAAAAGTTTGTCTTTCTTCTTATATATATCATCAGAGCCTCAATTGGTCCCTCTCCCATATCAACTGAGATATAGGTTGCTATACCGGCGCCAATCAATAAAATTGCTGTTGCCAGCATTAAGACCTGAAGAAAGATTACATCTGTTGTAATGCTGCCAAAAGTCCAGATAATAATATCTAAAAATATTCCTAGAAAAACTGCATTAAGGACTGTTCCTGGGCCAAACTTACTATCTGTTAACAGGAATAAGCCCAGTATAATGCTAATGTTAATAACCATTGTGGCCTGACCAAAGGAAATCCCTAAAGCATTAGATATTCCGTCGGCCATAACTGTAAATGGTGTTAAACCGAGACCTGAATTTAAAAAGAAATATAATCCAAAACTAATCAGAAATATCCCAAATAGGACGACAACAGTTTCCTTAAATATTTGATGCACTCTTTTCATTCCAAACACCTCTCTTGCTTATAATCTTATATAACTTATAAAGTTAAGTGCATAACTATGTTTTATTGTTGACTCCATTATATTATGGTTTTTATAGGGTGTCAAGCCCTGATAGGAAATATTACTATTTTAATTATTAACCTGGATAAGTCTGATAGCTCCACCTGTCTGAAGGTTATCACCTGACTCAAGTTCAACTGTATACAGGTATAAATCTCCGCTCATAATATCGGTATGGCGCTGATTGATTATTTTAATTTTAAAATCTAAGAAACTTGACATAACTGAATATATAATACTGTCATCCTCTCTTTCTGACTGAATGTAATCTCTATCTATTGTCAGTTGGTTCATGGCATAGTCAAATTCTAAGTTTAATTTATCCTGATTGAGTTCTATTAACCAGCCTGGTTCCTGACCTCTGCCAGTAAAGGTAAAATCGACTGGATCTATGTCTTTAAAGTCTTTATGATAGGCTGTCAACTCTTCATCTTCAGTGGTGACCATTAATTCTTCACCTTTATTCCAGATTGTGCTCTCATTATTGCCATACCTGGCACCTGAAGCTGCTCTGAGCTGGGGCAGGATCTGGCTCTGACCATTATAGATAAACTGAGCCAGCTCTTCTAAGAAGTTTACAGCTAAATAGTCCTCCTCTGACTGGAAGAGTTGTAGATTTTCTGCTGTCTGTTTTAATCTTAAATCAACCTGACTTTCAATGATTAAATGAAACCCAGGAACCCTCATGGTACCTGCAAGAACTGGCATATGGTTTTCTGATTTAATTACTGCTGCCAGCAGATATTCTTTTTCTATTTCTATTTGCGAGCTATCCAGTTCCAGGCTGGTTTCTAAGGGTAATTGCTTTTCTGGCTGCCATTCATTGCTGGCAAGAATTGTGTTTTCCTGATCATTTGCTGATTGATCTACCAGCATCAGCTGGACTGTATTACCTGATGATAGAGCTGTATTTTCTCTTGAGTTGATCAAGACCGGGATTTCATGATCTGGACTGCTGGCCTGAAGATCTAAAGTTATATTTGCAATTAGAATAAATGAAATCACAAAAATTATTATTAATTTTTTATTTATAAGTGATTTGCTTTTTAATGGTTCCATCAAATCTCCTCCTTTTGTTCGCTGCATTATTATCTCTTAATTTTATTGTATCTTAAAAAAGCCATAACTGCCAGCAAAAATATATTTGTCTGGTTATTAATAATAGTATATAATAAATTTAACCAATAAGGGGGTTAAATTATGGAATATAGAGCTGATCTTAATTATGCTAGAGAATTGGATAATGATAATGATATGATGAAATATAAAGAAGAATTTTATCAGGATGAAAACAAAATTTACCTGGTAGGTAATTCATTGGGCCTATTATCTAAATCTGCTGAGAATGAGATTATCCGGGCCCTGAATGAATGGCGGGAGCATGGGGTCGAAGGCTGGACTAAAGGCGATCCGGCCTGGTTCTGGTATGGAGAGAAATTAGGGGATATGACTGCTCCTCTGGTTGGAGCCGAGCCTGAAGAAACAATTGTTACTGGTTCAACTACTTTAAATATTCATCAGCTCCTGGCCAGTTTTTACCGGCCTGAGGGTAAGAGAAAGAAGATCTTAGTTGATGAATTAAATTTTCCAAGTGATATTTATGCTGTTAAGAGCCAGCTGGCCCAGCATGGCAATGAATCTGAGCTGGTAGTTGTTGAGAGCAGGGATGGCAGGACTCTAAAAGAAGCTGATATTATTGCTGCCTTTAATGATGAAATAGCAGTTGCTCTGCTGCCGACTGTCCTTTATCAGAGCGGCCAATTACTTGATGTTGAGAGGCTAACTGAGGCAGCCCATGAACATGACATTATTATTGGCTTTGACCTGGCCCATTCTGTTGGAATTCTGCCCCATAATTTAAGTGAAACCGGGGTTGATTTTGCCTTATGGTGTAATTACAAGTATTTAAATGCTGGACCTGGCGCAGTTGGTGGGCTTTATGTAAATAAAAAGCATTTTGACAGAGAGCCTGGCCTGGCTGGCTGGTGGGGCCATGAAAAAGAGACTCAATTTGAAATGAGCCATGAATTTACCCCTGCTGCTGATGCCGGTGCCATGCAGATAAGTACTCTACCTATAATAAGTTCTGCTCCTCTCTTTAGTTCTCTGAAGATGATTAATGAGATCGGGATTGAGAAAGTACGGGAAGAATCATTAAAGCGGACTACCTATCTGGCCTATCTGATGGCAGAAAATTTAGATACTGAGACTGTCGATTATACTGTTGTGACCCCTGAAAATGAAAGCAGACGGGGCGGCCATATTGCAGTGAAATTTGAAAGAGAGGCCTACCGAATAAGCAAGGCTTTAAAGGAGGCAGGAGTAATCGTTGACTTCAGGGAGCCTGATACAATTAGATTTGCCCCTTCTCCGCTGTATATTTCCTTTGAAGACCTTTATCATACTGTTGAGATTCTGGCTGATATTATTAATAATCAGCGGTTTGAAGAAATGTCAAAGGAAAAGGATTCGGTAACCTAATAACCTTTATTTTTTTGAAATGCTTCTAGATTATCTCTGGCAAATTCCCTAAAACTTCGAGGGGCTTTGCCAGTTATTTTTTTGAAATCATCTGTTATTTTTTTAGCTGTTCCTAGTCGGGTCATTAAATAGAGAGCCATTGTAATATTAACATACTTCTTATCAAAACCTCTCTCTTTTATATAATGGCTCCTATACCTTAAAAATCCAGGCTTATTATATTCAATCTTTCTTCCTGTAACTTCACTTAAAATATCAGCTATTTCATAGTAATCTAAAGCCTCTGGTCCGGTTATAGTATGTTTAGTATTTTGATATTTTTCTGGATTATTTAATACTGTTGCTATGGCCAGGCCAATATCTGCTGCATCTATAAAACTTGTTTTACTTTTCCCGGCAGGAACTAATATCTCATCATTTTCTCTAATTTCTACTGAGTGAATGCCTGATAAATTCTGCATAAAAAAACCAGGCCTAATATGGGCAAAGGGAATTCCAGCTTCCTCTATATACTTTTCTATCTTATGGTGGGGTGGAAAGGGATTCTTTTCTACTCCCATTAAAGATAAAAATGAGACCAGTTTAATTTCTCTGGCTGCCAGAGCATCAATAAAGGGATAGAGATCATCAGGCTTACCAAGATGGGGTGGTCTCATCAGAAAAACCCTGTTCACATCTTTTAGAGCAGGGCTAAAAGTTGATTTATCTGTGAAATCAAATCTGACTGCTTCTATCCCATCCCCAAATATTTTAAGTAATTTTTTTGGATCTGTACCTGCTGCAACTATCTTTTCATCTTTTTTCATAAGCTCTCTAACAACATGCTGGCCGACTGTGCCTGATGCTCCGGTTATAAGTATTTTCATTAGCTAATCTCCTTACCTGAAATTCCACTGGCAATAAGTTTTGCCATGACATATTCATTGCGATAAGTGCCATCGGCTAATCTCTTCTTATTTTTTAAGATACCTTCCTGCTGAAAACCGAACTTCTCATAAAGTCTTATGCCCCGCTCATTATCTTCATCTACTCTGAGAGAAATTCTTGTAATACCATTGTCTGCTGCCCAGTTTATCAGGGTTTCTATAAGAAGACTGCCGATACCATTACCCCAGTATTCCCTGAGGACTGACATGCCAAACTCTCCCTGATGGGAATAGCGATTGAGCTCACTACCTGTAAAACCTAAACTGCCGACAATCCTGCCATCAACCCTGGCAAGAATAAAGAAATTATTTTCTGACTGATTCATCTTTTCCAGAAATTCCTCTTCCTCAGGAACTGTCATTTCAAATTCCCCTGGCTCTCTGAGAAGAAATTCTGTTTCACTAAAGACCTGTTTCATATAATTTAATAGCTCTTTAGCATCATCTGGCCCAACATTACTGATCTTAATCTTTTTACCTTTGACTTCATAGGTAGTTTCAGGTATTGTTGACATATTATCAAACCCCTCTCAAAAAGTAATGACATATCTTTTTAAGATATCTCTATTAATAAAAATTGATTATAATATCTAATTAAGACACATTATTTTTATATTGATATATTAACAGATTAAATTTTGTGAGTCAAATAATATAATTATTTCAGGGAATGACCAGGTCCCCTGGCGGGATAGCGATCAATTGTCTTTAACCGGGCTGGAATACAGTGACTGCAATCTACTGGACTTTCGTCTGTACAGATTTTATCTGGGTATAATTGATAATTGGCTCGATACTCCTTTGGTGTAACATTTGGCATCATAACATTGGCTCCCTTTTGGAGAGCTTTCTCCCGGCCTCTGCTGTCAATAGTTCCAAGAGCTGTTGTTGCTGGCAGATGGGCTTTAGGCAAAATTATCCTGGTTAAAGCCAGCATCTTTAATGTCAGCTCAAAGGAACCATTCTCGGTGCCTGCCAGCGGTGTATCAGGGTTCATTAAAAAGGGGCCGAGTCCAACCATATCTAAATCCAATTTCTTATAGAGTCTGAGATCACCAGCCAGGCTCTGAACTGTCTGGCCTGGCAGACCAATCAGGGAGCCGCTGCCTAACTGATAACCTGACTCTTTAAGCCAGTAGAGGTTATCTATTCTATCCTGAAACCTCCCTGCAGGATGGAGCTTTTGATATAGCTCTGGATCTGAAGTTTCAAACCGGAGCAGGTATCTATCAGCCCCGGCCTCTCGCCAGGCCTGATAATCCTTTTTAGTTCTTTCTCCTAATGATAGGGTTATGGCCAGGTCAGTTTTAGCCTTGATTTCTTTAACTATCTCTGTTATTTTTTCCTGGGTAAAATATCTATCTTCCCCTGACTGGAGGACAACTGTGCCATAGCCCAATTCCTTTGCTGTTAGAGCTGCTGAAACAATTTCCCCCTTACTTAACCGGTATCTTTCAGGCTTTTTATTTTCTCTGCGAAGCCCGCAATAATAACAGCTCCTACTGCAGTAATTTGAAAACTCTATCAACCCTCGCAAATGAACTTTATCACCATGATATTTCTGCCTGATCTTATCTGCAGCCTTAAATAGATCCTGGTCATAATCCTTACTGCTCAGGATTAATTCCAGGTTATTTAAGACCTGATTCTGGTCATTAAAATTAACTGGCTCCATAATTGACTTCCACCTCATTTAAGAAAGGCTGGATTGCTCTAGCTAAAATCCCCATCTTCCAGGCGATAAGGATCCCATAATTAATGACTGGAACTCCGGCTTCCCTGGCATCTTTAATTCTGCTGGTTACTTCCTGCTGATTGATCATACAGCCACCGCAAAAAACAGCCAGGTCATAATTACCAATCTCAACTGGAAAGTCCTGACCTGCATAATGATCAAAATTTAAAGAACCCCCTGCTATCTCTTCAAGCCAGCCTGGGATTTTTACTGTGCCGATATCTTCATGGCGCTTCCGATGGGTACAGGCTTCAGCAATTAATATATTCATACCTGGTTTTAAGTTTTCCAGAGAATTTACCCCCTGAAGATAGCTATTAAGATCTCCTTTATAACGGGCAAATAGGATTGAAAAACCTGTTAAAAGAATATCTTCTGGTACTAATTTACTGACCTCAGCAAAGGCCTGGGAATCTGTGACTGCCAGAGCTGGTGGCTTATTTAATCTTTCCAGGGCCGACTCAATTGAATCTGGACGGACAACTAAAACCTGAGCTCTATTATCCAGAATTCTTCTCAGGGTCTGCATCTGGGGCAGAATTAATCTATCCTTTGGAGCGCCGCTATCTATCGGAATGATTAATAAGACCAGGTCATCTTCTTTAATCAGATCAGCTATTAGGCTTTTCCCTTCAGTTTCCAGGTTATTGTCTTCTCCGGCTAATTCTGCCAGGGCTGTGAGAATTTCTTCTCTCTGAGTATTGTCGTAATCACTCATCAGTATAATTTTATCTGGAGAGAACTCATCAAAGGCTGTTGAAATCTCAGCTTTTGAGATATCGAGATTATCTATATTATTAAAGATAATTAAATAGGGAATAAAATTTTCTTCCAGCCTGGCTATAAGATCCTCTTCATATTCTAAATCATGGAGATCATTGATAATCATTAAGGCCAGGTCTGTCTTTCTGATAACTCTAAAGGTCTTCTCCACCCGCTTGCTGCCGAGATCTCCTCTATCATCAATACCGGCTGTGTCGATAAAAATTACCGGCCCTAAGGGCAGAACTTCCATCGATTTATAGACTGGGTCAGTGGTGGTACCTGGTACCTCTGAGACCAGGGCCAGGTCCTGATCTGTCAGAAAGTTTATCATCGTTGATTTACCGGCATTTCTCCTGCCAAAGACTGCAATATGGGGTCTTTCTGCTGTTGGAGTCGAGTTAAAAGTAGAGGTCATAGTTATCATCCTTTAATTGGTCCAATTTATTGCTGATCTTTGTTGCCAGACCATAGTTATCTTTTTTAATTTCAGCAATCTTTTGTTCAATAAGCTCAAAGCCATCCAGCTGCAGCTGCTCTGAGGCATAATTTATTAGATATTCAGCCAGAGTTAAGAGGGCATTGGCCTGACAATAGGGCTTAATATCACCTGGTTTAGCCAGTTCCATAAAGTCCTTACCTGTTCTGGCCTTCCGATAACAGGATGTACAGAAACTTGGCAGATAGCCTGCCTGGACTGCCTCAGAGACTATCTCTTCTAAATTTCGATTATCATAGAGTTTAAACTGGCCAGTCTCTTTTTCTTTCTCATTATAGCCACCTGGTGAGGTGCAGGAACCGGCACTAATCTGAGAGATACCGTATTTAAATAATTTATTTCTAAGCTGGACCGGCTCTCTGGTTGATAGAATCATACCAGTATAGGGTAGTGCCATTCTGATAATAGCTATCAGCAGCTTAAAATCATCATCGCTAACTGGATAGGGGGCCTCTGTAATTTCAGCACCGGCAGCAGGTTTAAACCTGGGAACTGAAACTGTATGAGGTCCAACCCCATATTTTCTGTCGAGATAATTGGCATGCCTTAACATGGCCAGGACTTCATATTTATAATCATAGAGGCCAAATAAAACTCCGATGCCATAATCATCGATTCCACCTTTAACTGCTCTATCCATAACCTCCAGCCGCCAGTCATAATCGCTTTTTCTGCCTGAAAGATGCATTTGATTATAGGTTGGTAAATGATAGGTCTCCTGGAAACAGGTATAGGTCCCAATTTTTGAGTTAGATACCCTTGCAAATTCTTCTTCTGTTAGAGGCGCAATCTCTAAATTGATCCGCTTAACTTCTTCCCCTGGGTTTTCACCGTCTACTTCATAGATTTTGTCTATCTTTTCGAGGAGGTTATCTATATTAGATGAATTGCGCTCTCCAGTTAAAACCAGCAATCTTTTCTGGCCGGTTTTAAGTAAAGCTTTGACTTCACTTTTGAGCTCTAGCTCAGAAAGTTCTTTTCTGGTTAATTCCTTATTTGGAGCCCGATAACCACAATAAAGACAGTTATTGCTGCAATAATTATCTAAATAGAGGGGAGCAAAGACTACCAGCCTTTTGCCATAGATCTCCTCTTTAATTTTACCGGCGGTTTCCAGTAATTTCTCTATCTTATCAGGGCTTTCTATTTTTAAGAGGCTGGCAACTTCTAATTCATTTAACCCCTCTAATTCTAAAGCCTTTGTAATTATCTGTTCAAATTCATCATCACCTGGAGATTCTGTCTCTGCAAGAACTGTTTCAATATTTTTTAGCTCTAATATTTCTCTGAGTGGTTTACTCATTGTTATCACCAACTTCTACTGAGGTAAGGGTTGATTTAATTGAAACACCTGGTAAATTTCCGATCTTTCCTGTCATTCCAGCTACCTGATCTGGAGTACCTTCAACTATTAATGACAACATTGAAAGATCATATTCCCTGGAGGGGATTCCCATCCTGCCAAGGATTATCTCACCTGATTCACTTAAGATTTGATTTAATTTTTCAGCCACTTCTTTTCTATCTTCAATAACAATGCCGACAACACCAATTCTTTTTGAGTTAGTCATTATTCCACCCTTCCTTGTGAAAATTATAATATTATTAAACATAACAAAAACCCTGTTAGCTCACAGGGCGGGTAGGGTTAAATAAATAGCAATTTAACTGCCAGGAATAATTGTCTAAAGACATAAATATCCTGAAAATTATAGGCTATCAATATATTTCTACCCGATCCGGCGGATTGCTCCCCTGAATCCGGAATTATTTGTGATTTTTATATCATGCACTTATATTATAACTATCTTTAGTGGATAAGTCAATGTTTATTTGAAATTTATCTTCTCTATTTATTAAAATTCATATTCTCTTTATATTTCAATTATATAGTTTATATAAAGCCGAGTAAATTAATGAGAAATAGATAAGTTTATGTTATAATATATTTATACGGGACGGAGGTATATACAATGTTATTAAATTTATTCAATACTGTCTTAGCTCAGACAGGAATGTTTAGAGGAAGATTGGGACATCATTTTTTTAGATTTGGAGGTGGTCCTTTTATGATAGTTTTATGGATTCTAATTATTATTGGTGCTGTCTGGTTAATTAAAGAAGTTCTTTCTAATAAAAATAAGACCGGCCATTATTCTCAGCAAAATGACAATAATTACAGGAATAACTCTCTTAATGATCAAGAAAAACCTGAAGAAATCGCCAGGAAAAGACTGGCTAAAGGTGAAATTACTAAAGAAGAATACCAGGAAATTATTGAGGCTTTAAAGGATAACTAAAATATCAGCAATCAGCTCAATAACTTCTAAGACT
>CAZLCX010000046.1:0-14202 GCA_964558325.1 uncultured Halanaerobiaceae bacterium | reverse complement strand
CAGCTCTTCTATACCTCTTTCACCGAGATCTAACATTCTATTCAGCTGTTTTCTGGTATAGGGTGTTTCTTCTGCTGTGCCCTGAACTTCAATAATCCGGCCTGATTCAGTCATGACCAGATTGAGATCAACCTGGGCCTGGCTGTCTTCCTGATATTTAAGGTCCAGGAGGGTTTTATCATTGACAATACCAATACTGGTGGCTGCAATAAATTCTTCAACTGGGGATTCTTTGATTTTTTCTGTCTCCAGAAGATAGTTGATACTATCCATCAGGGCAACGAAGGCTCCTGTAATTGAAGCTGTTCTGGTCCCGCCATCTGCCTGGATAACATCGCAATCCACCCAGATAGTCCTTTCCCCTAATTTATCAAGATCGACTACTGCCCTTAAGGAACGGCCAATTAATCGCTGAATCTCCTTTGTCCTGCCCCCAATCTTACCCTTGGCAGCAGCTCTAATTGAGCGGCTCTGGGTTGCCCGTGGCAGCATTGAATATTCTGCTGTCAGCCAGCCCTGATTCTGCCCCCTTAAAAAATAGGGAACGCTATCTTCAACTGAGGCTGTGCAGATAACCTTTGTGTCACCAGTTGAGATAAGTACTGAACCTTCAGCATACTTGGTATAATTTCTCTCTATTTCTACCGGTCTAAGCTGATCGTATTGTCGATTAATTCTTTGATAGGACATAAATTATCACCTTTCTAATTACTGCAAATATGATTATAATCTGCTAAGCTGGAACTGACTCCGTTCGTTACCAACCAGGCCTGCCATTAAAAAGAAACCGGTCCTGGGGTCGACTTTGAAATCAGAGATTAACTGGAAACCTTCAATATCTCCTGTCCGGTTCATGTGGATTCTGGGACCGGTACAGACATATTTATAATCCCCGATCTTGATATGCTCGTCATCGAGATAGTTGACTTTGTGATTTTCAGAGATCATTTCCTTAACCTCAGCCTCTATATCTTCAATGGAAAAGTCAGGCTGCTGATCGAATTGAAGTACAAAACCGCTCTTGACATCACTGTGGAGTGGAGGCCGCATATAGCCTCTATTCTCAATGACCAGAGCTGTTAAATCTTCTGCTGTATGGGCCATCCGCCGGTATTTGATTGATTTAAAGACAATCTTACTGACTTCTTCTGCAGTCGGGCCAAAGACACCTGGTCTGGTAACAAGAACTTCCTCGCCGATCCCTACTAAAACTTCAGGATCAATTGAAAGGTGTGGCTCGATTAAATTAAAATGTTCGATAATAACCCGGCGGCCTTTCATGACTGCCTTCTCTATTGCCTCGGCCAGCTGCCAGGGTTGGGTAAAGGCTGTCTCAAACCTGATATCGACATGATAGGTATGGGACTGGAAATGATCTTCCTCATAGTCATCAAGTACAGGTAATGGTCTGGCATTGATGCCTTCATCATCATTGGTCAGGGTTAAACCTGGAAACATCCCTTTGATGAGCAGGGATTTGCCAGCTCCGGCATCTCCGATCAGGCCAATCAGGCGATCGTTGGCATGGAGATGCATCTGGGATATATTATTTCCTAAAAAGAGGATTCTATCCTTTCCCCTTGGGGCATAATAAACTGAATGGGCAAAGCTATCTATCATTTATTGATCAACTCCTCTTCTTATCATATCACATTTTGGGAAGAATTATAATTCCAGGTCGAGAAGAGGAGCATGCTGCTGAGCGCCATAGACATCTCGCTCTCCTGGTGAACCGGCAGGGATAGGCCGCTTAAGGGTTACTTTAATTGCTCTGGCTGGCTCAAAATGGATTACATCTTTGACATCTGCTAGGGGAACCTGATAGAGCTCGGCTATTTTCTCTCTGGTAATTACTGCTTTCCCTTTGACTAAATTGTAATCCTTAATATTATCAAAGATGATATCGATAGTTAATTCATAGGGACCGGCATTTTTGCTTCTAACTACATCTGCTAGCTCATTTAATTTCTGGGCCATCTTAGTTACCTCCCTTAAATTCTCTGATTTCAGATTTAAATGGCTTAACTGGATCATCTACTTCCAGGAGATGATGGAGGCTAAAGCTGTAAACTTCGCCACCTTTGAAATCTGATGGAGAATATGGAAAGGCCAGGTTACCTGCTGTCGCTTTCCTGCCCTTATAGCCGTAATGGAGAAGGCTTGAGCGGGTAAAGCTGCAGATTGTATCGGCCAGTTCCTGGGTTTTGGCAATGGCTTCAATGACCAGACCTAATTCATAATTGACTGGCTGGTTTCTATTTGGTTCTAATTCTCCCATAACACCATCCTGGCCATATTTCTTAAAGATAAGCTGGTAATCATCTTCGCGGAGATCATCAAAATTATCTCTGACCATGGCTCTGATGCTATCAAGAATATCATCTAACTGGGAGATCATAATCGGGTCTCTAACTCCTGCCAGGGAGATTGTCCGGTAACCAACCAGTTCTGCTCCCTCTAACTTAACTGTGTAGGTTTCAGCAGGGACAAATTTGCTGCCTTTGACTTCAACTTCTCTATCGCTGATTGCTCTAAATTCAGTATCTGTCAGATCAATTTCGCCTCCAGGTCCAGTAAGATGATAGGGATCTGCCTTTTCATAAAGGGTATGGGCCGCAACTGAGGTTACTGTACAGCGCCGTTCCTGATTCAGTGGCTTTAAAATAAAGGAATCTTCTTTTAGAGTTCCTAGCATGCAGTCACTGCCGCTGCCTGGATCTGCGGCTATACTGGCACATTCCAGGATTTTGCCAAGATGAAAGGCCAGGCCTAACTTAAAACCGGCCTTTACTGCCGGAGCCGCAAATACTGTCGGGTCATAGGCCCGACCGCAGAGGACTACATCTGGATTATCATTTAAGGCCTCCATAATTGGTTCTATGCCCATCTGACCGACTATGTTGGTGGAATTATCAATATCTGCTGCCTTGATTTCTTCAGCCGGGGCCAGAGGTGAAATTTCACCGGCAGCCAGCTTTGATTTGAGATATTCTTTATCGAACTGGGAACCGATTAAGGCAACTTTTAAGTTCCAGCCTTCTTCATCGGCCAGCTCTTTAACTATCTCTTCTGTCCAATTAAGATGGGAGTCAGCTCCTGAACCTCCTGCGGTTCCAACCAGGACAGGTATCTCTAATTCCTGGCCGCCTCTGATAATCAGGCGAAGGTCTCTTTTCACTGCCTCTCTATCAGTAAAGGATTTGCCTGAGCCTAAATAATAAGGGCCAGGATCTGTTGAGCCGCCATCAACAGCGATAATATCCGGGGATTCAGTTAAACCTGCTTCAAATGATTTTATTGGAAAACCGTAGCCGAGGATGGCTGTCGGTGCCAGTATCTTGAATTCTGCTTGCATTATTTACCTACTCCTTCAGTTTTTATCTGCTTGTTCTGCTGTCTGGATGCTTTCCATTCCAGCAGTCTTAATGTCCGCTGCATCTGGTTATTGACGATCATCAGACCTTCATCCAGTCCCATACCTGGTTTGGCCAGGATTTGATCCGGTCTGGTAGCCAGGGCTATATCAGTACAGATTCTAGCTGAGCGGTCTGTTTCGTTACAGGTACCGCCCTGGTAAGCTCCCAGGCCTTTTTCCTTGCAATAAATAACTGCTTCAATTGTATTATTGATCCCGCCTAGATCCGGGGTCTTAATCTGGATCATATGGCCTGCCTTATTATCGGCAAAAAGTTTAATATCTTCAAAGGTATTACACCATTCATCAGCAACCAGTTCAACTGTGGAACCGAGCTCTTCCAGTCTTGCTGTCAGGGCAGAGAGTTCTTTAATCTGGTCTGCTCTATTGCCAGCATCCATTGGACCTTCTATTCTTAGCTTAAAAGGTGCTGCTGCTTTTTCAGCTTCCAGAATATATTCTGCCATCTCTTCAATTGTCTTAAAGGCTTCACCGATTGTGCCATATACATCTATATGGAGGGCAGGCCGGTAATTTTTGCTGCCAAACTCCTGGATCCGATCTCTTAACCAGCTGATATATTTGATTAATTTTTCACCCTTTTGACCCAATTTATCGATCACATTATTGATCAGGCCATGGGGCAGGACCTGGGCTCCTTTAATAATGGCTTTATCGGCATTGAGATAGCGATCATCACCTGTCTGGGTGAAGATCGGGATAGGATCTGGTTTTAGCTCCAGGCCATATTCCCTGGCCACGACCTCTGTTCTGCTCTCCTGTTTACTGGCTGCAACTGCTGAGAGGGCAGCCTGGCTTAAGCCATAACGGAGGGCAGTATGAAGTCTCCTGCCATTTATCTTAATATTTTCAATTAACTCAGCCAGTTCTTTGAAATTATTAACCTGCTGGCCAACAAGATAGGGTTTAACTTCTTCTTCAATTACTGGAATAAATTCTCTGCTTAAAAAGAGAGGATCTCTGCCGCCAGCACCGGAATACTGGACTGCTGCACAGTCTCCGCCTCCCTGATTGCCATCTGACAGAATGAATTCGACTGAAATGGCCTCACCGGCCTGACGAACTGTTTCAAAACCTGGGGTTTCCGTATTCCCTTTATAATTTAAGCCGTCAGATTTTGCTCCACATTTGATGGCCTTTTGATCATCAAAATAAAAACCTGTCAGAGCCGGGGCTGCAATAATATCTATAATTTTCGTCATTATTATCTCCCCCTAATCTCTCGGTCTTCCGATGAGCATACCTTTACCGATGGCATAAATATCATCGATAACCATCTGGAAAGTTGCTTCTCTATCTTCATACTGGCCTCTTTCAGCCAGTCGCTGTTCATGGAAAGCTTTCACATCATCTGGCAGTGGCAGGTTCCCTGTATTTAAGTATCTAACAGCACCGATATTATCTCTGGCTGGTAGAATCTTGCCTTTATTAAATTTACTTGGGGCGAATGGTACATCAATCACGCCAGCCTCAAAGGCTCTAACTGCACCCTGGGCCCAGTCGCCTTCACCAAGTTCTTTAACTTTATCAAGAATGGCTTTAACTTCTTTCTTGATCATATCTTTTTCCCGATCAAGCCTGGTTGTCTGTTCTAATGACTGATCTTTAAGCATATTAACAATCTGTTTGGTAGTTTTAAGGCCTGAAGCATTAGCTTCTTTTGTCGGAATACCCATGGCTTCATGGGGAGTCTTAACAATAACTTTTGTTGCCCCACTTAAAGCTGCAGCTGTAGCCCCCCAGCTGATAACGGCGTAAGCCTTTGATTCATCCTGGGGAAACCCACCCATCCACTGATGGAAGACTGTTGTTAATTTTATATCTTTATAGCCCTCATCATTTAAATATGAATAAGCCAGCTCTCTTAGAGTCTGGATAGCAGCAACGTCCTGAACTAAATTGCCATTCTGGCCATAACCAAGGGTTAAATATTTTACTCCCTGTTCAGCGGCCAGTAATGCCTCCAGAATAGCAACAACATGGGAAACTGCTGGCGGTACCAGGGTTCCTGTTAGTGGTCCAAAGGGCTCCCGGTTAATATCGACACCCTGTTCCTGATAATAACCAATTAACCTGTCGACATACTGCCAGTCTCTGATTGTATCTTCCAGCGACACCTTTTTAGCATAGGGTATATTATAGGAAATTCCCCCACCTTCATAATCACTAAAACCTCCTGCCATTGTAATTTCAGCAAGGAGCCTGGCATCTGGTGTTCCATGGCGAACCTGAACAGGCAGATTAAGGGATTCTATCACTTTTCTACAGGTTTCCAGGCCGTGGTTAACTGCTGGAAAGCCATTTAACATTGATCTACCCATCTCCTGACTTTCTTTAATGCCCTGTTCTGCTTCTTTATATTGATTCTGTCTGGTATAACTATCAATCGTAACTGGCAGCAGGTCAGCCTCTCCTTCTTGATCAAGATAGGTTAAAAGTTCAATTAATTCCTCAGGAAGAGCAACTCCTGCTCTAGGCTGAATTAAAGTTTCGCCCTCTTCTTCAGCCTTCATCAATCTTGCTGCCATCTTTTTATGATCTGGCAGGTCTTTTTGATATTGAATTGCCTCAGCAAGATCAACATTTTCACCTGTTGGCCAGGCCTGTAAAACTTCTTCCCGTTCTTTTAAAAATTCTTCCTCTGGTATCTTTCGATTCTTTAAATTGCTCATCTTATTCTGAATCCCCCTGTTTTAATTTCAATAAATATTTCTTCATTAATTCCACTGCCTTTGCTGGTTCAACCTCTGCTAACAATCCTAAAGCCGCCAGTAAATAATAGCTATCTAAATAAAATTCTGGCTTTTCAGGATTCAGTGTTTCTGGATCAGACTGATTTCTCTGAAGCAGGCCTGTTAATATTTCCTCAGGTGCCTGATTATGTACAATAACCCCACCTGTACCAATTACTGTCTTAATCCCAGTTAGATCTTTTCCTTCCTGAACAAAGACCTTACCCCTGGGAGTATAAATAGACTTTAAATATCCTGTATGTCTGGTAACCGCTGTACTGATAGCCTCTCTGCCTAACAAATTATCATACCTGATATCTGCTTCTGATTCTGGAAGATAATCAGGCTGACAGCTTACCCTATTTATATGATCTTTAAAATTTTCAATTTCTAAGTCACTATTATACTCCTGTTTAAATATCTGCTTCCAGCGATACTCTGGTTTGAGATTAAATAATGCCTCTGCACTATATCTCATTCCTAAATCGCCTTCAACAGTTCTCTTTAAATATGGTTCTTCGAGCCCTCTCTGACTGACCCCTGACTGCCGGGGATGGCCTGCTGCCGCTGAATGAACGTCAGTTGTTGCTCCTCCAATATCTACAACAATTAATTCACCAAACCCTTCGATATCTCCAACACCCCTTGAGAGATAATCTGCTGCCTGGAGAACAGCTGAGGGCGTTGGCATGATAACGCCATTAATAAATTCCTTAACCTGGTCAAATCCCCGGGCTGCCACTATTCTATCTAAAAATATTTCTCTGATTTTCTGGCGGGCTGGTTCAATATTTAACTTTTCAAGCTCTGGCATAACATTTTCTGTGACATAGGTCTCTTTTCCATCTGAATTCAAAATTTCTTCAACTTGATCGGTTGCAGATCGGTTACCGGCTATAACAATCGGTTGATTAAGATCTGAATCAGCCAGCTTCCTGGCATTATGAAGAATGATTTCCTGATTGCCACCATCAGTTCCTCCGGCCAGTAGAATAATATCTGGATTAGCATCTTTAATAGCACTAATATCTCCTAATGTCAGCTCATAGGAATAACTTCCAATAACTCTACTGCCGGCTCCTAAAGCTGCCTGCCTGGCAGCCTCTGCTGTTAATTCTGGTACCAGGCCGCTAGCCACAATCTTTAAACCACCGGCAGCACTGCTGCTGGCCAGTTTATAATCTGCGTCCTCCCACGCTGGAATATTAGCCAGGGCTTTCAATAAACCCTGGTTGATTCCTGTTTCGACTGTAGTATAAGCCTGACTTCTGGCGATTAGCCCCAGAGAATCCAGATTAAATTTTGCTACTTTAGTAAAAGTACTGCCTATATCAATAAGCAGAGCCTGCTGCATTTAGCTCGCCCTCCAGATATTTTTTATTAAGATCATCCTTTAAGTGCTCTATTGCTGTCTCTGGCTGGGTTCCTGGTGGATATGCCCGGTCATAGCCCATATCCAGGAAAAGCTCTTTAACATTGGACCATGATTGTTTTCCGATTACCAGATTGCCTCCTACATATAATAGGATATCACCGATACCGGCCTCCCTGCATTTTGCTCTAAGTCCCCGACAGTCCATTTCTCCATGTCCGTAAAGGGATGAAACCCAGATTGCATCTGCACCTGTTTCTACTGCTGCTGATACAAATTCCTGTTGATTGGACATAACACCAATATTAACCGGTTTGACATCTGCTTCCTTAAGGGCATGTTCTAAGATCTGATTTCCAATTGCATGTACATCTGCTCCAATTACACCAAGAACTACTGTTGGTTTTGACTGGTTTTCCATTATTATTTTTCACCTCTAGTTTTTATTCAACCTGATTTACATCCAAAAGTGTCATCTTCAATAAATTAATCGATCCTCTATCCGGGGTGAACTGAAAATTAATTACCTTTTTCTGAGCGCCAATTTTCTCCTGAATAGAATTATAACGGGCCGGGGAAGAAATTACAACATTTTGGGACGATAAAAATGATTCTAATTGCTCATTTTCTTCTGTGATGGTATAATTTAATTTAAAATTATTTAGATTATTAGCCTTTAATGAACTTTTTACTTCTTTAGCGAAACTTTCAGACTGACAGACCAGCCCAACATTACTTTTTTCTGGAATCCTTGCGATTTCAACTATTGTCTTCATTTCTGGTTCAAGAGTCATATCTACTAAATTTTTATCAGTACCTGCCAGGAACTCCTCAACTTCATCAAGATGGAACGGAGTTGTAATAATTACCTCTACCTTATTTAATACTTTTGAAATTCGATCTGGTTCTTTATGCATTTCTTGAACTTTAATTGGGATGACTGCTACCTCTTTTTCAATGGCTGTGGCATTAATCATTGCTTCTAATTGCTCTTTACTGCATTCTATAAAGGCTACCTTTGTCTGATTTCTTAATTCTTCTTTCTCTTTGGCTCTAACATAAGCTATCGTTAAAAAGTCATCCAGGCTAAAGCCCATCTCTATGGCTTCATCCATTGCCAGGTCAATAATCTTTAAAAGTTTATCCTTCCTGCTAGGTTCTTTAAGTCCCTTTGGCCCTACTTTTACAAAAGTTCCTTTACCCTGTTGAGATAGTAAAATACCATTCTGCTCTAATTCTTTATAGGCGGCACTAACTCTGTTTCTGCTTACATTTAGTTTTTTCGAAAGTTCTCTTTCTGGTGGAAGTCTTTCGCCTCTCATTAAGATTCCTTTATTAATCATCTCTTCAATCTGCTCTTTTATCTGTAGATAAATCGGCAGACCACTTTTTTTATTGATTTCAATTTCCATGAATTCACCTCATTAAATTGGTATAATGGATTAATGGATAGTACCAATTTCTTCTCTATATATATTATAGATCAAACAGCAAAATCCTGCCTAGAAATCAAAATAATTTAAATTAATTTTTCATAAAAAAATCGGAGGCTATCAAACCTCCGAAATATCACTAATTATCTTCAATTTCTATTTCATATTCTTCTGTGGATTCTTCATCAGGAGTATTTTTTATAAGAATATCTTCTGAAAAACTATAGGGAATTGTTAGGTCGAGATGTCCAACTAGAGTTTCCAGTTCCTCCCCTTCAATTTCAAAAGTAACTTCATCGATTCCAGGTAGCTCTGTCATTGTATTTACAATTGAATAGATAGTTAAACGCTCTCCAGTACTGCCTCCAGAATGATCTGATCTTAAAGTTTCATTGAAATTTAAAATAATCAAACCATCTTCATAACTATAATCAATTAATTCAGTCTCTTCTGGAACTGTAGGTTTTAAATCTCCTGATTTCGGGCCGGCGACTAATTCTTCAATAGCTTCCCTATATAAATCTTCACCAGGGACGGTTCTTGTTACAGGTTCTAAATACATGGCATCTTCTGTTGCAAAATAGATTTTAATTTCCCTCTCCCCTGCAGGAGGATATTCTTCACCAGGAATTATGAGGAGGAAGATTACTGCCAGAATTATTAATACCAGGATAACAAAACCAGGTTTTTTTATCCTTTCAAGATTATTCAAGATTTATTCCTCCTCTCCAGACTTGATATAATCTAAATATTCTCCTATACCTTCTGCAATTGAGCGAGCTGCTTTTTCTCTAAAGTTATTATCTCTTAATAATTCTTCTTCTACCCGATTAGAAATAAATCCAATTTCTAATAAAACTGCTGGCATCTCTGTATTCCTGATTACATAAAAGTTATCTGACTTAACACCTCTATCTAAAAGTTTCAGTTTATTTAATATATTTTTCTGCATAATTTTTGCCAGAAAGTAGCTACTAGAGCGTCTGTCAGGAGCATAATATGATTCTATTCCCCCTGCTTTATCTCTATGGGCTGCATTAGAATGAATACTAACAAATAAGCCTGCTTCACTATCATTGGCAATATCTACCCGGTCCTGCAAGCTAATAAAGGAATCTTCATCTCTTGTTAAGATAACCTGATGTCCGTCCTCTTCAAGAATTTCTGCAGCTTTTAAAGATATATCTAAGACAACCTCCTTTTCATTTAAGCCAGTTGGCCCAATAGCCCCTGCGTCAAAGCCTCCATGACCTGAATCAAGGACTATCTTTGTAGAAATATCATCTAACTGCCGGCGAGCAAGAGAAACCATAATTTCACTATCTGGCTCACCTGACAAGACCTGATAGTTGTAAAAATCATTTAACTCAAAAACTACTCTTATAATCTCTTCATCATCCTGTTCTAAACTTCCTTTTCTGACTTCTTCTATCATCCCCTCTGGATCAGGAAGTTCAAAATCATCAATTTCTTCAGGATCAAGACCCTTGATATCAATAGCTATTCGATGGGGATCGGAAAATTTTCGAACCTTATAATCGACATCACCAGTAAAATCAACATGAAGGTTTTGAAAGTTATTCTGTTCAGTAAAATAAATTTCTCTCAACTTGTTCTCCAGTTTAACTGTATGATAATATTTACCGTCTTCTCGTTCCTGAACTTCCCAGTCATAGCCGCTATTATCATATAACTCTGCAACAAGCCTGACAGTTTCTCTATCAAATCTAGAAGTTCTTAGTTCCTTAATAATAGAATTATTAACTTCTATCTCATCAGGCAGATCTTCTGAACGACTGGTATTAAGCATATTGATAACAAGTCTATCTGGATCTTTTAAGGTAAAAATACTTGGCTCTATCTCAGTATTTGTCACAAATGAGATCATTCCTGTCTCGTATTCTAGGTCGCTGACAACTGTCTGCTCGGCTGGCCTAAAAATCAGTTTATCATCTGGAGATGATTCATCTATTCCTAAATGAGCGTCCTCAGTGAGTTCAAGAACTGCTCTAAGAATAGTTGGGTCTTCAGAAAACTGGCTTAAACGAATATCTTTCACATAATCATTATCTTCAATGTCTAGATCTACTTTGCTCAGCATTAAATCAGGAATATCAATAATCATCCTTTTTGGATCCTCTAGAAAAAAGACCTCAGGTCTTTCCATAGCTGAGTTTGCCTCTATTTCAAGAAAATCATCATCTCGCCAATCAACATTTACCAGCCTCGGATTAAAAGTAACCACAAGATTACTGCCATCCTCTTCAATACCGCCATCCCGACGGTACGGAATTGGATGAAGACTGGAAATTATTATCTCTAATCGGGATTCAACCTCATTTTCTTTGACTCTTAAATTAAAATTTTCATTAGAAACATTATCAACAAAATCATCTGAAAGTGCCGCTTTATCAACTTCAATCTTCATAACTTTTGGGTCATCTGTCTGAGTTATTCTATATGGAGTTATTTCATCCATATCAAGAAAAATTTTTCGTTCATCATCACTCCAATATGCTTCATGGATCTTTGTCTCCGGCTGAAATATGTAAAAATCACCATTATCTTCATTACTGGTTAGATATCCAAATGCCTTAACAACATCATCTAAAGGTACATAACTTTTACCATCAATTATCCTGGCCCCTATGTCAATTTTCTGAGTAGAATTACCTACCTGAAGATATGGATGATCTATCATCAACTTTAAGTCTGTATCTTCTCTGGAAAGATTTAAGGACTTTAGTGAATCAATCCATTCAAGTTCAAGTCCAAGATGATCTGAAAGGGCTCTGGCATCGACCAGATATGTATTAGATTTAGTCTCTGGATTAAGTTCTTCAGTAATCTCCTCTCCATCATAATAAATATTTGGTTTTTCAGCTAATAATGACTGGGACATAAAAAACATTGTAGAAAAAACAATGATTAAAAAAAATAAAAAGACTGTTTTCTGGTCCATCCTAACAAACCCCTCCTTCCCTGGAGCATTATACATAAAGATCCAGAAGTAGTCCTCTAATCTCATCAATTCTCCGGACTACTTCCAGTACATCTGCCTGGTCCTGAATAAATTCTTCCTGAAGTTTCTCCATCTGATGATTTATTTTCTCAATAATCATATAGGTCTTTAAATTTCCCTGATTATCCCAGCTAAAAGACTGTTTAGTCCTGGCAAATTCTTTCTGAATTATTTTTAGAAATTCTTTGACCTGTTCTTTATATGCCTGAAGATCTTTTTTATCCATGGTTTCTTTAAGCTTCTCACCATATTGATCAACATAATCAAGGAGTGAATCAAGTCTTTCTCTTACATTTTCTTCATTTACCGCTTCAAGTTTTTCCTGAAAGCTTGATTTTTCTGAACTTTCAGTGCTAGACACAAGATTATTTAGCTGTTTATTTCTATTTAAATTACTGCTCTCAATTCTCATTTAAAACATCCTTTCAAAAAAATTAGCCTATTTATTATATTTCAAGATTAATAACTAAATTCCTGCAGGATGTTTAAATTATAAGGATTATTCTAGCTGCAAATTAAATTCCTTTACCTCTTGATTATATTCTTCAGCACCCTGATTATATCTATCAACTTCATTAACTGCATCAAAAATTTCAAATATCTTTAAAGCAGAAAAACCAATTAGATAGGGAGTTGCTTCATTAAAATCATCTCTGGTAACTGCCATGCCAAGCATCACTGCTTCTCCTGCAAGAAATAATGTCCCCTTAGGCCACCAGTTTTCTGCATAAATATGTCCTAAAGAAGGAATAATTAAACTTCTGGCTGCTGCCCCAGTTGATGTTTTAAGATCAAGGGTATCAAGTTTTTTCTTCTCAGGTTCTAAATATTGTAAATCCCAGTAAACATCTGTCCCAAATAAAGCATCATTGCCCTCTAAATAATCGACCACCCTTCTTCCATCTTGATCTCGTCTTCCTACCTCGGCACCAGCTGAAAGCAGAAGATCAATTATATTTTGATTACTGGTACTGGCTGCAGCAAGCATCAATGGAGTTCTACCACGATAAGTATTATCCGGTTCTACCTCTGCCCCCTGGTCTATTAAACTATTAATAATAGCTGCATCGTCAGTATTTTCCACTGCCAGCATTAATGGTGAATACTGATCCGGGGTTAATCTATTAGGATCTGCCCCTCCATCGAGAAGCATCTGAACCCTGCTGTAATCTGGCCTGGATGATAATTCATAATGGAGCGGTGTCAGACCGTCAGAATCCCTGCTATCCACATTAACTCCTTCTGCTATCAACCAATTTAGCAACCCTTCACTTACCTGATTTATAATTCCATAATGGAGAGCCCCCTGATTATTCCTATCCAGGTGATTTATATCTGCTCCCTGATCAATCAGATATTCAAAAATATTTATTGATCTATCGGTTAACACAGCATGGAGAAAAGCTGTCCTCTGCTTTTGGTCCTGATGATCAAGCTCAGCACCAGCTCTGAGCATCTCCCTGATGTCATTGATATTTCTGGAATTTCTAACAGCCAGAATTAGCGGAGTTATTCCATTATTATCTTCGTAATTAAGACTGGCATCATTATCAATAAGTAAATCAATTAAACTTGAATCTGATCTAATAGCAGCCCTATGTAGAGCTGTTCTCCCCTGATTATCACTGGCATCAACACTGGCACCAGCATTAAGTAATAATCTGATTCCTGAGAGAGAACTAGATTTTTCAGCCAATATTAGTAATGGAGTTCTCCCTTCTCTATCACGCTGCTCTATGCCTGCGCCTGCCTGGACAAGTAACCTAACCTTTTCAAATGATCCTGTTTCAGCCGCAGCCAAAAGAGGAGTTGTTCTATCATCAACAGTAAGATTAACAGCTGCTCCATAATTAATTAAAGTTCTTAATACAGAACTATTACTATTATATCTGGCTGCATTATATAAAGCCGACCTGCCTGAATTATCTCTGGCTTCAATTACAGCCCCATTTTCAATCAGAATATAAATTATCTGGGGATTATGATTATATCTGGCTGCAGCAATTAAAGGAGTTTCTCCCTGCTCATTTCTCATATTAATATCTGCATCATCTTCTATGGCTTCCTGGACCTCCTGGGAAGTAGCGCTTTTTACCAATTCAATAAAACTATCTTCTGCCTGGACTGGACCAGTTGTTATAATAAAAGTGAAAAAAAATATTAATATAAGCAAAGGTAATCTATAATTGTTCATTTTATTAACCTCC
>CAZLCX010000045.1:10526-14207 GCA_964558325.1 uncultured Halanaerobiaceae bacterium | reverse complement strand
ACATACTGTTGGTGCTGGTGTTGTAACAGATATTATTGAGTAATTTACTTTAAAAGCTAAATGCTTTTTTAGAAAACATGTGCAGAAATATTGCACATGTTTTCTTTAAATTCTTTGACATTTGTTAATAAATATGATAAATTGATTAAGGTTAGGGAATAAACTTCTCCTATTGTTGTATAATAAGAAGTTTTATACAAGGAGGTGGCAACAATGAGGGAGATAATTACTTTAGAATGTACTGAGTGTAAGAATAGAAATTACTCTACAACTAAAAACAAGAAGAATACTAAAGATAGATTAGAGATTAAAAAATACTGTCCCCATGATAAGAAACACACTGTTCATAAAGAAACTAAATAATTAATCTATCTTAGAAATAGAGGAGAGAGGTGAGTTTTTGATGGCCAAAGATAACCCTGGAATAGTAACTAAGATTACTAAGTTTTTTAAACAGGTTAAAAATGAAATGAAGAAGACTAACTGGCCTAACAAACAAGAATTATCATCCAATACAGTTATTGTTTTAATAACTGTAACAGTTTTGATTGCTTTTGTTGGTGTAGTTGATGTTTTATTATCTGGTATTTTAACTCCTTTTTTCATATAAAATTTAGGTTGCAAAGCTTGAGGAGGTGTGGGGCTGTTACTTAGTCCCTGATTATGTCATTATCTGATGAAATTAAAGATGAAAATAAAAATTGGTATGTAATTCATACTTATTCTGGTCATGAGCAGAAGGTTAAGGCAAACTTAGAGAAAAGAATTGCCAGCACAGGAATGGAAGATAGAATCTTTAAAATTATTGTGCCTACTGAAGAAAGGCTGGAACGGAAAAAGGGAGAAGACAAGGTTGTTAAGAAAAAGATTTTTCCTGGTTATGTTTTGATTCAGATGGATATGAGTGATGAATCCTGGTATGTTGTTAGGAATACACCAGGAGTGACAGGTTTTGTTAGCAGCGGAACTAAACCATTACCTTTACAACCAGAGGAAATAGAAGATATACTAGGTAATATGGGTATGAAAAAACCTGAATTAAAGATTGATATTGATCCAGGGGACCAGGTTATTATTACCGATGGACCGTTTAAAGACAATACAGGTATTGTTGATGAGGTCTATCCTGAACAAAGAAAGGCAAAGGTTCTTGTAGATATATTTGGAAGAGAAACTCCAATGGAGTTAGAGCTTTCACAGTTTGAAAAAGAATAATTTTTATGATTTAGAAAGGAGGTAAGACAATGGCTAAAAAAGTTATTGGTAAAATTAAATTACAGATTCCTGGAGGTCAGGCTAATCCTGCACCACCGGTTGGACCTGCCTTAGGTCAACATGGAGTAAATATAATGGAATTTTGTAAGTCGTTTAATGCAAAAACTTCTGATAATCAGGGGACTTTGATTCCAGTAGAAATTACAGTTTATGCTGATCGGAGTTTTGATTTTATTACAAAGACTCCACCGGCAGCAGTTTTGATTAAAGAAGCTATTGGACTTGAATCTGGATCAGGTGAACCAGATGTTAATAAAGTTGGTAGTATAAGTAGAGAGGATCTTAAAAAGATTGCAGAAACAAAGATGGAAGATTTGAATGCAGCTGATATTGATTCTGCAATAAGCATGATTGCTGGTACAGCAAGAAGTATGGGAGTTACTGTTAAGAAGTAAGTGCGTTTTTATTCTGTGGGAGGATAAAAAATAATCCGTTATAACCACTTAGAGGAGGAAAAATAATGGCTAATAGGAGTAAGCGTTATTTAGAAGCAATTGAAAAATATGAGAGAGAAAAGAAATATGAGGCTAAAGAAGCTATTGGTATTGCTAAAGATTTAGCTTCTGCGAATTTTGATGAAACTTTAGAATTGGCCGCTAATTTAGGAGTAAACCCTAAACATGCTGATCAGAATATTAGAGGTACAGTAGTTCTACCTAATGGAACCGGCAAAGATGTAACACTTCTTGTTTTTGCAAAGGGTGAAAAGGCTAGAGAGGCTGAAGAAGCTGGTGCTGATTTTGTAGGTTCTGAAGACCTGGCAGAAAAGATTGAGGATGGTTGGTTAGATTTTGATTTAGCAATTGCAACACCTGATATGATGAGTGTAGTTGGAAAACTTGGTCGGATTTTAGGACCTAAGGGATTAATGCCTAACCCTAAAGCAGGTACTGTTACCTTTGATTTAGAACAGTCAATCAAAGAATTTAAAGCAGGAAAATTAGAGTATAGAGTAGACAAAAATGGTGTTATTCATGTGCCATTTGGGAAAGCTTCCTTTGAAAATGAAGACCTTATTGAAAACTTTAAAACTCTTTTAGATACTCTGGTTAGAGAGAGGCCTGCAGCAGCTAAAGGGAGATATTTAAGATCTGTAACTGTCTCAAGTACTATGGGACCAGGTGTAAGAATTGAACCTTCTTCAGTAATGACACTGATTGGTAGATAAAATATTTTTATAAATTTACAAATAAATATTTTTAACCGAAGACAGCAGGGGCTAAACTGGCTTAATTTCCTGCCGAGGTAAGTTACTTTACTTAAATAGGGTTTTATGACTATTTTATGCCTCCTGTTGTCTATTTCAGGAGGTTTTTTGATTTTAAATAATTGAAGAAGTATATAAAAGGGGGTGCAGATATGGTAAGGCCTGAGAAAAAAGAGGCTGTAGCTGAAATTAAAGATAAGATTGATCAGTCAAAGTCTATGGTGATCGCTGATTATCTTGGGCTCGATGTGGCTGAAATGACTGAGCTTAGAAGTCAACTTAGAGATCAGGGTGTTGAATTTAAAGTAGTTAAAAATACTTTAGCTTCAATTGCTGCTGATGAGGCTGAGATGGAAGATATGAAAGAGTTTTTTACAGGACCGACTGCTATTGCATTCGGAATGGAAGATGCTGTTTCGCCAGCTAAAGTATTAGTTGATTTTGCAAAAAATCATGAGGTATTAGAAATTAAAGCTGGAGTTTTAAATAAGAAGATTATGAATGCTGAGAGAGTTAAGGCTCTCGCTGAGATTCCTGATAGGGAGACATTGTTATCTCAGTTATTAGCTAATATGAAGTCGCCTATTACAGGGTTAGTAAGAGTATTGGATGGAAATATTTCTGGACTGGTAAGAATTTTAAATCAAATTAGAGAACAAAAAGAAGCATAATTATAAGGAGGAAATTAAAATGAATAAAGAAGAACTTATTGAAGCAATTGAAAATATGTCAGTGATGGAACTAGCGGAATTGGTTGAAGAATTAGAAGAAAAGTTTGGTGTTAGCGCAGCAGCTCCAGTAGCAGTTGCAGGCGGTGGAGCTGGTGGTGGCGAAGCTGAAGAAGAGCAGACTGAATTTGATGTTTTCCTAGCAGATATTGGAGCTAAGAAGATTAATGTAATTAAGGCTGTTAGAGAATTAACCGGTCTTGGCTTAAAAGATGCTAAAGCTGTTGTTGATGAAGCACCTGGCAATGTAAAAGAAGGTATTGGTAAAGAAGAGGCTGAAGAAATGAAAGAAAAATTAGAAGAAGCTGGTGCAACGGTAGAACTTAAGTAAATATAAAAATAATCTGCCCATCTTCTGATGGGCAGGTTTTTAGTATTAATTGGATTATTTCTATTATAGGATGTACATAATAAATGACTTATAATTTTTATTGTAAATAATTTTAGAATCTTAATATAAAAGTATTAGTT
>CAZLCX010000045.1:0-10426 GCA_964558325.1 uncultured Halanaerobiaceae bacterium | reverse complement strand
GACTTATAATTTTTATTGTAAATAATTTTAGAATCTTAATATAAAAGTATTAGTTTGTAAACTAAGAAAAAAGCCGGAGCATTCCCGGAGCATCCCCGTAGTAATCCTGGAGTAATTCCGGAGGGGTCCCGGAGCTAAAATAACCTAAGTATATGTTTTAGCTGGAGCAGTTTAGTTTAGGCGGTATTAAGAGATTTATTTATAGTTTTGAGGAAATAAAATTTATTTTTCTTGACTTTTTACAGGTACTATGATAGTATTATTAATTGTCGATAACTTTATATATGTATCGTATAATATTGAATAATTATAATTTTTGAATGTGATGATAAGGATGATATATTAACTCTTTATAATTACATTCTTTTTGTTATCTAAAATATATTTTTAATATCTTGGTAATTAAACTTTAATTAAATCCGGGGGTGCGAAAATGGCGTTACCGAGAAACAAGCATAGTTTTTCGAAAATAGGAAATGCAAAAGAGTTGCCACATTTAATTTACACACAGTTGAACTCTTATCAGTGGTTTTTAGAGGAAGGTTTGGAGCAGGTTTTTTCAGAGATATCTCCAATTGAAGATTTTTCGGAAAACCTTGTTTTAGAGTTTGTAGATTATCGTTTAGAAGATCCGAAGTATACTGTTCAGGAATGCAGAGATAGGGATGATACTTATTCTGCACCTTTACAGGTAAAGGTTCGTCTAATCAACAAAGAAACAGGTGAAGTTAAGGAACAGGAAGTATTTATGGGAGATTTTCCTTTGATGTCAGACAAGGCTACTTTTATTATTAATGGGGCTGAGAGAGTTGTAGTTAATCAGCTGGTAAGGTCTTCTGGAGTTTATTTTGATGATGAGCGCATAAAGGATGGTAGAAGGCTGATTAATGGTAGTATAATACCTAATAGAGGAGCCTGGATAGAGTTTGAATATGATAAAAAAAGAATTGTTTCTGTTAGAGTTGATCGTGCAAGAAAAATGCCGTCTACTGTTTTATTTAGAGCCCTCGGTTATTCAACAGACGCAGAATTAATTGACCTTTTAGGTGATCATAAAGTTGTTCATGATACTTTAGAAAGAGATAGTACTGAAAGTAAAGAAGAGGCACTGATTGAATTATATAAGAAATTGCGACCAGGAGAACCACCGACAGTTGAGAGTGCCAGCAATTTAATTAATTCTATGTTCTTTGATCCTAAAAGATATGACCTGGCCTATGTTGGGCGGTATAAAATAAATAAGAAATTAGAACTTGATATTGATCCTAAAATGAGACAACTTACAGAAAAAGATATTATTGAAACTGCTAGATATATAATCAAATTGATACAAAACGATCCTGATGCTTATATTGATGATATTGATCATTTAGGAAATAGACGTCTAAAAACTGTAGGAGAACTCTTACAAAATCAATTTAGAATTGGTCTTTCTAGAATGGAAAGAGTTGTAAGAGAGAGAATGACTATCCAAGATATTGATGTTGTTACTCCTCAGGCCTTGATTAATACCAGACCAGTTGTTGCTGCTGTTCAGGAGTTTTTTGGGAGCAGTCAGCTATCACAATTTATGGATCAGACTAATCCATTATCTGAACTTACTCATAAGAGAAGGATTAGTGCACTTGGACCTGGTGGTTTAAGTAGAGAACGTGCTGGTTTTGATGTTCGTGATGTACATCATTCCCATTACGGTAGAATTTGTCCTATTGAAACACCAGAGGGGCCTAATATTGGTTTGATTGGTTCGATGGGGACATATTCAAAAACGAATGAATTTGGTTTTCTTATGACTCCCTATCGGAAAGTTGAGGATGGCAAGGTAATTGATCAGATTGACTATTTAACTGCAGATGAAGAAGATAAGGTTACTGTTGCTCAGGCTAATGCTCCTTTAAATGATAATGGAGAATTCAAAAATGACCTGGTTGTATCAAGGAGAAGAGGAGACATAGTTGAAATTTCTCCTGATAAGGTGGATTATATGGATGTTTCTCCTAAACAGCTTGTCGGTGTTTCTGCTGCGCTGATTCCTTTCTTAGAAAATGATGATGCTAACAGAGCTTTGATGGGTGCAAATATGCAGAGGCAGGCTGTTCCTTTGATGAAAACTGATGCACCAGTTGTTGCTACAGGAATTGAACATAAGGCTGCTAAGGATTGTGGTGCTGTTCAACTTGCTGAAAAGTCAGGCGAAGTGACAAGAGTTACTGGTAGAAAAATTATAATTAAAAATGATGATGGAACTACCAGTTCTTATAAATTAATGAAATTTGAAAGGTCTAATCAGGGAAGTTGTATGAATCAGAAGCCTATTGTATCAAGAGGAGATCGGATTAAAGAAGGTCAGATTATTGCAGATGGACCTTCTGTAGATCAGGGCGAATTAGCCTTAGGTAGAAATTCATTAATTGCATTTATGCCCTGGGAAGGATATAATTATGAGGATGCAATTTTAATTAGTGAAAAACTTGTTAAAGAAGATGCTTTTACTTCTATTCATATTGAAGAGCATGAGGCTGAATCTAGAGACACAAAACTTGGCCCTGAAGAGATTACCAGAGATATTCCTAATGTAGGGGATGATGCTCTTAAAGATCTCGATGAAAGAGGTATTATTCGTGTTGGCGCTGAAGTTAAGGAGGGGGATATCTTAGTAGGTAAAGTTACCCCTAAGGGTGAGACTGAGCTTTCAGCTGAAGAAAGATTGCTAAGGGCTATTTTTGGAGAAAAGGCAAGAGAAGTTAGAGATACTTCTTTAAAAGTTCCTCATGGAGAAAAGGGGATTGTTGTTGATGTTAAAGTCTTTTCCAGAGAAGCAGGAGATGAACTAAAGCCAGGGGTTAATAAATTAGTTAGAGTTTATGTAGCTGCTAAACGCAAAATTGATGTTGGCGATAAGATGGCTGGACGTCATGGTAACAAAGGTGTTATTTCCAGGATTTTACCTGAGGAAGATATGCCATTTTTACCTTCTGGTGAACCTGTTGAGATAGTTTTAAATCCACTTGGTGTCCCATCAAGAATGAATATAGGACAGGTTTTGGAGACTCATCTAGGAATGGCAGCAAAAGCACTAGGACTTCATGCCGAGACACCAGTTTTTGATGGTGCAACAGAAGTAGAGGTTGAAGAAATGCTTGAAAAAGCTGGTTTTAATAGAGATGGCAAGACTGTTCTTTATGACGGTAGAACAGGGGAGCCTTTTGATAATAGAGTTACTGTAGGCTACATGTATATCTTAAAACTTCATCATTTAGTTGATGATAAGATTCATGCTAGATCGACTGGGCCATATTCATTGGTTACACAACAGCCATTAGGAGGAAAAGCTCAATTTGGTGGTCAGAGATTTGGTGAAATGGAGGTCTGGGCTCTTGAGGCTTATGGTGCAGCCTATACCTTACAGGAAATGCTAACGGTTAAATCTGATGATGTGGTTGGTCGTGTAAAGACTTATGAATCTATAGTTAAAGGTGATAATATTCCTGAACCAGGAATCCCAGAGTCATTTAAGGTATTGATTAAAGAAATGCAGAGTTTAGGGCTTGATGCTAAAATATTTACAGAAAATGAAGAGGAATTAAAAATTGCTGAAGATAAAGAATTAAGTGAAACTAGTAAACATTTAGGGCTTGATGATGGACTTGCTGATAAAGAAGAAAGGGAAAACCATGACGATGAGTAATAATTCTGGTCAAGAAAGGGGAGAGGCCCTTGCTTAACGTCAATAATTTTGATTCGATGAAAATTGGAATTGCTTCTACAGAGGAAATTAGGGATTGGTCTAGAGGAGAGGTAACTAAACCTGAAACTATAAATTATAGAACATTAAAGCCTGAGAAAGATGGTTTGTTTTGTGAGAAGATTTTTGGTCCAACTAAGGATTTTGAATGTCATTGTGGCAAATATAAACGGGCTCGTTACAAAGGAGTCGTTTGTGATAGATGTGGTGTTGAAGTAACAAGAGCTAAAGTTAGAAGGGAAAGGATGGGGCATATTGAGTTAGCAGCCCCTTGCACACATATCTGGTTCTTTAAAGGGATACCTAGTCGTTTAGGTTTGATAACAGATATGTCTCCACGGGCTTTAGAAAAAGTTATCTATTTTGTTTCTTATATTGTAACTGACCCAAAGGATACAAATTTAAGTTATAAACAACTATTATCGGAAACAGAATATAGAGAAGCCAGAAGTAAGTTTGGTAAAGGCTTTGATGCTGGTATGGGAGCTCAGGCAGTTAGAGAGTTATTAAGTCAGATTGATGTAGATAAAGAAGTCCAGGAACTAAAAAAAGAGATTAAAGAAAATACCGGTCAAAGGAGAAAAAGGGCTGTAAGAAGACTTGAGGTTATGAGTGGTCTTCAGGACTCTGGAATGGATCCAAGTTGGCTTGTAATGGAGGCTATACCTGTTATCCCCCCAGATTTAAGACCAATGGTTCAGCTGGATGGAGGCCGGTTTGCTACTTCTGATTTAAATGACTTATATAGAAGAGTTATAAATAGAAATAACAGGTTAAAGCGGCTGCTTGAATTAGGTGCTCCTGAGATTATAATAAGAAATGAAAAAAGGATGCTTCAGGAAGCTGTTGATGCATTAATAGATAATGGAAGAAGAGGTAGACCTGTTACTGGAGCAGGTAATCGCCCATTGAAGTCTTTAAGTGATATGCTTAAGGGTAAGCAAGGTAGGTTTAGACAGAATTTACTTGGTAAGAGAGTTGATTATTCAGGGAGATCTGTAATTGTAGTTGGACCTGAATTAAAGATGCATCAATGTGGATTACCTAAAAAGATGGCCTTAGAATTATTTAAACCATTTGTAATGAAGGAATTGGTAGAACATGGTTTAGCTCATAATATCAAAAATGCTAAAAAGATGGTTGAAGATGTTTATGATGAAGTTTGGGGAGTCTTAGAAGATGTTATTGAAGATCATCCAGTTTTACTAAATAGAGCTCCGACTTTACACAGGTTAGGGATACAGGCTTTTGAACCTGTTCTGGTAGAGGGTAAAGCTATAAAGCTTCATCCATTGGTTTGCCCGGCTTATAATGCAGACTTTGATGGTGACCAGATGGCAGTTCATTTACCCCTTTCTGCTGAAGCTCAGGCTGAAGCCAGGTTATTAATGTTATCGACAACTAATATCTTAACTCCTTCAGATGGAAGCCCAATCACCATTCCGACTCAGGATATGGTATTAGGTATTTTCTATCTTACCACTATGAAAGATGGTCTTAAAGGAGAAGGCAAGGTATTTGCAACATCAAATGAGGTTATCAGAGCCCATGAAAATGATAAAATTAAGTTACAATCAAAAATAAAAGTTCGTTATAATGAAGAAATTATAACCACAACAGTTGGGAGAATAATCTTCAATGAAGCTTTACCAGATGACATGGATTTTGTAAATGAAAGACTTGGTAAAAGTGAAGTTGAAGAAGTAATAGCAGATATGCATGAAGATTATGGCAATGATGTAACTGCCAATGTTCTTGATGAAATAAAAGAATTAGGTTTTTATTATTCTACTATCTCAGGTATTTCGATTGCTGTTCAGGATGCTGCGGTACCTGAAGCTAAACCTAAAATTATTGAAGAAGCTGAAGATAAAGTTTATCAGATTGAAGATCATTATCGCCGTGGTGCAATTACTGAAGATGAAAGATATCAAAAGGTTGTTAATATCTGGGAGAAAGCAAAAGATGATGTTACTGGGGCGTTACTTGACCATTTAACTGAAGAGAATAATATATATATAATGGCGATTTCAGGTGCAAGAGGAAGTACTTCTCAAATATCACAGCTTGCCGGAATGAGAGGTCTTATGGCTGATCCATCTGGTAGAATTATTGATATACCAATTAGATCTAGTTTTAGAGAGGGACTTGATGTTTTAGAGTACTTCTTATCTTCTCACGGTGCTAGAAAAGGTCTTGCAGACACAGCTTTAAGAACTGCGGATTCAGGTTATTTAACCAGAAGATTAGTTGATGTATCCCAGGATGTAATTGTTAGGGAAAAAGATTGTGGTACTGAAGCTGGTATTGAAGTATCGGCAATTGGCGGTGATGGTGAGACTGCTATTGAGACTTTAGCTGAAAGATGTATCGGAAGAATTGCAGCAGAGGATGTTAAAAATCCTGAAACTGATGAGGTAATAGTTGAGAGAAATCAATATATTAATAAGAAATTAATGAAGAAAATAACTAAGGCAGGAATTGAAAAAGTTAAAATTAGAACAGTTTTAACATGTGAAACAAAACATGGTGTCTGCCAAAAATGTTATGGTAGGAACCTGACAGATGGTAATATGGTTGAGGTTGGAGAAGCAATTGGTATAATTGCTGCCCAATCGATTGGCGAACCAGGTACTCAATTAACAATGCGTACTTTTCACACTGGTGGTGTTGCCGGTGATGATATTACTCAGGGTCTCCCAAGAGTTGAAGAGTTGTTTGAAGGACGCTCTCCTAAAGGACAGGCTATAGTAACAGAAAAAACTGGTGATACAAAAGTAATAAAAAAGAAAAATTCGACAAAAGTCGTAGTTGAAAATAAAAATAGTAAGAAGACTTATCAAATCCCCTATGGTTCTAAATTAAAAATTGATGAAGGGGACCATGTAACTGCAGGCGATAAACTAACTGATGGCCCTGTTGATCCTAATATTATTTTGAAGATAAAAGGAGAAAGAAGAACTCAACAGTATCTACTTGAAGAAGTTCAGAATGTTTATCGTTCACAGGGTGTGGAAATTAATGATAAGCATATAGAGGTTATTATTAGACAGATGCTTAAAAAGGTCAAGGTTTTTTCATCTGGAGATACTGATTTATTACCTGGAAGTATGGTTAATAAATTTGAATTTAAAGAAGCCAATGATAAGGTAATAGAGAAAGGATTAGAGCCTGCAAAGGCTAAACCTGCTCTCCTTGGAATAACAAAGGCTTCTTTAGCAACAGACAGCTTTTTATCAGCTGCGTCATTCCAGGAAACCACAAGAGTTCTGACTGAGGCTTCTTTAGAAGGCAAGGTTGACCCTCTGATTGGTCTTAAAGAGAATGTTATTATAGGACAGTTAATTCCAGCTGGTACTGGCATGAAGTATTATAGGAATATAGAAATATTAGATGATAATGATCAACCATTAACTGGTTTTACTGAAGAGAGTACAAATTACGAAAATTAGACTTAATAATAGTTGACAAGTACCTTTTAAGATGTTAAAATATTTTAGTGTGTGCGAATAATCCTTGTTGTTAAGGCTTAAATATATTAGCTAAAAATTTATAGTTGAGTGTAGCGGAAGCAGCATGTTTAATTTTGTTGCTTCTCTACACTATAAAACCTGGGAAGGAGGTGGAGCTGAATGCCAACAATTAACCAGCTTATACGTAAAGGAAGAGAAAGTGTTAGTAAGAAGAAATCAGCCCCTGCATTAGAAGGTTGTCCTCAGAAGAGAGGGGTTTGTACAAGAGTATATACTGCCACACCCAAAAAGCCTAACTCTGCTTTACGTAAGATTGCCCGGGTTAGATTGACAAATGGTAAAGAAGTTACAGCTTATATTCCTGGAATTGGTCATAATTTACAGGAACACTCCGTTGTTTTAGTAAGGGGTGGAAGAGTTAAAGATTTACCGGGTGTTAGATATCATATCGTTAGAGGAACATTAGATACTGCAGGTGTAGAAGATAGAAAACAGGGCAGATCAAAATATGGTGTAAAAAAACCTAGTTAATAAATAAATGAGTAGAAAGCTACAAATAATTTAGAAAAGGGGGGTTGAACATGAGAAAAAATCGCGCTGAAAGAAGAACTGTTAAGCCAGATCCAGTATATAATGATGTTATTATAAATAGAATTATTAATAAGATAATGCTTGATGGCAAGAAAAGTTTAGCTGAGCGAGTAGTTTATGAAGCTTTAGATATAGTTTCTGAACAAACTGGTGAAGAGCCATTAGAGGTAGTAAAGGAAGCTCTAGATAATATAATGCCTGTTCTTGAAGTAAGATCAAGAAGAGTTGGTGGTTCTAATTACCAAGTTCCAGTTGAAGTTGATGAAAACCGCAAATTAAGTTTAGGCTTGCGATGGTTTGTACAATCAACAAGAAAACGTGGAGAACGTACTATTGTTGAAAGAGTTGCTGGAGAGTTAATGGATGCATATAATAATACAGGTGGAGCAGTAAGAAAGAAAGAAGAAGTACATCGTATGGCAGAAGCTAACCGGGCTTTTGCTCACTACAGGTGGTAAAAAAATTTGCGCCTGAAAGTTTTTGTAAGGAGGGAGTATTATGGCCCGACAATTTCCGTTGAAAAAGACGAGAAACATTGGGATAATGGCACATATTGATGCCGGGAAAACAACAACAACAGAAAGAATGTTATATTATACAGGTAGAGTTCATAAAATGGGGGAAACCCATGATGGTGCTTCAGTTATGGACTGGATGGAGCAAGAGCAGGAGCGAGGAATTACTATTACTTCTGCTGCTACAACTTGTCAGTGGCAAAATCATAGAATAAACATTATAGATACGCCCGGACATGTTGACTTTACTGTGGAAGTTGAAAGATCTTTAAGAGTGTTAGATGGAGCTATTGCTTTATTTTGTTCGGTTGGCGGCGTTGAGCCCCAATCTGAAACAGTCTGGAGACAGGCGGATAAGTATCATGTTCCTAGAATTGCATTTGTAAATAAAATGGATAGAATGGGTGCTGACTACTTTAGAGTCGTTGAAATGATGAGAGAAAGACTAGGTGCCAATGCAGTACCGATTCAGATCCCCATGGGCTCTGAAGACGCATTTAAAGGAGTCATTGATTTAATAACAATGGAAAGCATTGTTTATGAAGATGAGTTAGGTATTGAATATAATCGTCAGGAAATACCGGATGAGTATAAACAAATTGCTGAAGAAAAAAGAGAACAGTTATTAGAAGCGTTATCTGATGAGAATGATGAATTAATGATGATGTATCTGGAGGGCGAAAAGATTCCAGAGGAAGAAATAAATGAAACTTTGAGGAAAGCAGTTTTAAATGTCTCTGTTATTCCGGTTTTATGTGGTTCAGCTTTTAAAAATAAAGGGGTACAACTTTTATTAGATGCAATTATTGATTTTATGCCTTCTCCAGTTGATGTACCGCCAGTAAAGGGAATTAATCCTGAAACTGATGAAGAAGATACTAGGGAGGCAGATGATGATGCTCCTTTTTCAGCGCTAGCTTTTAAAATTATGTCTGATCCTTATGTTGGGAAATTAGCTTTCTTTAGAGCTTATTCCGGTAAACTTGAAGCAGGATCATATATATATAATTCATCGACTGGAAAAAAAGAGAGAATAGGCCGGATACTTCAGATGCATGCTAATCGCCGTGAAGAAAGAGATATGGTTTATGCTGGTGATTTAGCTGCTGCTGTTGGTTTGAAAAATACAAGTACTGGAGACACTCTTTGTGATGAAGATAATCCTATAGTGCTGGAGTCTATGGAATTCCCAGAACCGGTTATTTCAGTTGCGATTGAGCCAAAAAGTCAGGCCGATCAAGATAAATTAGGAGAAGCTTTGCAGAAACTTGCAGAAGAAGATCCAACATTTCAGGTGAAAACTGATGAAGAGACTGGGCAAACCTTAATAAAGGGTATGGGAGAACTCCATTTAGAAGTTATCATTGATAGATTATTGAGAGAATTCAAAGTTGATGCTAATATTGGTAAACCAAGAGTCTCTTATAGAGAAACTATTTCCAAGAAGGTTGAAGATGTTCATGGTAAATTCATTCGCCAGAGTGGTGGACGAGGTCAATATGGTCATGTTGTAATTGATCTTGAACCGATGCCTGAAGGCGGTGGCTTTGAGTTTGAAGATAAGATTGTTGGTGGAGCTATTCCTAGAGAATATATATCTTCAGTCGAAGACGGTATAAAAGAAGCAATGGAAAATGGAATAATTGCTGGTTATCCAGTTGTAGATGTTAAAGTTTCTTTAAAAGATGGTAGTTATCATGATGTTGATTCATCAGAGATGGCATTTAAAATTGCAGGTTCCATTGGTTTTAGAGAAGCAAGCCAAAAAGCTTCTCCAATTTTATTAGAGCCTGTTATGGAAGTTGAAGTTGTTACTCCTGAAGAGTATATGGGAGATGTAATGGGAGATCTTAATGGTCGCAGAGGTCAAATTGAAGGCATGGAGTCAAGAAATTCGGCTCAGGTTATTAAAGCTACAGTACCTCTTGCTGAAATGTTTGGTTATGCTACTGATCTTCGCTCAAAAACTCAGGGCAGAGCAACTTATACAATGCAGTTTTCACATTATGAAAAAACACCGAAAAATATTGCAAAAGAAATTATTGGAGATTAATTAAAGGGAGGATGAGAAAGAATGGCAAAAGAAAAGTTTGAGAGGACGA
>CAZLCX010000044.1:0-14644 GCA_964558325.1 uncultured Halanaerobiaceae bacterium | reverse complement strand
TTTTACTTTTATCTCTGCTTACTGCAGAGATTTTTTCTGTTTTATAGGGTTTTTGGAATATGGAGGTAATATTTTCTTATTAGTTTATAAAATAATTAAGATAATTATTCTTAATTACCCTTGCAATTTGGTACTAAAAAGAGTTATGATATAATTAAAGGTCAATAAAAGTCAAACCTGATATTTGGAGGGTTGAAAATGGCAAATTTATCTGATGAAATTGAAAAGCATTTAAATGAATTAATTAATGAATATCAGGGTAAAATTAAAATTAAAAGAAATAGTTTAGCAGATGAGTTTGATTGTGCTCCTTCTCAAATAAATTATGTTTTAAATACAAGATTTACAACAGAAAGAGGATATATAGTGGAAAGCAGAAGAGGAGGAAGTGGATTTATTAGAATTATTAAAATTTCTATTGATTCTACTGATGATTTATTGAGAAAAATTTTATCCAGAGTTGGTCAATCTCTATCTAAAAAAGAAGCAGAAGGAATTATTAAAAGATTGTATGAAAATCAGATTATTAATGAACGAGAAAAAAATTTAATGGAAACTGTTTTTCATAGAAAAACATTAAATGTAGATAGGCCATTAAGAAATTATCTTAGAGGGAATCTTATGAAATCTATGCTTGAAGCAATACTGAAATCTGAATTAGATTAATTGCATATTATTTTGGAGGTGTTTTAAATGTTTGATAGATTTACTGAAAGAGCAAGAAAAGTTTTAAAATATGCTGAAGAAGAAGCTAGGTCTTTAAAGCATAACTATATTGGAACTGAGCATATATTGTTGGGATTAATTAGGGAAAATGAGGGTATAGCCGGTTCAATTTTAAATGATTTAGATATTACAATTGATAAAGTGAGAAAAAAAGTTAAAAATATAATTGGGGAAGGCAATCAAAAAGAAGACTCAATTAAATCAATTGGCTTAACTCCCAGAACAAAAAAGATTTTAAACCTATCAATGGATGAAGCCAGAAGATTGGACCATAATTATATAGGTACAGAGCATATATTATTGGCATTAATCAGAGAGGGAGAAGGTGTCGGTATAAATATAATTACTCAATTAGGTGGAAATTTAGATGATATTAGAGATGAAATTTTAGATTTAATTGGGGGCAATAAATCTCATTCTGCGGTAGTTTCTGAAAAGAAAGGTGGAACACCGAATTTAGATGAATATAGTCGTGATTTAACCGAATTAGATAAGGAAGGCAAATTAGACCCTGTAATTGGTAGAGATAAAGAGATTCAGAGAGTTATTCAAGTATTAAGCAGAAGAACTAAGAATAATCCTGTTTTAATTGGAGAACCAGGGGTTGGTAAAACTGCAATAGTAGAAGGTCTTGCTGAAAGAATAAATAAAGAAGATGTACCTGAACTTTTATTAAATAAAAGAGTAATCTCTTTAGATTTGAGCGCTATGGTTGCCGGTACTAAATATAGAGGTGAATTTGAAAAAAGATTAAAGTCAGTAATGAATGATATTCAAGAAAGTGGAGATGTTTTACTTTTTATCGATGAGCTTCACACATTAATTGGTGCAGGAGCTGCTGAAGGTGCTATTGATGCTGCTAATATTTTGAAACCGGCTTTAGCAAGGGGAGAAATTCAAACTATTGGAGCAACTACTCTGGATGAATATAGAAGATATTTTGAAAAAGATGCTGCATTAGAGAGACGTTTTCAATCAATTATAATTGAAGAAAATACAGTGGATGAATCAATAGATATATTGAAAGGGTTAAGGGACTCTTATGAGGCTCATCATAGAGTTCAAATTACTGATGAATCTATAATTTCAGCAGTTAAATTATCAGATAGATATATTCAGGATAGATTTTTACCTGATAAAGCGATTGATCTAATTGATGAAGCTGCTTCTAAAGTGAGATTGAGTAATAACATTAGACCTGAAGAATTCAAAGAAATAAATAATCAGCTTGATGAAGTGCAAAAAGAAAAAGAGGCTGCAGTTGAAAATCAGGAATTTGAAAAAGCTGCAAGATTAAGAGATAAAGAAAAAGAATTAGAAAGTAGATATCAAAAATTAAAAGATAAATGGGAAACAGAAAAGGATTCTAAAGAAACCAGTGTTTCTCCTGAAGATATTGCATCGATCGTTTCAAGTTGGACTGGTATTCCAGTAGAAAAATTGGAAGAAAAAGAAAAATCACGTTTATTAAAATTAGAAGATAAACTTCATGAAAGAGTTATTGGCCAGGATGAAGCAATTAAGTCTGTAGCTCAGGCAATTAGAAGAGCTCGCTCTGGTTTAAAACCACCGAAGAGGCCAATTGGTTCATTTATGTTTTTAGGTCCAACTGGAGTTGGTAAAACTGAATTAGCCCGCTCTTTAGCTGAAGCAATGTTTGATGATGAGGATGCAATGATAAGACTTGATATGTCAGAATATATGGAGAAACATTCGGTTTCAAGAATGGTTGGGTCTCCTCCAGGCTATGTTGGTTATGATGATGGCGGTCAATTAACAGAGCCTGTTAGAAGGAAACCATATTCAGTAATTTTATTTGATGAAATTGAAAAAGCTCATCCTGATGTATTTAATATGCTTTTACAGATACTAGAAGATGGAGTTTTGACTGATTCCCATGGTAGAAATGTGGACTTTAATAATGCTGTCATTATAATGACATCTAATGTTGGTGCAAATATGATTGATAAACAGGCATCTTTGGGCTTTAAAGCTGATGAAGATCAGAGTCAACAAGAATATGAAGCTATGAAGGAAAAAGTAATGGATGATTTAAGAAAAACCTTTAGACCAGAATTTATTAATAGATTGGATGAAACGATTGTTTTCCATTCATTAAGCAAGGAAGAGATTAAAAGTATTGTGGAATTAATGTTAGAAGATTTAGAGGAAAGATTATCAGAAAAGAATTTAGAAATTGAATTAACTGAAGCTGCAAAGTCAAAATTAGCAGAAGATGGTTATGACCCAGACTATGGAGCAAGACCTTTAAGAAGATCAATTCAAAAATTAATTGAGACTCCATTATCTGAAAAATTGATTTCAGGCAAATATTCAGATGGAGATAAGATTAAAGTGGATGTTGATCAGGCGGACAATTTAACTTTCAGTAAGTAATCATTAAAAAATAATTGCGATTTATATTCTTGTAACAAAAAGCTAAAAATGATATAATTATTTTGTTAATAACTAAATAAAAATGTAAAATATTCAAGTAGGTGATTTAACTATTGGCTAAGCCAAAAAAATATTATAAATGTACTGAATGTGGCTATAAATCTACTAACTGGATGGGAAAGTGTTCCAGTTGTGGCAACTGGAACACTTTTGTTGAATTTATTGAAGAAAAGAGCAAAGTGTCTAACAGGAAGATTTCTAAAGATATAACTGTTAAACCTCTTATTGAAAAATCTCTTGACATTGAAGAAGAGAGGATTTCAATAAATATAAAAGAAGTTGATCGGGTTTTAGGTGGCGGCCTTGTTAAGGGTTCGTTAGTATTGCTTGGCGGTGAACCTGGTATAGGCAAGTCGACTTTAACCCTGCAAATAGCTAAAGAATTGGCTAAGAACAACAAAAAAGTTTTATATATATCTGGAGAAGAATCGATTAATCAAATCTCTATAAGAGCTAAAAGATTAAAAGCTTTTAACGATAATATTTTTATAATGTCTATTACAGATATAAATAGTATATATAGACATTTAAATGATAAAAATTATGATCTTATAATAGCAGATTCTATTCAAACAATATATGATTCAGAATATGATTCATCTCCTGGAAGTACTGTTCAAATCAGAGAAGTTACATCTTCTTTTATGAGTTTTGCAAAAGAAGAGGATGTACCAGTAATTATTATTGGCCATGTTACTAAAAAAGGCCAAATAGCCGGACCGAAATTAATGGAACATATGGTTGATACAGTATTATATTTAAGTGGCGAGAGTAATAATTATAGATTATTAAAGAGCCACAAAAACAGGTTTGGTTCTGTGGAAGAAGTTGGTGTTTTTTCTATGGAAAGTAATGGTTTAGGTGAAGTTGCAAATCCATCTAATTTATTTTTGAGAGAAAGACCAATTAATGCATCAGGTTCTACAGTAGTTCCAATTTCTGAAGGGAACAGGGTTATTCTGGTGGAACTGCAGGCTTTGGTTGCTTCAAGTAATTTTGGTAATCCTCAAAGAATTGCATCAGGGATTGATAGAGGAAGAGCAAATTTAATTTTAGCTGTATTAGAAAAAAGATTAGGATTAAATTTATCAGAAAGAGATGTCCATTTTAATATTGTTGGAGGCTTAAAAGTGAAAGAACCTGCTCTAGACCTGGCCCTGGCTGCTGCAATTATCTCAAGCTATTTAGATTATAATATACCGTCAGATACAGTATTTTTTGGAGAAATTGGTTTAAGTGGTGAGGTTAGATCTGTCCAGGGGTATAAAAATAGAATTGGTGAAGCTAAAAAATTGGATTTTAAAAAGATTGTTTTACCAAAGGGTAATAAAAATAATGATTTTTCTGAAAAGATTAATTTGTATCCGATTGCAAATGTAAATGAGTTATTTAATTTGATTAAAAATACTTTTTAAATTAAGGAGGTGGACAGGTGGATAGAGGAAATGACATTATGTATGATGTCCTACATATAATAGCCCCAGGCACAGTTTTCAGAGAAGGTTTGGAGAATATTTTGAGGGCAAAAACAGGTGGGCTGATTGTAGTAGGGGATAGCGAAGAAATAATGAATACTGTTGATGGTGGGTTTAATATCAATGCTGATCTTACTCCTGCTAGATTATATGAACTTGCCAAAATGGACGGTGCAATAATTTTGAATAAGCAGGCTGATAAGATTTTAATTGCCAATGCACAGCTAGTTCCGGATTATAGTATTTCTTCACAGGAGACAGGTACCAGACATAGAACAGCAGAACGGGTTGCCAAACAGACAGGAGAGCTGGTAGTTTCTATTTCTCAGAGAAGGGATGTTATTACACTTTATAAGGAGAATGTCAAGAGAGTACTTGAAGATATTAGGGTGGTTTTATCTAAAGCCAATCAAGCTGTACAAACTCTTGATAAATACAGGTCTGTTTTGGATCAATCATTAACAAATTTAAGTGCCCTTGAGTTTGAAGATTTAGTAACTATAGCGGATGTTGTAACAGTTATTCAGAGAGCTGAAATGGTTCTTAAAATTCAGAATGAGATCGAGAAATATATTACTGAATTAGGATCTGAAGGCAGATTAATTAAAATGCAGTTAGAGGAATTAGTAACAAATGTAAGACAGGAAACAGTTCTTTTAATTAGAGATTATATTAATTATGAAGATGAAGAGCCAGATGCAGAAGAATTGCTGGATGAATTAACTGACTGGTCTTCAGATGAAATGCTTGCCACTGGAACAATTAGCAAGACTCTGGGCCTCGGTGGTAGTGTTAACTCAATGGACTTATCTATATCTCCTAAAGGTTATAGATTACTTAGAAAAATCCCAAGGCTTCCAATGCCTGTTATTGAAAATTTAATAGATGAATTTGAAAATCTTGAAGCTGTGATAAATGCTTCTTCTGATGAGTTAGATGATGTTGATGGCATCGGAGAAGTAAGGGCAAGGTCTATTAGAGAAGGCTTAAGACGTTTGAGAGATCAAGTTTTATTGGATAGACATATCTAAAATTATTGTTGATTGACAGCAGTATTTTTAGATGATAGAATTATCTTAGGACTTTTATGCCTATAAATAAAGGGAGCTGATCTATTTGAGATTTGAGATAGGAGATAAGATCGTTTACCCCAATCATGGGGCAGGAACTATCATTGGAATTGAGACTAAAGAAATTTTAGGGGAAGAAAAACAATATTATATAATGGAATTACCTATCGGTGATATGAGAGTAATGATACCTATAGATAAAATAGACGAGATAGGTGTTAGAGGAATCATTGATGAAGAAGAGGCTGACCAGATATTAGCTCTTCTTAGAGGGGATAAAAGTAAGATGTCCCAGAATTGGAATAGAAGATATAGAGCCAATATGGAAAAGCTAAAAACTGGAGATATTTATGAAGTAGGGGGAGTAGTTCGAGATTTAACAATCAGGGATGAAGAGAAGGGTTTATCTACTGGTGAAAAGAAAATGCTTAGTAATGCAAGACAGATATTAATAAGTGAGCTTGTACTTGCAAAAGATATGGATGAAGAAGAAGTAAAAGAGATAATAGATAACGCTTTTGATAATAACCCCCATATAGAAGAAGAGTAGAACAAAAAAATAAATTAAGGGGGTGTGAACTTTTTGTTTAAAAAAGGAATAAGATTTATATTGACAGTTGCTGGAGCAATCATTGGTTATAATTTAGTTGTAATGTTGGGGATTTCTCATGATCTCACCTTTAAAATTAGTAATATCAAAAATATTTTTACAAGCACACAATTTATTGGCTTAATAGCTGGCGGATTAGTCGGCTTTTTTGTTTTTGCAATTATAGTAGAAAAAATATTAAATTATTTCTTGAGTTTTGAAAACAAATTTAAAGGTATAACATGGGAGAAAACAATTGTAGGAATTATTGGTTTAATAATTGGTTTAATAATTGGTGCATTAATTAATTTTGCTTTTTCCATACCTAAAATTCCTAGATTGGGGTTGCCCGTTCAAATAGTTATTAATGTTGTTTCTGCTTATTTAGGTTTTTCATTAGCCATTAGTAAAGAAAATATTATATCAGATTTTTTGTTTACTCAGAGTAAAAATTTATCCAATGATTATAATGAAAAAACAGATTTATCAGCTAATAAGATATTAGATACTAGTGTTATAATTGATGGAAGAATTGCTGATATTTGCAAAACAGGATTTATTGAAGGTTCTTTAATAATTCCTGAATTTATTCTAGAAGAGTTAAGACATATTGCTGATTCATCTGATGTTTTAAAAAGAAATAGAGGGCGTCGGGGCCTTGATATTTTAAAACAAATGCAGAAAGATGAAGGGATCAATGTTGAAATAATTAATAAAGATTTTGAGGAGATTGGTGAAGTTGATAGTAAGCTTGTTAAACTTGCAAAAATAATGTCTGGAATTATTGTGACAAATGATTATAATTTAAACAAAGTAGCTGAGCTGCAGGGTGTTATAGTATTGAACATTAATGAATTAGCAAATGCAGTGAAACCAGTAGTTTTACCAGGTGAAGAGATGGAAGTAAGGGTTATAAAAGAAGGCAAAGAAGATGGTCAGGGTATCGGTTATTTAGATGATGGAACTATGATTGTTGTTGATGAGGGTATTAAATATATTGGTGAGGAAGTTTCTGTACTGGTAACTAGTATCTTACAAACTGCTGCTGGAAGAATGATTTTTGCTAAAATAAAAGATTGATTGAGGGATATTATGAATTTATCATTAATAGTTGCATCGGCAGGTACTGGTAGTAGGATGAGAATGGCAAGAAGGAAGCAGAATATACCAATTCATAATAAACCGTTGTTATGGCATACATTATCTTCTATACTGGCTATTGATATTATTTTTAATAATATTTATGTTATGGTTAATAAAAAGGATTTAAGGTATACTAAAAATCAAATTATATCGGATTTATATTTTGATAAAAGAATTAATATATCTGTATTGCCTGGAGGCAGTTCTAGGGTAGATACAATTAGCAAGGGGATAAATAATTTAGATAAATCAACAGATTATGTTTTTATTCATGATGGTGCACGTCCTTTTATAAAAGCAGAATTATTAAATAGATTATTAAATGAGTTAAAAAATTATAATGCAGTCATTCCGGCTGTTTCAGTTAAAGATACAATTAAAGTTAAAAATAATAATAGCCTGGTGGTTGATACTCTGGATAGAGATAGTCTGGTTGCTGTTCAGACCCCCCAGGCTTTTTCTTATAAAATAATACAAAAAGCTTATAAAATGGCAGAAAATATAGAAGAGAAAGTGTATGATGATTCTCTTTTAGTTGAAAGAATAGCGGAACCTGTTAAAATTGTAAAAGGTGATTATGATAATTTTAAAATAACTACTAAAGAAGACTTAGTTAAAGCTAAGATGTTGCTTAAAAAAAGGGGGATTAATCATAATTGAAAATAGGTATTGGTTATGATGTTCATAAATTTAGTGAAAATACCTCTTTAATTTTAGGGGGTTGTAATATAGATTATGAGCTAGGTTTGGTAGGATATTCAGATGCCGATGTGGTAATCCATTCTATAATAGATTCAATTTTAGGTGCTGCAGGGCTGGGGGATATCGGGGAACTTTTTCCCCCGGGTAATAAAGAATTTTTAGGAATTTCTAGTGTTATTTTACTTAGTAAAGTTTCAGAATTAATAGAAAAAAATGGTTTTTTAATTGTCAATATAGATACCACTATTATAGCTGAAAAACCTAAATTAGTTTCATATAAAGAAAAAATGCAGTATAATATTTCTAAAGCATTGAAAATTAGTTCTGAACAGGTTAATATTAAAGCTACAACAACAGAAAAATTAGGTTTTACAGGTAGGGGAGAGGGAATTGCCTGCCAATCAGTTACACTGCTTGATTCATTTGAATGATAATTTAGTTTAGAAATTATTAAAAAGGAGAGTGAAGGTAATGATAGTTAAAGATATAATGACTAGAAATCCAATTACAATAAGTGAAGATTCAACTTTACTTGAAGCAGAAAGATTATTATCAATAAATAAAATTGGTCGCTTAATAGTTACAGATGATAGAGGAAATGTTGTAGGTATAATAACAGATGGTGATTTCATGGAAAAAGAAGATTTACAGGCTAGTATTTCTCCTTTAGTTTCAAGAGATTTAATTAAAATTAATGAAGAAGCTACAGTCAAAGAGGCCTCTCAATTGATTTCTGATCATCAGATAGGGGGTCTGCCTGTTTTTTCAAAGGGCAAACTGGTTGGAATTATTACAGCCCAGGATATTGTTGAAGGTTATGTTAGGCAGGGACAGGAAGATGTAGAGATGGATAAAAGTAATGTAACCCCTGTGAGTGCAGCGATTTATTTATCTATGACCAGGAGTAGAGAATATGAAGATTATTGGCTTGATAAAATACAAGGTTATGGATATAAAGGGGCAATTACCCAAACTGGAGCAAATGCAGAAAAGTTGCCTATTAAATTAAGAGAAAGCAGTACTGTAGCAGCAATTGCAAGAGAAGTTATTGAAGAAAATCCAAGGGAAAAAATGGCTGTTTCAAATGCTGTAAAGGATGCTTATAGTCAGCTTTCATTGATAAATCCTGGCCTTGGAGGCGGATTTAAGATTGCAATTGTAAGAGGAGATGAATATGTAACTGTAGCTATTTTTGGTAAGTTTGGTCATGCTTTAGTAGATGGTACTGAACAGTTAACTGTAGGTACAAGTGTTATATAATTGATTATAATTTTATAGGAGTGATGAATTAAAATGTCTAATATGAGGTTAAGATTTCCACCTAGTCCAACAGGAAAGATTCATGTTGGCAATATAAGAACAGCTTTATTTAATTGGATCTGGGCAAAAAAGAATGATGGAGAGTTAGTTTTAAGATTAGAAGATACTGATGCAGAAAGATCTACAAAAGAATTTGAAGATGTTATAATCCAGGAGTTAAATTGGTTAGGCCTTGATGTTGATGAGGGAGTAGGAGTAGGTGGAGAATATGGTCCCTACAGGCAGTCAGAAAGAAAAGGCCTATATAATAAATATATAAATCAATTATTAGAGGAAGATAAGGCTTATAAATGTTACTGTAGCCAGGAAGAACTCGATAAAATGAGAGAGGAACAGAAAGAGGCTGGAGAAATTCCACATTATGATGGCCGCTGCAGGAATATTGAAGATAAAGATACTGATGATTATGTTGTCAGGTTTAAAATGCCAGCTGAGAATGAAAAGATAGTTGTTGATGATTTAATTAGGGGTAGAGTCGAGTTTAATAGTGAAGAATTTGATGATTTTGTAATAAAAAAATCAGATGGTATGGCTACTTATAATTTTGCAGTTGTAATAGATGATGCTCTCATGAAAATTTCTCAGGTTATAAGAGGCGAAGATCATTTATCTAATACTCCTAAACAGATAATGATTTATAAAGCACTTGGATTTGACCTGCCTAAATTTGCTCATTTGCCATTAATTTTAGATGAAGATAAAGCTAAATTGAAAAAAAGATCTGATGATGATGCAGTTTATGTTGGAGAATTTAGGCGTAAAGGATATCTTCCAGAAGCATTGTTTAATTTCTTAGCCTTATTGGGCTGGTCTCCTGGTGACGAAGAGGAGATAATGGACAAAGATGAAATAGTTAGAAAATTTGATCTAACTAGAGTTAATAAGAGTGGAGCAGTTTTTGATGTAGAGAAATTAAACTGGATGAATAATCAGTATATCCAGTCAATGGATTTAAATAGACTCTATAAGCTTTCTATTCCATATTTGATTGATGCTAACTATATTGACCCTAAAGAAGAGTTGGATAAAGAGCGCCTTTTAAAGATATTAGATTTAACCAGAGATGGCCTGGATTATTTAGAGCAGATACCAACAGAAACTGAATTGTTTTTTACAGAATTTGAATTTGAAAATATTGAGTCTGCAAAAGAAGAGATAGATGACCCTGAAGTAAAAGATGTTTTAACTGGGTTAATTAAAGAGCTAAATAATCTTGAAAACTTTTCAAGTGGTAATATAAAAACTGTTTTTAATAAGGTTAGAAAAGAAACAGGTGTAGGTGGCAGAAAGTTTTATCACCCCCTTCGGCTGGTTTTAACAGGGAGAGAGTCTGGCCCTGATTTAGTTAGTTTTTCTGAAATAATTGGTAAAGAAGAGGTTTTGAATAGATTAAAGGAATCACTTGAATTGATTACTAGTTGATAGCTATAAAGTAGGAGGTATAAATTGAAAGTTTACAATACCATTAGCGGCCAAAAAGAGGAATTTAAAACCCAGGAACCTGGTGTAGTTAAAATGTATGTCTGTGGTTTAACTGTTCAGAATTATTCTCATATAGGCCATGTTCGAGGAGCAATTAATTATGATGTTATCAGAAGATATTTAAGGCATAAAGGCTATGATGTTAGCTATATTCAGAATTTTACTGATATAAATGAGAAGATTGTTAAAAGAGCTGAACAAGAAGGTATGTCTCCTATGGAGCTTGCTGATAAGTATTCTAAAGCTTATATAGATGATCTTAAAAAACTTAATGTAGAAATGCCTGATGAATTTTGCAGGGTATCTGAAAATATTGATAAAATCATTGAAATTATTGAAACTTTAATAAGTAAAGGTCATGCTTATGAAGCTGAAGGCAATGTTTATTTTAGTGTTGAAAGTTTTGATGATTATGGCAAATTATCAGGAAGAAGTATTGAGGAGATGGAAGCTGGTTCCAGAGTTGATGTTGATGAAAACAAAAAACATCCGATGGACTTTGCACTCTGGAAAAAGCATGAAGATGAACCAACCTGGGATAGTCCGTGGGGTAAGGGATGGCCTGGCTGGCATATAGAATGTTCAGCAATGTCTATGAAGTATTTAGGAGGCTCCATTGATATTCATGGTGGTGGTACTGATTTAGTATTCCCTCATCATGAAAATGAAATAGCTCAATCTGAAGCTTATTCTGGAGAAAAACCATTTGTGAAATACTGGCTTCATAATGGCACAGTTGATATGTCCGGTGAAAAGATGTCAAAGTCTATTGGGAATACTTATTGGACTAAAGATCTTTTAGAGGACTTTTCATCTGATGAAATACGATATTATATTTTAACCAAGCATTATAGGAGTCCAATAAATTTTTCGCTTAAAGAATTAAAAAATTCCTCTAGAAGTTTAAGGAGATTGATTTCTTCATTAAATCAGCTGGATAAAGTTATAGATAATTATAAGAAAAATAGAGATAATGATTTTATTCAAGAAGATTTTATTGATATTATAAAAAATCATAGGACAGAGTTTGAAGAGGCTATGGATGATGATTTTAATACGGCTAGGGCAATTTCTGTGCTTCATAGTCTGTCTAAAGAGATAAATAGTTTTATTAACTCTTCAGAATTCAAACCTAATGATAATAATATATTTATTTTAAAAGAAGCAAGAAAGTTATTTAGAAGATTTGCTGATATTTTAGGTTTAGAATTAGAGCCTGGTTTGTTTGGTTTTGAAGACAAAGAAAAAGTAAGTAAAATAATGAAGATATTAATTGATGCTAGAGAAGAAGCGAGAGAAAATAATTATTATGAATTAGCTGATAAGATTAGAGATGATTTAGAGAAGATTAATATAAAATTAAAAGATACTCCTAGAGGAACAATTTGGGAATATACTGGAGATGAGAGCGATGATAGTTGAGCCATCTGCTGAATTAATAGATTATACCGATGACCCTGAGATGAATGTAGCTGTAGCTGCTAGATTATGTTATTCTGAGAAAGGGAATAAAGAAATTCGAGAAAGTTTAGATAATGAGGAGAAAGAGGCATTAATTAAAAAAATTCTTGAACTGGGTCATTATTCAACTTTAGAGCATACTTTTTTTTCTTTTCATATAGTCTGCAGTAGAGTAACCAGTCATCAACTGGTTAGACAGCGGATAGGTGTTGCTTATAGCCAGAGATCTCAAAGATATGTAAAAGAGGATGATTTTGATTATATAATACCTCCTAAAATCAAAAATAAAGGGAAAGAAGCGGTTAAGGTTTTTAAAGAGCATTATGAAAAAAGTAGAGAAACATATAATAAATTTCTGGAAAAAGGCATTCCTCCGGAGGATGCAAGGTTTGTTTTACCTGCAGTAAAAACCAATTTAATAGCCTCTTATAATGCAAGATCTCTTTATCATTTGTTTTCTCTCCGGTGCTGTACCAGGGCACAATGGGAGATAAGAAATATTGCCAGGAGTATGTTGAAACAGGTAAGGTCTGTTGCTCCTCTATTGTTTTCAAAAGCAGGGGCTGATTGTGAAGCAAAGGGCATCTGTCCAGAAGGAGATTTAAGTTGCGGCAGGATAGAAAAGCTTGATGTTTTAAATGGTGATAATGATGGCTAAGATTTTTGGTCGAAACCCTGTTTTTGAAGCAATTATTGCCAGAAGAAATATTCATGAAATTATATTTCAAGAAAATTTAGATACGGCTAGGCTTACTAAAATAAAAGAATTAGCATTAAATGAGGGGATCAAAATAAAAGAAGCTTCTGCTATTGAAATGTCTAGAATAGCAGAAAATGCTGAACATCAAGGTGTCATTGCTTTGGCGGAGGATTTAAAGTTGTATTCTCTTGGAGAATTTTTAGAGAAATTGCCACAGAACAGTGGATTTTTAATAGATAAACCTAGATTTCTAATTTTAGATCAGATTCAGGATCCCTATAATTTCGGCGCATTAATTAGAACAGCACAATCAGCAGGTTTTGATGGGGTTATCTTTCACGAAAATCGCTTTTGTGACTTAACAACTACTGTTTTAAAAGCCAGTTCTGGTGCAGCTGAACATATTCCATTAATAAAAGTTAAAAATTTAAATAGAGCTATAGAGGATTTAAAAGCTAAAGGAGTCTGGATAGCAGGGGCTGATATGGAAGGTGAGCAGCAATATTATGAAGCAGACTTTACTGGAGCTATCGGGATTGTAATAGGAAATGAAGGGTCTGGTTTGAGGAGACTGGTTAAAGAAAATTGTGATTTTCTTGTTTCAATCCCAGTTACTGAGAATCCTGGTTCCTTAAATGCTTCTGTGGCAGCAGGTATATTAATTTATGAAACAATAAGACAGAGAAAAATTAAGCTTGACTAAAAATTTTTTAACAAGTATAATATTAATTGTATAAGGGAGGGGTGCCTGTTGGAAATGAATGCACAGAAGAAGCTTGATTATGATGATTATACTGAAATGGCAGATGATAAATTAATCGAAGTGATTCATGATAATGGTAACTCTGTAGCAGAAGAAGTACTTATCAAAAGATATAAGAATTTTGTTTTAGCAAAATCGCGCTCTTATTTTTTAGTAGGTGCTGATAGAGAAGATATTGTTCAAGAAGGAATGATTGGATTATATAAAGCTATTAGAGATTATAGAATTGAAAGATTAGCATCATTTAGAGCTTTTGCCGAGCTGTGCATAACCAGGCAAATAATAACTGCAATTAAAGCTGCGACGAGGCAGAAACATCAGCCCCTGAATTCCTATATTTCATTAAATAAACCTATTTATGATGAAGAATCTGATAGAACTTTATTAGATATTCTTAAGGGAAGTAAATTAACTAATCCTGAGCAATTATTTATAAGTAAAGAGACATATGAATTAATCGAAGACAAGATTTATGAAATGCTTAGTGATTTAGAATTTGATGTTTTGCAGGAATATTTAAAAGGCAAATCCTATCAAGCAATAGCTGATGAATTAGATAAGCATGTTAAATCTGTTGATAATGCTTTACAAAGAGTCAAAAGAAAGCTGGAAGACTTTTTGGAAAAACATAATATTTAAAACAGTATACTATCTGCTAATTATATTAATTGGCAGAAAAATTAACATTATAAATATAAAATGATTAATTAAAGGGAGGATGAGAAAGAATGGCAAAAGAAAAGTTTGAGAGGACGA
>CAZLCX010000043.1:2612-14778 GCA_964558325.1 uncultured Halanaerobiaceae bacterium | reverse complement strand
AATATATTCAAATTATAATTATTAAAAGGTGATTTCAATTTAAAGAGGGAGAGATCATATTGGTTAAAGAAAATAAGGCTATAAATATTATGTTAAACCACAAATCTATCCGCAAATATACTGATCAAAAACCGTCTGATGAATTGATAGAAAAAATTGTTAGAGCAGGTCAGCAGGCGCCTTTTGCTTCTCAACTCTACAGTGTTTTATTAAGCAGAAAAGATAAAATTCCATTTGGGGCGCCATTATTGTTTACTATCTGTGTTGACTTTTACAAGATGAAAAGGATTATGGAAAAAAGAGGCTGGGAGGTTGAAAGTAATGATTTAAGTATTTTATTGATGGGTATTCAGGATGCCTCTCTGATGTCAGAAAATATGGTGATAGCCGGGGAAAGTTTAGGTCTGGGCAGCTGTTATCTGGGTGCTGCTCCTTACCATGCCGATAAAATTATTAAAGAGTATAATCTGCCTGAACAGGTATTCCCATTAGTTCAATTAGTTATGGGATATCCTGCAGAGGATAAACCTCTCCGGCCCCGGTATCCAATGGATTTTGTTTTATTTGAAGATGAATATCCAGAGTTGGATGATGAAAAAGTTAGTAGAGCTATGGAAGTTATGGATGAGGGTTATTTAGCCCAGGATTATTATAAAGAACTTAATGGCAAAATTCCTATTAAGGATGATGACAGGGAAGATAAATATACCTATGAAGATTACAGCTGGACAGAGCATATATCCCGTAAATGGGGCCAGCGGCATCCTGATATAGATGGAATCCTGGAGCAGCTCAGAAAATCTGGTTTTGAAATTGAATAAATATAAAAAGTTTAGTTATTAAGAGTGGGGAGATATTAATGGATGAAAATTTAAAAGAATTGAGATCTATCTGTGCAGAATGTAAGGAAGTAAGCTGTGGGGAGCCTGGTGATTACTATCCTGACTGGTGTCTTCAGAACGATGGCAGCTGGCTGGAGGAGGCCCTGGTTGAGTATCAGAAGCCAGAAAATAAGAAATTATATAAGACTGCTGCTTATGTTGAATCGACTGGCTATAAGAAATGGCCTCGGTTGCAGGAAATAGCTGAGTTTGCTATTAAGGCCAACTATGAAAATATTGGCATAGCTTTCTGTATTGGTTTGAAAAGGGAGGCAGAGATTGCCGCTCAATATTTTACTTCTAGAGGGTTAAAAGTAAATTCAGCTGTCTGCTGCTGTGGTAGTATAAATAAGTCCAGGCTGGATGTGCCACCTGAAGACCATCTCAATCCAGATAGTGATTTCGAGGCTGGCTGTAATCCAGTAGGTCAGGCAAAGATGCTGGCTGAGGCAGGAACAGAGTTTAATATTGTACTTGGCCTCTGTGTCGGCCATGACAGCCTCTTTTTTAAGTATTCTGAAGCGCCTGCAACTGTCCTGGCAGTTAAAGATAGGGTACTTGGTCATAACCCACTTGCAGCTATTTACAATTCAAATAGTTATTATAGTCATCTATTTGAAGATGATAAATAATTAGAGTTAATTAGGTTGGATGATTTATTTATTCAAGTTAATAAGTATTTTCATGTTTTATTAATTTAAGCAGGAGGAATTAGATTGAAGAGAAATTTGAAATTATTATATTTCAGTGCTACAGAGAATACAGAGACGATATGCAAAGAAATTGCTGCTGGAATTAAGGAAAATTTCCTGGAGTATGATCTTACTCCAAAGCAGGCTAGAGAAAAACCCTATTCCTTTGCTGCTAATGATCTGGTGATTGTTGGTGTGCCAGTTTATTCTGGACGAATACCAGAATTTTTAGTAGAGATATTTCAGAGGATAAAGGGACAGCTTACACCTGCTGTATTCGTCGTTACCTATGGCAATCGGGAGTATGATGATGCCCTTTTAGAATTAAAGGATATTTTTGAGAAAAATGGTTTCAAAGGAATTGCTGGAGCTGCTTTTATTGGCGAGCATTCCTATGGCAGAGAAATAGCAGGTGAGCGGCCTGATAGTAGCGATTTAAAAATTGCCAGGGAACTTGGAATTAAGGTTAAAGAGAAACTGGAAGCTGAAGAAAACCTTATAGAACTTCCCAGCCTTGAAGTTAAGGGAGAATTTCCTTTAAAGGAGAGGTCTGGAAGATTTAAAGAGCTTGGTCCAAAAACAACAGCTGCCTGTACTGAATGTGGTATCTGTGCCGAAAACTGCCCAATGGCGATTATATCTTTTGAAAATTTTAGAGATGTTGAGCCTGGTAAATGCATTAGATGTTGCAGTTGTATTCAGAAATGCCCTGAAGATGCGAAATATTTTGATGATCCAGGTTTCAATAGAATTAAACAGTATCTGATAGATAATTATGGAGATATTAGAAAAGAGCCAGAGATTTTTATTTAGAGATTATTTTAACAATTGGTCGAGATAATTTTAAATAGTTCATTAGATGAATTGTTAGAGCAATTATTTAAGCAATTAAATTATGGAGGGATAGTTTTGCAGAAAAGAGGTATTATCTGGACAGGTTTATTATTTGTCATAATTGCTATTTTAGTTATACCAGCCAGCAGAGCAGTCTTTGAAAGTTTAACGGCATCTTATCCCTATATTATGGGCTTTATTAAATTTACAATCCTGGCCACTATGGGAGAAATTTTATCATTAAGGATTAAAAATAGGAAATGGAAGAGACCGACTGGTGTTGTTTATAGAGCTTTAATCTGGGGCTTTCTAGGTATCTGGATTACCATGGTCTTTAGTTTATTTAATTCTGGAGTGGCCAGCCTCCAAACCAGTGGAATGCTTCCTGGAAATGCCAGCGGTTTATCTCTGGCCTTTCAGACCAGTCTTTTTATGAATATTATTTTTGCCCCAACAATGATGGGCTTTCATAGAATTACTGATACATATATAGATAAATATTCTAAAGGTAGGAGAAATATTAAGCTCAATACAGTTATTAATGATATTGATTGGGATAGTTTTATTTCTTTTGTCTTATTAAAGACTATACCATTTTTCTGGATACCAGCCCATACTATTGTCTTTTTATTACCTGATGTCTATAGAATAATAGCTGCAGCTTTCCTGTCTATGGCTTTAGGTGGCATCCTTGCCTTTGCAGCCGCTAAGTAAATTCAAATTAAAATAATATTATTAGTGGTATAAGCAGGCTTATTAAACTTCTAAACCAGGATTTCAAATGATAATTAGATAATTAAAGGTTTTTATAATTAAGCTTCAGCATCAATAACTTCCAGAAAAACTTTAACCATTTCAGGATCAAACTGGCTGCCAGCGCCCTCTTTCAATTCGGTAATTGCATCCTGATAATATTTTGATTTATTATGATAAGTTCGTTGATTTAGCATAGAGTCAAAAGCATCAGCCGGAGAAAAATTCGAGAAAGTAATGGTATTTCTTCACCTGATAATCCATCAGGGTATCCGCTACCGTCCCACCATTCATGGTGGTAGAGAATATCTTCAGTCAGATCATCGGATTCTTATTTGAAACAAGAATTAAATGCCTTTATTGTGCAAATAATAACTTGACAACCATTAATTGCTAGTGTAGAATAACTTTATGGATTTAAAACACTAAATTAATGAAAGGGTGATTTAATTTGGCTCAAGAAAGTAGGTACTTTATTCCATCGGTTAATGTATTGGGAAAAGACACTGTTAGTGAAGTTGGAGAGTATGTAAAAAGGCAGAATGGTACAAAAGCTTTAATTGTTACTGACAGTGTTTTAGTGGAAATAGGTATAGTTAAAAAAGTAACTGATCATTTAGAAGATGCTGGCATTGAGTTTGTTGTTTTTGATGGAGTGCAGCCTAATCCAACTGTTTCTAATGTTGAAGCCGGTCTTGAATTAATAGAATCTGAAAATATTGATGTTATTGTATCTTTAGGTGGGGGAAGTTCACATGATTGTGCAAAGGGAATAGCTACTGTTGCAACAAATGGTGGTAAAATTCAGGATTATGAAGGTTTAAATGAATTAAACAAACCTATTATGCCTCTAGTTGCAATTAATACTACTGCAGGAACTGCCAGTGAGATGACCCGTTTCTGTATAATTACTGATGAAGAAAGAAAAATCAAAATGGCAATAGTTGACTGGAGAGTAACTCCTAATGTTTCTATTAATGACCCTGTATTAATGCTTGAAAAACCTCAAGCCTTAACAGCAAATACTGGAATGGATGCCCTAACACATGCTGTTGAAGCATATGTATCTACAATAGCCAACCCTTTAACTGATTCTGCGGCTGAAAAGGCTTTTGAATTAATAGGTAAGAATTTACGGAAGGCAGTAGCTAATGGCTCAGATTATGAATTAAGAGAACAAATGGCTTATGCTCAATTTTTAGCAGGTATGGCCTTTAATAATGCTTCTCTTGGTCTAGTTCATGGAATGGCTCATCAATTAGGTGGTTTTTATGATCTTCCCCATGGTATCTGTAATGCAATTTTATTACCACATGTAACTAATTTTAATAAGTTAGCTAAGCCAGAAAAAGTAGCGAGAATGGCAGAATTATTAGGCGAGAATATAGAAGGTTTAACACTTATGGAAGCAGCTGACTTAGGTATAAAAGCAATAGCTAATCTTTCAGCAGATATAGGAATTCCTGGGAGTTTGAAAGAATTAGAAGATGTAGACCCGGCTGATTTTGAAACCCTGGCAAAAAATGCTTTAGCTGATGCCAGTAGTGCAACTAACCCAAGACAGGCGACATTAGAAGATGTAGTTGGAATATTTGAAAATGCCTATGAAGGTTTTTAATTTAAATATATTTTTGATTTTATTTTATTAATTTTTTTGCTAAATCATACAGAAAAGCCGGCCAGAATTTTATATGGCCGGTTTTTTGTTGCTGCTAATGGTGTAGAATTATAATTTTTAAACTTTACTCAAACTTATTTATCAGTTTACCTAAATATTTAGATTTAATCTGTTCCTGGGCCAGCACTTGTTTTAGTGGAGGCATTTTTAAGATAGCACCAAGAATAGCAGCCATAATTCGGTGGCTTTTTAGGGCCTGATTATCAAAAATTAGATTCTGGAGCTGGCCTCTTTCTATGGCCATCATGACTGTTTTATGCACTGAATCTACTGGAGTTATAACTCTTTCTTCCCTCCTTTTTAGGCTAATGCTGTCAGCAGGACATACCTGCTTGCAGTTACCACATCCAAGACAGATTTCTTCATTTAATCTGGCTGTATTATGATTTTTCATTCTGGAAGCATCATCATTTAAAGATAGGGCATCTACAGCACAGACTTCTATACATTCTTCACAGCCAATACAGCTATCTTCATCGATTTCAGGCAGAAAGTTAGTTGTATGGATTGGCTCTAGCATTCCAAATTTCTGGGCTGCAATCATGGCCTCACAGCAGCAGCTACAACAATTACAGATAAAGCTTACTTCATTTTGAACATTTTCTCCAAACTGGACCAGATTATGTTCTCTGGCTTTATCTATAAGTTGAAGGTATTCATCTACATCTATTTCCCTGGCATAATCATTTTTAATTAGAGATTCTGCAACATTATTAAAGGTCATACAGATATCCATTGGTGCATCGCAGGCCTGACCTTTATGTTTCATTTTATGACGGCAGTAGCACATCCCGACACCGATATGAGAGGCATTTTTGATTACTTCACTGGCCCGTTCATACTCTAGGCTTTTTGAGCTTCCTTTCTAATCATGGGCCTAATCGGTAATCTTAGAGATTAACCCTGATTCTTTTTTAAAAAAGAATATCTGGTAGTTTATAACGTGTATTAGATAGTAGGGTAACTTCTGGGGAAATCCATTTAATCTTTTAATAAGAATTTTATAGTTATTTTGTGTGGTTTGAAAAGCACATATAATTTATTCCTGATTTTAAGTATTAGTTAATTAGCTATTTAACATTTTTGAATTAGAAATTTGACAAACTAAATTAATTTGTTATAATATAGTTAAGTTAATACTTAAGTAAATAAGATTTTCTTTAAATGATAATTGCCAGAAAGGGGGTTTTGATTATGCCAGACGAAAAAAAGAACTGTGAACATCCTGAGAAGCTTAAAGGCAAGCCAGGGGACTGCAGTCCAGAACAGATCAAAGAATGTCATGGTGAAGAAGCAGGTCATTCCTGTACAGATAATAATTAATTTGGGGGAAACAGTTTTCAGGGGGATTACTTAAGATCTCCCTGATTTTATTATATCTTTAGAAAAGTTGAATTAATGCTTAATTAAAATGGAGTTTTAATTGAATTGGGGTGAGAAAATGGGGGAAAAACCGGAAAGTACAGTTTTAAGAATTTTTGGCTATGCCTTTAATCATAAGAAAAAATTATTTATTACCGCAGCAGCAGTGATCATTTCTACTCTGCTGGGTTTAGTGCCTCCACTTTTTATTAGAAGGGGGATAGATAAGTATATTGCCCAGGGAGAGTTTAATAAGCTTTTACTGGCAGCAGTATTAATGGTCTTTGTAATTTTAGTTAAGGGAGTTTTTGATTTTATTAAAAGTTATTTTGCTGAATACATAGCTCAAAATATTATTCATGATTTGAGGGTTGAGTTGTACCAGCATCTAAACAGTCTTTCTTTTTCTTTTTTTGATAGTTCAGAAACTGGAGATTTGATGTCCAGGCTGACAGCGGATGCCGATACTTTAAGGCAATTTATCAATCGGGGCAGTACCTTTATTACTGCCAACCTGCTAACGATTGCAGCTATTTTTGTAATTAGTTATCTCTGGGATTACAGGCTGGGCTTAATTTATCTGTTAATGTTACCTTTAATGATTTTAGGAATAGTAGTTTATGCTAAAAGGGTAAGACCGATGTATAAAAGAGTGCGGAAAAGCTTTGCCAGGCTGACTGGAATGATCAGGGAAAACTTTATCGGGATTGAAGTTATTAAACTTTTTGGTAGAGAAAATTATGAATTTCAGAAATTTAAAAAGGAGAATCAGAAATATTTAAATATTAATCTGGAGGCAGCAAAGGTTTCAGCCTTCTGGATGCCCTATGTGAATTTCTTTATGGGGCTGGGAACAGCAGCGATAATCTGGTATGGCGGCCGATTAGTTATTTCTGATGAGATATCTTTAGGAATTCTGGCTGCCTTTATCAGCTATATTTCTATGCTTCTGCGGCCGGTTCGGCAGACCGGAATGTTGATTAGTTTTGGCAGTCAGGCAGCGGCGGCAGCTGAAAGAATATTTGATGTTTTAGACCGAGAATCTGATGTTAGTGAGGTAGATAATCCTCTGGAATTAGGATTAATCAGAGGTGAGGTCGAATATCAGGATGTTAATTTTTCCTATCAAAAAGGAGAAGAGGTTCTAAAAAATATTAATTTAAAGGTAGAACCAGGGGAGACAGTTGCTGTAGTTGGGCCTACAGGAGCCGGTAAGACGACACTGCTCCATTTGTTACCCCGCTTTTATGATCCTGACCAGGGCCGGATTTTAATTGATGGTCATGATATTTGTAAACTTAAACTTGATTCTCTCAGGGGCGAGATTGGGATTGTCATGCAGCAGAGTTTTTTATTTGCCGCTTCAATTAGAGAAAATATCTCCTATGGTAACCCAGAAGCAAGTTTTGAAGAGATTAAAGAGGCAGCCCAGGTGGCCCAGATTAATGATTTTATAGAATCTCTGCCTTTAAGTTATGAAACTCCAGTGGGAGAAAGGGGGGTCAGCCTATCTGGCGGCCAGAAACAGCGTCTGGCGATTGCCAGGGTTTTATTAACCCAGCCGTCACTGTTAATTTTAGATGAGCCGACCTCCAGTATCGATGCTGCTACTGAGGAAAAACTTAATCAGGCTTTAGAACATGTTCTGGAAGATAGGACCAGCTTTATTATTGCCCATCGCCTCTGGACAGTCCAGATGGCAGATAAAATTATTGTAGTTAAAGATGGAAAAATAATTGAGTCAGGCAGTTACCAGGAGCTTAAGGCCCAGGATTCTTATTTCAATAAATTGGAAAGCAGTTTAAGAAGCAGCAGGAAAAATACAAGTGAGATAGAAGATAATAAGGCAGGTGGTTTAAAGTGAGAGGCGGTTTTGGCAGAAGAATAACTTCTGAAGGTGAAAAGGAATTTTCGCTGAAGGAATTAGATAAAAAAACAGTTAAATTTCTTTTTTCCTATTTAAAGTCATATAAAATAAAAATATTTTTTGCGATTATTGCTATGTTGATGGTCAGTCTGGCCTCGCTGGCCGGTCCCTATCTGTCAAAGATAGCAGTTGATGACTATATAGCCCAGGGTGATTTGGGCGGCTTGAATTTAATTGCTTTTTTAATGGTTTTATCATATGGAGTTTACTGGCTTTTTTCCTATCATCAGACCTATCTTGCCAATTATATTGGCCAGCATATTATAGCTGAGATTAGAGAAGATCTCTATCAGCACCTGCAGAAGCTTTCAATGGGGTTTTATGCTAAAGAAAGTACCGGTAATGTTATGTCAACTGTAACCCATGATGTAAATGCCCTGACAGATCTTTTATCTACAGGTTTTATTCACCTGCTCAATGATTTCTTTACTGTCACCGGGATAGTAATTGTAATGCTTTATTTAGATTACAGGCTGGCTCTTTTGAGCTTTATAGTCATTCCCTTTGTTTTATTATCAGTCAGATTTTTAGGCAAAAGAATGCGTAATGCCTATAGTGAGGTAAGGCAGAAGCTGGCCGAGTTAAATGCTGATGTAGAAGAAAATTTATCTGGAATTAGGTTGATTCAGGCTTTAAACCGGGAAGCTAAAAATGAAGGTGAGTTTAAAAATTTAAGCTGGAAAAACTTTAAGGCCAATCTTCAGGCTGCCTCATATTTTGCCCTACTTTTTCCATTAATGGAGCTGGCAAAGGTTTTAGGGGAAGCTATTGTCCTGGCGGCAGGGGGAGCGGCGGTAATCAGCGGCCGGATTTCTTTAGGAATAATTATTGCCTTTATGGCCTATGTCCGTCGGTTTTTTGCTCCCCTGGCTGATTTAAGTCAGGTTTATAATACCTATCAGTCTGCTGGAGCTGCCCTGGACAGGATTAATAGCTATTTAAAGGTTGATGAGAGGCTGGAAGAAGCTGAACCCAGTAAATTAAAATCGGCTGGCAGTGAAATTTCAGCTAATTTTAAACCTGAAATTGAATTTAAGAATATTTCCTTTAGCTATGATCAAGAGAAGGTAATAACTGATTTTAATTTAAGCATTAAAGCAGGAGAGGTTTTTGCCCTGGTAGGGGCAACAGGCGCTGGAAAATCAACGCTGGCCAAACTTTTAGCCCGCCTCTATGATGTAGACAGGGGAGAATTGATGATTTCAGGGATTAATATTAAGGATATCCCTATTAAAATTCTCCGTAATAAAATTGCAGTTGTTCCTCAGAATGTATTTTTATTTGATACAACAATTTTAGAAAATATCCGTTATGCTGCTCCTGATACCAGTCAGGCTGAAGTAGAAGCAGTCTGTAAAAAAATCAATGCCCATCAGTTTATTAAAAAGATGCCTGAGGGTTATCAGACAGAGGTTGGCGAAGAGGGAGTTAAATTATCAGGTGGCCAGCAGCAGCTACTTTCCTTTGCCAGAGCGATGTTAGTTGATCCAGATATCTTGATTCTGGATGAGGCGACTTCAAGTGTTGACCTCTATACAGAAAGAATGATTCAGGAAGCCATGGATGAGCTGCTGGCCGGGAGAACAGTTCTGATGATTGCCCACCGGTTTGCTACTCTTAAGAAGGCGAAAAGAATTGCTGTGCTTAAGGACGGACAACTGCTGGCGGTAGGAGAGCATGAAGATTTACTGGCAGAAAATGAAACCTACAGGGAGCTGGTTGAAAAGCAGCTTCTTAAAAGTAATAAATAAGTCAGGGGGATTAAGAGATGAATCAGAATAATAAGCAAAAATATGCGATTGAAGCTAATAATTTAACTAAAAAATATGGAGATTTAACTGCTGTTGACAATATTTCTTTTAAAGTTAGGAAAAATGAGATTTTTGGGTTTTTAGGGCCAAATGGGGCCGGGAAAACAACAACAATTAATATGTTGATTGGCCTGAGCAATATCACTTCAGGCAGCAGAAGGGTTAACAATCAGACTGAAAAGGAAAAAATACAGCAGAGCATTGGCGTAGTTCCCAGTGAAAGCAATCTTTATCCTGAGTTGACCGGCTTTGAAAACTTATGTTTTGCAGCCTCACTTTATGGAATGGACAAAAAAACAAGGGTAAAAAGATCGGCAGAATTGCTGGATAAATTTGACCTTAAGGCAGCAGCCGATAGAAAATTTGGAGCCTATTCAAAGGGGATGATGAGAAAGTTGACTCTGGCTGCTGGAATAATTCATCAGCCTCAGATCTTATTTTTAGATGAGCCGACAACAGGAGTCGATGTCAAAAGTGCCCGTCAGATCAGGCGTTTAATTGCAAAGTTGAACCAGGAAGGAAGCACGATTTTTTTAACTACTCATTATATAGAAGAAGCTGAAAGGCTCTGCGATCGGGTAGCTTTTCTGGTCAACGGCAAGATCAAACATCTGGATACAACAGCCAACCTGCTTAATGACGCTCAGGAAGGGGAGATATTGGAGTTTTTGGCTGCTGAAAATTGTCTGCAGCAAAAAGAAAAAATTAAAAGAGAGCTGGCTCCATATGAAGTAGAGGTCTCTGTTAATAGAATTAAGATCTTCCTAGAAAAAGAAATTGCAATTAAAAAATTTGTTGATTTATTTGCAGAACTGGGAATTGAAATTTATGAAGTAAGGTTACTAAAACCAACATTAGAAGATGTATTTGTTAAAATTACTGATATAGACTTAGAAGAGATGCAGAACAATTTAGAAGAGGGAGAGGTTTAAAATGTTGACATTGAGAGTTTTTAAAAATATTTTATTTAAGGATATGAAAGCCTATTATTTTAAGCCACCAAATATTAGCTGGGGTCTGCTTTTTCCAATTTCCTGGACTCTGATGTTTTTTTTGCGGACAGATCAGGCGATTGATATTCCTCAGTTTCTTCCTGGTTTGATTTCGCTGGCTGTATTATTTGGAACAACTTCAATGCTGGCTGTGACCATAACTTTTGAGAAAAAACAAGCAGCTTTTGACAGGCTACTTTTGGCTCCAATTTCTCTAAACAGCTTAATGTTTGCTAAAACAGCTGGAGCAATACTTTTTGGGATCTTTAATGCCTTAATTCCGATGCTGCTGGCAGTGTTTTTAACTGATTTGAGCGGTATAAAATGGTTGCCGGCATTTTTCAGTATTTTATTGATCTCAATTACTTCTACCTTTTTAGGTCTTTTTATAGCAGTTTCAGTAAAGGAGGTATTTGAAGCTCAGACCTATTCTAATTTTATCAGATTTCCGATGATTTTTCTATGTGGTTTATTTTTTCCAATTGAAAATCTACCAATTTATATTAAACCAATTTCTTATCTTTTACCTTTAACTTATGGTGCTGATATATTAAAATATTCTATAGCAGGTGAACATAATATTAACCTTTTCTTAAGCTTTTCAGTTCTACTAATTTTTTCAGCTCTGCTTTTTTATACCAGTATTAGAAATATTAAAAAGAAGTGGATTAAATAAATTATAAAGGATTATGGTTTAAGTTTATTGGGTTATTTAATTAGATATTGAAGTCTAAATCAGGGGGCTGATAATAATGAAAGAGATAACTTTTCGACCAATTGGTAAGATCAGATCGAAGTTTAAAAAACCGGAGGGAACACCGATTCAACCTCCAGGTGCAGATGGAGCAGAAGGGAGAATAGAACTTTTGCCAGAATTTGAAGGGGGCTTAAAGGATTTAGATGGATTTTCCCATCTGATTTTATTATTCTACTGTCATCTGGCAGGTAAATGTAGTCTCAGGAATAAACCATTTTTAGAAGATAAAGAGCATGGTGTTTTTGCTATTAGAGCACCAAGTCGGCCTAATTCAATTGGACTTTCTGTGGTTCGGCTTGATAAAGTAGAGGGGAGTACTCTTTATATCAGGGATGTTGATATAGTTGATGGGACGCCACTTCTGGATATTAAACCCTATGTACCTGAGTTTGATAATAGAAAAAATGTTAAAATTGGCTGGTATGAGAAAAATGTACAGCAATTATCAGAGAAGAAAGATGACGGCCGCTTTATTTAAG
>CAZLCX010000043.1:0-2512 GCA_964558325.1 uncultured Halanaerobiaceae bacterium | reverse complement strand
GAGAAAAATGTACAGCAATTATCAGAGAAGAAAGATGACGGCCGCTTTATTTAAGAGAGGCCGGTATATTAAAATTTTCTAACTATTTTATATGAGGGAGAATCAATTATGGATGAAGCTATGGTAAATAAAATTAAGGCTATTGCTGATAAAACCAGGCTGGAATTGCTGGAATCTCTATTGACTAAAAATTACTGTGTCAGTGCCCTGGCCGAAAGAAATGATATCTCTGAATCTGCTGTCTCCCAGCATCTTAAAATTCTCCGGGAGGCCGACCTGGTTATCGGTGAAAAACGGGGCTATTATGTTCATTATACTGTTAAGCGGGATAATTTAAAATTAATTGCTGCAGAGATTGAAAAACTGGCTGATAGAGAGATTGAGGGCTGCGAAGGCTGCCGTTAAATAGGTGAAGTTATAATCAAGATATAAGACTGTGGTTGAAAATTAGGGTAAAGATTATAGTTAAAAATTAAGGTAAAGATTATGATTAAAAAATTAAGGTTATAACTGGAGTTATTATAGATGGAGATTCTGAAAGAAATATGTAATTTCAAGAATGCAGGGGGTTAATATGGAGCAGGATTTCAGGTTTAATTTAGAAGAGATGGCAGGGGCTATTGGTGATTACGGGACTCTCCTGCCAATAATTGTTGGGGTTGCTGTAGTTACAGAAATTAATATGGGTTCGATTCTGTTATTTTTTGGGTTGGCCTATATAGCTACTGGTCTTTATTATAAATTACCGATGCCAGTGGAGCCGATGAAGGCTATTGGTGCGGTGGCTATCAGCGGGGCTTTAACTGCTGGCGAGATCGCTGCGGCAGGTACTTTAATGGGGCTGATTTTACTGCTGATAGGGCTTTTAGGGGGCCTGGATTTTATCAAAAGTCAGATACCTGAATGGCAGATCCGGGGGATTCAGCTGGGACTGGCCCTGATACTACTGGAGACAGCCCTGTCATTTTTAATAGAGGACTGGTTGCTTGGAATAATTTCGATAGCCATAATATTAGTTTTCTATTTTATTAATGTTCTTGATATTTCAGCTTTAATAGTATTTGGCCTGGGACTTGTGATTGGGATCTATCATACAGGCCTGCCGCCATTTACCATGATCGCCTGGCCAGAACTTACTATTCCAACTATTTCAGAATTTACCAGGGGTTTCTGGTCTGGAACTGTTCCCCAGCTGCCATTAACTTTAGGGAATGCAATTCTTGCGACCTCATTATTGATAACTGATTTATTTGAACGGAAAACCTCTGATAATAAACTGGCTATCAGTATGGGTCTGATGTGTATAATTTCATCACCTTTAGGCGGATTTCCTATGTGCCATGGAGCAGGGGGTCTGGCTGCCCAGTATAGATTTGGGGCCAGAACCGGCGGTTCAAATATTATTTCTGGTATTATCTTATTGATAATCGCTTTTTTCTTTGCTTCCCCTCAGATAATTGAGATTATTCCCTACGGGGTTTTAGGAGCCATGTTATTCTTTACAGCTTTTCAGATGTTTCAGAGTGCTAGATTAGCTGAAAAGAAAGGGTTTATGCTGGTCACTGGAATCCTGGCTTTTGTTACAAATATTGGGATTGCTTTTATTGTGACTTTTGTTTTGTATAAGGGATTTAAAAGGTTTGATGTTTTGGTTTAGAAATGTAACTGAAAATAGATTTATAATTAAATTGCAAATAATAGGGCTGTAATTTTTATGCCTTCTCTGATAGGATTAGATTAACCTCAGAGTAAACTTATCTTCTGGAGAAACTTCTTTGATATAATATAATGGATTTAACGGAGGTGGTAACCGGAGGGTAAGGAGGAGGTGAGGGCTGAAAATTAGAAAAAACAGGATAAAATTTAACTTAAATATGATGCCAGTTAACATTTTTTTTGAATGTTGACTGGCTTTTGTTTTATATATTTTATATTTTAATAATTTTTCTATATATCAAATTATTGTTCTAATAAAATTAATTGAAATTAGAAGAAGCATTGGAGAATATTGAAATTGCAATAGATATTATTTCTACTTTTGATTATATTAAGCCTTCTGATGATTATGCAATTGAAGATTATGAAATAGTTGATGAATGGTACGATTATTAGCAAAAAAGATATAAGAGATAATCTAGAATTTTGTGAAAAGTACAATATAGAATATAGAAAAGAGCAGCCTAGATAAATCATTATATTTGTAAGCCTGAGATTTAATTTATTACTTTAAATAGATAAATTAATTTAAATATTTAATTATAAATTTAATATATTTAAATAATTTCAGCTTAAACTTGACTTTATTAAAAAGTTAATATATAATTCTTATATATTTAAATTAAATTATGCACAATAACTTTGGGATATTGAAATAATGGATCATTTGCTGGGATTGGTTATTCAGGTTTGCTGTTTGGGTTGTTAGCTTATAAGTGGATTTATACTTTAATAAGAGGATAAAAAAGGGGACTATTAAACCATGAAAAAAATTGTGATTATTGGCGGAGGAGTT
>CAZLCX010000042.1:6500-14816 GCA_964558325.1 uncultured Halanaerobiaceae bacterium | reverse complement strand
ATAGTATTGGGCCAGAAAAAATGGTAATGGCAGTTGTCGGAGAGATTGATATTGAGAAAGCCAGGGCATCAATTGAAGATAACTTTGCAGACTGGGAAAGACAGGATATAGAGATTAAAAAGACTGAGATAGATAAAGCAAACTATGATCAAAATAAGGTTATCATTGTTGATAAGAAGGATTCTGATCAGGCCCATATGAAGGTCGGTTATAATTTCCCAGGACATGATTTTGAAAATGAAACAGAGTTTTTGATAGGTAATAGAATCTTTGGGCAGGGAGGATTTTCCAGCCGCTTAATGGAGAATATCAGGAGCGAAAAAGGTTATGTTTATAGTATCTATTCTGATGTATCATATAACAAAGATGGTGGAGTTTTTTATATTAATACAAAAGTGGACCCGGATAAAGCGGCAGAAGTACTTCAGGAAATAAAAGGGGAGATGGAAGTTATAAAAAATGGTGAAAATAAAATCACTAAAAAAGAGGTGGAAGAAAATATAAACTTATATAATGGTTTACTTCCTTCAAACCATAAATATCCAATAAAAAGTATGAATGATTTTATTTATGAAGTTGAATTATTAGGAAAAAATCAAGATTATCTTGAAAACTTTATAGAAGAGTATAATAATTTAAAAGCAGAGAAGGTCCAGGGTGTAATGGAAGATAATCTTCATCCTGATAAATTATTGAAAGTTGTGGTTGGTAATAGTGAAAAATTAGAACCTGTTTTTGAAGAGGCAGGTTATGAGGTGAAGGTGATAGAAAACAGACAGTGATAGAAGCCAGCTAGCTTAAATGCGGGCCTGCCTGGAAGAGGGTCAACTGGCAATGATAAAATCCGCCTGAGAGGGCGGTTTTATTATTGATTAGTGTGAGCAGCAGAAAAATTGGATATAAAGAGTGAGGTAAAATAATATTGTGAGAAGAAAATCTATTACTTTAATTATAGTATTAATATTTATAGTCATTTCATTTTATTCGGTTATGATAAATCAAAAAGTTAATTCTGAAGACAGAAGAATATGGACTTGGTTGGGCTATTAACAGATATGGATTTTTAGATTCAGAATTACATATTGAACATACAGGTACTCTAAAAGGTGGTGGCTTTCATTCTATTATAGTTGCTGTGCCAGAGAAAAATTTAGGAGTAATAGTATTATCTAATACTGAAACTTTCAGTCATTTCAGTCGTGATATAGTTGAAGGCATTTTAAAAAGGTTACTTGAGAATGATGGATAAAGAAGATAATAGACACCCACATGCATATAATTTTCGATCAAAAAGAACATCGCAATTCAGAAGCTGACTTCTTTAATCATGTTGAAAATGTAATTAATCAGATGAAGAATAACTATATTTCAGCAGGAATGGTTACCCTTAGATCTTTTAAAGTAGGTCTTAAACAGGTATCCTGAGTGGTTTAAGGGTCTCTTACCAATAGGCGATGATATGGAGCTTAATCATAAATATATAGATAGATTTAAGTATAATCTAAATTTAAATTTAGATGTAAAAAAGAATTTATTAATTCAATTATGGTATCTGTTAATCTATAACTGGTTTACTGTATTAATTGAAATTTGAAATAGACTTTGATAAGCTAGAAATTAATGATATAATTAAAAAAACTGATTATTCATTTTATAATAAGTCTGACAAAGGGGGGGGAAAGTAATAATGAAGAAAAAAGTGCTGATTGTGGATGATGAAAAAAATATACGTTTGACTTTAAAAACTGCTCTCTCTAAAGCAGGATATGAGGTTGAAACAGCTGTTAATGGCGAAGATGGTCTGGAAAAAATAAAGGATGAGTTTCCAGTTTTGCTGCTTGACATGAAAATGCCTGGAATGGATGGGATTCAGTTTTTAAAGGAAGTAAAAGAGAAAGATATTGAGACAAAGGTGATTATGATTACCGGTTATGGCAGTGTAGAAACAGCAGTTGAAACTTTAAAATTAGGAGCTGTTGATTACTTACGCAAACCATTTGAGCCTGAAGAAATAATTTCTATTGTAGAAGATGTATTTGAACGCCATGAAATGGAAGAGGGCGAAAAAGAAGCAGATAGTTTTGAAGATTATATTATGCTGGCTAAAAATGCAATTAATAAAAGAGATTTTTCGAAGGCAAAAGAAATGCTGCAAAATGCTACCTCTTTAGATTCTGAAAAACCTGAACCATTTAATCTGCTAGGAATTATTTATGAAATGAAGAATAAACAGGCAAAGGCCATGAAAATGTACAGGGCCGCTCTTGCTCTTAAGCCAGGTTTTAAGCCTGCCAATAATAATATTGAAAGAGTAAAAGAAGGTATGAGCTCTAAAGATTTAGATAATGTTAACTTAGGAGATGATCAGGAGAAAGAATAAATTTTTATGGTTATTATGAGCTGAGGATAATCTAAAATCTTAGAATTTGCAGGAATAATTACTTAAAGAGATAATAATTAAATAGATAAAATTAAATGATTTTAACTGCTTAATTTCAGTGTAACTGAAAGTGGGGGACCCAATTTTTGGGGCTAATCCTTTATGGAGAGAGACCTTTTACTCTTAGCCCGTCAGCTAACCTCATCAGCTTATAAAAGGTAGATAATTTAGGTCATTGAATTATTAAGATAAAATATTTTGTTTGATCTAGATTGATATTTTATTATTTATAAGCCACTTCAGTTGATGCTGTTGTGGTTCTTTTTAATATAAAATTATCCGATAGGGGTGGTGTTAAATGGATTTAGGAAATATTATTTTAGGTATTGTGACAATCTTTGTTTTTATTTATCTTTCATATGTTCTATTTTTTCCAACTAAGTTCTAAGAGGAAGGTGATAAGATGTTAAATATATTAGCACTAATTGTCTTTTTTATATTATTATTTGCTTTAATCTATGTATTTGGCGAATATATAGCCTGGATATATCATGATGAAACAAATAGTAAAAGTAATTTACCTAAAAAGTTAAAATTTTTAAAAAAACTGGATCGGCCATTTAAATTTGTAGAAGGAAAAATATTTTCATTTTTAAGTATTGATCAGGAGCAGGAAATGAACTGGAAGCAGTATCTATTTTCTCTTTTAATTTTTAATGGAATATTGTTTGTTTTACTATTTTTGGTCTTCAAATTTCAAAATATTTTACCTTTAAATCCACTTAATTTAGAGGGTATGAGCTGGGATCAGGCTTTCCATTCTGCAAGCACCTTTGTCAGCAATACGAATCAGCAGCATTATGGAGGCGAAACTTTATCGTATTTTTCTCAGCTCTTTGCAGTAGGTCTGGCTATGTTTTTGTCAGCAGGAACTGGTCTTGCTCTGGCCCCTGCTTTTACCCGGGGTATCCAGAATGAAGAAGATAGCAGCCTTGGTAATTTTTATGTTAATTTAATCAAAGGCTTAATCAGGTTTTTACTGCCTGTTTCATTTTTTGTAGCTTTAATTTTGATTTCTCAGGGTTCACCTCAGTGGTTTGGCGGTGAAATTATTGTAAATACTATTGAAGGAGTTAAACAGGCTATTGTAGTTGGTCCGGTTGCTGGAATAGAAGCAATTAAGACCCTGGGTACAAATGGAGGCGGTTATTTTGCTGCAAATGCTGCCCACCCTTTTGAGAATCCCACAGTTTTGTCAAATCTAGTACTTAACCTTATTATGCTGGCCAGTCCAATGGCAATTATTTATGCCTTTGGTGTCTGGATGGGTAAAAGAAGACATGGTGTAATTTTAATCAGTGCCTTATTTGTTATTTTCTTAGGTCTGCTCTTGATTACAGCCACAGGAGAGGCACAACCCAGTCGAGCAATTACAATGACTGAGACGGAGTTAACTATTGATCAGGAAGCAGGTAATATGGAAGGAAAAGAAAGCCGTTTTGGCAGTCTTTTAAGCTCTCTCTGGGCAATATCCACAACTTCAACCACTAATGGAGCTGTTAACAGTATGCATAATAGTTATACACCTCAGGGAATTGTAGGTCCCTTCCTGGCAATGGCCATGAACTGTCTTTACAACGGGCTCGGTGTTGGTCTGCTCAACTTAATGACCTATATTTTTATCTGTGTTTTTATTGCCGGCTTGATGATTGGCCGGGCACCACAATACCTGGGTAAACAGATTGAATGGCGGGAAGTTAAAATTGCTGCCTTAATTATCTTACTGCTGCCTGTTTTAGTCTTATTCCCGACTTCGATAGCAGTAATTACAGAGGCAGGAAAAGAAGCGATTCATAACTCTGGTTTTACCGGCTTTTCAGAAGTTTTGTATGAGATGTTTTCAGCTGGAGCCAATAACGGCAGTGGAATGGAAGGTTTAATGGATAATTCAATATTTTATAATTTAATTAATGGGAGCGCGATTTTGATGGGAAGATATCTTCCTATTTTCGGTCAGCTTCTAATAGCTGGTTATTTATCAAAGAAAAAAATAAGACCAGAAACAGAAGGAACACTTAAAGTAGAAAATCTATCATTTCTAGTCTTATTTGTCGGTGTAATGATTATTATTGGTGGTTTAATCTTTATGCCTGCATTAGCAGTAGGTCCAATTGCAGAAATGCTAAGTGGGGGGATGTAAGGATGTTCGATATAGATTGGGATCAGCAGTTGACAGCGATTAAACAGTCATTTATTAAACTGGACCCCGGGTATCTGATTAAAAACCCGGTAATGTTTGTTGTAGAGCTCTGTACAATACTGACGATAATACTAACTATATATCCTCCGCTATTTAATGGTCAGGAGCCAACCTGGTATTATCTGACAATCACTCTAATTTTAGCTTTCACTCTCTTATTTGCCAATTATGCTGAATCTTTAGCAGAACTGCAGGGTGAAGCCCATGCTGATAGCTTAAAGGCCTTACAGGTAGAAACTGAAGGTAAAAGATTAAAAGATAAGGAGATTGAATTAGATGATATAACAGAATCAGATTATGAGGTTGTAGCTGGAGAAGATATAGAAAAAGGGGATTATGTTTTTGTGGAAAAGGGAGATATTATTCCCCGGGATGGTGAAGTTGTTGAAGGTAGTGCCTCTATTGATGAATCAGCAATTACAGGTGAATCAGAGCCAGTAATTAGAGAAAGTGGTGGTGATAGAAATTCGGTTACAGAGGGTACTGAAGTATTAAGTGATGTCCTTAAAATTGAAGTTACTGCTGCTGTAGGAGAGTCATTTTTAGATAGAATGATTGGCCTGGTAGAAACGGCTGCCAGACAGAAGACTCCCAATGAGATTTCGATGACTCTGCTTTTAGCCAGTTTTACCTTTGTTTATCTGGCAGCTGTTGTGACCATGCGCTTTTTTGGGATGTACGTTGATATGAATGTTGATGTTGCAAATTTGATAGCTCTTTTAATTGGTTTAATGCCTACGACGATTGGGGCACTGCTGGCCTCAATTAGAATCGCTGGAATGACCAGGGTAACTAGAGAAAATATAATTGCTAAATCTGGTAAGGCTGTTGAATCAGCTGGTGACCTTGATGTTCTGATTTTAGATAAAACAGGAACAATTACAACTGGAGAAAGAATTGCCGAAGAATTTATTGCAGTCGGGAGTGAGGATGACGAACTGTATAAAGCCTGTCTGCAGTCTTCATTTTTTGATGAAACTCCTGAAGGTCGCTCGGTGGTCAATCTGGCTCATGATCTTGGGGTTAATATTGATGAAGATTTAATGAAAAAAGAAAATTTTGTTGAGTTTTCTGCTAAAACAAAAATGAGCGGGATCGATCTGCCAGACGGGACAGAAATCCGTAAAGGATCTGTAGAAGCAGTTAAAGAATATGCAGATGAAATACCAGATGGCCTGACTGATAAAGCTCATGATATTGCTGATAGTGGGGGAACTCCCCTGGCTGTGGCAGTAGATAAAAAAATTCTAGGTTTAATTGAACTCCAGGATGAATTAAAAATTGGTATTAAAGCCAGAATAAAGGAACTGCAGGAAATGGGAGTAGAATGTATTATGGCTACCGGTGATAATGAAAGAACAGCTCGCTATGTAGCAGAACAGGCCGGAATAGAAACTTATTATGCTGAATTTAAACCAGAAGAAAAAATTGCCCTGGTGGAAAAGATTCAGAAAGAGGGTAAGTTGATTGGGATGACAGGAGATGGGACCAATGATGCTCCAGCCCTGGCTAAAGCAGATGTTGGGCTTGCCATGCAGGCTGGAACTAACGCCGCAAAAGAAGCAGGAAATATGGTTGATCTTGATTCTGATCCCACAAAATTAATTGAGGTGGTTGCTGTAGGTAAACAGTTATTAATGACCAGAGGTTCTCTAACTACCTTCAGTATTGCCAATGATATTTCAAGATATTTTGCCCTGGTACCTGCAATTTTTAGTGCGGGGATACCTGCCTTACAGCAGATAAATATTATGAATCTTCATTCTCCCCAGAGCGTAGTGATTGCTTCTTTAATTTATAACTCATTGATTATACCCTTCTTAATTCCTCTGGCAATGAAGGGTGTGGATTATAAAGCGGAAAGTTCATCTAAATTATTACGTAAAAATTTAGTGATGTATGGTGGAGCCGGTTTAATTGCACCATTTATTTCTATTAAATTAATCGATACGCTTTTAGTAATGTTAGGGGTGTTTTAAATGAGTGTTAAAAAGAATATAATGATTGCTATTAAATTATTAGCCCTGTCACTTTTGATATTTTCAATTATTTATCCTCTATTATTAGGAGGAATAGGACAGTTATTTGGAGATAAGGCTGAAGGTAGTCTGGTCTATCAAAATGGTGAGGCTGTAGGTTCCAGACTTATCGGGCAAAATTTTGAAAGTGATGAATATTTTATTTCCAGACCATCATCAATTAATTATGATGCTTCAAATTCTGGTAGTGATAATCTGGCTGCTTCAAATCCAAAATTACAGAAGCGGATAGAGGCCTCTTTACAAGAAATTGAAGCTAAATATGAACCAGGGGATACAGCGGTACCTGTTGATTTAATTACTGAGTCTGGATCTGCCCTGGATCCACACATTTCTCCTGAGGCAGCATATTTTCAGGTTGATTATCTGGCTGAGCAGACAGGAATTTCTGTATCGACCCTGAATTCATTAATAGAAGAAAATACAGAATCAAAGTTGCTGGGGTTATTTGGTGAAAACAGGGTTAATATACTGAAATTAAATCTGGCAGTTGAGGAGGTATTAGATTAATGGATGATAAATTTTATGAAAACTGGTCTGGATATAATAAAATTCTCCTTCCTTTAGGCCATAAGGCAGATATTAATAATTTGACTGAGCTTGTTTCTTTTATTATTGAGCGAAAAAAGGGGAAAGTTAAATTTATTCATGTTATCCGTGAGGGTAGTTATATAAATTTGCCCCGTGAGTGGAGAGAGGGAGCAAAAAGAGTTACAGAAAGTCATCACAAGATGATGACTTATCGGATTCGCAGTGATCGAGAAATTGTAACTTCTAAAACGATCAGAAGAGGTATTTTAGAAACAGCATTTGATATGAAGGCTGAAGCCATCATCCTGGGCTGGGGCCCTAAGCCAGGTTCTAAAATTTCTAAAATGGCTTCTCATATCATGGATAACTTTCATGGTGATGTACTTATTTATAAAAATAGGGGAAATATTGATCAGACAGAAAAAGTTATGTATCCAGTTGCTAAATCCCCTTCAAAAAGTAGATTGAGTTTAATTAAGCATATTGTTCAGGGCACTGGAGCTACCCTGACTCTGTCTCATTATGTAGATAAAAGAGATGGTAGTCGTCAAAAAGGAGAGCAAGTTTTGGAACAGGCAAAGGAAAAAGCCCTGAAATTCAATATCGATGTTGAGACTATGATATTAGAAGGAAATTCACTGTCTTCAAGTATCAGAGAGGCAACTGAAGATTTTGATCTGCTGGTGATAGGTCCTTCTGGAGACTGGTGGGTTTATCAGACAGTATTTGGGCGCACAACCGACAAAATAGCAGAAGCTGCTCAATGTTCGGTGCTGCTGCATAAGTATAAGAGTGAGGAAGAGTAAAAATTGTTGTTGACTCAAACAATTAATCCTCAGAATGGTTAATAGCCGTTCTGGGGGTTTTATCGTTTTGGTGATAATAGGATTATTGTATTTAAGGTTTTTATCAAAAAATGGTCATTAAAAAGGACTTATAGATAATATCAAGAAGTTAATATTAAATAAGGGAGTTAAATAAAATTTTGGCTTTAAATAACCAAGAAATGAAAAATCAAATATATTCATTAATTTACTTTAAAGATCTTGATTCCATCTTAGATGTTGGTTGTGGCGGTGGCTATGATCTTTTTGAGATAGGTGAAA
>CAZLCX010000042.1:3157-6400 GCA_964558325.1 uncultured Halanaerobiaceae bacterium | reverse complement strand
AATTAATCTAATAAAGAAATTGAGGAGTTATTTATGGGCAACGCAATCCGAGAATTATTTATAATGTATATAGTCTTAGCAATTGGTTTTGGTTTTAATAAAAAGGTAAAGGTATCCCGGGAATCTGAAAATACTATTTCTAAATTAATTATTAATATAACGCTGCCGGCTTTAACTTTCTATAGCATTATTACTGATTTTAACTCTGAAATGTTAAATCAGTATCTAACCTTATTTGTTGCCGGGTTTTTTATTGCTATTTTAGGTCTTGCAATTAGTTACCTTTCTGGTAAGTATATCTTTAATATTAAAGATGTAAAAGTATTTAGTTTCTTATCTTCTTTTGGCAATAATGTATATTTAGGGGCTCCAATCTGTTATGCCCTTTTTGGAAACCAGGGATTTATAATGGCGATAGTTTTTGACCTGGGAATGGCTATTGTTATCTGGTCTTTAGGTGTCTGGATGATTAATGAGAAAATAGAGGTTAAGAAATTTAGCCATAATTTAAAGGGATTGATTTCTCCACCATTATTGAGCATTATTGCCGGTATCTTAGTTTCTTATAATAATCTAACCCTTCCTGGTGTATTAATGGAATCAGCTGAGCTAATAGGTGGGATTACAATTCCTCTGGCCATGCTTTTTATTGGTTTTAAGCTCTCAAAATTCCGAATAAAAGAGGTTTTACAGAATAAATTCAATTATTATATTAGTTTAGTTAAGCTAATTATTATACCTGGCATTGTTTTATTTTCATTGAGCCAGAGTAATATTCAGCAGATAATTCTGGGAGTAATAATAGTTGAATCTGGAATGCCTGTCTTTGTTAACTCTTCTATAATGCTTAACGAATATGCTGATAAGGGCAAAATAGCCTCTGGCAGTGTATTTGTTTCAACGCTTCTGCTATTATTATCTTTACCTATTTTGCTGTATTTTATATAAAACTTATAGCTCTGACTGTTTAGGGCTTGCAGATCAGTAATTTAATTTTTGACATATGTCCATAACTCTGTTAAAATATAATTGTAATGAACAAATGCTCAAAAAGGAGGGGTTATTATGCCACGTGGAGATGGTACAGGACCTGATGGTTTAGGCCCAATGACCGGGAGAAGAGTAGGCTATTGTGCAGGTTTTAATGTCCCTGGTTATATTAATTCTGATGATGGTAGAGGGTTAGGACTGGCTAGAGGATTTAGAGGCGGCAGAGGTTGCAGAAGAGCGAGACCTGTTGGTCCTCCGGTGGGACAGGTGAGGAACTCGTCTTATCTTAATACCCAATTGACTGAAGAAGAGGCAAAGGAAGTTGAACTTAAAAATTTAAAAAGACTTGCTGAGGATTTAGAAGATGAGATGAAAGCTGTTAGAGATAGAATTGAATTATTGCAGGAAGAAAATGATTAAATTAAATATTTTAATTTAGTTAGATTAATTCAAGTCTGTCTACTCCACTTAAAGTGGAGTAGACAATCTTTTTAAAGTTTATTTGGTTTCTCTGAGGCTCTGGAATCATTGGAGGTTTGAAATATCATGTCAACTACCTATAAATTAATAGACTTTGTAAAACTATTAAAAAAAAACGGGTATAAATTAACAGATCAAAGGCAAGCTATCCTAAAAACATTATTGAAATATCCTGATAAACATTTTACAGTTTCAGAATTATATAAAAGAGTTAAAGTAATCAATGTGGATATAGGTCTTGCCACTGTATACAGAAATTTAGAGCTTTTTAATAGATTAAATATCGTAAATAAGCTTAATTTTACTGAAGAAAAGTCTCATTATGAACTGAAAAAGTTTCAAGAGCATCACCATATGATATGTATAGAATGTGAGAAGATAATTGAATTCAATGCAGAGAATTTACAAGATTTTGAAGAAGACTTAGAAAATAAATATGATTTTACTATTGTAGATCATTATATTAAATTTTTTGGTTACTGTCAGGCCTGTCAGGACAAAAAAAAGAAGAAGATTTAATTAGAGCACTGGCTCTAGGGGTATTGCTCTCAGCTTATGTGAAAGCTAAAATTGGTGTGCTATCAGCAATGTGTGGCGCTGGAGTAGCTTCAGGTTTTGGAGCAAGTGCTGGAATAGTTTATTTACTAGGAGGCAGTAAAGAAGATATTTTCCAGGCAGGATTAAATGTATATGGCATATTAACTGGATTAGTCTGTGATGGGGCTAAAAAGGGCTGCGCTTATAAAGTGGCTCTTTCATCTCAATGGGCTATACAGGCTGCTGTGCTGGCAAAATAAATTAACAGAACGGCTCATTTTGAAAGGAGGTAAAAAATATGGCTGTTAATTCTAAAGAGGGTAAGCTAAGTGATCCCAAAACGGTTTTTACAATAACAGCTCTAATTGAAGGTATTTATTTTGGTCTGGGTATGCTTTTTCTAGCTCCTTTTTTATTAGGTCTTCTTTCTACAGCTGAAATAACAGCTTTAGAGATATATTTCGTTCGGCTTGTGGGGGTTTTTGCAATTGCTTTTACTGTGGGATGTCTTCGGGCCCGCAGAGGAGATGAAAAAATTGTTAGATTAATGAGCCTGATTATGTCTACTGTAAAGGCAGGAGCTACTCTGTTATTAACTATTAAAATGTTAAGCGTTCCTACTCTAACAATAATAGGTTGGATAAATCCTATTTTGACAGTTTTTTTATTTTATATCAATTTTCAGCTTTATCGCCAAACTAGTAATTAAATTTTGCTAAAAAAATAGCTTTAAATGGTATAAGAAATATTTTCTGAAAAGTGAATGATATGTCTAAACCGGAGGCTGCAAAATCATGAATTTGTTTAAAATTAAGGTCTGTATTTAATAAAACCCTATTTGTTTTTAGCAGCAGTAATTACAAATAGGCGGGCATGGAAAATTGGTGCAATGGCGGAACTCTTAAGCCTTGACACAGGAATAGGTGCCAGGCTATTTTGGGCCTGGAATAATCTGCAGACAGAAAGGATTTTTGCCTGGACAATAGTATTAATTTTAATGGGGTATTTTAGTTCTAAATTTATTAAATTTATACTGAAGAATTAATTACAATCTAAAGTATTACTGGTTTTACCAGGTACGATGATACTAAATATAGATCAGATAAATATTAAAGACTTTCTCAATTAAAGGTCAGGCTGGTTTAATCCAGTCTGGCCTTTTTTAGTTAAACCCTTTATCCTGATAATCTTTAAAACCTGCTTCAGTTAGTTTTTCTAATTCTTCAAAAAGAGAAG
>CAZLCX010000042.1:0-3057 GCA_964558325.1 uncultured Halanaerobiaceae bacterium | reverse complement strand
AAATATTTAATATTTAAATTATAATTTTTAATAATTGATCTTTACAATAAGACAATATATATGTTAATATAATAAAAGGATATATTAATAAATATTTATTTAAAACCTGCTCACAGGAGGTCAATTTGATGAAAAAATTTTTAGGCAATGAGAAAATTATTATCCGCTTTATCAGTTTATATGTATTAGGATTAATATTATTTTTTATAAGTTGGACTATAGCTTATTTAATTTTACCAGAAGGATTTTTAAGGGGTATTGGTATTTTAGGTGCTTTAGCAGGAGATTCAGCTGCTGACAGCGTTTTAAAAGAATTTATGATAATATTTTCTTTGAATTTAATTGGTTTTTTATTTATTATTTTAGGTAATTATATTTTGCGTGTCAGATACTTTTCTTTTGGCTATTTAATACCATTAGCCTGGATGATAATGTACGCATTTATTTTAGGAACTAATTCATTTACTATTCCCATGGAAACATCAATGGTTCCTTCTTTACAGGTTTTTTATCGAAGTGGATTATATGAGATGATGGCCGGTACACTTTTAGCTGTAGCTACTGATACAATCTCTATAAATAAATCAGAGAGTTTTTTTACAAGTTCAAAGCCTATATTGAAAAATGAGAGAGTTCCAATGAAAAAAGATCAATGGCTGGCTGTAATAATAGCAATATTCATACTTGCGATTTCAGCTTTCAGGGAAGCTTATATGATAGTATAAAATTCAAGTTCTATTATTAATTTTTTAGGTTTATTAATCATAATAATTAAAGGAGATGCATTATAATGGAATATACAAAGTTCCTTATAATTTTTATGCTAGTTCATACTTTTTCTTATGTAATTGCCGGTGCAATAGCCCTGCAATTCAGCAGGGATATTTATGAAAGTAAAAGCAGACATTGTACTTTTTTACGTGATATGTCAGATGAAGAGGAAAAGAAATATGTTTCAAAATTATTTTTGCCAGCCCAGCTAATTAGAGGGATATTAATGGCAGCTGTTTTATTTCCAATTCTTGAAGCGATTAAAGATTTATCAACAATAAAACTGTTTATTTTTTTCGGTTTGCTTATGTTTATATATACCCATCTGGCTGCAGCATCCCCATTTATTGATAATATCGAGGGATTTGTTTATTTTAAGAAAGAGTATTTGAAAAAGAAATTCTTTATTAAGTTTCAGATGGAAATGATAATTTACTGTGTAATATTTGGAGCTATTATGAGTCTTGTATTATAAAAATTTCTCTTTCGAGAAAACCTTTATTATGATGCTGAATCTGAATTTACATACTTCAGATATAGCAACATTTCAACAAGCCTTATTAAATTACTAATTAAACATGGAGTTGGTTTATAACCTCCAGTGGAAGAGGCTGCTAGAAATGGTATATTTGGTATTCCCCAAAACCAGGAACAGGCCTATAAAGAACTTCTGGATTATAACTAGATAGATAAAGTAATATGTTTAAAGAAATAATGCATGATATCAAAGTGTACTTAATAAAGGAGGAGGTCAATTGAAAGCAGAAAAATGTCTTAAAAGAATACCCACACTTAATTTATTTGATAAAAAGCAAATAGTTATAGGAGTTTTATTAATTATACCACTTATTTTTATACCCTGGTTTTTGAGTCTTCCTGTTGGAGTTCTATCAACATCTCTTGGCAACTATCTTGGAATACCCTTTTTGGGGAGGTTAATTCTGAGATTGTGGCAGATTGTTGTTGTATATATTTTTGGTTTGATTGGTCTAAAGCTTATACTTGGGAAAATGGATTTAGGATTTAATAGATGTAATGACTTAAATAATTTTTTAATTGGGATATTTGCTGGTGGTGGGTCAGTTTTTTTAATATTTCTACTTATGATATACACTGGCTGTTTGAGGGTAGAGACATTTGCCTGGCAGAACATGTCTATAATTAGTTTTCTGGGAGTATTTATCACTTATATTATTTCTAATTTATCTATTGGATTTATTGAAGAGATTCCATTTAGAGGTTATTTAGTTCAGGTATTAGAAAATAACTGTGGAATATTCATGACAGTTGTTTCATCTGGATTGATTTTTAGTTGCTGGCATCTTATTTTTATTCCATTAAATAGTGTAGATCAGTTATTATGGTTAATATTTGAGTTGATACCAGCTGGGTTGATATTAAGTTGGGTATATATAAATACAAAATCAATATGGTTGGTAATAGGATTACATTCTTCCTATAATTTTATGCAACAGGCACTTGACATATATGGTAGGTATGGTTCCAATAACAGCTGGGATAATTTAGTATTTTTAGGGAATACAGTTAAAGGATCTCAGATATTGGTTGGAACTCCAGAAGGTTCAGCAGGATTATTACAATTAGCGTCTACAATATTAATGAGTATCATTATGATCATTTACTTAAAAAATATGAGGAATAGAGATAACAAACGCCAGATTAAATTCAGGAGGAATTATTATGAATAAAAATGTACTATTACTATTATTAGATAATTTTGAAGATGATATTTTAGGCGTTTCCATAGACTGTTGAAAAAACAACATGCTAATATATTTTATTGCAACGCAGAAAAAATTACAATATTAGCTTGAAATTGAATAATAGATTTGTAAAAAAATTTTTCTTTGGCGGTTCATAGATAACCTTTGAGATTAACATATACAACAATTAACTTTTATTAGTGGAAAAACATGCACTTTGAAAGTAAATAAAAATTAATAATAAATATAACCAAAGTATTAATTAATGTGATTTTAAGGTTTTATAAATTAAAATATTTAATATATAAATTAAAATATTTAATAATCAATCTTTACAATAGGATAATCTATATGTTAATATAATAAAAGAATATATTAATAAATATTCACTTAATATCTTAAATCATTTCATTAATTTAAAGAAAAGGTGAGCCAATGAGCAGATTTAAAAAAATTACTTTAATAGGATTATTGCTGAGGGTATTGGTACTGTCCGGGCTAGTAATATTAAATGACCAGGAAGCTGACAGGCGAGAGCAAAGTTATAATCAGGCTGAGTTGA
>CAZLCX010000041.1:0-14892 GCA_964558325.1 uncultured Halanaerobiaceae bacterium | reverse complement strand
ATTATACCACAGTATTGTTAAAATATAAACAATTTTTCTACAAAAGCAACTATTTGGGGAGTTAAAAATATTTAGATGATTTAATGAATTTTAAATTTCAATTTCAATTAAATCTTTATATACTTTTAAAATCTCTGGGCAATCTTTACAGCCTGATGCCCCTGATAATCTTTAAAAAAATTCTGGAGTTTTTGAAAATAATAATTGCCATTTCTTTTAGGACCTACCCCCCTGCGCTCAATCCAGGTTGTCTGGGATAGGACACCGGCTAATAATTCAACTTCAGGGGTTATCTGAGTATAAACACCCTCTGGCAGACCTTCATAATTAACCGGACTGTACTGGGCTGACTGGACTGCTGGTCCAATGACAGCCAGCAGGAGAAAAATAATGATTATAGATAAGTTAGTTTTTAATCTCAATTGAACTCACCCTTTTAACTAAGTTTTATAAAAACCTTAAAATTTAAGACTTTTTAAAGTATTTAAAATTATAGACCATATAATCAGCTATTGGCTGATAACCAATCTTTTTATAAATACTATTTGAAGTTGGATTGGCCAGGTCAGTAAATAAACAACAATATTTATAATTTTGCTCAAGTAATTTTTGACTTAGGCTGGCAACTGTGGAAGTTGCATAACCCTTACCTCTATAGCCTTTAGGGGTATAAACAAAATTTACTGCAACTGCATTTTTAGTATTTCTGGCTCTGGCAGCCACAGAAACTAATTTCCCCCTATGCTCCCAGCCATAATATCTGCCTGCTTCAATTGCCTCTTTAACATGATTTTTCGCCTGCTCTTCTTCTAAATCTTTAGAGAGACACTCCTGACAAAATTTAAGATACCAGTCTTTGATTATTTCCAGATCAGTTAATTGGACCCTCCGAAATTTTCCAGGAGCAATTGCAACCTGATTAAGATATTCTAGTTTAAAAACTCTCTGAGCCATAAAGAGTTCAGCTTCTGATTCTGTCTGATTAAGCCAGTCCTCTTTAAACTGCTCCACAATTTTTTTATCACCAATAATCCCTGGAATCTCAATTGAATTATTTAATAAATAATCAATCAAAACATCGATTGCTTCATCTATTTGGTCACATTCATCCCCAACTATTATAAGATTCTTAGGCGGTGTCATAATTGCCAGTAAAATATTCCTGTTAGCATCTGTAATACTGCTTAAAAATAAATCTTTATTTTCGACCTCGTCATTATTTTTTAGAGAATATAATATTCCGATTGGAAGATTATTTTTTACTTCATTTTTCAATAAATATTCTTCTACATCCTGTAAATATAGTTTTAAATTATGATAGCTTTTGAGTTCCATGATAATCTCCTTTGATTTTTATTTTTAATCCATTCATTAAATATAAAACTTTTAAAGAATAACTCCAATTTAAAATGCATATTAAATAATTCACTAAATAAATTATAATATAAATATATTCTATCACAATCAGCCAAAATAATATATATAATTGAAAATAAATACTTTGTGAAATTTGCTAAGAGATACCGGCAGGTAACCGGAGGGTAACCAGGAGGTCTCTGATAAAAATCCAGGAAAATTTAAGCCTGCTCTAATATCTTAAACCAAATCTAAAACCCCTGATATTTCCTCTAAGTTAATTTACTTAAAGGAGATATCAGGGGTAGCAAAATAGTTCTTTATTTTTGATTTATTTTCTTAACAATATCCTGAATATCTTCCCCGGTAAATTGACCGCCGGTAAAAGTAATTAAATTTCTTAAGGGCAGATATTCAAGAAAGTTAGGTATACCAATATTGGTTTCTTTATTTTCAAAGGATATAAATTGCTGCAGCTCTGGCTTATCTGAAATTTCAGCCTGGAGGATCTTCCAGGCTTCCTGATCCTGATAGATATCACCAATTGTTGAATTTTGATGGAACTCTGGTCTAACTAAGTCTCCGGCAGTAATTGGTTCAGTGATCTCAAGCTCAGCTTTAAGCCTGATATCTTTAGAAGAACTACCAATTAGAATCTGGTAATTTCCTGGTTCTGTCAGCCAGTTTGCTATTTCAGGTTCATAGTAGGAGAGATCAGCTGCTGTTATGGCAAAGTTGAGCTCCTTTGATTGACCAGGCTCTAACTGAACTTTATTAAAGCCCTTTAATTCTTTAACTGGCCGCCTGACCTGAGAGTCCTCTGCTGAGATATAAAGCTGAGCTATCTCTCTGCCGGCTCTAGAGCCAGTATTGGTAATAGTAAATGATACCTGGGCTACTATTTCATCCATATTCTGATTGTCCTTATCATCCCTGGAATGCTGTCCTGTATTTAGATTATCATTTTTCAAATTCTGATCAATAATTATATTATTATAAGTAAAACTGGTATAGCTTAAACCATGGCCGAAGGGATAAGCAGGCTCAATCTCTTTGTGGTCATAATAGCGATAGCCAACATAAATATCTTCACCATAAAGAACCCTATCCCTTTCTCCTGGGAAATTAAGATGGGCTGGAGTATCTGCCAGTGCTTTCGGAAAGGTCTCTGCCAGCTTGCCAGATGGATTAATTTGACCGGTAATAATATCAGCAATAGCCCTGCCAGCTGATTGTCCGCCAAGATAGCCCTCTAAAATACCTGAAACTTTATCCTGCCAGGGCATTTCAACTGGCGCCCCATTGGTTAGAACTACAATGGTATTTGGCTGGACAGAGGCAATTTCATAAATTAAAGCTTCCTGATTTTCAGGTATTTTCAGGTCAGCTCTATCCTGCCCCTCTGCTTCAAATTTCTCCGGGAGACCGGCAAAAACAATAGCTGCCTCTGCCCTGGCAGCATCAGCCTTTGCTGCTTTTATTAGCTGATCATAGTCCTGGTCTTGATCGCTGCCAGCAGCTTCTGTCTTATCATAATCCAGGTGATAACCTTGATCATAGGTTATTTCAGCAGTTTCTGAAAAATTCTTCTTAAAACTTTCAAGGAAATCATCTAATTCTGCAGGTTTAACATAGGAGCTGCCCTGACCCTGACGGCGTAAATTCTCTGCCATTTCACCAATTATGGCTACATTCTCTACATTTTCAATTGGCAAAATACCATCATTTTTTAGCAGTACCATTGATTCAGCTGCTGCCCTGTAAGCCAGTTCATTGTAATTACTAACCTGGGTTTGATCGATAGCTAAAGCCTCCTGATTTTCTGCCTTAAAGATTATTTTAAGGAGCCTCCTGACAGCTTCATCAAGAACTTCTTCTGAGAGTTCTTCATTTTTAACAGCAGCCACTATCTCTTGATCTCTAATGCCATGACTTCCTGGCATTTCAAGCTCTAAACCTGCTTTTAGGCCGGCAACTCTATCATTGACTGCTCCCCAGTCAGAGATGACAATCCCCTCAAATCCCCATTCTTCTCTTAAAATTTCAGTAAGCAATCGGGGATGTTCAGAGCAGTAACTACCATTAACTCTATTATAGGCGCACATTAATGACCAGGGGCTTGCCTCTTTGACTGCTATTTCAAATGATTTCAAATAGATTTCTCTCAATGCCCTTTCTGATATCTCTGCATTAATTGACATTCTTCTAAATTCTTGATTATTGGCAACAAAATGTTTAAGAGAGGTGCCTACTCCCTGACTCTGAACTCCTCTAATATAGGCTGCTGCCAGCCTGCCTGAAAGATAAGGGTCTTCTGAGAAATATTCAAAATTTCTTCCCCCTAACGGCGAACGTTTAATATTAACTCCTGGGCCTAATAAAATATTTACTCCCATCTCCCTGGCTTCCTGACCCAGGGCAGAGCCAACTTCATTTAAAAGTTCAAGATTCCAGGAAGCTGCCAGCCCTGAAGCTGTCGGATAACAGGTAGCCTCATGGCTGTCCCTAATCCCTGGGTCATCAATATCTTCCCTAACTTTTCTTACTCCATGGGGGCCGTCAGTCATTAAGATTCCTGGAATTCCCGCTTCCTCGATCGCTTTTGTCTGCCAGGCTCCTCTGCCTGAACAGAGTGAAGCTTTCGCTTCTAGACTTAAATCATCTATTGTTTTTTCTATTTTTAGCTGATTCATTAATTGAAACCCTCCTGATAATATTCAAATATTTTTTATATTAATATTATTTTTCTCCTCTATTAACCTTTGAAATATGATTTATTTCCTGTAGAGATAATGACTTATAAACCATTCATTGCCCTTTGCATAACCAAAAAATTCTGCTGAAGCTATAAAAAATGTCCGCCAGTAATTCCACCATTTCTGATAGTTATTGCTGCCATAGGTATCTATAAATATTTCTTGAATCTCCACTTTGTTTTTATCCATCATCTTAAGCCAGGACTCCAGAGTCTTCTGATAATGTTTTCCTGAAACAGCCCAGTGGTTTTCCAGGTCAAATCCTTCTGCAAAATAATTAAAAAGATCCTGGCTTGGCATGGTACCTCCAGCAAAGAAATGTCTGGTCATCCAGTCTGAATCAGATTTATTTTCATAGAGAAATGGATAGGTATGGTGATTAAAGATATGGATAAATAACTTTCCAGTTGGTTTTAAAGCTGAGTTAATTTTAGTAAATAATTTTTGATAATTCCTCATATGCTCGAACATCTCAACTGAGACTACCCGCTCATATTTTTCTAAACCTGGCTGATAGTTATTAATATCTGCTGAGATAACCTCAATATTTTCCAGACCCCGATTAACTGCCTGATTTTTAATATAATTAATCTGACTTTTAGAGTTTGAAATAGCAGTTATCCTGCTCTGGGGCATTCTTTCAGCCATAAATAATGTAAGTGATCCCCAGCCTGCCCCTAATTCAAGAATATTCTGGCCGTCTTTAAGATCGGCTCTAAATACAGTTAATTCAAGCATATCTTTTTCTGATTTAGTTAGGCTTTCCTCTAAATCATGCTCTAAAACCTCTTCATTCCAATATCCAGAGCTATATTTCAAATTATCTCCTAATATTTTTTCGAAAAATTCTGAAGGAAGCTCATAATGCTGTTGATTGGCTCTTTCTGTTTTAATTGCAATCGGTTGTTCCTTTAAATCTTCAATAAAAAGCTTCAGCCGATTACTTCTTTCTTCAACATCCCATATCCTCTGATTTTTCAGTTTGAATTTTAATCTAAATTTTATTGCTAATCTAAGAACTGGGTCTGGAACCCAGCCTTTAGCTAGAATTTTATCTAAATTCAATTTTAATCCCCCTGATTGATTATTTGAATTATTTAGAATCCCTTAAAAGAATTAGATATATTTATTATACTTTAATTTAATTAATATATAAAGTTTTCTTCGGTATTTTATTCCTGCTAGATTATTTATAACCAAAAAACTTATATAATCAGAAAGGGCCCTACTTTCCTCACGGAAAAAGGGCCCTTCCTTTTCGATATAAAATATAGGAGAGTTTTTAACTGGATTGATTGCTTTTAGACAACTGATATTTATTTTCAATAATATCAGAATGAACAATTTTATTAAAAATTATTGTCAGTCCTTTAATTGTTATAACTGATGCAAAGGCTGTTATACCTGATTTACCTCCTGCTCCATTTAAATAAGGAGAAGAAAATATAAAAATTAATGCTGCCATAATAGCTACAACAGTCATAACTAATTCATTTGCTATTCTATCCTTTGATGACATGCCTGCAAATGAGGCACAATAAGCCATAACTGCCAGGGCCGCCCCATTAACTGGATAAATTACTGGCAAGACTACTGCTGCCATAACACCAACAAGACCTGAACTGAGGACTACACTAAGCTTAAATCGATTATACATAACAAAAGTTAAAACGGCACCAATTATACTATAAAAAATTAATAAGTAGATCATATTCCCTTCAGGAATACTGCCACCGGCAAAACTCTGTCCAGTAAAAACAGCTGCCAGGATGATTATGGTAAAGAAATAAAGATTAAAAAGCCTGTCTTGCATACAAGCAATGCTATCACTTCAATAAACTAAATAAATTTATATTAAATTGAGTTATTTACTTATATTTATTATAACAAATCATTCTCAATAAGGCAATAATAATTTAAGCTAACCTTATTATAAATAAAAAACCCTAAAGCTGAATTAATCTTTCAGCTTTAGGCTAACTTAATAAAAATCTATTTAGTTATTAGATTTAGCTGCTCCCTTTAGGTTTTTTGGTTTCAGGAAGCCTTATGAATAACCGAACACATATTAACTATTAGAGATAAGATAATTATTGCTCTGCAACTGCAAGATTTATAGCTCTTGTAATAGCTTGAAGATAAGCCTTACTGGTCACAGTGGACCCAGAAATTACATCTACATCAGTTGTCTGGTTATTTTTTACCCTTGCAAAGATTTCTTCTCGAACATCATCCTGGGCAATACTTACATCTTCAATGACATTGATTTCAACTATCTCATTATCTTCAACAACAATTTCTACTTCATTTGTCCAGCGTCTAAATTCATGTTGACCTCTGTAACTCCCATCAGAAAGATCTTCTAATGCATTCTCCGGAATCGGATCTACAGTCATATTCTGACCTTCATTTAAACCTCTTGAAAGATAAAAAAATCCAATCGCCACGATTATTAAAACAACAAAAAGTACAGATAAAATTTTTCTGATCTTCCTATTCATCTGGCAGGCACCTCTAATTATTAATTATTTTACTTTATTAATTAGAGATTATCCTATTTATTAAAGTCTGTCAAGATAAATTTTTTACTTATTTTTGGTTAATGCTATGCCATAATACTCAACTTAATTCAAATAAAAACCCTGGCCAAATCTATTTCTGGCCAGGGTTTAAATACCGTTATCTAATTTTATTTTCTCTAGATTATTTTAGAAACTTTGAAACAAATGGTGAGGACTCACCCTCTCTTAAGAAGTGACCTGATGGCCCTTCTCCAAGAAATTCGGCAAACCATGACTCATGCTCAATCTCTTCATGGAGAATTGCAAGAGCCAGGTCATAGGTGCGATGATCTTTCCCGGCAGTCATATTACAGATTTCAGTATAACCACGGACTGCACATCTTTCAGCTTCTAAGAGAACCTTAATTATTTCTCTGGCGTCATTTTTCTTTTCTGGTAGTTTGGCCGGTGGACAGGCTGAAATATCATGAAATTCCTTCATATCATTGGGAATACTGCCCCCAAGCTCATAAATTCTTGGCAATAATGCTTCAAAGTGATTGCGATCTTCTATCCTGGCTGCTTCTGCTATTTCCTTAACTCCTTCGCCTTCAAGACCGATTAAATTCATCCTTAGACTGGTGTAATAATAATAAGTTGTTAGCTCTGCTGATGCATTTTTGATTAGGAGATCTAAAAGCTTATCGACGTCTACTCCGGCCTTCTCGACCAATTCTCTTGATACTTTTGCCATAAAATATTACCTCCTATTATAGTTTTTATCAATAAACACTATTAATTATATTCGTTATTAAACTGAGAATTCCTGCAATTTATTTAAAACAATTTACAATTAATCATTTCTGTTTACCAGGTTCGTGCTCGTCTCATTTTAGTTAATTGAAATGCAGAAAATTTCTTTTTATAAATTACAGCAAATTAGGAAACGCTATGATTAATCTGATTTAAGTTTTATATTAACTGAATCCAGTTTCTGGTCCATTGTAGCTGTTTTATCACGCCTATCATCAATTTTTAAGCTGGTGGAAACTCTTAATGCTCCAGCACCAAAAGGGACCTGATGAAGCTTTTTTACTACCTCAAAAATCCTATCCAATTCCCCCTCAATGATTGTTCCCATAGGTGTCAATTGATATTCGATTTCACTTTCCTGTTTAAGCACCCTATGACAGTCAGCAACATAGCTACTGAGACTGGTATCTCCTGTTCCTAGGGGTATTACTGTGACTTCTGCAATTGCCATTATTAACACTCTCCTTTAGGACAGCCTTTACGGCTGCGTTTCCGACCTCTTCTTTTCTGGGCAACCTGATAAGTTCCACCTTCAATCCTGATAGCCTTCCCCTCTGCCAGAGCTTCTGCAACTTTTTTCCGGGCAGTGACTAAAATCCTCTGATAGGTTGGCCTGGATACCTCCATCTTATCAGCTCCCTCCTGCTGGCTTAAACCCTGATAATCACTGAGCCTGAGAGTCTCCATTTCTTCAAAACTAATAACCAGTTCTTCTAATTCCTTCATAGGTATTCCTGGAGGTTTAAAGTAAGTTCTCTCTGGCTTACTCTGAATTTTTCTTATCTTTGGTGGCCTTGGCATAATTTCTCAACTCCTATAATCCGTTAATCTTTGTTTAAAATAAGGTTTATTTCTTTCCAGACTTCTTTCAATCTTTTAGAAACCTTACTATCTGGTCTATACTCAATAACTGTTAAAGCTTCTGTCTGGGCAACAACTACATCTTCATCATAAGGTAATTTACCAAAAAAATCAATACCCTCTCTGGCTGCTAATTCCTCAATCTCTTTAGATTTATCAAGATTTATGTCTGCTTTATTGATTAATATCCCTGCAGGAATTTCTAAAAATTTAGTTAAATCAATAACTCTAATCAGATCATGGATTCCTGAAACTGAAGGTTCTGTAACTAATAAAGCATAATCAGCTCCAGTTAAAGAAGCTGTAACCGGGCAGCCTGTACCAGGTGAACCATCTATTATATTTAACCAGTTATTTTTCTTTTTAGCCATTTCTCTGGCTTTATCTTTAACAAGGGTAACCAGTTTACCTGAATTTTCTTCAGCTATTCCTAGCTCAGCATGGGCCATTAAACCGAACCTGGTTCTAGACGTAAACCACCTGCCATTAATGGCTTCATTAAGAATAACCGCCCCATCCTGGCAGACTAGATCACAGACACCACAGCCTTCGCAGGAGAGAGGATCTATGCTGTAATGATTATCCTCTTTTATTATTGCTGAAAAACGGCAGGCATCATAACAACGGCCACAGTTTGTACATTTATCCTGATCAATTTCAGCCAGATTACCTCCAGAAAAATCTCCCTGGGACTGGATTTCAGGGCTCAAAAGTAAATGCAGGTCTGCTGCGTCTACATCACAATCTGCTACCACTGTATTTTCAGCCAGGGCTGCCAGACTGGCTGTGATAGAAGTCTTACCAGTGCCACCTTTACCGCTAATTACAACTAACTCTTTTGTTTCAACTGGCTCTAAATGACTTATGATATTCCAGGCAATCTCTGTAAATAATTCCCTGTATTCCTGATTATCTGTAACTGCCAGTTTTCCAGCTGAATAGATTTCAGCCAGTTCTCTCCGGTCAGGAATTTCCCCAATAATTTTCAAATCTTCTTGCTGACAGTACTCCCTTAATTTATTATCCTTATAAGTTGCTCTATTAATTAATACAACTGGTTCCAGGCCTAATTTTCTGGTCATCTTAACTGCCAGTTTTAAATCATTGAGCCCGAAAGGAGTTGGGTCTGTAACCAGAACAGCTAAATCTGAACCTTTAAAGGTCTCTACCACCGGACAGGTGGTGCCTGGAGGGGCATCATAAATATTGATTCCCTGCCCTGCTTTCTCTTTAACCTTATTGATTAATCTTGGACTCATCCCACTTTCGCCAGTTTTGAGATTACCATAATAGAGATCAACTTTACCGGCTTTATGAATTAAATCTCCAATTTTTCTATCCCCTTCAATGATAGCCTCCTGCTGACAGACTAATTCACAGGCCCCGCAGGTATGGCAGAGCTCATTAAAATAAAGGATCTCTCCACCTACTTTGGCCAGGGCATTATACTGACAGGCATCAACACAGTCGCCACAGAGAATACATTTATCATGGTCTATCTCTCTGACACTTTTGATGAAGATTTCTTCTTTTTCTTCTTTACCATCGAAAAAGAGATGACCATTGGCCCCCTCTACATCACAGTCAAGATAATTTAGCTGTTCTGCCATAATCTCTTCTAAAACCACTGCCAGATTAGTTGCAATAAAAGTTTTTCCTGTTCCACCTTTGCCACTGCCGATTGCTATATCATACATAAAATTTCTCCTCCTTTATACATATGTAAATACCGGCAGAGTCATTTGTTGCTCCACCGGTATTAGTAAAATTTATTCACTGGTTAGCTGGTCCAGCCTTGACTCGATATTTTGAAGCTGATTTTTCAACTCAGCTATCTCTCTGTCTTTATCTAAATCACCTGAATAGCTTTCTTCACTATAGCGAAAGCCTGGCCTGCCTGCACTAAAATTCATATTTCTTCGACCTCTACCCATTCCAGCTCCAGGTCTAAAGCTACCTGGACGGTTGAAGCCATTGCAGTAACCAGCTCCTCTTCCTGTCATTGGGCCTGCACCTACAGGGCCTGTTCTATCTCCACCTGGCATAATTCTCACCTCCTTTTATTTTAACTATATTTTAATGATTGCATTACCTATATTTTAATGATCACAGAGATCATTACTGGCATCCAGTTCATCACTTAGGAATTTATTTAAAACAGTATCTATTTCTCCCTGAACGCCAACTATTGTATTGATATTTCGCTCTGAAAACATGTCAGCTGCTTTTCTACCCATTCCCCCGGAAATTATGCAGTTTACACCTTTATCAGCTAAATATCTTGGTAGAAAGCCTGGCTGATGTCCTGGATTTTCAATAGTTTCTTTGCTGATAATTTTATTATTCTCTATTTCAGCAATTGTATATTCTGCACATCTACCAAAATGTCCTGCTACCTGATTATTTTCTGTTGAGATTGCTAGTTTCATTAATTAACCCCCCAAAGATGAATAGTTAAATATATTTATCAATAATATCTTTTACCTGTCCCTTTAAACCTGTAATTGTTTCAATACCAGCTTTATCAAGAACCTGAGCCGCTTTAGGGCCGACCTTAAATGTCAAGACTTTTTCAACCCCTTTATCGGCAATAAACTCTGCTGTTTTAACTCCTACCCCACTACTTTGCTGTAAAAATTTATTTTCATAGGATGTAACCTTTTCTGTTGCCGGGTCATAAATTATAATGTATTTACAGCGGCCAAATTTTTTGTCAAGCTCTGCCTCAATCCCCTGACCTGAAGCTGTTATAGCAAATATTTCAACCACCTCCTTAAAGACTTAAGATTAAATTATGATTGTTTTTGACTTATGCTCAAAACTATTATAACTCTTTAATGAGCATATGTCAAGAATAAATAAAAAAATAACTCCAGCAAGAGTTTAATCCTGCTGAAGTCCTATCTCTTAATTAATCTATTTAATTTTTACTGCATCTTATCCTGGGCCTCTTTTAGGGTGGAACGGAGCCAGAGAATCATAACTATAAAGACCATTCCTTCTGAAATAGGGAACGCCAGCCAGAGATAATCAAGTCCAGCTATCAGACCTAAGAAATACATAATCGGCAGAAGTAAAATTATCTGTCTGGAAAAAGAGATAATTAAACTTGGTAGGCCTTTACCGATTGCCTGGAAAGTCGTTGAGCCGATAATTGCTGGGCCAATTATTGGAAAGGCAAGGGTAATTCTCTTTAAAGCTGTTACCCCAATCTCCAGGAGTTCTGGATCATCATTAAAAAGTTGGATTAAGGGAGTGGTAAAGATCTGAAAAATAATTAAGCCTGCTGTTGTAAAACTAAAGGCGATTAAAAATCCAAATTTAATTGTTTTCATCATCCTGTCTGGCTTTTTATGGCCGAAATTATAGCCGACGATTGGCATAAATCCCTGGGCCAGACCAAAGACTGGCATAAAAACAAAGGACTGGAGCCTAAAATAAATACCTAGAACTGCTACTGCCACAGTATCATACATGCCAACTATTGTGTTGGCTCCAAAGATCATGATACTGGCCAGAAGCTGCATGATCATCGCCGGAAGACCTACCCTGTAAACATCTTTTATTATCTTAAAATCGAATTTAAATTTGTCATAATTTAATTCGACCTGGTTATGGCCTTTAAATAATAGATAGGCAATAAAGAGGCCTCCGATAAATCTGGAAATGATAGTAGCATAGGCTGCTCCAGCTACCTCCAGCCTCGGAAAGAAACCTATTCCAAAAATTAAAAAAGGATCGAGGATTATATTGATTACTGCCCCAAGAACAAGGGTTAACATTGGGACAAAGGTATTACCCTCTCCCCTTAAAATATCACTTGCCACAACTGGAAAGAACATGGCAAAGGAGCCCATCAAAATTACTCTAATATATTCTTCTCCTAGATCAATTAATTTAGGGTCACTGGTGACAAAACTAAAGATTTCAGCTGAGAAAAAATAGCCAATGCTGCCAAGGACAAGGCCAAAAAATAGAGTAACCAGGACAACATGTTCGGCCACAATATTGGCCTTCTCTTCTTTACCCTTTCCCAAAAGCCTTGAAATTAATGAACTGGTACCGACCCCTGTGCCAACAGCAACCGCTATTAAGATCATCTGGATTGGAAAGGCCAGTGATAAGGCTGAAAGGGCCTCGGTGCTGAGTCTCCCGATATAAATTGAATCTATTATATTATATAAAGACTGGACAGACATGCCTATTATTGAAGGTATTGAAAGCCTTAATAATAAAGATACTACAGGTTCAGTGCCCATCCTTTCTGATTTAGTTGTTAATGCCAAAATTACTTCCTCCTATTTAGATTAATTATTCGACATTCTGTTGTTGAATAACTATAAACTCCTTAGCCAGTTCTGGGTCGAACTGACTGCCTGCACATTTTTCTATTTCTTTTAAGGCTACTTCTTTTGTAATTGCTTTTTTATAGGATCGATCATTTGTCATAACATCAAAGGCATCTACAATTGAAATCATTCTGGCCAGATAGGGAATCTCTTCACCCTTTAAACCATTGGGGTAGCCACTGCCATCCCAGTGTTCATGATGGGCTAATATTTCCCTGGCAACTGCTGAAAATTCTTCAGTTGCCGAGGCAATCCGATAACCTCTTTCTGGATGTTCTTTGATTTTCTCCCATTCTGAATCAGTAAGTCTGTCTGGCTTATTTAAAACCTCTTCTGGAACTGAAATTTTACCTATATCATGAAGGCTGGCCAGTAAAGATAATCTATTTATATCCAGTTCTGATAATCCAAGTTTATCACCTAATTGATAGGCCATTGCTGCCATTCTACTTGCATGTTCCTCGGTCTCGTCACTTTTTGCACTTAATGTATTTAAAAGTCCTGCCACTACCCTGTTTTTAGCACTTCTATCTTCAAGCAATTTATGCTGATACATTTTATTTTCTGCTTCTTTTACTGTTTTTTCTAAACTCTGATTGGAGCCAGCTGTCCAGGTTGCTGTCCCCATACCTAAAGAAATAGGGACCTGATCTTCTAAGATATCCTGGCTGTTTTCTTTTATCTTATCATAAATTAATCTGGCTTCTTTTTGGTCAGTCTCTGTTAAAACAATGCCAAACTCATCGCCACCTATTCTGGCCAGGAGATCACCAGGCCTGATAACGGCTTTAATTTTCCTGGCGGTCCTGATTAAGACTTGATCCCCTGTATCTGAACCATAACTGTCATTAATTATTTTTAGGCCATTTAAATCTGCTATAATTATACTGACCGGGAATAATCTTTTGGCTTCAATTTCTGATAGACTCTCTTTAAAATAGCGGCGATTGTAGGTATTAGTTAAATCATCGTGATAAGATTTATATTCCAGTTCTTTCCGATGCTTTAATTCCTCCATAACTATAATCAGGTGGGAGACTAACAGCTCAGCGAGTTCAAGATCATTTTTATGATAGGCATTTCTATCTGCTGAAACTGCCTGAAAGACCCCGAAATTTTTTATCGGAATACTGATTGCAGATTTTAAATTTTTATCAGTTAAAATTGCCTCATTACAGGAGCTTAAATCATTAACAATATAGCTTTCAGCACTGGCATAGGTCTTACCTGCCAGTCCCTCACCTAATGGTATTTTTTGAAATTTATTACCTGAGGCATCTGAACTTGCTCTGACAACAAGGTTATCACCTTCAACCAGGCTTATATAGCAGAGTTTAAAATCCAGTATATTTTCTGCTGAACTGATTGTTATCTTAAGCATATCCTCAAGGGATTTGCTTTCATTTAAAAGAATGGCAGTTTTGTGAAGCTCTTTAATTGTTCTATGTTGATTCTTTAAGATTGCTTCTGTCTCTTTTTTCTCAGTAATATCTGTCTGCAGGGAAATAAGTCCCCTTTGGTTATTGCCAATATCAATGGCCGTTTCCAGCAGGTTGATATATACCTTCTTGCCCTCTCTATTATAGCCGATTACATCTTGGCTGATCGTTTCACCTGCTATTACTCTTTTGATATTTTCCTGGGCAAGCATCTCATTTTCCGGCTCTATTATTATCTCAAACAGATTATTTCCGATTAATTCTTCTCGACTATACCCCTTCATTTCTGAGAATTTCTGATTTACATCAATAATATTTCCCATCCTGTCAATAACCATAATCCCAACAGGTGATAAGTTAAAAATAGTCCAGTATCTATACTCAGTCTTTTTAAGATCGTCTTTTATCTTCTTCTGCTCTGTAATATCTCTGGCAGTACAGAAAACATAATCAACCCCATCATGATTATTTAATTTAGGGGTCTTGGTTACTTCAAAAATTCTTTCTTCTCCATCTTTATTAGTATAACTTTCTTCAATTTTTAACTTATTTTTCCTGATAAAGGCTTCTTTATTGTTAGAAAAACTATTCTCTAATTCTGTTTTTCCCTGAATAAACTCATTAAGTTTTCGATTCTGGAAAAAATCTTTCTGCCTGCCAAAAAAGTCAGCAAATTTTTGATTGACAAGACCAACCCTATCCGGTGAAAGTAAATACCAGACTAACAGGTCAATATTATCAAGTAGTAACTCCTGTTCTTCGATTGTATTTTGAAGTTGAATTATTTTATCTAACATTGCAAATACCTCTTCTTTAA
>CAZLCX010000040.1:12508-16106 GCA_964558325.1 uncultured Halanaerobiaceae bacterium | reverse complement strand
TAAATATGAAAGAAGGTGATAATTACCTTAATCAGTGGGGGAGCAGGAAAAACGAGTAGTCGAGAAACTTAAAAACTTGATTTGAAAGGGGAGAAATTTTAATGTTAAAAAGAGTATTTATTTTTGTAGTAGCATTATCTTTATTGGTTTCAGGTGGAGTTATGGCTTCAGAAGCCGAGTACGGAGGGACTTTAAGGTTAAGTAACGAGACTAACTGGGATACATTGGACCCGGCCTATGCTTCTGGTTTTGATGCCGGTGATATGGCTTCTAAAATTTTTGATGGACTTGTCAGATTTGACTATCATTCTAATGATATAGTTAATTCTCTGGCAGAATCCTGGGAAGCATCTAATGATAATCAAACCTTTGTCTTTAAACTTCGTGAGGGAGTAGAATTTCATAATGGCCGGGAACTTACTGCCCATGATGTAAAATACACCTTTGATCGTTTATATGACCCAGAAGTGGCTTCTCCAGGAACCTGGGTATATGATATGATAAAAGGTACTGACGCCGCCTTAGATGGGGAAACAGAGGGCCTTGAAGGTGTTACAGTTATTGATGATTATACAGTTCAATTTGATTTAGATTATCCCTTTGGTTTATTTGTAACCCATTTAACTTTACCATATGGTTTTATAGTACCAGAAGAAGTTGTTGATGAACATGGCAAGCAGTTCAGTCAAAATCCAGTTGGTACAGGTCCCTGGGTTTTTGAATCCTGGGAACATGATGAAGAGATTGTATTAAAGGCCAATGAAGATTACTTTGATGGCAGACCATATATAGATGAGGTTATTTATAGAGTTATTCCTCAGCCATTAACTGATATTGCTGAATTTGAAGCAGGTAATCTGGATTATACTGGAATTCCAGTAGAAGAAAGAGAAAGCTGGCTTAATGATGAAGAATGGGAACCTTATACCCACAGCATGGCTGAACTTTCAAGTTACTTTATTGCTTTAAATCAGGACTTTGAACCCCTTGATGACCCGTTAGTAAGAAAAGCAATAGATTATGCCATTGATAGTGAGCAAATTACTGAGTCGCTCTTTTCTCATTATGTAGCAGCTAAAGATGCAATTCCTGAAGGTATGGATGGAGGATCCCCAAATTCAGAATTTAATTATGACCCTGATAGAGCCAGAGAATTATTGGCTGAAGCAGGTTATCCTGACGGCTTTGAACTGGAATTATGGGTTAGTTCAGGAACCAACCCTGTAAGAGCAGGTGGGGTAGTCCAGGCCATGTTATCTCAGGTTGGTATTGATGTAGAACTGGTTAAGAATGACTGGAGCGTATTCTTTGATACAGTTAGACAGGGAAATGCTCCTTCCTATTATCTATCCTGGTGGGCTGATTATGCAGACCCATATAATTTCTTGCAGGCCCTTTACGCCAGTGAAGGCAGCAGAATCAATTATAAAAATACAGTTGCAGATGAGATCCTGGAAGAAATGGGTAGAACTACTAGTGTTGAAACCAGAGTCGAGCTTTCTGAACGCCTAATTGATATGGTAGAAGAAGATGGCGATCCATATGTCTGGTTATATCATACAAGCTCTTCAACTATAAAACAGCCCTGGGTTAATGGAGAATTACACCATCAGATGTATCATGCCGATAAATTAACAACCTGGTGGATAGATCAAGATAAGAAGTAAGAATTAATTTTACCTGGCATGCCTGGCATGCCAGGTAACTATAACTATCTCTCAGGAGGTAAATACTAATGTTTCAATATATTATACGTAGATTATTAATGGTTATACCAGTTTTAATAGGAGTTATGATAATAACATTTTTTTTAATGTATATTGTTCCAGGAGATCCAGTATTAACAATGTTAGGCCAGCATGCAAATGAAGACAGTATAAATAGGATGAGAAGTCAATTAAGACTGGATGAACCCTGGTATATTCAGTTTTCAGGTTACATAACTAGAACTTTGCGAGGAGACTTAGGAGTATCATATATGTCTAATGTTCCAGTGGCAGAAGCATTAAAACGGAGGCTGCCAAATACAGCCCGACTGGCTTTTACTGCAATTATTGTCTCAACAATAATGGGTATTTCTATTGGGATTGTATCAGCAGTTTTTCAAAATACCTGGATTGATCACTTTGCCATGACTTTTGCACTTTTATTTATATCTACCCCGGTATTCTGGTTTGGGACGGTTTTAATTTTAATATTTGCCATGACCCTGGGCTGGTTTCCAATATCTGGTATGGGTGATGGCAGCATTAAATATTTAATCTTACCTGCTATTACTCTAGGGAGTAGATCAGCAGCATTCTTAGCCAGATATACCCGTTCAGTCATGCTTGAAGTTATTAGAGAGGATTATATCCGAACTGCCAGGGCAAAGGGAATAGCTGAAAGAGTTGTAATCTTAAAACATGCTTTAAAAAATGTCATGATTCCAGTTGTAACTGTTTTAGGAATGAGTCTGGCCTCCTATCTAAATGGGTCAGTCTTAACAGAGAGTATATTTGCCTGGCCGGGATTTGGACGATATGTTGTAACTGCTATTCAAAAAAGGGATTTTCAGGTTATTGCCGGGTCAGTTTTAGTAGGTTCAGTTATTTTCGTATTTTTTAACCTGATTGTAGATATAATATATATAGCCCTTGATCCTAGAATAAAATATGATTAAAAAGGAGGATAAATCTAATGGACAATAGAAGTGAATTGGAATTAACAAAAAAGAGAGATATTCATGGTCTCTGGTATGATTCCTGGAGGAGGCTCAAAAGAAATAAAGCAGCCATGATAGGCTTGATTATGGCGGTTGTTTTTATATTAGTTGCAATTTTTGCTCCAGTCTTTGCACCTTATCCTCCGAATGAGATAGATCTGCTTTCTGTTTTAGAATCTCCATCCAGCACCCATTTGCTGGGGACAGATTATTATGGCCGGGATTTATTAAGTAGAATTATCTATGGGTCCAGAATTTCAATTAGTGTAGGGGTAATTGTACAGGTAATTTCTCTAACTATTGGTACTTTAATGGGTTCCCTTGCCGGTTACTATGGTGGAAAAATCGATATGTTTATCATGAGAATAGTTGATATTTTTATGAGTTTTCCTAGTTTATTGTTTACAATTGCGATTATGGTTGCCTTAGGCCCGGGGCTATATAATATCTTTATAGCTCTAGGGGTTATCTGGTGGACCAGAACTGCCAGAATTGTTCGAAGCGAGTTTATGCGCCACAAAGAAAGAGAATATGTAGAGGCAGCCAGGGCAATCGGGCTTAATGACTTTAAAATAATGTATAAACATATTCTGCCAAACTGTCTGGCTCCTTTAATCATTACTTTTACCATGGGAATAGCTACAGCAATTATGGCTGAGGCTTCACTGAGTTTTTTAGGGTTAGGAGCCCAGGAGCCGCTGCCAAGTTGGGGTTCCATGGTTAATAATGGACTGCAGTATCTGCGCTCAGCTCCCTGGTATTCATTATTTCCTGGGATGGCAATAGCCTATACAGTTCTCTCATTTAATCTATTAGGGGATGGTTTAAGAGATGCCCTTGATCCTAAAATGGATAGATAGAAAATTTATTAAGTAATATAGGAAGCCCTTATTT
>CAZLCX010000040.1:0-12408 GCA_964558325.1 uncultured Halanaerobiaceae bacterium | reverse complement strand
CTTATTTTTAAATAAGTTTAAAATTAGTTTGATTTTAATCAAATTTTAATCAAATTTCAATTGGTCTTAAATTTCTCGGTGTTATCATTATATTATCAAAGAAAATAAGGAGGTTATCATAGTGATAACATTTGAGAAAGTGGAAAAATTAAGAGAGTATGCAGGGATTTCTTATGAAGAAGCAAAAAAGGAATTGGAAAAGACCAATGGAGATTTATTAGAAGCGGTAGTAAATCTTGAAAGAGAGGGAAAAATTAAAGAACCAGCGGCCAGGGGGTATTATAAGTCAGGAGACAATGCAGATCAGGAAAAGTCAGCTGATAATGATTTAAGCCAGCCTAAAAAAGAGAAGAAGAGCTCAAGTTTTACTGAAACTTTAAAGAATATTATGGGCTGGGTTAGAAATATTATTGAAAAAGGGAACTCCAATAATTTTAAGATTATAAAAGATGATAAATTAATCCTGGAAATACCTTTAACTGCCTTTGCCTTATTATTATTCTTTGCCTTCTGGATAGTAATTCCGGCACTGGTGATTGGACTAGTCTTTGGATTTCGCTATAACTTAGGGGGTCCTGACCTGGAAAAGACAAAGGTAAATAAAGCAATGGATTCTGTCTCTGATGCAACTAAACGGGCTGTAGATTCAATGACTGATTCTGCTGCTAAATCCTCTAAAGATGATACAAGAGATAAGGGAGAAAACTATAATGGAGAAAATACTAATAGTTGAAGATGAGGAGAAACTTGCCCGGTTTATTGAACTTGAACTTGAACATGAGGGCTATCAGGTAAGTAAAGCTCTGGATGGTAGAGAGGGACTGGCTTCTTTTGAAGCCGGTTCCTTTGATCTTATCTTGCTGGACATAATGCTGCCGGCATTAAGCGGGATCGAAGTTTTAAGAAGAATCCGCCAGGCATCTGAAATACCAGTGATTTTGCTCACTGCCAGAGATGCCGTAGTTGACAAGGTGACCGGACTTGATGGTGGTGCCGATGATTATATAACTAAGCCCTTTGCCATCGAAGAACTATTAGCCAGAATCCGGGTTGCATTGAGAAAGAATACTCTTCCAACTAAAGAAGCTGATGATACTTTAAGGGCAGGCAGATTAAGTCTTAACTCAGCCAGCAGGGAGGTTAAAGTTGACAATCAAATAGTCGAATTAACCAGAAGAGAGTTTGATTTACTTGAATTCTTGCTTCAAAATAAAAACATTGTTATGGAGAGGACGACGCTATTAGATCGCATCTGGGGATATGATTTTACTGGAGAAACTAATTCTGTAGATGTTTACATCCGTTATCTCAGGTCAAAGCTTGAAGAACCCTATAATCTTAAATTAATTCAAACAGTTCGTGGAGTTGGGTATGTGATTAGAGATGAAGAATAAAACTGCATTCAAAAATAAAGTCTCAGGTCTATCAGATAAAATTCGATCTTCAATGGTTTTAAAGCTAAATGTGAAGATGCTGATAGGCCTATTTTCTGCTTTTATGGCAATTAATATTTTGCTCCTGTTAATATCTGTTGGGATTATTATCTGGCAGGCTGAATCAGGGGCAGCAGAATTGTTAAATAACAATGAATTGCAGGAATTAGCAGTCGGTGGAGAAGAGGTTTTTGGTTACCAGATAGCAATGAATGATGGAGAAATAGATTTTTTTATACTGCCAGGATTTATTCAAAACTGGCTTCCACTTACAGGATCTATTAATGGTCGAAATCTTGATATATCAAGCTTAAGAGATTCAAATCCAGAGCCTCTAGTAGAACAGATTGAAGCTATTAGCTATCAGCTATTTATCCCAGCTGAGACCGGCTATCAGCTTATAAGTTATTCAATTGGCAATAATCTTAAGCTCTTATTATATTTAGTCCTACTGCTTTTTGCCAGCCAACTGCTTTATCTGGCAGGCAGGATCCGAAAAAACAATAGAATGATCAGGGAAACATTGAAACCTCTTTCTGATATGGCTGAAAGAGCAAAGAAATTACAGACTGAAATTGCTGATTTAAGTTCAGCAACTCCTGACGAAAAAATCAAAGATCTTGCTGGAGCTATTAGCAGTATAGATGCTGAAAAGCTTGATTATCAGATTTCAGTCGATGGATCCCAGGATGAATTAAAATCTCTGGCCTATGCAATTAATGATATGTTAAAAAGAATTAATCAGGCCTACCAATCTCAAATTCGTTTTGTTTCTGATGCCTCCCATGAACTTAGAACACCTATTTCTGTCATCCAGGGATATGCCGGGATCATAGATCGCTGGGGAAAACATGATGAAAAGACTTTAGAGGAAGCCATAGCTGCCATTAAGAGTGAAACTGAGAACATGAAAATCCTGGTTGAGCATCTTTTGTTTCTGGCCAGAGGTGATAATGAGGCGATTCAGTTAAATAAAGAAAGGTTTGACTGTTCTAAATTAGTTAATGAAATAATCGCTGAAACAACTATTATTAATCAAGAACATAATATTATAACTGATTTAGAGAGGTCAATTTTTATTGAAGCAGATAAACAGTTGATAAAACAGGCAGTTAGGATACTTGTTGATAATAGCCTGAAATATTCTGAACCAGGACATGAGGTTAGGTTGAAGGTTTTTAAAGAAAATGAAGAGGTGTTAATCCAGGTTCAGGATAATGGGATTGGGATTGCCCCTGAAGATTTGCCAAATATCTTTAACCGCTTTTATCGTTCAGATGAATCCAGGGCCAGAAAGACTGGCGGTACCGGGCTGGGCTTGGCTATAGCTAAATGGATTATTGAACGTCATGGCGGCCATTTCGAAGTCCTCAGCCGGCTAAATCTTGGTACCAGGATTAATATCATTCTACCAATGAAAAATAACTAAAACTCTCCAGATAGAGGGAATAGCTCTTTTTAAATAAAAATGATTTTTTGCTGAAAAGAGATGCTTAAATAAAGATATAAATTTTAAATTCAAGCAGGAAATACTTCTTTTGTCTTGAACTATTTAATACGGATTAAATAATTAATACAGGTATTAACAATGGTCGATACAGCCATGTATCAGCCTCAGGTCAATCTTAAAGCCGGTAGAGCAGAGTATTTTGAAGCTTTACTCATAATAAATGAGATCAATCTAAAAGGGTGAGGAAGTTGAAAAAATTACTGTTAATTCTATTTTTTAGTCTGGTGATTATTTCTTTTTCTGTAACTGTAATGGCTGAGCAAGGTGCAAATGAAAATACTTTAAATATAAATCAAGTTCAACAGGACCAGGCCTGGTCTGGCTATAATCTAAAAGCAGTTGGAGGTTCTGAAATAGGCTGGCTTAGTCTTAATCTGGATGATTTAAATAATATTTTAGCAGCCAATGATTTTCCTGAGTTAAGTGATAATTTCTTTATTTACGGCTGGAGTGGTGTGGCTGGAAGAAAAATTGGAAATAGGCTAGGGGCTCTGACATTAAAGGGTTCCAGTGAAAGCAAAATTGGAAATAAGATGACAGGATTTTTAATTAATTATAGTGGTTTAGTTTACAAAAGAGGGTTTTATGCAACTAAAGATTTAGATATTTCTGCAGGAGCAATGGTTGGAGCTGGAGGAATAAAGTTAAGATTATTATCAGATGAACCTGGTGAGTTTGAAAATATAATTGAAGATATTGCAGATGGCAATCATCATACCGCCACAATGGAGAAAAACTTTTTAGCATTAAACCCGACGATTAGTCTTGCCTATTCTTTTGATAGTCCAGTTGATATTGGAGTTTCTGCAGGTTATCTATTTACCTATGATGGCAAAAGCAACTGGGAAATAGCAGGAAATGAAATTGCTGGTGGGCCTTTGTCAAATTTTAAAGCTTTTAATTTAACTTTTCAGGTTTATATTGGATTTTAACTGTTTTTATAAAAATTATAGATTGATTTTATTTTAAAATTATCAAAGTTTGCAGGATATTTAGAGAATATCTTGAAATATATTTGTAAGCTTAATCTTTAATTATAAAAATTCGGGGGTTTTTAAATGCGAGAAGCAAAATATAAAGTATATCAGGTTGGCAAGGAAAGGGTCGTAGCAGAATCTCATGATGAAATAAAAAAATACGCTAAAGAAAAGGGTATACCAGACGAAGAAGTAGAATATAGGCTATCAATTGACAATATAAAAGGGTTAAGCGATGAGTATAAAATACTCTAATCTTTCCAGAAGTTCTCTGGGGTGGGGAATAGCTAAATGGCAGAATATATTGATAGATTAAGGGACAAAGTAGGACAGGAATCTATTATTATAGTAGGAGCTTCGGTAATTGCCCGAGATGAAAAGGGAAGGGTTTTATTTCAAAATAAAGATGATTCTAAAGGTTGGGCATTACCTGGGGGCACAATGAAACTGGGGGAAACTATTAAAGAGACAGCCTGCCGAAATTTATATGAAGAAACTGGTATAGAGGCTAAAAACCTTAAATTAACAGATATATTCTCAGGAGAGGAATTTCACAATACTAATTCAGAAGGTGAAAGCACATATAACCTGATAGTACTATATGAAGCTTTTGGTATTAAAAATGATTTCTTTATAAATAATAATGGGGCAGTGGATATTAAATATCTTTATCCAGAAAAAGTTTCCAATTTAGAGGATAGGTCAGTTAAAATATTGCATCGTCTTGGAATTGTCGATTATAAGTATTAATTTTTTAAAGTATTTCTGATAAATTAATTAAATTATAAAACCTCTGGCTGTATTTAATAGGCCAGGGGTTTTAAGTTGAATAATTAAGATGCTAAATTTAATTGATTACAGGCAATATAAATATTATAATATTTTTATATGATAAATAGAAAGGAGGAAGGTTTAATAGATTATTAGCTATTAAAACTGATCTATTGAACGAATATTGTGGAAAGAGATTCTGATGAGTTCAGGGAATTCTTGAACTATTATTTAGATGAAGTTATTCATCTTATGGCAGATAAGGAAGGTGAGGAATTAGAGAATATTGATAAGGACTTTATAAATTCTGAATTGAAATTAGACATTGAAGAGGATATAAAGGATTATTTTAATAAAAGGTTTGATACAGTTATTTTAAAAGAATTAAAAGAAGAAACAGTAAGATTTTTAGATAAAAACCTGGAGGATTATGATATAATAGCAAGAGAAGATGAATTTGGTCTGGAGCTGGAATATTATCTCAAATAAGAAACTAGAGGTCGTCTGATAAAAAAGTTGAATCCATTAGAAGGGGCGAGTTATGAAAAAGACTTTATTAATTTTTTTAATACTAATTTTAATTGGAGGTTATTTTATAATGGCAGAAATTAATGCAGAAGAGAAAAATCCTATTGTTACAATAACTATGGAAGCTGGAGGGGAAATTGAGGTAGAACTTTATCCTGAGATAGCGCCAAATACAGTAAATAATTTTATTTATCTTGCCGAGCAGGGTTATTATGATGGCCTTATCTTCCATAGAGTTATCGAGAATTTCATGATTCAGGGCGGTGACCCTGATGGCACTGGAAGAGGGGGACCAGGTTATTCTATCAAAGGGGAATTTGCTCAAAATGATTTTGAAAATGATCTGGAGCATACCAGAGGTGTTATCTCAATGGCCAGGTCTCAGCCATATGACTCTGCAGGTTCCCAGTTCTTTATCATGCATAAAGATTTTCAGCGTCTGGATGGTTCCTATGCTGCCTTTGGGGAAGTTATAAGCGGTATGGAGGTAGTCGATGAGATAGCAACTGTTAATACTGATAAGAACGATAGGCCAGAAGAACAGCAGGTTATGGAAACTGTAGAGGTAGAGACTTTTGGCGTTGATTATCCAGAGCCAGAAAAGCTCTAAAGGAGATAATTAAATGAGTTTTAAAAAGAAAATTTTAATTACAGTCGGGTTAATGATTCTGGCTGGTTTTATTACAACTACTTTTTTTATTGGCCTGGCAGTATTTGATGGGTCTACCCAGATGACCAATCCTGAAGGGACCAGCCTGGCAAGCATTGAATCCTGGCTTGAAACAAACTGGGATTTTAATGTTGATAACTTTCGCTCGAACTATACTATTGAAAAAGTTGAGATTGCCTCAACTACTGGAGATCATATGATCCCTGCTGATCTTATTCTTGCAGATGGTAAAAAAAATAATGATACAGTTATTTTAGTCCATGGTTTAGGTGGTAATCGGCTTGCAGTTTATCCTCAGGCCCGGATCTTTTTAGAGAATGGATATAATGTTCTGGCTTATGACCAACGGAGCTCAGGAGAAAATCTGGCAGAATATAATACCTTCGGATACCTTGAGAGTAATGACTTAAGAGATTATGTTGATTATATAAGAGAAATAATTGATAATGACCTTAAGCTTGGAGTCTGGGGTAATTCATTTGGGGGCTCAACTGCTGGGATTTATGCTGGCACAGACCATGCCAATCAAAATCTTGATTTTATTATTTTAGATTCGGCTATAAGCAACAAGAGAGATATGATATCTCAGCAATTAGATCAACAGTTTGGAATTCCAGAATTGAGAGATTATATGCTTTTTGTTGGTGATTTATTCACAAGATTTAGGCTTGGGTACTCCTATGCTGAAGCAGATGTTACCAATCATATTAATGATACAGAATTGCCGGTTATGCTTATTTATAGCAAAGCTGATCAAATAACTCCATATTCAATGGCCGAAGACATTTATGACTCAATAAACCATAATAATAAAGAAATTTTAACTGTAGAAGATAGTGGTCATGAGGAGGTTTATTGGGATAATATGATTGAGTATGAAACCAGGGTTATTAACTTTATAAACGAGAATATTGATTAGGCTTAAATAAATACTAACCTTATAATAATCTCTGGAGGTGGATTTGATTAAAAATATTCTAATAGTTGATGATGTTAATCTGATAAGAATGAAGTTGAAAAATATGATGAATACAGAGGGTTATAGAGTTTTTGAAGCTGGTTCTGTTAAAGCGGTAATAAATCAGACTTTTTCTAATGAGATTAAATTAGCAGAAATAGACCTGGCACTTTTGGATTTATATATTAAAGGGGAAGACGGCTTTGAGTTATTAAGGTTTTTTAAAAGTAATTATCCAGATATTAAAGTTGTTATAGTTAGTATGGAGGCCAGGAAAGAAAAGATTAAAAAAGCTATCAGTCTTGGAGCAGTAAATTATATAACAAAACCCTTTGATAAAAAGACCCTATTACAAAAAGTTAATTTAATACTGGCTTCTAATAAACTGTATAGCAGAAAAATAACGGCTGCTTCTAAAGATTACAGTGATGATATTAGCAACTTAAAAACTGACCTTTCTCTTGAAGTTAGCAGGTCAATTAGGTCTAAAAAGAGTTTTGCTGTAGCTAAATTAAATTATCCTGATTCTATTAATAATGAAAAAGTAAATAAATTAAAATCTAACATCACTACAAAGATTCGAGATATAGATAGGGTCTATAACACAGGTAGATCAGAATATACCTTCCTCTTACCTTTAACTGATAGAGAAGGTGTTGAGAAATTTACCAGTAAAATTTTGTCTGAGATAGATGAAAAGATAACTGGAATTAAAAATAATATTCAAATTAGCTCAATAGTTTTCCCTGCAGAAATTGTTGGAGAAAATAGTATCGATTATGATAATCATAATAAATATATAGAGAAATTGTTAAATAACTTGAACAATTGAAGTAAGTTTATAGGATCAGGTAAAGAATTTAATCATTATCAATAATAAGCTGCATTCTGTCATTAAAATAAGTTTTAATACCTAGTTTGACCAGCAGATAAGTAGTAAGAGTAACTGAGCCAAGAATTCCCATCATAATGGCTATCTGATATCTAATGGCCAGGAATGGGCTGACACCAGAAAGAATCTGGCCTGTCATCATACCTGGCAGAAAGATTATTCCCATGCCGATCATTGAGTTAACCGTTGGTAAAATAGAGTTATAGAAAGCCTGGTTGGCTACCTCTCTGGTAGCCTGTTGTGGTGATGCTCCCAGCATTAATGCAGCTTCTATTTTTTCAGGATTCTTCTTAATCTGATTAACCAGATGTTCAACTCCAAGGGAGATACCAGTCATTGAATTACCGATTATCATCCCAGCAATTGGAATGAAATATCTGGGATAATACCAGGGCGAGAGGCCAATTACTAGAATTAGAAAGAAAAATAGAGTAAAAATTGTGCCGGTAAATATTGAGATAGCGGTTACTTTTTTCATTTTGAATGAAAGTTCAGTGCTGACCCTGGAAAAAATATTCTGGACTGCAAAACCCTCCATTATTAATAGGATTAAAATTGTAATCCCAGGATGGGGTATTTCAAAGATGTATTCCAGGAGGAACCCGACAGTTACTAACTGGAGGGTCATTCTGGTTGCAGCCAGGATAATTTGCTTTTCTTTATCGATTTTCTGTTTTCTAACTATTATTATCAGTATTAGCACAAAAAAGTAAGCTATAATTAGCTGGATTAAAGGTATATTAATTACTCCCTCATTAATTCCATCAGTCATTTACTACCGCCCCTTTCTGAACTTCACCATCTGTAATAATTATCTGGTCTTTAGCAATTTCTTTAGTTAATTCTGGGGAGTGAGTCACCATAATGATTTTGCTGCCATTTGTTTTTGTATAATCATTTAAAAAGTCCAGTATATGTTTCTGGTTATCTTTATCAAGGGAGGCAGTCGGTTCATCAAGTAAAAGTATCTCTGGCTTAAGCAAAAGTAATCTGGCCAGACCTAGGCGCTGTTTCTCTCCTCCAGATAATTCTGAGCTTTTATCAAAAAGATTTTTGTTAAGGCGGACAATTTTAAGTAATTCTTTATAATCGCTGGTATTGTGTTGTTTAAAGTTGGCGAAATTGGCTGCTATTTCAAATTCTTCCTGGATGGTTTCACCAAACATGATTGGCTGCTGTCCCAGCATTTTTATTTTATTCCGGATAACTTCTGGGCTATATGATTCAAGGGGTTCGTTTTTATAAAAGATTTTACCACTATCCGGAGTAATAAAATTGATTAAAAGTTTTAATAGGGTTGTCTTACCTCCCCCACTGGGACCGCTGAGAGCAGTTATTTTTTCTGAGCCTAATTCCAGATAATCTATCTTTAATATATCTTTATAGATGACTTTTTCAAGTTTAAACATAATTTATACCTCCTTAGTTTATTATAGTGTCTTTATTTAAATAATTCAATAAAAAATAATGCTATTACCTTTAGAGCAGGGATTCAGTGGCTTATTGGTTCTGTTGTTTGGTTTGCTCTGGGGTTACTGCCAGTTGCTAAAATGGTTTTTTAGCTAGATTTAGTAGAAAAACTTTATAAATTAGCAGGACAATTAAATGATTTAAAGAATAAGTATATGTAAAAGTGATATAAGATTCTTCAAAAAGTTAAATAAAATTCTTCGCAAATTAATTATTGCTGCCCAGTTTCATCGGCTGTAACGGTGGGTTTAAGCAGATCTGTTTGAGTTTAAAGGAGTTGATATTAATTGAAAATCGCAAGGTTTATTAATGATGGCAAAAACTATTATGGCGCAATTGAAGCTGGAACCTTACAGGTAATTACAGGTGATCTTTTTGGAGGCTTTGAAATAACTGCTCAGAATTTTAGTTTAGATAATGTAAGGCTGCTGAGTCCAGTTGAGCCGCCAAACATCCTGGCTATTGGTTTAAATTATCAGCAGCATGCCAGGGAGACAGGACATGATTTTCCTAAAAAACCAGTATTATTTTTGAAGGCGACAACAAGTATAATTGGGCCAGCTGATGATATTATTATTCCTGAGCAGGCTCCAGATTATGTTGATTATGAAGCTGAGCTAGCTATTATAATTGGCAAAAAAGCAAAGAATATTGAAGCTTCTGAAGTTGATGATTATATATTTGGTTATACCTGTGCCAATGATCTTTCAGCAAGAGATTGTCAATTAAGAATTGATCAGCAGTGGGCCCGGGGTAAATCCTTTGATACTTTCTGCCCGCTGGGTCCCTGGATTGAAACTGATCTAGAACCTGATAATTTAGAGATATCTTCAAAACTGAATGGGGAAGTTATGCAGGATTCTAATACTTCAGATATGATCTTTAATGTCAGGGATATAGTTAGTTACTGTTCTAAGAACATGACTTTATTGCCAGGGACAGTTATTTTAACTGGAACTCCTGAAGGGGTCGGGATGGCAAGAGAGCCTGAGGTTTATCTCAGGGCTGGAGATAGGATAGAAGTTGAAATTGAAGGGATTGGCAGGTTAAGTAATAATGTAATCAAATAAATATTAAACCCCTTCCAAAGGATTGGAAGGGGTTTATGTTAATATAGTTTTAAATTAAAAGGTTTTATTATTTACTCAACACTTAAATTTAAATCTATTCTATTTTCATAAGACTCTACAATGGCTTCAATAATATAACCATGGGCATCGCTTAAACTCATGGTTGCACCGGTAGTAACATCTGCAAGCATATCCTGTTCGTCTTCAGATAGGTTTTCATATTTTTCCTGGTCTTCTTCATTGCCAGCATCAGGGGTAAGTGGCCTGCCATTGTCGGCGGTATAGTTTTCGAACCAGTCTTCAATTTCATCGACAGTCATACCGACAAAGAAATCTTCAAAATGATCCATCTGGTCAGCCCAGTTACCAAGGTTACTCATTACATAATTATCTCCACGTTCTCTTTTAGTCTGCCATTTATTAACTTCTGCCAGGAAATTCTCTTCAGTATCGATTGTCTTTCCTTCTACTTTTTTATCATGATCAACATCAAAGTTATATCCACCCTGGCCTGGGAAGCCACTTAAATGAGGCATGGCTTTGCCATCATAATTTGGAGTTGCAACTTCTAATTGATCAACATGGAGAGATACAATTTTACCTTCATCGTCAAATAAAGTATTTACATAAACATTGTTATAACTGTAAACCTGGGTATCTGTGTCATCACTACCAGGACCAACTCTACCATTACTGGTGAGACCAAAACCAAGAGATTCAACTGTACTGGCTTCATTTACAGGTTGCCTCTTTTCATAGGCATCTTTAATTGCGTCTATAATATAACCATGGGCATCGCTTAAACTCATGGTTGCACCGGTAGTAACATCTGCAAGCATATCCTGTTCGTCTTCAGATAGGTTTTCATATTTTTCCTGGTCTTCTTCATTGCCAGCATCAGGGGTAAGTGGCCTGCCATTGTCGGCGGTATAGTTTTCGAACCAGTCTTCAATTTCATCGACAGTCATACCGACAAAGAAATCTTCAAAATGATCCATCTGGTCAGCCCAGTTACCAAGGTTACTCATTACATAATTATCTCCACGTTCTCTTTTAGTTTTCCAGGTTTCGAATTCTGACATGAAGAATTCGTCAGTATCTATTGTTTGATAATCAACTTCTTTGTTATGATTTTCATCCATGTTATAGCCGCCCTGGCCTGGGAAGCCACTGAAATGTGGCATGGCCTCACCATCATAATTGGGAGTGGCCACTTCAAGCTGATCAACATGAATAGCAGCTATTTTGCCATCTTCATCAAAAAGAACATTGGCATAAACCTCATTAAAACTGTAAACCGGGGTATCTGTATTGTCGCTTCCAGGTCCAATTCGGCCATTATAAGCTAACCCCATTCCCTGATAAAGTTCTGCGGCTTCAACTGACTCGGCGGTTGTTTCCTCTTCAGTTGATTCTGGGTCAGGATATTCATCTGGATTAAGAGCATTATTAACTGCATAAATTACTGCTTCGCTGGTATAAGTAGCTCCTGAGATAAGGTCAACATCAGTTGATTTTGCCTCAGTTATTCTTTCTGCTGTTTCTTCCAGGGCATCAGTTCCAATACCTTCAGTTTCACCTTCACCACTTGCTTTCACAGAAACTATTTCATCGTCTTCAACAGTTACTTCGACAGTAACAGGTCCCCCAAAACCTTCACCAGTACCTTTTAATACCTCTGTTTCGGCGGCGGCATTGATACTAAAACTGGCTACCAGCGTCAAACAGAGTAATAAAGTAAAAACTTTTTTCATAAAATCTCCTCCTATTAAATTAGAATTTGTGATAAATTTAACTTTATCTAATTATAACATACCAATAAAATTTGTCAAGAATAATTTAGTGCAGTAATTGGATGTTTTTTATCTATAATTATTTATAAGGAGGTTTGGTTGCTTAAAATGAGATTTTAAGAAAATTTATATTAACTATTATCAGTAAAACAATTTTATTTTTTTGAAAAAATGGACTTACAGCTTATATTGATTATATTTTTATGATATAATAAAAAGCAGGCGGACATAGCTCAGCTGGTAGAGCGTTGGCTTCCCAAGCCAAAGGTCGCGGGTTCAAGTCCCGTTGTCCGCTCCATTTTTATTTTGGGGGAATAATATATGGACCCGATAAGT
>CAZLCX010000039.1:10801-17071 GCA_964558325.1 uncultured Halanaerobiaceae bacterium | reverse complement strand
ATGTCGGGAAGGAGATTGCTGAGGAGTTGGGTGAGGATCTTGATACTGATGAAGAGGGATATTTCAAATTAAGTTTTTGGGATAAAGAAGATGATTCTATTTTTGAGAAACAGATTGGAATAGAAGATTTTAATCTTAATGAAACTGATACATTTATAGTGACTGCAGGACAAATAGCTGAAAAAATAAATCCAGAAGGTGGAGATAAATTATTAGAAAAAAAAATATCCTTACCGGAATTAGAATCAGATGAATTTAATGAATATCTTGAACCATTAATTAGTGATTTAGAATTTTCATTGAAATTGTCTTCTGATTTTGAAGGTTTGAGTTTTAGTTTAGAAGGTTTTGTTTTTAAATTAGGGAATGATAGTGTTGATGTTAATAAAATTATTGATGATAATAATTTAGAACCATTTGTGATAAGTTCAGAAGAAAATAAATTGCCTAAAGAGGTAGTTGATAAGTTAATTGATCTTATATCTGATAATTACGAGGATCAAGAATTAACTATTGAAATTAAAACTGTCGAAGCTGTTGATGAAAATAAAGAGTTTAAAATTGAATCAGATAAACAATACAAAATTGAAATGAATGTTGATATGAATATATATTTAGGATTTAATTTTGTTGAAAATGATCCAGATAATTTTATTTATAGAGCTGAACCTACTGAAATAGATATTGATCAGGAGACCCGGAAGGCCTTGAAGAATAACTTGAAATCCGTTGAGGTTGTCCAGGAAATAGTTAATGAGCTGCCCTTTGTCGGAGAGGTTGAAATCTTTATCAGGGAAATTGAGGGAGAGTCTGAAATTAATAAAGATCTATTTTATGATGATTCTAATGATGGGGTCTACAGCTCTGGTTTAATTAATTTAGCAGCAGATGATCAGAGAGATCGTGATCCAGAGAAGATTCTTGGTGCAGATTTTATTAAAGCATTAACTGAAAATGACCCAGTTTATATTGGGTTTAGAATTAAGATTCGGATGGGTGAAGGTAGTCCTGTTAGATTTAATATTAATGATAAAATCGAGTTGAAGATGTGGTCGAATGTGACAGTAGAAGTAAATTCCCAGAATTAAAGGAGGTAGACAGAGATGAAAAAATTAATTGTTTTAGTTATTGCGATTATGCTGGCTGCTGTTATGCCAGTTAATGCAAATTCACCGGTCTCCTTCTTTTCTGGGGAGACAGATAATATTGATAGGAATCCGGCGATGCTCAGTCTGACTGATTATGATTTTGCCCTGCAGTTGAATCCCCTGTATGGTGGGGCTTATAATAATGCCTGGACCTTTAATCAGGTATTTGAAAATATGAATGAATATCTTGATGATTCCAGAAAGCGGGATATCTTAGGTTCTATCAGTGATAATGGCTTTGGGATTGGGGCTGAGTTGAATTCTGGACTGGCCTTTGGTCGGAATGACTGGGGTTTAAGAACTGGCCTGAAATCATATGCTGCAGCCAGTATTGATAAAGAGGTCTTTGAGTATATCCTTGAAGGAATGGCGACTGACGCTGAGCCTTCTATTGATTTGAGGCTGGATAATACCAGGTTTAATGCCAGGGCGGTTGTTGATACTGGATATGCCAGAGGCTTTGCTTATGAAGATATAGCCGAGCAGATCGGTTCTGAGCAGCTTGATGAAATGTTAACTGACTGGGAGTCATTTTATGTCGGTTTTGGAGTTCATCATCTGCTTGGGCTGGCCAATGTCGAGGGTGGTTTGACTGGTAATGCTAATTTTGAATTTACTAATGAGACCAGTATTGAAGTTGATGGCAGGATGCAGTTTGATTATACGACTCCTGCTGATGATGGATTAGGTCAGGGTCTGGCAATGGATTTTGGTTTCTGGGGCAGCCCTAACCCTGACTGGGAAGTCGGTTTTGCTGTCAATAATCTTGGCTTTGTCCGCTGGCCTTCTGCCACCAGGTATAGTTATGAAGAAGAAATTAATGTTAAGCTGGAATCAGCTGATCAGCTTGAGGATGGTTATATATTTGTAGATAGTGATAGAAATGAGATTGATGATTTTGATAGTTTAATTGAGTCTGATGAGGTGACTGAAGAGAGGATTGGCTCCTATATGACTGCCAGTCCGGTGACGATTCAGGCTGATGCAGTTTATGATGCCCATCCTAATATTGATCTTGGTGGTTCTGTTGGTTTCCATCAGGCACCAAGAAATAATTTAAGTCTGGCTTTTGCCAGCAAGTTTACCTATCCTGAGTTTATGCCGGTGACCCTGGGTATTACTTATGATACTTTTAGAAGAAATATTTCTCTGCCATTTAGGATTGGCTTTAGAACGGAGCACTGGGATATTTTGAATTTATATGTATCTGACTTAAGAATGATTCCTGCCCATGGCCGGGGACTGACTGTTGGCTTTAGTTCTGGTTTCAGGTTTTAAGTAATAGGAAATTAAAATATAAGATTAACTCCCTTTGGGTGTAAAGCTCTCAGGGAGTTAGTTTTATTTTATTTAAAACTTACAAAGGGGATAAAAAAATGATTATAAAACTAAGAACTATAAAATATAAGAGGTTCTTAATAATAACGCTTATCTTTTTTTCAATAATAGTTTTATCTGGTGATATTTTAGATGCCAGGGACTTAAATGGTTTAAACAGGAGTCAATATGTTAAGAATTATCCTGCGATTACTATTGGGGCTGGGAAATCACTGATACCTGATGATTCTACTGAGCTAAGAAGGAATTTAATTATAGCAGGTTTATTTTCGTCTAGTTTCTTATTTGATCAGGGAGTTAGAGATTTTGTCCAGGAGAATTTATATTTTGGAGATAATTTATTAAGTAGGGCGTTATATAATTTAGGAAATCCAGATTATATTTTGCCAGGATACCTGTTAGCAGGAGGCTATTCTTATCTGACTGAGGATAGGTATTTTCAGGATAGTCTGCTATTATCTTTACAATCATTATTAGTTACTCAATTTTATACTAATCTTTTTAAGACAACAGTAGCAAGGACCAGGCCAAGAAACAGTATTGATGATCCCTTTGAACGAGGAGAAGGTGGGAGGTCATTTTTTTCAGGGCATGCTTCTGGGTCATGGGCTGTTATGACTATCTTTGCTGAAAGGTATCCTGATTATAGCTTACCTTTTTATGGACTGGCCACTGGTGTTGCAGCTTCAAGACTCTATGAAGATGCCCACTGGTTTTCAGATGTTCTTGTGGGATCTTTTGTTGGTTATGGAATTGGAAAATTAACTATAAAAATGAATAATAATATTAATGAAAACGTCCAGATAAGACCTATTGTTAGTGAAAACCTGGCAGGATTAAATTTTGAATTTAGTTTTTAATCAAGCCTCTCTAAAATGAATTTTGCTGGTGATATTTATATTAAAATCTTTACTAGGTGGACATTTCTTGAAATATTTTGATGACATTTTTCCTGGCATTTTCAATATGGCAGCGGACGATTTCTTCAGCCAGACTGATATCGTTCTTTTCAAGGGCATTAAAAAGTTCTTGATGTTCTTTATAGGCTTCGGTCATTCTGCCCTTGCGGCTGAAACTCTGAGACCTAAACCTGGTAACCTGTTCAAAGAGAGTATCTAAAACTTTCTGGAGCCAGCGGTTATCTGCTGCCTCATATATAATCTGGTGAAAAGCTATATCTACTTCAATACATTTGTCCAGGTTTTGCTGGCTGGTTGCGGTTTTCAGTTCTAAGAGATATGTTTTAAGCTGTGATATCTGCTGATCAGTAAGCTTTACAGCAGCCAGTCTTACTGCCAGGGCTTCAAGTTCTGAGCGAACTTCAAAGATATTATCTATCTCTTTTTTCGACTCTATACCTGCTACAAAAATTCCTTTTTGGGGATATATCTCTATTAATTCCTCCAGCTCAAGCATTCTAATAGCTTCTCTGACCGGGGTTCTGCTAACATTTAATTTTTCTGCTATTTTAACTTCGATTATTTTCTCGCCTGGGTCTAATTTACCAGTGAGAATCGCTTCCCTTAATACTTCATATACCTGCATTCTAAGTGGTTTATAGCTATAATTATTCAATGATGGTAAGTTATATTCTGTCATAGTTGACACCTCTAATTTAGTATGTTGATAAATTTAGCATGTTAATATATTACATTATAATATTATTTCTGGCCTTTGTAAAATTAAAATCCATGTATACAGGTATTTAAAACCTTATTTGATTTACTTTAACTCTTTAATTGCATATAATTTTAATAATCTCAGGTAAAATTTTGACTGTAAATTATATTGTGAGCAGGAATTATTATGGGAATATTATTTTGACATCAAATTATGTATTATTAGCTTTAAGGCTTAATTGATGTAATAAGGAGTTGAGTGAAAATGAGGGAAGAGTTGAAACAGGCCAGGGATTATTCCAGACAGATTAAGAATTATTCAGGTCAGGATAAAGTTTATTCTGGCTGCGCAATAGCAGCGATTATGGATAGAGGGAAAAATAGGTTTAGTTCTGAAGAGATTGTAGAATCTATTGCTAGAATGAGGCCGAGATCAAATGGTTTAGGCGGAGGATTTGCCGGTTATGGAATTTATCCAGAGCATAAAGAGAATTATGCTTTACATATATTTGCTGAAGATCAGCAGGCTGCCCTGGATTTAAGGGATTATCTTGATAGATATTTTGAGGTTGTTGAGGAGAGGCCCTTTGAAGTTAATGAAAGTGTAGGGCTTGATAATAGGCCTGAACTCTTAAGGTTTTTTGTTCAACCGGCTGTAAGTGAAATAGATAGTGGCGGGCGGTTTCAGGGAAAATCTGAAGAGGATTATATCTTTGAGAGAATAATGGAGATAAATAGTCAGCTGGATGGAGTTTATATTGTCTCATCTGGTAAGGATATGGGAATTTTTAAAGGGCTGGGTTATCCTGAAGAGGTGGCTGAGTTTTACAGGCTGGATCAGTATTCAGGGTATCTCTGGACCGCCCATGGCCGGTTTCCTACCAATACTGCTGGCTGGTGGGCCGGGGCCCATCCCTTTGGATTATTAGGCCGTTCTGTTGTTCATAACGGCGAGATTTCATCCTATGGCACAAATAGCAGGTATGTGGAGATTTTTGATTATAAATGCAGTATGGCAACTGATACTGAGGTTATTGCCTATCTCCTGGATTTATTGATCAGGAGGCAGGGCATTTCAGAAAGATTGGCCTGTCAGGCACTGGCAGCGCCTCTTTGGGATAAAATAGCCAGGCTGGACAAGCCAGACAGGGTGCTTTTAAAGAAACTGAGGATTATCTATTCTGATGTTTTATTGAATGGGCCTTTTTCAATTATTATTGCTGATAATGATGGCCTGATTGTTTTAAATGACAGGATTAAATTAAGACCGATGGTTACTGCTGAAAAGGGGAATAGGTTTTATGCTGCCAGCGAGGAGTCGGCTATCAGGGCAGTCGTGTCAGACCCTGATAGGGTTGAGTTTCCGGCTGGTGGGGAGCCTGTAATTGAAAAGGTAGAGGCTGGTGAGATGGCATGGCAGCAGGTAAATTGAATTTTAAATATAGGGTAAATATTGACAGGGATAGATGTATTGATTGTGGAATCTGTGAACAGGAATGTCCCTATGGAGTTTATGATTTTGATACCGGTGATTCATTAGAGGGTGAAAGATTAGAGGTTAAGGCTGAAAGTGAATGTGTTAACTGTCAGAGATGTGTCAGTTTCTGTCCTACAAATGCTATTACAATAGAGGAAAACAGGAATAAACCGGCTCAAAATAGTCACTGGTCTGCTAATCATATTAATTATATAAAGAGACAGGCCAATGGTGGAGGTATCCTTTTAGCTGGAATGGGTAATCCTGAACCAGGCAAAATTTACTGGGATCACCTTAATTTAAATGCCAGTCAGGTAACCAACCCGGCAATTGATCCTTTAAGGGAGCCGATGGAATTAAAGACCTATCTTGGCAGGAAGCCAGCTGGTCTGGAGTTTGCTGAAAATGGAGAGGTTGAAGATCTGCCACCCCAGCTTGAACTGGAAACACCGATTCTCTTTGCTGCCATGTCCTTCGGTTCAATTAGTTTGAATGCCTGTAAGGCCCTGGCAGGAGCAGCCAGAGAGGTGGGAACGATGTATAATACTGGGGAAGGCGGGCTCCATAAAGACCTTTATCAGTATGGTGAGAATACAATTGTCCAGGTAGCTTCTGGCCGCTTTGGTGTTCATAAAGAGTATCTTGATGCCGGTAAGGCGGTTGAGATTAAGATTGGCCAGGGAGCAAA
>CAZLCX010000039.1:0-10701 GCA_964558325.1 uncultured Halanaerobiaceae bacterium | reverse complement strand
GCTGATATTATTGCCATTGATGGCTGGCGGGGTGGAACTGGAGCTGCTCCGACAATGATCAGGAATAATGTTGGGATTCCAATTGAGCTGGCCCTGGCAGCAGTTGATGATAGGCTCCGGGAGGCAGGTCTGAGACAGAATGTATCTATTATAGCATCAGGTTCAATCAGGACCAGTGCTGACCTGGTCAAGGCGATTGCCCTGGGTGCAGATGCCTGTTATATTGGGACTGCAGCCTTAATTGCTTTAGGCTGCACTCTCTGTCGTAATTGTTATTCCGGTAATTGCAGCTGGGGAATAGCTACCCAGCAGCCTGAGCTATATGACCGGCTTGACCCTGAGACAGGTCAGGAGAGGCTGGTTAATCTGCTAACAGGCTGGTCCTATGAGATAAAAGAGATGCTTGGAGGGATGGGCTTGAATTCTTTAGACAGCCTTAGGGGCAACCGCTTGATGTTAAGGGGTGTTGGCCTGACTTCCAGGGAACTTGAGATATTAGGTGTTAAACATGCTGGCGAGAGTTAAGATACTGGAATCAGTTTGCATTTTGGAGGAATTAATATGGAGTTAAGAGTAAAAGATAAGTCAGTTATAAATGGACAGGATTTAGAATTTAAAGAGTTGAATCAGCTGATTAGAGATAATATTGATGCTGGCCGTAAATTTTTTAAATTAATAGGAATTAATGGCCAGAGGTATCTAGGGAGTGGATTAGGGGGAGAGATTGAGATGGAAATCGACGGTCTGCCTGGTAATGATCTGGCTGCCTTTGCTGATGGAATTAAGATTAGAGTTAATGGTAATGTGCAGGATTGTGTTGGGAATACCATGAATGCCGGCAGAATAATAGTTGACGGACATGCCGGAGACCTTCCTGGTTATTCTCAGAGAGGTGGCAGTATCTATATTAATGGAAATGCCGGCTATCGGGCTGGCATTCATATGAAAGGCTTTAAAGCCAGGCAGCCTCTGCTGGTGATTGGCGGCAGGGCTGGAGATTTTACCGGTGAATATATGGCCGGTGGAAGAATAGTTATCCTGGGCCTGGGGCTGGAGAAGATGGATCCAGGGTTAATAGGTGACCATCTGGCTCCTGGGATGCATGGCGGCGAGATATTTATCAGAGGAGAGCTTAATCCTGGTGATTTAGGGCCTGAGATAAAGCTTGCAGAATTGGAACAGACTGATTTAGATTTCTTAGAAAGAGAGATTGAGAATTTTAAAGATTATTTTGATTATAAGGGTCTGGAGTTAGCTTTAAATAGGTTTAGCAAGATTATTCCTGACTCCAACCGGCCCTATGGCAATATGTATGTATAAAAAAGTCCTGGAATTGATTCCAGGACTTTTCGTAACCTTAATAATTTAAAATCTTAATTTTTGTTTAATACAGCCTTAAGTAGTTATTCAGCTCCCATTGATGGACTTCAGCTTTATATGTAGACCATTCAGCCTGCTTGGCCTGAACAAATTTGCTGAGGACATGGCTGCCGAGGGCATCTCTGATAATCTCATCTTCCAGCAAAAGGTTTACTGCTTCCATGATATCACCAGGCAGACTTTCAATTCCCTGTTCTTTCTTTTCTGCTCTGGTCATACAATAGATATCTTCTCTCACTTCAGCCGGCGGCTCTATTTCATTTTTTATACCATCTAAACCAGCCTTTAACATTACTGCTGTGGCCAGATAGGGATTAGCTGAAGGATCTGGATTTCTTAATTCCAGTCTGGAACCTTCGCCGTGGCAGTCAGGGATTCTGATTAATGCACTCCTATTTGAGCTTGACCAGGCGACATAAACAGGTGCCTCATAACCAGGGACCAGACGCTTATATGAGTTGATTGTAGGATTGGTAATAGCTGTTATAGCTCTGGCATGTTTGATTAAACCGCCGATATAATAATAGGCCAGTTCACTTAAAAATAAATCATCATCAGGATCATAAAAAGCATTATGGCTATTACTAAAGAGGGACTGGTGGACATGCATTCCTGAACCGTTTTCTCCTGTGATAGGTTTTGGCATAAAGGTAGCATGGAGATTTTCCTGGCTGGCGATAGTCTTGGTTACAAACTTAAAAGTACAGATATTATCAGCTGTTTTTAAGGCATCTTCGTATTTAAAGTCGATCTCATGCTGGCCAGGAGCAACTTCATGATGGGATGCTTCGATTTCGAAACCCATTTTTTCAAGTGCCAGGATTATATTTCTCCTGGTATCCTGGGCCTGGTCCATTGGTGAGAGATCGAAATAACCGCCATCGTCGTTAGGAATAGTTGTGGGATTGCCGTTTTCATCGTATTCAAAGAGAAAGAATTCTGGTTCTGGACCAACTTTCATGGTATAACCCATCTCTTCAGCTTCCTTTAAGACCTGCTTTAAAATATACCTGGGATCGCCAGCAAATGGAGTCCCATCAGGACAATAGACATCGCAGATAAGCCTTGCCACTGCACCATCCTGATCTGGCCGCCAGGGGAATAGACTGAATGTATCTGGGTCTGGCCTTAAATACATATCTGATTCCTGGATTCTGGTAAAACCATCGATTGAAGACCCATCGAACATGATCTCGCCATTTAGGGCATCTTCTAATTGGTCGATGGTAATAGCTACATTTTTGACTGTGCCTAAAATATCACTGAACTGGAGTCTGATAAACTTAACACCTTCGCTGTCTGCTAACTTTAAAACATCTTCTTTTGCCATTTTACTCATGTTAATTCCTCCTAAATTCTTATATTACTTATAGTCAACATATTAACATATTAAAGGATTGAGCCTGTAAAGTAAATAATCTTTTAAAACTAGATACATGTATACAGGAATATTCGTTATAATATATATGCAGGAACTTTTAAAAATATAGCGAATAATACAATAAGACTATTAAATTAGATATTTGAGATCATATAGTTAAAAAGAATTTATTTTGAATGGAGTGAGGCCTATGAGAAAGTTTTTAGTTTTATTATTAGTTTTTGTTTTTATTATAATTTTTACTGGGGGAGATCTGCTGGCAGCAGACTTTGGTCTCTTTGATGACTATCAATTTATGGCCGGCCCAAAGTATACCAGGCCTGCGATGACTGAGTTTACTAATTTATTTGAAGATATTTATGGAACGATGGCTGATGATAGTGAAGCTTTAGCTGAGCTTATTGAAACTTTTGAGGAAGAGGATATCGATGGTGGATATTCTTTTAATCATAATTCCGATTATCCTTCAGGGCCATTTGATTCCTTTGGTTTTTTTATTAATTTGATAAATACTACAGAGTTTGGCTATAGAGCTCTTTTAAATTATGATTTATTCAGATTGGACTTTAAAGGTAGAGGTAGCTATGATCTTTATCTGGAGCTTAATGATGGTGAATTAGATGATTTTAATGAGGCGGAACCTTTTTCTGAGTATGACTCAGAAATAGATGTGCAAATGTTGGTTCATTCCTTAGGAGCTGAATATCATTTTCCTTTCTTTGCTGAAGCAGGAAGTCAGATACCTGATTTACTTAAATATTTTAATCTGAATGTTGGTGGGGCCTATTACTGGGGTTCAGGTGAGATGTCTATTAGTGAATATAGATTGGATCGGTTTATTCGTGAAGATAGCGATGGTGAACTATTCATTAATAGCGAAGAAATTTCAGAAGCCTATAATTCTGACCTGACACTGAAAGGTAGTCCAGGTTATAAAGTTGGGGTTGGTTTTGATTATCCTTTTAACCGGGAAATGAAGGTCTCGGCTGGAGTTAATTATAGGGTTTTAGAGATGGATATTGAAGCTTCAGGCAAAGGTGATGAACTGATTGGGAATATGACTGAAGATTTTAGCGGTTTAGAAATGAAAGTAGGCCTTTTTTATCAGTTCTAGTTGATAGATTGGCCTGTGATTTTCTTAGGTTTGTATCTCTGATAGATGATAATTTAATTGCTGGAGGCCTGGCGGTCTCCAGTTTTGATTTTGAGGCCACTTTTGTTATTAGCTGAAATCTGTTAAAATTAATGCATGATTATATATAAAACATTTAATATAGAAAGGAAACTGATATATGGAAAAAAGTAAAGCTAAAGGCAGGAAACTATTAAAGATACTGATAACCCTTGCATTCTTGATAGTTCTTTTAGTTATCTTGAATTTCGCTTTGGGATCAATTATAGCCAGAAATTTTAGAGAGGGGGTTCAGGAATCATTAGGGGAAGATATTTACCTGACCAGAGGGAGCTTTAGTGCCAATCCGGCTCTGAGAACTCTGGAGGGTGAAGGGATAGAGGTTTATGGCCGCACCGGCAGGATGGCTGCTGAAGAGCTTGATATTTCAATGAGTTTTCTAGATATGCTGGGTCTGGCCAGGGGCAAGCATATTGATGACGATTTTCTAAATACTAAAAACTTAAAATTATCTCTTTTTGAACTAAGTTTTGAAGATAATCAACAGAATCTCTTATTAGCAATTGAACAACTTGATCTAGATTATACCGGTAATGCTAATTTAGCTGAGGAGCACCTTGATTTTCAGGCAGGAGTTAGAATTAACCAGGCTGATTTAAATCCTGTTAGAAGTAATATTATCGATAAAGGAGAGGCCGAAGAGATTCAATCAATGGTAGGGATTGATGTTGAAGATTTGGATCTGATGAATATTGAGATGAAAGCCAGCAGTCAGGATTTCTTTCCTGCTGGAATGGATGAACGCTATGAATTCAAGATAGATCAGCTTGATTTTGAAACCAGTTATCTGGATTTGTTTTCCAGATTTGAGCTGGCCTATCATCTTGAGCCTGAGGAGATAGAGATTTATGAATCGAGAATTGAGATTGAATTTGCCAGTCAGGAATTACGACAGGGGATTCAGGTCTTTGCTATGATTTCTGGAGTTCAGCTTAATTTTGAGAATGATCGCCTGATCTTTGAACCTGAGGGTAGATATTAGTTTTGAGCGCCAGGAGGGGTTGATTATAGAAATGGCCAGGACTTTTAGCTGCAAAATAATACCATCAGCTTACAGGCAGTATTTAAAGCTGAGTGGGCTGGTTTCAGATAATGTGATTTATAAGCCCTTCCAGGTGGTCAAAGTTCCAGTTGAGCTTATCCAGGAGAGTATCAGTCCCTATCCTGAATATTATCTTGACTGGCTGGAAAAAGACCGGCTGGTAGAGACACCAGCGGTTGAAACTGTGCGGAAGCAAGAAATTCTCTGGGAGGAAGATATTCGTTTTGTCGGGAAGATAACTGGCGGTGACTGGGATTTAGTCAGGCAAAGGGTTGAATCTTTGATAAGTTACATAGCTTTTAAAGAGAGGTTTCTTGAAGGTAAGAGCTGGGAGGAGACTCTCTATTATCAGTTTTTAAAAAGGAAAGTTAGGACTGCCAGGGAGAACAATCTGGAGCTGCCTTTTCCTGATGGTTTTGATCATTCCAGGAGCTCAGAGTATTATTTCGATTATTATCTCGGCAAGCTTAAATACTGGGAGGAATTATATTATCAGATTAAGGAGAATGGCTATAAAAGTCAGGCTGCTGGTAATACTTATCCCAGGTCCCTCCATTCCAGGAAGGCTAGCTATGAAGGCTGGCCTGAAAATGAAGTTGAAATAGCTGTCGCCAGAGATGGTGAGCTGCTTTTTGTTGATGGCCGCCACCGCCTTATAATTGCTAAACTGCTGGAAATCGAGGAAATTCCAGTGATAGTAAATCTCTGGCATAGAGAATTTATCGATAGGGTTAAATCTGAGACTGGGCAGAAGCGGATAACTCCTGCTGAGGCAATTGGCTGGCTGTTTGAAAATCGGGGAAAGTAGGAGTTTGAGATTTTAAATAATCACCTGCAGATTAATGTGATATATATCAAAACATTAAGCTTAAAATATGTTACAATTAAAGTATAGTTACAAACTAGGGATTAATATATTGCCCTGGATATCAATAATTTATAAAGCAGGTGATTGCTAATGATTGAAATTTATACCAGGTCGGCCAAACCATCTAGTAAGCTGGCCAAGGCGATTTTTGAGAGCAGAGGCTGTTCTTATGAGGAATATGATATAGATGATAGAAGGATTTACAGGGAGATGCTGGAGAGGACTGGAGGGGCCAGGAATTAAGCTATTGAATCGAAAGGATAAGATGAAGTTAACTGATAATTGAACTAATTAGATGAAAGGAAGAGATGATGATTGCTGATAAATTGAGCAGGATGATAATTTTTAAAGTTTTTTTAGTTGTTATGCTGGCTGCCTTTATTGCTGGTTTTGCTGTAACTGAAGTTATAGCTGCCGGGATTACTGAAGATAATATGTCGGAACTGGAAATTGGTATGGCTGAGTCTGAACTCCTTGAGCTGGCCGGTGAGCCGGCTTACAGGGCGCCAACCGCCTATGGTTATGAATGGCTGGTCTATAACCAGGATTATCTCAATTATTTTCAGATTGGGGTGGCAGAGGAACAGGTTGTTGCTATCTACAGTAATTCCTTAAACTGGGGCTATCAGGGTGTTAAAATTGGTACAGATATAAGTAACTTTCAGGCGGCAGTTGATGTCGACAGGCAGCTTGAATTTGATTATGAAAATGCAACTATTTCTCTGAGTCCGCCAGAAGGGGCAGAAAATTCCATTTTTTTGCTTTTTGACCCTGGGTCAGATTCAGTTGTCCATTTTTTTATTGATAATTATAAAGAGCGATTAACTTCTATTTTGATTTCAGATGTTGAGACGACTATGGCTGCCAGTAATTTAAATTATAATATTAGCTGGAACCGAGGTTCCAGGCCGGATTTTGAGCCAGAGCCAGTTAGGGATTCGAAACAGGAGGAAGTAGATCGTTATACTGGCAGGCAGTTTCAGGATCTTATTAATTCAGTTCGGGTAAGAAATGGTATCCAGCGGCTGGACTGGTATGGGGCTGCCGCTGAGGTTGCCGTTGAGCATTCCAGAGATATGTATAATAACGACTTTTTCTCCCATGAGTCTCCAGAAACCGGGAGCCCTGGCGATAGGGTTCAGGCAGCCGGAATAGATTTTCGTTACCTCCTGGAAAACCTTTCTTATGGCTATACTGGAGCAATTTTTGCCCATGAGGGTTTGATGAATAGTTACGGCCACCGCCAGAATATCCTGGATCCTGATGTCAATGCAATTGGAGCCGGGGCCTATCAGAATGAAGCTTATACCCAGTTGTTTTTGAAGCTGGATTAGTGGATAAATTATAATGGGGCCAGGGAGGTAGAGATGAGGTAGGGATGTAGTAGGGGTATAAAATAAAAACTTACTTTAAATAAAGGACCTTTAACTTTTTTGGCGAATTAAATTAATAGAGATAATTATATAAAAAATTTTATTATTTAATAATATATATAATAATAAAAGTTGGAGAGGGGGAACCCAGGATGGCAGAACCTCTGGAAGTCTATACTTTAGGTAATTTTAAAATAAGACAGGGTAGTGAGACAATAACAGAAAATATTCAGAAGATAAGTAAACGCTGGAAGCTGCTGCAATATTTAATAGTTCATGCCAATCGAGAGGTTTCCAGGGATGAGCTAATAATGGTTCTCCAGTTAAACAATAATGATGATCCTGAGGGTGCCCTGACGGCACTGGTTTATAGACTTAGAAAGTTATTAAATAATAGTGATACTGCTGATGATTATATCAGAACCCTTGGTTCTGCTTATTCTTTTAATAAGGAGACGGAATATTGGTTTGATGCTGAAGAATTTGCCAATATCTGTGCAAATACCTGCAAGTTGATTACCCAGGATTCTGAGGAAGCAGTTGGGGCTTTTAACCAGGCCCTGAAACTTTATAAAGGTGATTTTCTTCAGGAGGCTAAATCTGAAGAATGGGTCTGGTCTAAAAGAAATCATTATCGAGATATTTTAGTCGATACAATGATTAAGATGGATGAATTTCTACGGGATAGAGGAGAATTTGAGAAGGCCCTGGAATTTTATGATAGATTAAATGAGTTTGTCTTTTTTGATGAGATGATTATAAGAGGCTTGATTCAGACAATGGTCGATGCCGGTAAATACAGTCAGGCTAAAAAGAAATATGATGAGATAATTAAGTTATATGAAGATAATGGTTTGAAGATACCCCCGGAGCTTGAGGGGATGGCAGGAAATTTAACTGCGAATAGAGAAGCGTCTCTCCAGGAAATTTTAGATAAGTTAAATAAGGGAAATAAGAAGGGCCTGGCTTATTTAACAGATTCTGATAACTTTATAAAGCTGTATGAGCTCGAGAAAAGACGAGCTGAAAGAACTGGTATTTCCAGGATGGTTGTTCATATTAAGCTGGTTATTGAAGATGGATTTGAAGATACTGAGAAATTGGAAGATAAAATGCTGGACCTTTTGATCCGTCATTTAAGGAGTGGCGATATTGTCTGCCGCTGGGAAGAGCGGCATTTTATTATTATTTTACTGGATATCGGTCAAGAAAAAGTAAACATAGTAACTGAGAGGATTGAAAATGCTTTTATTGCCAGGTATGGAATGCCGGAAGGTGTGAGCCTGGAAGAAAGAAGTTTTCAGTTGTAAGCTTAACCTTAATTTAAGATTGTGGCTGCAGAGTCTACGGGATTAGTTCCCTGTAGACTCTTTTTTATGTAAAGATATTTTTAGATGTCATTCTAAAATCATTCACATTATTAAAAAGTGTATATATAATTAAATTATTAATAAAAATAAATTTGGCTACTCTTAAAAATGAGGTGTTAAGATGAACAAAGTATTCATTAATGAGATTAGACCTATAATGGAGAAGCTAAATTCCAGTGAGATTAATAAAGAGGTTTTTGTCTGTGATAAAGAAATTTTTAGGATGGTTTATCAGCTTGAAAAGAAAAGAAAAGAGAGGAATAAGTCATCGGCTTATATTTTGAACCTAAAGGTGATTGGAGAGGGACTGGCAGTTGAAGAATTGGATAAAATATCTTCCAGGATGCTTAATATTTTTGAAAAGAGATTGCGGCCAGGGGATGCTGTCTGTAAATTAGATAAGAATAATTTTGTGCTTTTAATCAATAATATCGAAGAAAAAATGCTGCAGATGATTATAAGAAGAATTAATTGTAGTTTTTATAACCTAAGAAATTTAAATAATCGAATAGTTTGGGTAGATTTATTTAAAAGGTCTGGCCTTATCTGGGATTATAAAGTTATCTGATGTCATTTTAGAATCATTAATTTTATAAGAATAAAGTTGTATAATTATATTATTAACAACTATTATTAATAGATTGCAAAAAGAAAATAGATTGCAAAAAGAAAAAGGGGGCGAACGAATTGAAGAAAAAACATGTTGGGATTTTAATTATTGCACTGGCGGCTCTTTTAACTTTAGGTGGACAGGTTAATGCCCAGACGATTACTACAAATCATGGTTATATTATTCCCTATATCGGGATTAGTTACAATACCTTTGATCTTCAGACTGAAGAATTCACCTTTGAGTTAAGTGATAAGTTTTATGATGATGAATATGAAGAGTTTGGTGATTATTATGATATTGATCAGTCAGCTAGTAGAGGTATTGGTTTTTATGTTGGAGCGCTTCATTGGTTTGATGCTGAGGAGTATGAGAATATGGCTTTAGGTGTTGAATTTGAAAGGATTAATCCTGTTGAGATGAGTGATGATGAGGTAAGGATTAAAGTATCAAATATGGGACTTTTGGTAACTAAAGCTTATAGGTTTATAGAAGTCGAAGATGATTTTCCAGGATATATTGATCTTATTAGCGGGATTGGTGTATATAGAGCAAGTTTTACTATTAAAGATAAAATTGGTGATTTTTATGTAGATGATAGTTTCTGGGCTCCAGGAGGTAAAATTGCTCTCCAGGGAGCTTACCTTTTTGAAGAGCAGAATATAAGCTTAGGAGGAAGAGTAGGTTTTCGTTATGGCAGACCCAGTAATGAAGGTGATTTAACTTATACAGACAATGGTTTTGAAATTGCTTTACAGATGAGTTTTGAGTTTTAAATTAATAAAGAATGGAGGAGATTACCTTGAAAAAATATAAATTAGTTATTCTTATGGCTTCTTTAGTTTTTATAGTTTCTGTATTGGCTGGTTGTAGTTCAATAAACCCTGTTGCTGAGGAGCTTGCTAAACAAAGAGCGGCTTTAACTATAGGTGAATTTAATAGTGAATTGCACTCGATAACTGCTAATGGAACTGAACTTGGCTCTGAGGAGAGCGAGCTTTTTGAGGTTGGTAGTGATGTCAGGTTAGTTGTTGAACCAGCTGATGGTTATGATTTTGATGGTTGGGATTTTGATGAGAATGCTAATAGCAGAGAAACAACATTAGTAATGTATGAAGATAATACAAAAATTACACCAGATTTTAGTGAAGTGGATGTTGTTGAAGATATTGGTGCTGAAGGTCTGACAATGGTAATGGAAACAGAGCCTGGTGATACAGTGGTTGGAGGAAATATTGAAGGGCCGCCAGCTGTTATTATAGAAAATGATGAAGGTCCAGTTGGAGATGTTGAGGTTACAGTTAGTTTAGACGCTGAAACTTCATTAGGAGGTACAGTGGTTCAGACTACTGATGAAAATGGTATTGCAACCTTTGATGATCTAGCTATTAATGAAATTGGTAATAGTTATGAGTTAGTTTTTGATGCTGAGTTTGCTGATATTCCGTTAAGGGTTGTATCTGAACCTTTTGATGTGGTTGAGGG
>CAZLCX010000038.1:0-18784 GCA_964558325.1 uncultured Halanaerobiaceae bacterium | reverse complement strand
AAAATTCTTTTTTACTTATATTTTTGACAGTACCTATTTTATCCAGTTAAACCCAAAAAAATCAAGTGGCTTAAGCCCTTTATAATGACTCAGCCACTTAGATAGTTTTATATTATTATTTTCTAATTGGCTTAGCCCTGTCAGATTGCTATCCCACCAAATATAAGTGTTAAAACAAAAAGAATGAGAAATACAGCGAAAAGAACCTTAGCGATTGTTGCAGAAGCACCCGCCACACCTCTGAAACCAAAAAAACCTGCAATAATTGAAATTACTAGAAAAATAATAGCATATTGCAACATATAATCCTCTCCTTATTTTAAATAATGAAATTACATACGATTTTCCCACTCGTTATATTCTCTTTCTGCTTGTTCTTTATTTATACCATATCTTTCTTGAATCTTTCCAATTAATTTTTCACGATTACCTTCTATTTCTTTGAGGTCATCATCAGTTAATTTTCCCCACCTAGACTTTACATCACCTTTAACTTGCTTCCATTTTCCTTTCAAAAAATTTTTATCCATTTTATTACCTCCTATTTTTGAAATTAATTTAATTAAAATAAACTTTTAAATAAAAAATTGTTATCTTAAGTTGATTTTACAATATTAATTATATCCGTAAAAGAGTGCTGTAATGGTCATCTATAAAAACAAAAAAAAATAATCACGACATAATGACGCAACCAAATATAATATCTATATAATGGTTATTGAATCACAGAATTGGATATCACATTAAATCGCTGCTCATATACCTTATTATTAAATAATTATATGCTATTCTTGATTAATATTTCTTGAAACCAAAGACAGGTCATTATATTATTACTTTTTTATATTCTCAGGATTTCTTCTTATTTTAATGGTTTTTAATTATACAAAAGGCTTATATAAGTAACTAAACTCTTCTTCTGACTATTTATTAGTCACAGAAAAATAACGAACTTTTGCAATTAAATACATTATAAACATGAATATTACTCCAATCGCTGCAAGGGCTATTAGGTAAATCGGATTAAATGTAATACCTAAAACATTGATATTTGAACCTAAATTAAATAAAGTCTCAAGTGGAGTCCCCTTTTCTGGTGTATAGGTATAAAAATAATTTGACTTTTCATTAAAAATATCAATAAACCAATTATTTACTAAAACAGAAAATAAATAAAGTAACCCGACAACTTTATACATTTTAAAAAGAGTCTTTAATTTAATTTTAATCATCTTAATCAATAATAGATAGAGACCCATTGCAACAATCAACATATGCCCTGTAATGTATGCTAATGCCTGGGGATTTAATAAATTAGCGTAATTTTCCAGTCCATCAGCAAAAATAACAGAGAATAATCCTGCAGGAAAATTTAAACACCAGGCCATCGCTCCAATTACTCGATATCTATGATTAATAGCAACCACTAACAATATAAACTTTGCAAAATGACAGACCTGGAAGGGAAAAACCTCTGGATTAAATCCTCCTTCTGTATTAAATATATAAACCTGCCTTATTAATAAAATAATCACCAGGATAATTCCCATTACTATAGCAATATTCCGTTGTAAAGAAAACTCATTATTTCTAGTAAAAGCATATAGAACAATAGCCAGAACAAATGGGAAGATTATCATAAAGTAGTGAAAATAGCTCCACATTTCAAACTTTACAGTCATATTTATCATTCCTTAATAACAAAGTTGCAATTTCTTGAAAAGTTAAAATCTACTTTATTATAATGACAATTTACTTATCTCTTATATTATTATCGATAAACTAAATTTATCCTGCAAATATAATAATTTATTTATGTAAAAATTTAATTATTTTTTTATGTAAACAAAAATATAAGATAGAGTTGTTGAACTCTTTAAATTAAGAAGGAATTTATAATATTGAGGAACTCTATATTAATACAATCATCCTAAATATTTGAGTTCTTATTGATAAAAACTATAGATGGTTTTATGCTTATAAATTTCATTTGGCTTTAAAATTGAATTAGGAAAATGATTCTGATTTGGTGAATCAGGATAAAATTGAGTTTCAAGACAAAATCCTTCTCTATTTTTATAAAATTTACCAGATTTACCAGGCCCAGCCGGACTAATATTATTACCACTATAAAATTGCAGCCCTGGCTTAGTTGTAAATATTTTCATCTTTAATTTTTCATCACCAGAAACTGCCATGGCAGCGTAATTCATATAATCACCAGATGTGTTTAAAACCCAGTTATGATCATAACCACCGGCAATTTCTAACTGTTTAACTCTCTGATTAATATCCTGACCAATAGTTTTTAATTCTCTAAAATCAAAAACAGTCCCGGCAACCTGCTTAAAATTACCAGTAGGCACCATATTTTGATTCAGTTCTGTAATCTTATCACCATTAATCAATAATTTGTGGTCAAGAATTTCTCCATTATCTTCACCATTTAAATTAAAGTAACTGTGGTGAGTTAAATTAACAGGGGTAGGCTGATCAGTTTCAGCCTTATATTCAAAACTAATCTCATTATTTTCAGTTAATCTAATAATTACTTCAACTTCTAAGTTGCCTGGAAAACCACCTTCACTTTCAAAACTATTATAACTCATTACTAAAGCCTCACCGGTTTTATCTTCAATAGTCCTGCCAGTCCATAGTCGTTTATTAAATCCTGAAGGACCACCATGAAGACAGTTGCCATTCAGATTACTATCCAGTTGATACTGCTTCCCCTGATAATAGTAAGAGGCACCACCAATTCTATTGCCGTATCTGCCGATAAGAGCTCCAAAATAATTCTTATCCTTTATGTAATATTTAAGTTTGTTATAGCCTAAAACAACATCTCTCAAAGATTCATCCTCTAGAGGAACTATCAAACGAACAAGAATACCGCCATATTCAATAATTTCAGCCTTCATTTTATTACTGTTCTCCAGACTAAATAGCTTTACCTCTCTTCCATCTGTAAGAGTCCCAAAATTTTCTTTTGTAATTACTGTCATCTATATCTCTCCTATAAATATAACAAATCAATTCTTTTTATACTAACATCAATAGCTCATTTTATTTATCAACTAATAAATTTTTAAGATATCATAACAATTATTATGATATCTTTGGCATCAACAGTTACAAAATTAAACCTGGCCAATAAAATATTGGCCAGTTACTATAAATTAATTTTTATTAAATTTATTAATTGTTTCTAATAACCTGACTATACCATCTGGCACTATCTTTTAAAATTCTTTCTTTGGTTTCAAAGTCAACATAAATTAAACCAAAACGCCTTGTATAACCCCAGGCCCATTCAAAGTTATCCATTAGAGACCAGGCATAATAACCTGCTACTGAAACTCCACTCTTAATTGCTCTCTCAACTGCCTTTAAATGGCTGGCATAATAATCTATTCTATCTTTATCATTAACTCTACCATACTCATCAACTTTATCTTCACTGGCTCGACCATTTTCTGTTATATATAATGGTTTATCTGTATATTTCTCTTTTACTTGAACTAAAAGATCATATAGTCCATCAGGATAAACCTCCCAGCCCATCTCAGTGTGGGGGTTGCCTATCATTTTAACATGTTTATAATCAAATATTTCATCTGCATTAGCTGATTTATCAGCTTCAATTACATGTCTGGTATAATAATTTATCCCGAGAAAATCTATTTCCTGACTGATAAGTTCCATATCTTCAGCCTCAATAACCGGTTTATTGAAATTGTCTTTAAATTTATTTAAGAGATTTTCTGGATATCTACCTTTGAAGACTGGATCTAAAAACCAGCGGTTAGAAAAAGCGTCTTCTAAATCTGCTGCTTCAATGTCCGCTTCAGTCTGACTAACTGGATAGATTGCATGTAAATCAAGGGTAATGCCTATTTCTCCAGATAGATTCATCTCTCTAAATTTTTTGACTGCTTTTCCATGTGAAGTTAATATATTATGAGCTACCTGGATTGCAGCTGAAAGATCATTTTTTCCAGGAGCATGCTCGCCAAAATAATTACCTAAAAAGGAAGTTACCCAGGGCTCATTATGAGTAATCCATTTATCTACTTTATCTCCAAGTTCTTTAAAGAGTAATTCAGCATATTCTACAAAATAATTTACAGTATCTCTATTTTCCCATCCTCCTTCTTCCTGAAGTGCCTGGGGAAGATCCCAGTGATAAAGAGTAATTGCTGGTTCAATATCTGCTGCCAGTAGTTCATCTACCAGTTCTTTATAAAAATCTAAACCCGCCTGATTAACTTCTCCATATCCTTTAGGTAAAACCCGGGGCCATGAAATAGAAAATCTATAAGAGTCTAAATTTAACTTTTTCATTAAAGCAATATCTTCTTTGAAACGATTATAATGATCACAAGCTACATCGCCAGTATCTTCATTTAAAACATTTCCTTTCTGATGAGAAAAACGATCCCAAATAGATTCACCTTTGCCATCTTGATCCCAGGCTCCTTCTATCTGATAGGAAGAAGTTGCTGTTCCGAAAATAAAATCTTCAGAAAGTTTATACTCAGGTACATTAAATTCTGACATATATTTCATCCTTTCTGGTTACCAGAGATAATTAACGCTATCAATGATATACTTATCATAAATTCTATTAACTTCTTTCATGGTTTCATCTGAAAGATCTTCAGATAAGGGACTTAAGTTATTTCAATTTTAACCTTCTGCAATAGGTGGATTCAGCCACCTACCTGCTTTAGTAGCAATATAAGTTACCTTTTCAGTTCCCTTTTAAACTACTTACCATATAATACATGATGATTTTCTTCTACTGATTGGAAGCCAGTCTTATTATTATTTTTATAAAACTTGTTAACAACATCATTAATCTGTTCCGGTAAAAACTCTTCTTTCCTATCCCATTTTTCCTTCCTGTCAGGTACTGATTCAAAAAGCATCTGAGTATATGGATGAACTGGATTCTCATAAATTTTCTTAGTGTCGCCTCTCTCAACCAGCCTACCTTCACGTAATATCAGAGTATGATCACTAATATAATAACCTAAATTTAAGTCATGGGTAATAAAAATAATTGCCATACCCCTGTCTTTACAGATATCAATCAGAAGATTTAATATTCCCATTCTAGTTGAAGCATCCAGCATACTAATTAACTCATCTGCAATTAGAATATCAACATCCAACAAAAGAGCCCTTGCAATCAAAAGTCTCTGAAGTTGTCCACCACTTAATTGATGCGGATATTTATTAAGTAATTCAGGAGTAATATTAACCTCATCTATAGATTTTAAAATCATTTCTTCTTTATTTTTAACATCTGGCATAAATGTTTTAAAAACCATGTCAAAAATTCTTCTAGCTCTAAATAATGAATTAAAAGTAGAAAATGGGTCCTGAAAAACTCCCTGAACATTGCGATAATATTTTTGTTTCTCTGCTTTCGATTTCACTTGAGTTATATCCTGACCTTTATAATATATCTTGCCCTCAGAAGGTTCCAGCAATTTCAAAATCATTTTACCAATCGTTGTCTTTCCACTTCCACTTTCTCCAATCAAAGATAAAATTTCTCCCTTCCTCACATCAAAGGAAACATCTTTGGCCCCAATAGTTACATCTTTGTTAATTATACCACTATAAAAATATTTGCTTAAACCTTCAACAGATAGTAAAATATCATTTTCCCCTTTATTTCTCATCTTTATCACTTCCTACATTTTCATGATGCCAGCAATAAACATAATGTCGTTTCCCTATCTTCTCCCGCACAGGTGTCTCTTCACATTTTTCAGTACTATATTTACATCTAAACCTGAATCGACAACCAGGACCTATATCAATTAAGTCTGGTGGGGTTCCTCTGATACCTCTAAGCCTTTGATCTTTATGCTGAATCCCAATCCGGGGTAAAGAAGAAATCAAAGCTTCAGTGTAGGGGTGGCTTGGATTATGCATAATAGTGTCAGCCGGGCCAATTTCAGCAACATGACCTGCATACATCACCATTATCCTATCTGCTATCTGATACATAATGGCCAGATCATGGGTAATAAAAATTGCCGACCCAATTATATCTTTATCCCTTAAATTAGCAAGCATATTAGTGACAAACCTCTGTGAGGTCACATCTAATGCCGAAGTAATTTCATCAGCAATCATTAAATCAGGGTCTAAAATTGAAGATATAATCATTATAACTCTCTGTTTCATACCACCTGAAAGCTCCATTGCATATTTATCAAGTACTTTTGGGGCAAGGTTTACAAGTTTAAAACGTTCCTTGACTTTATCCCAAAATTCATTATTTACTTTTATTTGATGTTCTCTCACCAAATCTTTAATATGAGTTTTAACCTTTTTTGTTGGACTAAAAGCATCTAATGCATACTGGGGGATGATTGCAATATTCTTCAATTTTCTTTTTCTAAATTCTTTCTCAGAAATCGCCATAATATCTTCATCGTTTAATACCGCTGAACCAGAAATATAGGTTAATGGTTCCTCTCGATTAATTAAAGTTTTGGCTAATGTACTTTTACCGCAACCAGATTCACCGGCGATCCCTAATATCTCACCTCTTTCAATGTTTAGAGTAATTCCATCTAAAGCTTTTACATCACCTTTTAAAATTTTGTAATAAGCTGTTAAATTATTTAGTTCTAGAACATTCTCAGGCATAAATTACATCTCCCTTAACTCTGGATTAAATATTTTGTCAAGCCCTGTATTTATATAATATAGAGAGAATAGCATCAATAGAATAAACAAACCTGGCAGAATAGCCCACCACCAGTAATCTAAATAAAGTGCCCCTTCCTGGAGTGCATTTCTCATGACCATACCTAATGAAACTCCTCTGGTAGGTCCCAATCCAAGAAATTCCAGTCCAACAGTTGCCATTATTGTACCTAAAAACTGCTGAATAAAAACCATAAATATATATGAGAGCATATTTGCAGCTATATCTTCAAATAGAATACTAAAAATATTATTCGAAGTAATTCTTGATAGGTTTACATGTTCCTCATTTTTTATTGATAGAGTCTGAGATCTAACTGCTCTTGCAGTCCAGGGCCAGATTATTAAACCAACCAAAAATGCCATATGAATTATACTTCTATAAGGTAAAAATCCTGCAATTACGATAAGAATTGCCAGCTGTGGAAAAGTAAGTACTATATTGGTGATTCCCATTAATATTTCATCAATCCAACCACCATTATAACCAGCTATTAAACCAATAATTATACCAATTGTACTCGCTAAAATACTGCCAATAAAACCTACCTGAATTGTTGCTCTTAAACCATAAGCTGTTCTCGAATAAACATCATAACCATTAACTGTTAAGCCAAAAGGATTATCCAGGGAAGGTGCTGCTAAACTTGCTGGTGCTGCAGGACCTACATATTCTCCCACTCCATAATTAGCAAAAAATGGACCAATAACAGCAAATAAACAGACTGCCAGGAATAAAGTGATCCCAAACATTATTTTTTTATTAGTAATAACAAAATATAAATTCTCATTTTCTTTTAATTTTGCTAATAATCTACCTGCCATTATTTACCCTCCTCTGAATAAGAAACCCTAATCCTAGGGTCAATGAACATATAGATTATATCTACTACGAAATTTGCAACTAAAACCATTGAAATCAAAGCAAGGAAAGCGCCCTGCAATAAAAAGAAATCCTGTCTTTGAACTGCTTCTAACATCAATCTACCTAAACCTGGATAGTTAAAAACTTCCTGGACCAGAATTGCACCAGATACAACCTGACCAAGCTGAATTGCAAAACCTGTAACCTGTGGCAATACGCCATTTCTAAAAGCATATTTTCTAATTAATTTATCTTTTGCCCCTGATGACCTCATATAATTTGCATAATTAGTTTTAAGCTCATAAATAACCATATTTCTCATGCCAATAGCCCACTGACCAAGGGTTATCAAAAACATTGTTAAAAAAGGTAGGAACCAATGTCTTAAAAATACTAAAATAAAATCCAAATTGAAAGCTGGCCGAACTCCTCCACTATAGGCCTGCGAGGATGGAAATAACCCGAGTCTAAAAGAAAATATATAAACAACAATAATTGCAAACCAAAAATAAGGTGATGAAATAAGAGCATAAATAAAAGGCATTAAAAACTTATCAGTATTTTCATCATCACCAGCCTTAGCTCCAATTTTATTGCCAACTATCCAGCTAAGTATTATTGCAGGAAACAAAACCACTATGTCATATACAATATTACTTTGAACAATATCTATAACCTGACGAGGATACATTGTTATACTCTGTCCTAAATCCCCCTGAAGTAAATGCTGCCAAAAAGTAATATACTGCTCAAAAAGGTTTCCTTCTAATCCAAATGAGGAAATTAACTGCTGCTCTAAGACTGCTCTTCCTTCTGATGGGCCTGTATAGGTTGCCAGCATTGTATCGATAGGATTTCCAGGAATTAATCTGGGGGCTAACCAATTAAGGGTTACGGCAACTAAAAATGTTATTAGATATATGATTAATTTTTTAGTGAAATATTTTTTCATGCATTTAAGCTCCTTTCTAAAATCTAATTATATATATAGCACAGACCTGGCAATACCAGGCCTGTGCTGGCTTATTTCTCTGTAATAATTTTACTCAGCTGACTCAAGATTAAGAATTGTTTCTACTCCACCCATCTGCCACAATCCAGCCCAACCAACAGCTATACCAGTTGGATTATCTTCAGTAGGCCAGTTTTTCCAATAAGTTTCTAAGGCCTGCGAATAAGTTGGATTTAACATTATAGGAATAACAGGCATATCTCTTAAAAGATGTTCCTGAATTTCTGCTGCGGTCTCATAGGCTTCTTCTGAATCAGTAGGAACCCTATTAAATTCAGTAATTAAATCAAAGACTTCCTGATTATCATAACGACCAAAGTTACCATTAGTGGCCTGTTCGCCATCAATATCTTCAGTTGCTACAGCTTCAAAATAAGTGTATGGAGTACCACTTATCTGAGTCTGATAATCGTTAAATGCTATATCAAAATCAGCATTCCAGAGATCATCATTATAAACAGTTTGATCTGTGAAATCAAGTTCTGTATGAATACCAACTTCTCTTAGCTGTTCATCAACAATTCTCATTATATTTTCCCAGTCACTCCAACCGGCAGGAACCTGAAGAGATAACTCAATATCTTCACCATCAGGAGTATTCCTCCAGCCATCATCATTGGTATCTTCAAAACCGGCTTCATCCAATAATTCGCGAGCATGTTCTCTATCAAATTCAAAACCATATTCATCTACAACTTCTTCACTTCTATATTCTGCCCAGGCACCAAATAAACCACTTGGATCTGCAGGTAGAGCGGCACCCTGATAGGTCCTCTCAATAATCTCCTCTGTATCCAGTGCATAAGCCAGTGCTCTTCTAAAATCAGGATCATCTAAACCAGGTTTAGTTGTATTTAAATATAACAAGCCTGTATTCCCTGATACATGATAAGGCTCTTCCTCATAATAAGTGGTTACATTATATTCAGGTGTATTAACAATTTCTGGTGTCCCTGGTAAAAAGTTATTAGAGACATCTAGTTCTCCCTGAAGTAACATACCAAGAGCAATATTATTTCCGTAGACTAATAAATCTTCTATATAGCGAGGTTCAGGCTGACCATGAATATCATTCCCCCACCAGTCATCCACTCTTTCCCAGATCATTCTATCTTCTAAAGCTTCACTATAAGTGAATGGTCCACTACCTATGCCTTCCTCATTAGATAAACTCGAAATATCATCTCTATCAAATTCATCAAAAATATGCTTTGGAACTATAGGCTGATTATAAAGATAGGTTTGCCATTGCTGATAGTTAGGAGTTTCAAAATGAAATTCTACTTCATGTTCATTAACTACTACAACTTCATCTAAATAATTCCAGATTGATGAATAATACAAATCTACTTCATTAGCAATATCAAAAGTAAATTTAACATCTTCTGCAGTTAAGGGAGTCCCATCATGAAAAGTTGGTTCCTCTCTCAATTGAACAGAAAATACATCATCTTCAATCCACTCGCCTTCTTCCTCTGCTAACCATGGTGTCCATTCTCCAGAATGAGGATTGTAATGGAATAGAGGTTCATACATTAATCCAATTGTACCCGCCTGTGGATTATGATAAAGCGGATTCCAGTTGTTCGGGGGTGCCCAACTAACCCCAGTGTAAATAACAGTCTCTTCTCTAGTCGTAGGACTATCCTGAGCCATTACAGCATCACTAGAAACAAGGGTAAATACAAGCGCCAGTGACAAAACTGCTAACAACATCCAACGTTTTTTCATAAACTAACCACTCCTTTTAGAATTTTTTGAAAATTATATATGAGTCACAGGTTCATTAACCTGCTGCCTCCTCCAGATTAAACATTTAAACTCTTATAACTTTCTTTTAAAGCAGGATACAATCCCCTATATATATGATATAATTCATTATATTTTTTTGCTTTTTCAGGATCAGGTTGAATAACTTCTTTAACCTTAATTAATTCCTGATTTGCCTCTTCTAAACTGTTATAAATTCCTGCTCCAACCCCAGCTATCAGGGCTGCCCCATAAGCTGGTCCTTCTTCAATTTCAAGGAGTTCTACTGGTTTATTAAAAATATCAGCTATTATCTGCTGCCAGACCTTGCTTTTTGCTCCCCCACCAATGGCTCTAACAGTCTTAACATCAATACCGTTGTCTTGAATTAACTCCAGAGAATCTCTGAGGCCAAAAGTAACTCCTTCCATAACTGCCCTTGCCATATGGGCCTTATTATGAAGTGCTGACAGCCCAAAGAAGACAGCCCTGGCATTAGCATCGGCATGGGGGGTTCTTTCACCATTTAAATATGGCAGAAAGATAAGGTTTTCACTTCCAGCTGGAATCTCTGCTGTTTCAGCGTTTAACTTTTTATAATCCCAGCCTTCAGGTAAAACATTATCCATATACCAGCTTAAAGCCTGGCCTGCTGCCAGCATTACACCCATATAATAATATTTGCCTGCAGCTGAATGGTTAAAGAGATGGAGTTTGCCTCCTGACACAGCCTGATATTTATCAGCTGGCGCTAAAATAACACCTGATGAACCTATGCTTACCATTACCTGTCCCTCTTCAACCATGCCACTGCCTGCTGCCCCACAGGCATTATCTGCCCCGCCTGCAACAACAGTTGTGCCCTCTGGTATTCCAGTTAATTCAGCCGATTGGGAATTAATTTCGCCTGCTACTTCTGTTGAATTTAGCAATGGGGGTAATATATCTGGATTAATACCCAGTTTTTCAAGTAACTCCACATGCCATTCACCTTTTTTAACATTTAACATTAAAGTTCCGGCAGCATCAGATAAGTCCATAGCTTTTTTGCCAGTTAACCTGTATCTAATATAATCTTTAGGGAGTAGAAGGCTTTCAACCTTATCGTAATTTTCCGGCTCATTATTCTTTAACCAGAGGACTTTTGGAGCTGTAAAACCTTCTAAAGCCTTATTACCTGTCATCTCAATTAATTTTTCCCGTCCACCTGCTAATTTTTCTATCTCCTGGCATTCTGCTGAAGTTCTTGTATCACTCCAGAGAATGGCCGGTCTAATAACTTCATCATCCTTATCTAAAAAGACTGAACTATGCATCTGACCGGAAAAACTAATACCAGCAATTTCTCCATTATTTTCAGTAACGATAGACTGCAGCTTTTTTAAGACTTCAAGAGTTGCCTGCCACCAGTCTTCAGGATCCTGTTCAGACCAGCCAGCCTGTGGATTACTAACAGAATAGTTCGAGCTGGCCTCACCTTTAAGCCTGCCAGCTTTGTCTATTAAAATTCCTTTAGCTGCACTGGTACCAATATCGAGCCCAATTAAAAATTCCATATAAGTTTCAACTCCTATGCCTGCAATAGATGGCGGTTTAAAATACTTTCAAGCTTTTCCTGCTGACCGGAATCAACTGTTAATTCACTATCCTTTTTGTCTATAATATAATCTTCAAGTTCTTTAAACCCGACTTCCTTATTAACTATCTTCGAACCAATACCGGATTTATAGCTTGAATATCTCTCTGCAATAAATTCTTCTATTTCGCCAGAATCTAAAAGGCTATGGGCAACTTCTAAGCCCCTGGCAAAGGTATCCATACCTAAAATATGACCATGGAATAAATCTTTTAAGGTATGGGATGGCCTTCTAACTTTTGCATCAAAATTTAGTCCACCTGACTTAAGTCCTCCATTTTTTAGGATCTCATACATTGCTAAAGTTGCGATGTATAGGTTTGATGGGAATTGATCAGTATCCCAGCCTAAAAGCATATCTCCCTGGTTGGCATCAACACTGCCTAACATATCATTAATCCTGGCATATCTTAGCTCATGCTGGAAGGTATGGCCGGCTAAAGTTGCATGGTTTGCTTCAAGATTTAATTTGAAATGATCATCCAGGCCATAACCTCTTAAAAAGGCAATACAATTGGCTGCATCGAAATCATATTGATGTTTGGTCGGTTCTTTTGGCTTTGGTTCTAACAGGAATTGACCATCAAAACCTATTTCTTTTTTGAAATCGACGGCCATTTCAAAAAATCTGGCCAGATTATCCTGCTCTAAAGCCATATCAGTATTTAAAAGGGTTTCATAACCTTCCCTGCCACCCCAGAATACATAGTTTTGACCGCCAAGTCGATTGGTTACCTCGATAGCCTTTTTGACTTTAGCTGCTCCATAGGCAAAGATATCAGCATAGGGAGAACTTGCTGCCCCATGCATAAACCTTGGATGGCTGAATAGATTTGTTGTCCCCCAGAGAAGCTTAATACCTGTCTCTTCCATATGCTGCTCGATTAAATCTACTATAATATCAAGATTTTTATTGGATTCTCTTAAAGTTGAGCCACCAGGAGCCACATCTATATCATGGAAGCAGAAATACTCTACACCTAATTTGTTCATAAATTCAAAACCGGCTTCTACTTTAGCTTTTGCTTTATCTAAAGGATCTGAGTATTTATCCCAGGGCCTGACCATTGTTGGGTTACCAAAGGGATCTGTGCCTTTTTCTGTCATTGTATGCCAGTAGGCCACTGAGAACCTGAGCTGCTCTGACATCTTTTTGTCTCCAATAATTTTATCCGGGTTATAGTGCTTGAAAGCCAGGGGGTTTTTAGAATCCGGCCCTTCGTGTTTTATTTTTTCTGCAAAATCAAATATCTCTGTCATTTTTTATCCTCCTCTGAAATTTTACTTTACAGCTGTCTTTGTAAAATATTTTCTATAATATTGACTTATTGCTTTAGTTTCCTTAACTTCTATAACATCATTTAATTCAATATCTTCTGCGGAACTTCCAATCATAATATTATATTTACCTGCTTCAACTATTAGTTCATCCTCCGGACTATAAAATGCCAGCTGTTCTGTATTTAATGTAAATTCTATCTTTTTGCTTTCACCAGGCTCTAAATATACCTTTTTAAAACCTTTAAGTTCTTTGATAGGCCTTGTTCTACTGGCATAGGGGTCATTAATATATAATTGAGCTACCTCTGCTCCAGCCCTCTGTCCTGTGTTCTTAAGCTCAAATTCTATTTTAATATCAGCCAGAGATTTAACCTGTTTTTGATCTATCTTTAAATTGCTATATTTAAAATCAGTATAACTTAAACCGAAACCAAATGGATATAGCGGCCGATTATCTTTAAAAATATAATCTCTATTATGTGACATTGACTTTCGGTTATAATTAATTGGCAGCTGCCCTGTGTTTTTAGGAATTGATACTGGCAGTTTACCAGCTGGATTTTCATCTCCAAAAATAATATCGGCTAAGGCATTGCCGCCTTCTTCTCCTGGCAGCCAGGCTTCAATAATCGCCGGGATATTATCCTGAGCCCAATTAATTGAAAGAGGCCTGCCGTTAATTAAAACCAGAACTACTGGAGTACCTGTCGCTTCAATTTCTTTAAGAAGTTCTAATTGAAGACCAGGAAGTTCTAGATCTGTTCTATCATTATGTTCCCCGGCGGTATCGGTGATATTTTTAATAGTAGTACTAAATGTCATATTATCAAGGCCATAAAAACCTTCTTCATCTATATTACCGCCATCATCTTCCTCTTCAATAACATTGGCTAAGCCTGATTTACCGCCTAAAACCATTACTGCTACTTCTGATTTTTCAGCTAGTTCTATTGCTTCAGCAAAACCTGATCTATCTTCATCGATAACAGGACAGCCCTGGGCATAATTTATTTCTACCTGATCTGATAATTTATTTTTAACTCCATCTAGGATACTTACTATTGGAATTGCATCTTCTTTACTCTCAACATGAGCACTATAAGCATAATCTCCAAGCATATTCCTGGTATTATCAGCAGAAGGCCCAATAACTGCAATTGAGGATAAATCTTTATCTAATGGTAATAAATCATTTTCATTTTTCAGGAGCACAAATGATTCCCCTGCAGCTTTTCTGGCAAGCTCTCTCTGCTCTGAAGTCTCAAATACTGCACTTACTTTAGCCTCATCTACAAATCTATTTTCGAACAAACCTAATTTTTTCTTGGTTTTTAAATGGCGCCGGACCGCCTGGTCGATTACTGCTTCAGAAAGAAGACCTTCTTCAACAGCTTCAATCAAATATTCATAACAATCGGTATTTGGTAATTCAATATCAAGGCCTGCTTCTAAGGCCATTACTGCAGCCATCTTCTGGCTTTTAGCAACTCTGTGATCAGTATGGAGCATATTTATGCTAAAATAGTCAGAGACTACAATTCCATCAAACTCCCATTCACCTCTTAGAATATCTGTTAACAACTTCTTTGAAGAGGCAGCTGGTATGCCGTCAACATCATGATAGGCATTCATAATAGAACCAACTCCTCTTTCTCTAATTACTGCTTCATAGGGAAAAAGAAAAGTTTCCCTGAATTCTTTTTCTGAAACATTGACTGGAGCATGATTTCTACCGCCTTCACAGGAGCCATGGCCTGCAAAATGTTTTAAAGTGGCTATGGCACCGTTTTTTAGATTATCGGACTGCAACCCACTCACATAGGCATTTGCCATCTCAGCAGCAAGATAAGGATCTTCACCATATGTCTCTTCTATTCTACCCCAGCGAGGGTCTCTGCCTAAATCTGCCAGAGGTGAAAGCGCCTGGGTTGCTCCAGTTGCCCGCATCTGTATCCTAATCTGATTACTCATTTCATTTAATAAGGAAGGGTTCCAGCTACTGGCCATTCCAATAGCCTGAGGATATGTAGTTCCACCTTTGCCCATGAAGCCGCTCAGGCATTCTTCATGAACTATAGCAGGTATGCCAAGTCTTGTTTCTTCTTTAAGGTATTTCTGTAAATCATTATAGACATTTGCGGCTTCTTCAGGTGAAAGATCAGTTGCCCCAGCCACTCTTGAGATCTGGCCAATCCCATCTTTTATAAATTTGTCTGCCTTCTCCTTTGAAAATTTCCTCTTTTTCATTACTCTTTCAGGACTAAAAGAGCCTAGTTGGGCTACCTTCTCTTTTAAATTCATTTTTTTAATTAATTTATTAATATCCATATCTAAAAAGTCCTCCTCTAATTAATTTCCAGACATTGATCAATTATTAAATGTCCAATTCCAAAGACTTCAGATAAACCATTATACCTGGAAAAATCTATATCAACATTTTTAAAAGTTATCTTCAATGATTTTTCCTCTGCCTTTTCTTTTATAGGAGTTTCGATAAATTCTTTTATTTTTAAGATATTACCACCGATAATTATTCTATTCGGGCTTAAGCCATTAACTATATTGGCTATTCCTAATCCAATATTAGTTCCGACTTCATCAAATATATTAATTGCCCTTTTGTCTCCACTTTTTCCTAGCTTATAAATTTCATCTTTAGATTTTTTTTCACCTGTCTTTTGAGCCCAGGTCCTTTCAACAAAATTCTCAGAGGCTAAAGTTTCCCAGCAGCCATAATTCCCACAGTGACAGGCAGGGCCATCATGATCTATAACAACATGTCCGTACTCGCCGGCATTATCACTGCTACCTAGATAAACTTCATCATTAATAATTATGCCACAACCAATACCTTCATTAATCTCAACATAGACAAGATTACTTGCCTCATTTTCTTTTAAAGATTTTTCGCCAATAGCTCCTAATTTTGCATCATTACCTAAAAAACAGGGAATTTCTAAACCGATTTTTAAATCATCAATTATATTTTTATCATGCCATTTTAAATTGGGGGCAAATTTAATTACTCCATTATGTATATCAACTAAAGCAGGAGCTGAAATACCAAGACCTAAAGTATTTTCAATAGATAAATTATAATTATTGATATACTTATTAAGCTGCTGATTAATAAAATCTATAGTAAATTGATAACTATTTTTTGCTGGAATTTCAATTTCTGTTTTTTCTAAAGTATCTAACACAAGATTTAGCAGAAATATTTCTATTGTATTAACACCAATCTGTCCGGCTAATATGTAATATTTTTTTGGATTAATTTCTAAAATTACAGGTTTGCGACCCCCTCGGGAAAATGACTTTTCTTTTTCTATTACCAATCCTTTTTCAATTAAAGTGTTAACATGGTTCGAGATAGTACCAGAACTGTATTGACTCTTTTTAACCAATTCAACTCTGGTAATCTCTTCTGACTGGTAAATTAATTTAAAAATTTCAAGTAAGTTACTGTTTCCCAGGCCTTTAGATGTTCCTGCATAATAACTGTTCATATAAATCATCCTTTATTTGTTAATTCAAGCTTTAATTTAAGGGTTAAGTTAAGCATGTCTTAATTATATTATAATTCAGAATATTTGTCAAAGGATTTAGCAAAGATAGTACAAAATTATTTTGGAAAAAAATAAAGCTTCCATTATTTAAATTTCATAATCCATTAATTCAAGTTATATGCTAACAAATATATTTTTATATTTAAGTTTGATATCTAATAAATATTGCTTGAAACCGGAGACAGGTAATTGTATTATTACTTTAGGGGAGGAAGATTAAGAGGAGGATTATAATAATGGCAGATGCAGCCAGTAAAGTTTCTGAAAATGTGTCTGGACCCTATTATGTAGATGAAACCTGTATTGCCTGTGAAGTTTGTGTTGGGGAAGCTCCAGAAAATTTTAAAATGACAGATGATGGTGATTATGCCTATGTTTTTAAGCAGCCAGATAATGATGAAGAGAAAGCCCAGTGTGATTCTGCTTTAGCTTCCTGTCCTGTAAGTGCAATTGGAGAAGATGGCTAGTAAATACTAATAATGCTTTCTCCCCTACTTTTTTAAAGTTTATTATCATCTTTCCTATTTTTATATTTAAAATATTTTTACTCATTCTTTTTTCTTAATCATTATAAGTAAATCCAAAAAATCTTCTGTTAAGTAATTCCGTTATTAAACCTAAGCTGCTATAAAAAATCAGTTTAAATAATGGACTAATTATGGCATGATTTATTTGTGGTGTCTATAATTATTCTTCGAAAAGTTGACAGGCATCTTGACCTGTGTTATACTTATCTTCGTTGGACACAAAATCTAGTTTCATCGTCCAATCTAGAAAATAGGAGGAATTTATTTTAATGATTTACACAGGTACAGTCAAATGGTTTAATGATCAAAAAGGTTTCGGTTTTATTGAAAGAGAATCTGGTGACGACGTATTCGTACACTTCTCAGCAATTCAGTCTGACGGTTTTAAAAGTCTAGAAGACGGCCAGGACGTTGAGTTCGAGGTAGTCGAAGGCGACCGCGGACCACAAGCTGAAAACGTTGTTGCTATATAAATAAGTATATAATACTTTAATATAAAGCAGAAAACGTGAAACCCCCTACCATTAATCTGGCAGGGGGTTTTTTGATTTGTTCATTTATATAAAATAAGGGTACTATATTTAAAGAATAAAATTCAGTCTTAAATATATTAAAACAAAATAAGAACTAATTCTTCTGACAGCCCTGGCTCAAGCTTACTGAATACTTAAAATTCCTTATCTCTGTTAATATCTTTTCCACTATCTTCTGTTTTATCTTTTACCTTATCTTCTTCATCCTCTTTATTCTTATCTTTTTCTATATCTTCTTCGATCTCTTCAACCTCACGACTAGCAATAACTATTGTATCGGCCCAGCGATCACCAAGCCTCTGCCGCTTATCATCTGTAAATATTAAGACTAACTCAATTATTAAAAAAACCATCCCAACAATCGGGCCAATCACCCAGCCTAAAACTGGAATAATCGCAATAAAACTACCAATAGTCAATGGAATATTTCTTTTAGCAGATATGTTTGTATCGACTAAATCTGCCTTCTCACAGGCTACTTCAAGACTCATAATATATTTGCCAACACTTTTATTTTTCCACTTAGCCTCTCCTGATATTTGATATGGTAAAGCATCTTTTAATAAAATATAAATTGAAGTAATAATCGGACCAATAATTGGAACTACTGCAAAGACCCAGCCGATTACTCCATCAATCAAAGCTGCAATGAATCTAGGAAATAATTCTGCCTGCTGTTTATCCATTTTTATAACCTCCATGAAATTCCCCTGATTTTTATAATGTCAATAGTTTTAAGAAATATTTATCCAATCAGTTCAATATTCACCTCCTGCTTCTTGCTCTATATTAATAATTTTTAATTAATGGTGTTAATATTTATATAATTCAATAAAAACTAAGAAATTCCTGCATTTATTCTCTAATACAATTCACCAAT